>NZ_CAXOQT010000005.1:0-96981 GCF_964211445.1 Rothia mucilaginosa | reverse complement strand
TGAGTGCTCAGCGAGCTTGCTGAGGCTGTGGGGTTTAGCGGCCGAAGAGTACGGCTGCTTCTTCCCAACGTTCCTGAGGTACGGACTTCAGGCCGTCCAGTGCCTCTTCGAGGGGTACATACTTGATCTCGGTGCCCTGAACGGAGACCATCTTGCCCCACTGCTTCTGAGCGACCATGTCGACTGCGCCCATGCCCAGGCGGGTTGCGAGCACGCGGTCGTAGCCGGTGGGTGCGCCACCACGCTGGATGTGGCCCAGGATGGTGTTACGGGTTTCGACGCCGGTCATCTTCTCGATTTCGTGGGTGATGTACTCACCGATACCACCGAGGCGGGGACGACCGTCCTTCTCGGTACCCTTGTTCGCCATGACGTCGTCGAAGCCTTCGGGGATGAAGCCCTCAGCAACAACAACCAGGGGAGAGCGGCCGCGGTCGTGTACTTCCTTGACCCATTCAGCAACCTGCTCCATGGAGACCTTGACCTCGGGGATCAGGATTGCGTGTGCGCCTGCAGCCATACCGGAGTGCAGTGCGATCCAACCGACGTGGCGGCCCATGACTTCGGCGACCATGCAGCGGTGGTGCGATTCACCGGTGGTGCGGATGCGGTCCATAGCCTCGGTTGCGATGGACACTGCGGTGTCGAAACCGAA
Source organism: Rothia mucilaginosa (assembly GCF_964211445.1). Lineage (GTDB taxonomy): Bacteria > Actinomycetota > Actinomycetes > Actinomycetales > Micrococcaceae > Rothia > Rothia mucilaginosa_E. Next base: position 96,326 of record NZ_CAXOQT010000005.1, on the reverse strand, counting down.
GGTGTAGTCGGTTGCGCGCAGGTCGTTGTCGATGGTCTTGGGAACACCGATGACGGGCAGGCCTGCGTCCGCCAGACGCTTTGCGCCTGCGAGGGTGCCTTCACCGCCGATAGCGACGATTGCGTCGATGCCGTGGCGTTCCATCATGATTTCGATGTTCTCGGGGCCACCGTTGGGGCCGTCGAAGGGGTTGGTGCGGGAGGTACCGATGATGGTGCCGCCCTGGGACGCCAGGCCGCGGACCTTCTGGCGGGGCAGGTCCATGTAGTCGCCTTCAACGACGCCGCGCCAGCCATCGCGGAAGCCGACGAACTCGTAGCCGTACTTCTTGACGCCGTTGAGGACAGCGCCGCGGATGACAGCGTTCAGGCCGGGGCAGTCGCCGCCGGAAGTAAGCAGACCGATCTTCATGGTTGGCTCCTAATGTCTGCGCGTTTTAGGTGTTGTGCGCGCGTGTATATAACTATGACCTCCGCGATTTCGGCGCATGAATGTGCGCCGGTCGGGAGGTCGTTCTCTTGGTCTCTATTTTAGCGGTGTTTGGGTTGTGTTGGTAGTGGTGGAAAGGCGTGGGAATGCCCAAATCGCGGCATAAAAGTTCAGGTTTTTGAAACCTGTATGTTTGGGTTTGAAACACAAATAGCCGCCGCTTCCCACCTATGGCACCGAAGAGGCAAACGAGGCCTCCGCGCATCCGAAAAGATGCGGGAGGCCTCGAGCGTTTTAAAAATATTTTTAAATCTTTGTGGGATTCCCGGTTTTTAGGACATAAAACGGTCAATAGCCCTGTGTTTGATCGTTTTGTGCCGGTTCACCCAACACCTAAACCGCGCCTCCCGCCGGGGCAAGAGACGCGGTTCGGAGAGCCGCGAACTAGTCGCGTGCCTGACCGAGGAACTTCTGCAGGCGTGCCAGGCCCTCAGCCAGGTCCTCATCGCTCAGCGCGTAGGAGAGGCGCAGGTAGCCGCTGGGGCCGAATGCCTCACCGGGAACTACGGCGACCTCAGCCTTTTCGAGAATGAGCTCGGCGAGCTCTGCGCTGGTCTGCGGGCGTACGCCTGCGATTTCCTTGCCGAGCAACTCGCGTACATCCGGGTAGGCATAGAACGCGCCGGTGGGTACAGGGCAGTGAACGCCTTCAACAGCGTTCAGGCCCTCCACAATGGTGCGGCGGCGGCGATCGAAGGCAGCGTGCATGATTTCCACGTCGTCCTGCGGGCCGGTCAGAGCTTCAAGAGCGGCACGCTGGGCGATGTTGTTGACGTTGGAGGTCATGTGGGACTGCAGGTTGGAGGCTGCGGCGATAACGTCGCGCGGGCCAATCATCCAGCCCACACGCCAACCCGTCATGGCGTAGGTCTTTGCTACGCCGTTGAGGATGACGCACAGGTCAGCGAGCTCGGGTACTGCCTTCAGGATGGAGACTGCCTGAACACCGTCATAGGTGAGGTGTTCGTAAATCTCGTCGGTCAGCACGAAAATACCCTTGGACAGTGCCCATTCGCCGATGGCGCGGGTTTCTTCTTCGGTGTAGACGGCACCGGTCGGGTTGGAGGGGGAGACGAAGATGAGCGCCTTGGTGGCGGGGGTGTAGGCGGCTTCGAGCTGCTCGACGGTGACCTTGTAATGCTGGTCGCTACCGGCGAACACCTCGATGGGGTTGCCGCCTGCCAGGCGGATGCACTCGGGGTAGGTGGTCCAGTAGGGCGCGGGCAGCAGGACGTCGTCGCCTTCGTCGATGACGGTTGCGAATGCCTGGTAGACCGCCTGCTTGCCGCCGTTGGTGACGATGACCTGTGCGGGGTCAATCTCTACACCGGAGTCGCGCAGAGTCTTTTCCGCGATGGCCTTCTTCAGCTCGGGAAGGCCGGAGGCGGGGGAGTAGCGGAAGTTCTTGGGGTCGTTGAGCGCTTCGCGTGCTGCATCCACAATATGCGCGGGGGTGGGGAAGTCCGGTTCGCCTGCGCCGAAACCGATGACGGGGCGCCCCTGAGCCTTGAGTGCTTTTGCCTTTGCGTCGACGGCAAGGGTTGCGGAGGGTGCGATGGCACCGATGCGGCTTGAAATACGCGCCATGGGGCTCTCTTCTCTTTCTTCGTGTGCGCTGCCGGCGTGAAGTCGACAAGGAAATAGGTGATGGGAATGCGCGTGCGGGACCAATCCGCGCGTGATGGGCGCGGGTGTGAACGGCGTTCCTTGTATTAGGATACGGTCCACTAGTGGTGATGCGGAACCCTTCGTCAAGGTATCTCAAGAGGTTTTTCGAAAAAATATTACATTCTGAAGTTGCATCGGCCCCGAAAGATGGTTTACAGTTAGTTCTGCACCCGCAAGGGTGTAATTGTTTGCCCCTCTAAAGCCGCGGCTTAGGAGGCAATGGAGGAGCAATCGAGTGAGAAGCAACTCTCACACCTGGAGTGAAAACTTCAAAGGGTGGTGGCTCAATTGGTAGAGCAGCGGTCTCCAAAACCGCAGGTTGCAGGTTCGAGTCCTGTCCGCCCTGCTTTTATTGCCTCAAATAACATCTTTGTACGCCCGTTCCCCGGGCGTACTTTTTTAGACTCAGAAAGGGGCAGAAGAAATGGCATCGTCTGCTACCGCCGAGAAGGCTGTTCAGCCCGGCGCATCGTCGAAGAGCGATAAGAAGCTCGGTTTCTTCGGCCGTATTTTTGCATTCCTCCGTGAAGTTATTGCGGAGTTGAAGAAGGTTACTACTCCCACCGGACGCGAACTGGTTGGTTACTTCTTCGGAGTTCTGTTCTTTGTCGTGGTGATGCTCCTGCTTATTTCTGGTCTGGATTATCTTTTTGGCCAGGGAGCATTCTGGATTTTCGGTAACGGAACGATTCAGCGTAACTAGTACTGGCTGCATCCTTATTCTGGGTGCCCCATCAGTGATTTCCCTCAGCGTATTGGCGAGTGGGAGTCCCCTCTAGATGATTAACGATAGAAAGTAGGAGCGACGTGTCCGAGCAGGAACTGGTATCCGAGATTGAAGAGGTCGAGGTAGCCGCTGCTGAGGCTACTGAGGAGTCTGCGGCTATTGAGCAGCAGGCTGAGGAAGCTACCGAGGCTGTCGAGGTGGCTGAAGCAGCTGCTGAGGCTGCTGAGGAAGTCGACGCTCTGGAAGAATTCAAGTCCAAGCTGCGCCGTCAGATGGGCGACTGGTACGTGGTGCACACCTACTCCGGTTACGAGAACAAGGTGAAGACCGGTATCGAGACCCGTATCCAGAACCTGGAAGCTGAAGATGAGATCTTCGAGGTTCAGGTTCCCATGGAGACCGTGGTTGAGTTCAAGAACACCGTGAAGAAGACCATCCGCCGCGTGCGCGTTCCCGGTTACGTTCTGGTGCGTATGGAACTGACCGACCACTCGTGGGGCGTTATCCGCCACACTCCCGGTGTGACTGGCTTCGTGGGTCAGGATGCGTACAACCCGGTCCCGCTGCGCATGGACGAGGTCTTCGACATGCTTCTGCCGGTCTTCGAAGAGCAGCAGCAGAGCCAGGGCCTGCCCGTTTCCAAGCCCGTTATCGAGTCTGACTACACTGTGGGCGAGAACGTCCGCGTGAAGTCCGGTGCTTTCGAGGGCATGGACGCTACCGTTTCGGAGATCAAGGGCGAGTCCCAGCAGATTGTCGTGATGATTTCCGTCTTCGGTCGCGACACCCCGGTGACCTTGAGCTTCACCGAGATCGAAAAGATTTAACGCTTCTAGCGTGTGAATATGAGCCTCGCACTTCGGTGCGGGGCTCATATTTTGTGTCGGCTGTATAAGCGGCGGCTGTGCGGGCGAGGTTTGCTCTTTCTGCTGGCTGGCGCTGGATTAAGTCGCTGATTAACGCTAGAATGTTGGTTTGTGTATGCGCATGTCACGCTTTCATGCGGATGCACGGGTGACCGCGCCACGGTCACCGTCTTGCCGGCGTACGCTCCTGTGCGTCGGTTCCCAGCTAAGAAAAGGACCCTACATTGGCTCCCAAGAAGAAGGTCACTGGCCTCATCAAGCTGCAGATCCAGGCAGGCGCCGCTAACCCGGCTCCCCCCGTCGGCCCCGCACTGGGCTCGCACGGTGTGAACATCATGGAGTTCTGCAAGGCATACAACGCTGCAACTGAGTCGCAGCGCGGTAACATCATCCCCGTTGAGATTACCGTCTACGAGGATCGCTCCTTCACCTTCATCACCAAGACCCCTCCGGCTTCCCAGCTGATCAAGAAGGCTGCTGGCGTTGCTAAGGGCTCCGCTGTTCCTCACACCACCAAGGTTGGTTCGCTGACCGAGGCTCAGGTGCGCGAAATCGCTGAGACCAAGATGCCCGACCTGAACGCAAACGACCTGGATGCTGCTTCCAAGATCATCGCAGGTACCGCTCGTTCCATGGGTATCACCGTCGAGTAATTTCGGTTCGCCGAATAGCCGAGTAATCGGCACCGTAGATTTTTCTACACAGAACTTGTAAATGCCCGTCGTATGGACGGGATGTGGCAGAGCCGAGCGCGGCTCACGAGACCACAACTGCATAAGGAGAAAAGCAGATGGCAAAGCGCAGCAAGGCGTACAAGGCAGCTGTAGCCAAGATTGAAGAGGGTAAGCTCTACACCCCCGCTGAGGCAGTTGCCCTGGCGAAGGAAACCTCTTCCACCAAGACCGACGCAACCGTTGAAGTTGCACTGCGTCTGTCCGTTGACCCCCGTAAGGCAGACCAGATGGTTCGCGGTACCGTGAACCTGCCCCACGGCACCGGTAAGACCGCTCGCGTGGTCGTTATCGCAGCAGGCCCCAAGGCTGCTGAGGCTGAGGCAGCTGGCGCTGACTACGTTGGTTCCGACGAGCTGATCGCAAAGATCGCTGGCGGCTGGACCGACTTCGACGCAGCGGTTGCAACCCCCGACATGATGGGCAAGGTCGGCCGCCTGGGTAAGATCCTGGGTCCCCGTAACCTGATGCCGAACCCCAAGACCGGTACCGTGACCATGGATGTTGCAAAGGCTGTTGCAGACATCAAGGGCGGTAAGATCGACTTCCGCGTTGACCGTAACTCCAACCTGCACTTCATCATCGGTAAGGCTTCCTTCACCGCTGAGCAGCTCGAGGAGAACTTCCAGGCAGCTCTGGAAGAGGTTAACCGTCTGAAGCCCTCTTCGGCTAAGGGTCGTTACATCTCCAAGGCAACCGTTGCTACCACCTTCGGCCCCGGCATCCCCGTTGATCCGGCTGCCGTTGCTGCCTAAGGTATGCACCTGTAGCTTCTAGCTTTCGCTAGTGATCGCCCCCGACGTTTAGGCGTCGGGGGCGATTTTTTGTGCATGATTTTGTCTGTGTGAAGATTCAAAACACAGCGTGAAGATTCAAGACATTGCGTGACCGGGACCGGTTAAAGTACGTCACGGACTTCCAGCTTATATAGGCTTAAAACATAGAATGATTTTCTAGCTCCCGATTCCTTGGGCTTTGCACATGCCTCGGCACCGTCGAAACATATATTGGGGCTGTGTGCCCATATTCTGCCCTACAACCATGAGAGGTAAAACCTAATGCCTTCTTCCCTTCAGAGCGAGCAGAGTGCCCGCCGCGGTCTCAGCGTGCCGGTCAATTATTTTGCGGTGGCGCTGGGTACCGGCGCGTTGGGCGCTGCCTGGCGTACCGGTGCCTCGAAGGGAATGGCACCTGACTGGGTGGGCGAGAGCATCCTGGCTTTTAACGCCGTAGTGTGGCTGCTCCTGATGAGCTTCCTGATTCACTCGGTGGTGAAGTATCGAGCGTGGGTGCGTAGTTTTTGGGAGCATCCGGCGCGTACCTGCTTCTTTTCGCTGATTCCGGCGACGACCGCGCAGATGGGTGCGGCTCTCTACCCCTATGCTGAGGCTCCGGCTCTGGCCCTGGTTGTGCTGGGCGGAGTGGGGCAGCTGTATTTCGCCTCTCATCGTATTGCCGGTACGTGGCGTGGTGGGTATGCGCCCGAGGCTGCCTCGCCGGTGCTGTACCTGCCGACCGTGGCGACAAATTTTGCGACCGCTACGGCGATGGGTTTTGTGGGGTGGCGCGATATGGCGATGCTCTTCTTCGGTGCGGGCCTGATTTCGTGGTTCAGCGTCGAGGCCGCAATCCTGAGCCGTCTGCGCACCCTGACTCCGCTACCTCGGGGGGAGCGCGGCGTCATTGGTATCCAGATGGCACCGCCTTTTGTGGGCGGTAACGCGTACCTGGCGGCTAATGGTGGCACAGTGGACTGGTTCTTCCTGGTGCTGACCGGTTACGGCATTTTGCAGCTGTTCTTCTTGATGCGCTTGCTTCCGTGGACTCTTGAGGGTGGCTTCTCGATGAGTATGTGGGGTTTCTCCTTCGGTATGGCGTCCATGGCGGCGAGCGGTATTCGCCTGACCTCGGCTGGCATGTTGGGGTTGGTGGGCCCCGCCTTGACTGTGGCGGGTACTGCTTTCTTGATTTTCCTGTGGGCGGGCACGCTGTATTTGGCTGTGAAGGGACGTCTGCTGGTACGCCCGAGTTAGGGTGTTTGGCTAGTGGGGTAAGCGCGCATTTTTATGACGACGCTTATCTTCTGCGCCGGTGCCGGGTGCGGGTTTCGGCGATAATGGGGGAATGACTTCTGCATCCTATTCTTCTGCCGCGGCGGAGCCCTTTGAGGGCCTGCGTATTCGAGGCGTCGCAAAGACCTTTGGTACCGATACGACGGTTCTGAACGAGATTGACCTGGATGTACACCCCGGCGAGTTGATTTCCCTCGTGGGTTCTTCGGGTACGGGCAAGTCGACTTTGCTGCGCATTATTGCCGGTTTGGAGGAGCCGAGCGCCGGCAGGGTGACCTATGCCGGTCAGCCTCTGGAGCGCGGCTCGGTGGGTGTGGTGTTTCAGCGCCCGATTCTGTACCCGCACCTGAGCGTGAAGGACAATATCCTGTTCCCGACCCGGCTGGGGGCGTTCTCCGGTGGGGTCGATATGGACTACTACCGCGAGCTGCTGGAAGCGTTGAAGCTTGAGGGTCTGGAGTCCCGTAAGCCCTCGCAGCTATCGGGCGGTCAGGCGCAGCGTGTGGGTATTGCGCGTGCACTGATTCGCCGTGCTCCGGTGGTGCTTTTTGATGAGCCTTTGGCGAGTGTGGATGAGGAGATGAGCGCGAGTATCCGCGCGGATATTGTGCGCCTGCACGAACGCTACGGTTTTACGGGCCTGTACGTGACCCACGATCAGAATGAGGCGCTCATGCTGGGTCAGCGGGTTGCGGTCATGGATGCCGGTTACCTGGTGCAGGTGGATACTCCGGAGCGCCTGCTGGCGCATCCGCATACTCTACAGGTGGCGAAGCTTTTGGCGGCGCCCGCACTGAACCTATTGGCGCTGGAGGACTCTGCGGCTCTACCTGCCGGGTGTGAGCTGGCAATTCGCGCGACCGCTTTGCATCCGGTGGCGGCAGATGCTGCTCACGCCCTGCCGGTCCAGGTTCTCGACTGCCGCCACCTGGTCGGTGGCATGCTGTACCGCGGGCGTCTGCCGGAGGCGGTTTCCCTGCCGTTGAAATCCCAGCGAGCTCAGACGGAAGCTGAGCTGAGTGCCCAAAAGTATGCCCAAAAGTATGCCCGTGTGAGTGCCGGTCAGGAGCTAGAGTTCTTTATCCCGGATGCGCAGAGCACCGCCTCCCTAAACGTGGGGGAGCGGATGCACCTGGGCGTGGCTGCTGAGCGCTGCTTCTTGTTCTCTGAGGGAAAGCGTTTTTACCTCTAAAGCGTGGGTTGCCAGGCCTTTTAACGGGGAGAAAGCGCGGGTTGAGTAGCTTAAAGAGGGGCTTTAAGTGATTAACCCCGCTTAATCACGTTTTTAACTTGCGACTCGGGCTTTAACCTGAGATGATGAATGAACCAAAGACCGCCGGTCTAGAACTATGTCCTTTATCGCCACCTCGTTGGAGACGAAGAACAGAGTTCTGATAAGAGCAGATTTCACTAGAAATCGCCGCCCGCGTAGGTAACTCGAAGTAAATAGCCGTTGCCCTGATTCAGGGTGCCGTCTACTGTGCCTCGTGCGCCTACGCGTCGGGGCATTTTTTATTGCTTGCAATAAGTGCTTCGAGGCTCTACCGGCGACCTTACAAGAATCGGAAGAAGGAACTACCATGGCGACTCAGGAAAAGATCGCTGCAGTATCCGAGCTGAAGGAACTCTTCGAAGCTTCGAACGCAGTCATCCTGACCGAATACCGCGGTCTCACTGTTGCACAGCTCAAGGAGCTGCGCCGCGCACTCGGTGCAGAGACCGAATACGCCGTGGTGAAGAACACGCTGGCTGCTATCGCAGCTAAGGAAGCTGGCATCGACGCATTCGAAGGCCACCTCCAGGGCCCCTCCGCACTGGCATTCATCAAGGGCGACCTGATTGATGCTGCTAAGGGCCTGCGTGACTTTGCCAAGGCTAACCCCCAGCTGATCGTGAAGAACGGTTACTACGAAGGTGCCGCTCTGACCGAGGACGACGTCAAGCGCTACGCTGACCTGGAATCCCGCGAGGTTCTGCTGTCCAAGGTTGCAGGTGGTGCAAAGGCTACCATCGCACGCATCGCACAGGTTGTGGACGCACTGCGCGTCAAGCTGGAGGAGCAGGAAGGCGCAGCTCCCGCTGCAGCCGAGGAGGCTTCGGAAGAGGCATAAGCCCCTTTCGTGCTACTGCACCAGCGCTGAGATACTCAGCAGCGTGAACGCAAACAGCGTATAACGCACCCTAAATTTGACCGACCCTTTCGGGTAGGTACTGAAGATTTACACCGCGGGCGTCAGCCCGCACCAGATAGTGAAGGAGCCAAACAATGGCTAAGCTGTCCATCGAAGAACTCATTGCAGCATTCAAGGAACTGTCCCTGGTTGAGGTTTCCGAGTTCGTTAAGGCATTCGAGGAAGAGTTCGACGTCACCGCAGCAGCTCCCGTTGCTGTTGTAGCAGGCGGCGCAGCAGGCGAGGCTGCTGAAGAGAAGTCCGAGTTCGACGTTATCCTGGAGTCCGCTGGCGACAAGAAGATCGCAGTGATCAAGGAAGTTCGTGCCCTGACCTCCCTCGGCCTGAAGGAAGCAAAGGACCTGGTTGACAGCGCTCCCAAGGCTCTGCTCGAGGGCGTTTCCAAGGAAGACGCTGAGAAGGCTAAGGAGCAGCTCGAGGCTGCTGGCGCAACCATCACCCTCAAGTAATCGACTTCTTCTCGATTCTTACGCGGGCGGTGCATCCATCGGATGCGCCGCCTCGCGGCATTTAACAGCCCCGAACCCGCCCGGTATGAAGACTGGGGAGGTTCGGGGCTTTGCCGCATCCGCTCTTTTCTCCTGTAGCAAACGGTGGTGCTGTCCTATCTGACCGCGCTCACCCGCAGAAGTCGCTGTGACCGCACTGTGCCCCGGATGAGAGAGGCTGAGAGCACTGTGGTGCCTCTCTCCTAGAGCCCGGCAACGGGGCAGAGGTGCCGTATGATGGGATGAGACAACCCAGACATTCCTTTGCACGAAAGCGGATAGACATGAGCGAGCAGAAGAAAAAGAAGAAGAGCGCAACCGAGCGACCCGCCCGCGACTTGGCGGCTGAAGCACAGCAGGTCCTGGACGCTTTCGGTGCCGGTGTTCGTGAAGACCGCGACTACCCTGCTCTGCACCTGGCGCCTCCCGTGGGCCGCCTGAATGACCCGAACGGCCTGGTCTTCGATGGTAAGCGTTATCACGCCTTCTACCAGTACTCGCCCCTGCACCCGGAGCGTATGGTCTACTGGCGTCATGCGGTCAGTGAGGACCTGACCCACTGGACCGATGAGGGTACCGCCCTGGTGCCCGATAGCCGCTACGACTCGCACGGCTGCTACTCCGGCTCCGGTATTAAGGTTCCCGGCGGTTTTGAGTTCTTCTACACCGGTAACGTGAAGGACGAAAAGGGCAACCGCGAAACCTACCAGATTCTCGCAACCGCTGGTGAGGATGCGAAGCCGACCCGTCAGCTGCCCCCGCTGATTTCTGGTCCCGAGAAGGGCTACACCGCGCACTACCGTGACCCGCACGTCTTTGAGCGTAACGGCGAATGGTGGATGGTCATTGGTGCGCAGCGTGAGGACCTGACCGGCGCCGTGGTCGTGTACACCTCCGCAGACCGCCGCGAGTGGACTTTCCGCGGCGAGCTGGGCATCAAGGACAAGACCCTCAAGGGCACCTACATGTATGAGTGCCCCTCCCTGCTGAGCATGCGCGATGAGCTGACCGGCGAAATCCGCGACGTGCTGATTTTCAGCCCGCAGGGCATGGAGCCCCTCGGCGAGAAGTACAACAACATTTTCCAGAGCGGCTACATTGTCGGTTCGTTGGATAACGAGACCCTCAAGTTCACCGTGGAGACCCCCTTCACCGAGCTGGATGCAGGTTTCGAGTTCTACGCTCCGCAGACCATTTCCGGTACCGGCCTGACTGCTGACCCGAAGGCACCCCACACCGTGAGCGGCGATGCCCCGGTGATGATTGCGTGGCTGGGTAACGCAGCCCAGGACGACCTGCCCTCGTGGAGTCACCGCTGGGTGCACATGTTCACCTACCCGCGTGAGCTGCACCTGCGTAACGGCAAGATTTTCCAGCGTCCGGTTCCGCAGCTGAATGACGCGATGGAGATGACCCCGCTGTACCGCGAGGAGGAGAAGGGTAAGCTCGTCGAGCTGAAGAATGCCCTGACCTTCCGTCTGCGCGGCCGCGTGAACGTCTCTGACGAGTGCGTGAAGCTGAAGATCAAGGACACTCACGGCGTGGCACTGAGCATCGTTCTGGATAAGGACTTTGTGCAGATGGACCGTGGCGGTACCCGCTACACCGAGGGTGGCAGCCTGCGCCGTCGAACCCTGAAGCGTTCGAAGATTCGCGAGTTTGACCTGCTTGTGGACGGTTCGGCAACTGAACTGTATGTGGGTGGCAAGCTGGTTGCGTCCATGGGTGCTGAGGTGATGACTGCTCGCACCTTCTTCAAGGGCGATAAGCGCCGCGTCCGCCTGACCGGTGGCGAGGTGCTGTCCCTGGAGTATGGCCGTCTCTAAGCTGTTTTCTAAACCTGGGGAGCTGCCTACACGGGGCTTTCCGGTAATTTCTGAATATGTCTGAGGGCTCACTCTCCGCATGGAGGGTGGGCCCTCGCTTTTAAGAACTTTCCCGTGATACCATGTTTTACATCTGATATGTCAAACGTATGACATATGCATGACATGCACACACAGACATGTCACCCCACCCCATTCACAAAGCATCATACGGTGGTGCTCCAAACAAAGGAGAGCGAGCGTGGACCACAAGTCAGTGGCACAGCGCGTGCTGAAGGACGTCGGTGGCACCGGCAACATCGTTGCAGCCGCACACTGCGCAACCCGCCTTCGCCTCGTCCTGAAGAGCCAGGACAAGGTCGACCAGGTAGCAATCGACAACGACGAAGACCTCAAGGGTAGCTTCCTCAATGCTGGCCAGTTCCAGATCATCGTCGGCCCCGGCGACGTCAACGAGGTGCACAAGCACCTTATCGCCGCTGGCGCACCCGAGGCGTCCAAGGACGACCTCAAGAGCATCGCCGCGAAGCAGGGCAACATTGTCTCCCGCTTCATCAAGACCATTGCTGACATCTTCGTTCCGCTGATTCCGGTGCTGGTCGGTGGCGGTATGCTGATGGCGCTCAATAGCCTCCTGACTTCCAAGGGTATCTTTGGTCCCCAGGCAGTTATTGAACTTTACCCGGAATGGGCTGACTTCGCGGACATCGTCAACCTGCTCTCCGCAGCTCCCTTCGCTTTCCTGCCCGTGCTGGTTGGCTTCTCCGCAACCAAGGTCTTCGGCGGTAATCCTTACCTGGGCATGACCATGGGTGCCGCAATGGTCTCCCCGGCACTGATGAACGGCTACAATGTCGCTGCCTCTCTGGCAGGTGCCGAGGGTAGCGAACCGATGAAGTACTGGAACCTCTTCGGCCTGCAGGTCCAGCAGGCGGGCTACCAGGGTACCGTGCTGCCCATCATGCTGGTTGCCTTCATCCTGTCCCACATTGAGAAGTTCTTCCACAAGGTCCTCAAGGGCACCATCGACTTCATCTTCACCCCGACCCTCACCATCCTTATCACCGGCTTCCTGACCTTCATCTTGGTCGGCCCGCCGATGTTCCAGCTGGGTACCTGGCTGGGTGAAGGTATTAACTGGCTCTACACCGTTGCTGGCCCGCTCGGCGGTCTGATCTTCGGTACTTTCTACGCATTCATCGTGATGACCGGTATGCACCAGGCATTCCCGCCCATCGAGATGAGCCTGTGGGCTACCGGTGGTTCCTTCATCTTTGTTGTCGCGTCGATGTCTAACGTGGCTCAGGGTGCTGCCGCAGCCGGTGTCGCACTGACCACCAAGAACAAGAAGATCAAGGGTATTGCTTCGGCATCTGCACCCTCCGCATTCCTCGGCATTACCGAGCCCGCAATGTTTGGTGTGAACCTGGCTCTGCGCTGGCCCTTCTACATTGCAATCGTCTCCGCGGGTATTGGTTCGATGTTTACTTCTATTCTTGGAATTAAGGCGGGTAAGCTTGGCGCCGCTGGTTACCTTGGCTTCCCCTCGATTGAACCGACTGTTGGCGCTGGTATTCCTGGCTTCTTCGGCTGCCTCATCCTGACCACCGTCATCGCTTTCGTTGCCTCCTTCATCTGGGGTAAGAAGGTTGAGGCTGGCAACACTGAGGCACCCGCTGCACCCGCTGCTGCCGCTCCCGTTGCCACCGTAGCTGCTGCCGCAGCTCCCGCCGCCGCTGTAGCATCTGAGGCTGGCGAGAGCGTCGAGATCGGCTCCCACATGGTCGGTTCCGTGGTTCTGCTGGCTGACGTCAAGGACCCCACCTTCTCCTCCGGCGCACTGGGTGCAGGCACCGCAGTGGAGCCCACCGAAGGTAAGCTCTACGCACCGGCTGACGGCAAGATTACCGTCGCATTCCCCACCGGTCACGCATACGGTCTGCGCACCGAAGACGGTCTGGATCTGCTGATGCACATCGGCATGGACACCGTTGAGCTCGACGGCAAGCACTTCGAACCCAAGGTTGCTAAGGGTGATACCGTCAAGCGCGGCGACGTGATCGCTGAGTTCGATATCCCCGCCATCAAGGCGGCTGGCTACCCGCTGGCAACCCCCATGGTGATCACCAACGCCAAGAAGGCAGCTGCTTCGGTTGAAGATGTCCAGGCTTCGGGCGCATCTGTCACCAATGCAGATTCGCTCCTGAAGGTTGCACTGAAGGCAAAGGCTAACGCATAGTCTGCACTCTTAGTGAGTAGATAACCTCAACGTGATGTACACCCCGTACCGCTCTTCCTAGAACTGGTGCGGGGTGTTCAATTTTTCCTGCAAAAACATGCAAAAAAGATATGAATAAATATGCACTAAAATTATGCATAATGGTGCAATATAAGCTGGCACACATTAATGCATGACCGTGAAAAATGTCTTGATAAGGCAGAATTTATTAGCCAGGAGTGAATAATCCAGCTAATATTTATGTATAGTTTCAAGCTTTTGTAAAGGGTGAATATGACCTCAGCTTCCTATGCTGTCCGCACCGCCGAGCCTCATGAATATGCCGAAGCGCTCGAAGTCCTGATTGCCGCGTTTGACGGAGATCCCGCCATGATGGCAGTCATTGCAGGCGGTAGCCGCCGACAGGAACTCGCCAGGCTCCGCGCCATTATGACCCTTCAGGTCTACGGCAACTTCCAGGGTCGCGGCCGTATCGACATTGCTATTGACGACTCTACCGGCAAGATTGTGGGTGTCTGCCTCTGGAACACCCCCGAATCTCACGAAGGTTCCTTTGCTAACGAGCTCAAGCAGTTTGGCGCCTACTACAAGGCTCTCGGTTGCAAGACTCTGCTGAAGGCAATCCTGATGGAGTTGCACCTGCTCAAGTACCGCCCCGCGTACAAGCACTGGTACCTCTTCAACATTGGTGTTCTTGAAGAGTACCGAGGCCGCGGCATCGGCTCGCAGCTACTCGATTACGGTACCGAACGCATCGGCGACTACCCCGCCTACCTCGAAGCATCGACCTACGATAGTGCCCGTCTCTATGAGCGCCGCGGATTCTTCTCCCTCGGCCCGCTCCACGGAATCTTCTCCAAGGCACACGCCGTTGGTATGGTCTACCCCGGCACCGGTCCCACCGAGATTGTGCAGCGCACCTCCTAAACTTCCGGACGCGCACAAAACCGATAAATGTATATGCAAAATCCGCCCCACCGTGAGCACTCGCACGGTGGGGCGGATTTTTATCGTTAGAGGAGGAGCCTCTTACTGGAGCTCATCCGGGGCGGAGGTGTCAGGTTGAATCTGATCCAGATTCGGGATAGAACGCACCGTCGCCCCCAGATGGAGCTCAACCGGGAGTACGTCCTCGGGCTGGGTAATTGGGGGAGTGGTCTTCTCTGAGGAATCCTCCTGCTGCAGCTCAATAAGCTCCAGCAGACGCTGCGCGGTACGCTTCGCCATACCCTCAATCGGCTGAACCACGGTCGCCAACTCCGGCATGAGCAGCTGAACGCTCTGCGTGCCGTCGTAACCAATCACCTGGAAATCCTCAGGAACGCGAATAGCGCGTGCGCGCGCCCAGCCCAGCGCCAACGCGGCGTAATTATCGTTGGAGGCGAAGACCGCATCCACCGGCTCCGGGCTATCGGCGCGTTCGTCCAGGTAGCGGTAGAGCACCTCACGCTTAATGCCCAGGGAGGGGCGGAATCCCAGCTCCAGGAACTCCGGCATGAGCCCTGCTTCGAGCATTGCCTCACGGTATCCGCGCTGACGCTCATTGTGCTCACCCAGAGTCGACGTCACGTGCACGATATTCTGCGCACCCGTGGCTATCAGATGCTCCGTGGCGGCACGGGCGCCTCCGTAATTATCGGAGCGGACATTCGGGTAAAAGCCGCTTTCGAGGCGGTCCACGGTCACCAGGGGAGCTTGGGCGTGCGGAATATTCACCAGCGCGTCAGAGTGCGCGCCGCTGATAATGCCGTCCACCTGATTGGAGAAGAGCATCTCCAAGTAGCGCTTTTCCTGCTCGGGGTGATCGTCGCTATTACAGAGAATGACCCGGTAGCCTGCCTCGGCAAGGTAACTTTCGAGGCGGTACACCATCTCCCCGTAGAAGGGGTTCGCGACCGTGGGGAAGATGAGGCCCACCATCTGCGAGCGCTGACCCTGCAGGCTGCGGGCGATGGCGTTGGGTCGGTAGCCGAGTTCCCGCATTGCCTCGTGGACCTTGGTGCGGGTGCTTTCGCTCAGGTAGCCGCGGTTGTTGAGCACGCGGGAGACCGTGGTGGGGGAGACTCCCGCCAGGGCCGCAACGTCGCTGAGTTTGGGCTTAGCCACGGGGGCTCCCTTCGGTATGCTAAACGATTGACATATCTCTCTACTATACCCCGACCGCATACCGCATAAACATTTCAACGCCGGAAAATAGCGCCCTACTACAGCACCGGAATAATCGGAACCCGAGCCCCCACCTCATGAGCGGATCCCCGAACCGAAGAATCATCCAACACCGCACAATGAGTAGCCGCCGCCAACGACGACAACATGTGCGACGCCGACTTCGGCAAAGGATACGCCACACCATCACGCACCGCCACGGGAAGCAGACGAGCCCCCGCCGGCTTACGCAACGTATCAACAGGCTCACCCAGAACCGCCGAATCCAGCTCCGGCAGAGGCATATCCCTCATACCAGCCAGAAGCGGCGGCAAATACGAATACAGGGCAGTGTAAGCCGCCAAAGGATTACCCGGCAGACCCAGCACAAAACGCTCACGACCCGAATTCGGACCAGTCTCCGGAACCGGCAGACGCGCAGCCAACGCAGGATGACCCGGACGCACATCCACCGACTCAAACAGGTACGTCGCACCCATATCGTTGAGCACCTTACGCACCAAATCAACACCCGAGGTACTCGACCCACCCGTGAACACCAGCACACGAGCAGTCGACGTGGACAAGAACGTGCGGAACTCAGACTCAACATCCGCCAGGCGAATCGAAGGGCGCGCCTCACAGCCAGCAGAAATAATCGCATGCTCCATAAAGCCGCCAAACGCATCACGCACCTGACCCGGCGCCGGCACACCAAATGTAATGACCTCATTACCCGTAAACGCGCAACGCACCGGAATCGGGGCGTACACCGGCAACTCATCAAAACCATTCGTGCCCAAGAACGCCGCCATACGCGCAGAGATACGGTCGCCGTGGCGTGCCAACAGCTCGCCACGCTCTAGCTCAGCACCGGCATGGCGAATATCAGCACCCGGTGCCGGAGGCTCAAAACCCTCCGCCATATCCAGGTAATGAATGCTCGACTGAGTTTCCAGATGAGCGCTCACGCCAGGACGAGAAGAAGCCTCCGCCCCCTCATACAGGCGGGAATGCTCCTCACGCACAATCGCCTCAGCGCCCTCCGGAATCAAACCGCCCGTCAGAATCGGAGTCGCCTCACCCGGAGCAATCGGCACCGTCAGACGGTGAATATTCGCGCGAGAATCCTCCGGATACGCCGGCGTTACCAGACGCCACGGAGGCGCACCCGCCACAGCGTAACCGTCCATCGCGGAAGAGCTATAGTGGGGCACCGGCATCATCGAATAAATATCATCCGCCAAATAGTGGCCAATCGTCGCCAACAGCGGCAAAGACTCCGTCTTCACATGATGCGCAATGTCCAGGCCCTGCTCATGCAGAATCTGGCGGGCCTGCTGCCACGAAACAGAAGGAATATGGTGAGACATCGTACCTCGTAAAAGTGTGTGCGGGACGCGCAACAGCGCGCGAGCTCAAAAACATCGCCCGGTCGGGCGTTAAGAACTGAGACCTACCACTAGGGTACTCGTAGCTTGGCAACTAGCGCTCCCGCGCGCCTCAGATGCTAATAACTCGTGCTAATAACTCGACCAGAGCGAGGTCGTATAGCCGAGTGCCTGCGCCTGCTCCCACGTATCAACATCGGCGGTATCAGCGGCAGACATCTGAACCGCCGCGGGGTTCAGACGGCGCAAAAAAGAACGAACAGAAGCGTCAGTCGTGCCGGTCGAAAAGACCGAACGGATCGCCTCAAAACGGTAAATACCAACCAGCGGCTGATAGATGCCCTCAGAGACACCCCAGAAGCCCTCAGAAGCTTCAGAGTCACTGGGCGCTTCAGAACCGGTGGGGGAGAGGGTAGCCGCTACCTGCTCAGCACTTCGTGCCGCGGCAATCAGCTGCTGAACCGCCGGAGCAATACGCGGAGTATCCACACCCAAAATCAGGCACCAGCCCGGCAACGGGGTCTGCGAGCGCTCACAATCCGCCGCAATACACTCCAACCCGGCATGAATCGCCGCGGCAGGACCCGAAAACGGCGGATCCTCACGAGTACGCAACACCCCGGTAGGCAACGGCAAGCTCTCAGGACCCACCACCACACGCGGGGACGCGGCGGCCACCGCCTCCAGGGCGCAATCCAGCAGGGTGCTCGTGCCATCAGACAGGGACGCCTTCGGCACATGGTTCAGACGGCGAGAAGCGCCCCCGGCAACAATGACCGCGGCGCACGAAAAATCACCCTCGGAGGGGAGCGGAGAAGCGGGCATCTTAGTAGCCGGCATTATCCACCCGCAAAGGGAGGCAGAACGTCCACACGGTCGGCATCCTGCAGGGCAACATCCGCCTCCGAGCGGGCACCGTTGACCAGGAAGGAGCACTGCTCCATCACCTGGGCAAGAGTCAGACCAGAAGGAGTCGTACCCTCCAGGGTCCGACCCAGGTGCTCAATGAGCGCGCCAAGAGTCGCGGACGGCAGCTCAGCCAGAGGCACCGACAGCTGCGCGGTACCCGCCGCAGAACGCGCGGCAGCGAAAAAATGAACCTGCATCATGCTCCTCAAACCTTGAATAGGGACAGCCGAACGCCAGGGGGCTGGTGCCAGTAAAAGGCCTTGTCCCACGCATATCTGACTGTATATTCGGCTAATAAATAGGGTAGCCTCTTAGCCACCAATAGCGCTCATCGAGCGGCTCGCCTTCGCGAACTCCTCAATATCGAAGTCAGCGTCTTCCTTACCGTGCGCACGCGGCTTAAACCACATGCCCTCACGCCAACGCAGCGCCAACTGCTGATCGTCGGCACCGGAACGCAGAAGCTGCATCAGATCAGTCTCGGTATCGGAGAACAGGCAGGAGCGGATCTTGCCGTCCGCCGTCAGACGGGTGCGGGTGCACGCATTGCAGAACGATTCCGTCACCGAGGCGATAATGCCCACGCGGCCCAGCGACTCGGTACCGTCAGTCGGGAAGCCCGCCTCATCCAGGGCAGTACCGAGCGGGTACACCTCCCACAGCTGAGCGGGGGAGTCACCACGCGCCTCAGCTACCGAACCCAGGACGTACTCAGCGGACAACTTCTCGCGAATCTCAGCGGCAGTAATGGTGCCCTCTCGAGTCCAACGGTTATCGGCATCCAGCGGCATCTGCTCAATGAAACGCAGCTGATAGCCGCCCGCCAACGCCCAGCGCAGAAGCTCCGGAGCCTGATCATCATTCAGGCCCGGCATCAGCACAGCATTAATCTTGATGGGCCACAGACCAGCCTCCGCCGCACCGTCAATACCCTTCAGTACGGCGTCGAGTTTATCGCGGCGGGTCAGCTCGGCAAAGGTCTCACGGCAAATCGTATCCAGAGAAACATTGATGCGGGTCAGACCAGCCTCCGCCAGGGCGGCGGCACGCTTCTCCAAACCAATACCGTTCGTCGTAATCGCCAATGGAATGCTCGGATGCGCCTGATGGATACGGGAAATAATATCCACCAAGTCGGCGCGCACCAGTGGCTCACCACCGGTAAAGCGAATCTCCTCCACACCCAGCTCAGTAATCGCAATGTCGGCGAGGCGCGCAATCTCCTCGGCGGAGAGCAGATTCTCCTTTGGGAGCCACTGCAAACCATCCGCCGGCATGCAATAAATGCAACGAAGATTACATTTATCGGTCAGAGAGATACGCAGATCCGTCGCCACGCGACCCCAACGGTCCAAGAGCGGACCGCTGTTTGTAATATTCGGGAGCTTACGCGCAGGCTTGACGCCGCTCTCAGATTTTTTGGGCGTAACAAAAGCAGCCCCGTTACCCTCCGCAGAAGATAAGGTGCTTAACGTTGGGCCCGCAATGAGCTCAGAAGAGGCCGAATTCGCCGTGTACGCCATGTAAAACCTATGTGGAAAATTTGCATATTTCAGGTGACAATATGATTATTCCATGTTCCGGCGCCCCTTACATAGTGTGTGAAGGGTAAGTTGCAACTGCGCCACCGCAGACTACCGTGACAACGCAACAACACGTGTACAAGCTAGGGACGTACACAAAACGTCACATAGAGCCCGCACATGGACGCACCTCACCTCCAATAGCAGTACGAACCAACCAAGGAAATACCTCATGAAGAGCCCCCTCGCAGCCCTCAGCGCGCTCGCGGCAGCAACCCTCGCCCTCACCGGATGCGGCGCCACCCAGAGCGCCTCTTCGTCCACCGCATCTGCCGCAAGCAGCCAGGTAGCCTCCGGCAAGGTCGAAGTCTTCGCCGCATCCTCCCTGAACAACGCCGGCGCAGACCTCGAAAAGGCATACGAAGCCGCCAACCCCGGCGTAGACGTCACCTTCGTCTACGAAGGCTCCGCAAAGCTCGTCAACCAGATCGAGCAGGGCGCAACCCCCGACCTGCTCATCACCGCAGACACCAAGAACATGGACAAAGCAAAGAAGCTCGACCAGTTCTCCAACTCTGAAACCGACGTTCTAGTCACCAACAAGCTCGTGCTCGTTACCGCAGAAGGTAACCCCGGCAAGATCAACAGCCTCGACGACCTCAAGACCACCGAAGGCGTCGTCGCAGTCTGCAAGGAAGACGTTCCTTGCGGCACCATCGCCCACCAGGAACTGAAGAAGCACGACATCACCCTCAAGAACGCAACCACCGAAAGCAAAGTCACCGACGTAGCAACCAAGGTCACCACCGGTAACGCGGACGCGGGCTTCATCTACACCACCGACCTCGCCGCCGCCAAGAAGAAGGGCGCCAACCTCGGCTCCGTTGAGCTGACTGACGTGGAACGCAACGAATACCCCGCAGCGCTGAGCAAGACCGGCTCCTCCTCCGAAGCCGCAAAGAAGTTCAACGAATGGCTGAAGAGCTCCGACGAGGCGAAGAAAATCCTCACCGACTACGGCTTCAGCACCGCAAAGTAACGATAGAGCCGTTCCGCACCGCTGAAACCCAGAGCGCAGAACGGACACCCGCAGGATGCGGCGGCACGCTCAACGAGCAAGCTGCCGCATCCTGAACGCGTCTCCTGCCGCGCTCTCAAGACCCAGAAGAAATACGCCGAGAAATACCCATGACAGACAGCACCGCAACCACCCGCCGCCGCGCCGGCGCCTCACGCACGCCCGGGAGCAGCCTCTTCGCCTCCGTGCCCGTGCTCTTCCTGGTTCCGGCGTCGCTGGGTATTTTCCTCATCGCGGGTCCGCTTCTCGGGCTCTTCCTCAACATCCCCTGGAACCAGCTAAGCAGCATCTTCACCCCGCAGGTGCTCGGGGCGGCTAACCTCTCTCTCGGCACCGCCGCCGCATCCACCCTCATCTGCGGTCTTCTTGGCGCACCCCTGGCGCTCGTGCTCTCCAAAGTGCTCAACCGCTCGCGGCTGCACCGATTCGGGTCGGTCCTCTACGCCATCATCTACACCCCGGTGATTCTCTCACCGGTTGTCTCCGGTCTCGGGTTGCTGTTCTTCTGGGGGCGTAAAGGCATGATTGGTACCTACCTCTACCAGGCTGGAATCTCTATCCCGTTCACCTCGAACGCGGTGATTATCGCCCAGGTCTTCGTCGCCCTGCCCTTCTTCGTAGCCACAGCGGTCACCACCCTGCAGGCTATTCCCCGCGAGTACGAAGAGATTGCCCTCGTCGAAGGCGCTAAACCAGCAGAAATTACCTTTAAAGTGCTGTTGCCCCTCGCCGCGCCCGGCCTCGCCACCGCCTTTCTCCTCTCTTTCGCCCGAGCACTCGGCGAATACGGCGCAACCGTCACCTTCGCCGGCAACGTGCAAGGAAAAACCCAAACCATACCCCTCGCCATCGACCTAGCTATCAACAGCAGCGACATCCCCAGCGCCCTCGGAAGCGCCCTGATACTCATCAGCCTCTACCTGGGAATCTTCGGGATCCTCGGCCTGATTCGCGCCCTCAAAAAACTACGCGAAAGCACCCGATAAGCCGCTCCGCCGCTCGAGCCGCCACGAGCCGGTGCACACAGGCTCTTAGGCACAACTGCATTTACCAGCTCACAAACACACACCTACACTAGTCATAACCACCGCCGCACGATTGGAACCGCCATGATTTCCCCCGAATTCAACGGAACCCCCAGCACCGAGGAATACCGCGCCTACCTGGCACTACTGTTGCGCGAAGTCTTCATCGGCACCGCAGAAACGGTTCCCCTCTACCACGCGGCAGGACGCATCCTCGCCCAAGACGTCACCGCACGCATGGATGTACCCAGCTTCGACAACTCCCAAATGGACGGCTACGCCCTCACCGCGGCAGCCGTTGACCGCGAGGACCGCATCTTCACCGTCGGCCGCGAGATCCCCGCAGGGCGTCCGCTGCAGCGCTCCCGCTCCTCCGACGACCTGACCTACCCCATCATGACCGGCGCACCCATGCCCAAGGGCTACGACGCCGTCATCCCGGTCGAGCAGTCCGAACGCATCGAATACCCTGACCTGCCCGAATCTTTCGGCCGCCCCAGCGAAAAGGTCAAACTCGCCTCCGGAAAGCCCGGACAGTTCGTGCGCCGCCGCGGCGAAGACGTCATCACCGGCCAGGTACTCGCACGCGCCGGTGAACGCATCACCCCGGCTCTGCTCGGTGCGCTCGCATCCCAGGGTTATGCGCGCCTGACCGTTGCGGCAGGCCCCCGCGTGCTCGTATGCACTGGCGGCGACGAGATTCTTTCCGGTGTTGAAGAAGACGGCACCGCTACCTCGCAGGAGCTGGCTCAGGGGCAGATTTTTGACGCGAACGGGCCCATGCTGACCGCTATGCTCCGTGAAGACGGCGCTGAGGTGCGCCGCATCGCTATTGGTGATAACCCCATCGAGTTGCTGCACCGCCTCACGGCAGAATACGAGAGCTTCAAACCGGACATTATCATCACCTCCGGAGGCATCAGCCACGGCAAATACGAGGTGGTCCGCAACGCTATCGCTAAGGCACACGAGGCGGATATCCTGGTCCCGGTTTCTTGGTTTGGTCATGTGAGCCAGCAGCCCGGTGGCCCGCAGGGTGTGAACGTGCTCGACTTCAAGGGCCACCGTGTACCCATGATTTCTTTCCCGGGTAACCCTGTGAGTACCCTCATCTCCTATGCGCTGATTCTGCGCCCCTACCTGCGTGCAGGTGGTCCTTACGGTGTGCCTCACGCGGTGGCTTCTGAGCAGGCTACTCTCAATAACGCACCTCACGGCGTGCTCGTCACCGACACCCCGCTCACCGCCCCGGCAACCAAGCGCCAGTTCCTGCGTGGCACCCTCGGCATGGTCGAGGTTGAGCCCGGAACCTACCGGGTGGAGCTCTACCCGGATGTGCTCTCCGGCTCGCACCTGCTACACCGCGCCGCTCAGGCGGACGTGCTCATTGAGCTGGCGCCCGGAACCACCTACACCGGGGGAGAAGCGGTACCCTACCACCGGATCCGCCTCACCGATAACTAGGCGAAACGCACCCTCGCATTGTTCCCATCCAGAGCGACAGGGAATAATTGAGACTCACACTAACTAACGATTCGCGGCAGAAGAACACCGCACAGAAGCCAGGAGAAACGATGACCTCTACCTCTCAGCCCAACCAGGAACTGACCCACGTGCGCGCCGACGGCTCGGCACACATGGTGGACGTTACGGAGAAGTCAGTCACCACCCGCACCGCCCTGGCTGAAGCAACCGTGCGCACCCGCGAAGACGTCATCGCCATGATTTTTGACGCCGACCTGCCCAAGGGCGACGCCCTGCCCGTCGCACGCGTCGCCGGCATTATGGGCGCTAAGCGCACCCCGGAAATCATTCCCCTCTGCCACCCGCTGCCCCTGGGCAAGATTACGGTGGACTTCGAGCGTGGCACCGACTTCGTGCGTATTGAGGCTTCCGTGAAGACCCGCGGCGTGACCGGTGTGGAGATGGAGGCGCTCACCGCCGTCTCCTCGGCAGCGCTGACCGTTTTCGACATGATTAAGGCAGTCGATAAGCACGCCGTTATTACCGATATTCGTGTTCTGGAGAAGAGCGGCGGCAAGTCCGGCGACTGGTCCGTCCGCGAGGACTCCTAAGCTCCGGCGGAACACCGCCCCACCGCCATCTGACAAATACAGAAAAGGAATTCCAATGAGTAGCGAAGACTACACCATGCCGGAGAACCTGACCGGCCTGGTCATTGTCGCCTCCACCCGCGCAGCCCGTGGCGTGTATGAAGATAAGTCCGGCCCCATCGCCGTGGAGTGGCTGCGCTCGCGCGGCTTCGATACCCCGGATGCCGTGGTTATTGAGGACCGTGAGATTGTTGACTACTTCAATAATCTGGTGGCTGAGGGCAAGAAGAACGGCAATCTGCCGACCTTTATCCTGACCAGCGGCGGCACCGGCTTGAACTCTGACGACCAGACTGTTGAGGCCGTGCGCCCGCATCTGGATAAGGAAATCCCTGGCATTATGCATGCCTTCTGGATGAACGGTCTGAAGAACGTTTCCTCGGCGGTTCTTTCTCGCGGCGTGGCGGGCGTGATTGACCGTACCTTCGTGATGACCCTGCCCGGTTCGCGCGGCGGTGTGAAGGACGGCGTGGCGACCCTCGACCCGCTCGTTGAGCACATTTGCCGCCAGATGGAGGACTACCATGACCACTAAGCCGCAGAACGAAGAATCCCTGGACCATTCGGGCGCGCATGGTGCTGAGCCGAGCGGCTCGACCGTGGTGTTCACCGATATTACGGAGGCGCCCCTGGAGCCGCTGTATGCGGCGGCTAAGGCTGAGGTTATGACCGATGCCATGGGTGCCCTGGTGATTTTTGATGGTATTGTGCGCAACCACGATCACGGTAGTGCGGTGCGTGGGCTGTCCTATAGCGCGCATCCGCAGGCTCGTGAGTATATTGCTGAGGTTGCCGCTGAGGTTGCTGCTGAGCTGGATGGCGTGCGCCTGTGGGCTGTGCACCGTGTGGGCCCGATTGCTATTGGTGAATCGGCTCTGACGGTGATGGCTGCTGCTGCTCACCGCGGCCGTGCGTTTGATGCCTGCGAGCTGGTTGCCGATCGGGTGAAGGCTCGTGTGCCGATTTGGAAGGAACAGGAACTGCTCGATGGAAGCATCGAGTGGGTTGGCGTGGATACTTCGCCCGCTTAGCCTTCTGAATATTCTTATATATCTATATAAGCCTGTCAGGGGGATTTCTCTCGGGCAGGCTTATTTTCCTTGAGGCTTGGCGCCCTGAACGCTCAAGCCACCCTCTACTACTTGACGTGAGGATTCCCTATGTCTTCTCAGCCTTCAACCGGCGCGAGCGAGCTCTCTGCCGCTGAGCGTGCATTCTATTCTCGTCAGCTGATTCTGTCCGAAATGGGGTATGAGGCTCAGCTGGCGCTCAAGGGCGCGCGTGTGGTGGTGCTGGGCGCTGGCGGTTTGGGCGCTCCCGCTCTGCTGTACCTGGCGGGTGCCGGAGTCGGTCAGATTGTGGTGGTGGATGACGACTTCGTGGATGCCTCGAATCTGCACCGCCAGGTGATTCATACGTATGCCAGGGTGGGCAATTCTAAGGCTGAGTCCGCTGCTGAGTCCTTGCGCTCGCTGAATCCTTTTATTGAGGTTGTGCCGGTGCGCGAGCGTCTGACGGAGGCGAATGTTGATGAGCTTCTGGCCGGCGCTGATGTGGTGCTGGACGGCAGCGATAATTTTGAGTCGCGCTATGTGGTGTCGGCGGCGGCGTCGCGTGCAGGGATTCCGCATGTGTGGGCTGCAATTCTTGGCTTTGATGCACAGCTGAGCGTGTTTTGGGCTAGTCACGGTCCGGTGTATGAGGATTTGTATCCTCAGGCTCCTGCGGAAGGTAGCGTGCCGTCGTGTAGTACCGCCGGTGTGGTGGGTGCTATGGCTGGCGTGGTGGGTGCTGCGATGGCTATGGAGGCGGTGAAGCTGCTGACCGGGGTGGGGGAGCCGCTCATGGGTGAGGTTGGCCTATATTCGGCGTTAAGCGGGAGGTGGGAATATATACCTCTTGTAGCTAGCGTGCAAGCTGTACCTAAGAAAAGCGCCATTTTGCCCCAAGAAACGAGCCAGAAGCCCAAAAATCCTGTAACAATTCGTAATATTTCTCAGGATTTTACAAGCACTTCTGCCGGTTCGGAACCTCGCTCGATGAGTGCTCAGGACCTTAAAAAGATGTCATCGGGTGAAAATATTGCCCTTTTGGATGTCCGTGAGCAGGTGGAATTTAATGCGTTCGCTATTGAGGGCGCTATCAATCTGCCCCTCACCGAACTGCTTGAAGCGGCTCGAAGCGGCACTCTAAAGGCCTTGATTGAGCACAAAATCCCTGTAAATGCCCAAAAAATCGTCATTTACTGCACTGGATACACCAGAACGGTTGAGGCTGCTCGTGAAATAGCCCCTCTGGAGGCGCGTTCTGTGTACATGCTCGAGGGTGGAATTTCTGCGTGGCTTACGGTCTAAAACACCCTTATTTCGCATGAATTAGGCAAGGTTTTTATCTCGTATTTTCCATGCCAAATATCCGATATATTGGGCAGTATGGAACAAGCATCACAGATTAAGGGCCCGGACGGCCCCCTTACCGATCAGCTGATCAAGTTCGGTAAGTTCTTCTCCCGCTGGGATGAGACTGAAGACGGCCGCGCCGTCTTCCGTGAAGGCGGCCGCGAAGGTGACGCCTTCTACCGCGACCGTTGGAGCCACGATAAGGAAGTTCGCTCTACCCACGGCGTGAACTGCACCGGCTCCTGCTCCTGGAAGGTGTACGTCAAGGACGGCATTATCACCTGGGAAGCACAGGAAACCGATTACCCCACGGTTGGTCCCGACCGCCCCGAGTACGAGCCCCGCGGTTGCCCCCGCGGTGCAGCATTCTCGTGGTACACCTACTCTCCCACCCGCGTTAAGTACCCCTACGTTCGCGGTCTCCTGCTGGAGATGTACCGCGAAGCGAAGGCAATCCACAACGATCCCGTGGACGCCTTCCACTCCATCGTGTCCGACCCTACCAAGCGTGCACGCTACGTGAACGCACGCGGTAAGGGTGGTCTGGTGCGCTCGACCTGGGCTGAGGCTCTCGAGCTGATGGCTGCTGCTCACGTGCACACCATCAAGTACTACGGTCCCGACCGTAACACCGGCTTCACCCCGATTCCGGCAATGTCCATGGCGTCCTTCAGCGCGGGTGTTCGCTACATCCAGCTGGCCGGTGGCGTCATGACCAGCTTCTACGACTGGTACGCTGACCTCCCCGTGGCTTCCCCGCAGGTCTTCGGCGACCAGACCGACGTTCCCGAGTCCGGCGACTGGTGGGACGCTGCGTACCTCATCATGTGGGGTGCAAACGTTCCGCTGACCCGTACCCCGGATGCTCACTGGGTCTCCGAGGTCCGCTACCGCGGTACCAAGGTTGTCACCGTGAGCCCCGACTACGCCGACAACACCAAGTTCGCTGACGAGTGGCTGCCCGCCCAGGCAGGTACCGACGCGGCACTGGCAATGGCGATGGGCCACGTCATCCTCAAGGAGAACTACGTCGACCAGCGTGTCGAGTTCTTCGAGGACTTCTCCCTGACCTACACCGACCTTCCCTTCCTGGTCACCCTGGAAACCCGTGAAGATGGCATTAAGGTTCCCTCCAAGTTCCTGACTGCAGCTAAGCTCGCTGGCGAGGCTGAGCAGCCGAACGCTGACTTCAAGCCCGTCCTGATGGACCGCGAGACCGGCGAGGTCTTCGTGCCCAACGGCACCATGGGTCACCGTTACGCTCAGGAAGACCAGGGCAAGTGGAACCTGGATTTGCAGGGTCGTAAGCCGATTCTGTCGATTCGCGACCTGCCTCAGGGCCAGACTGCAGCTGCAGAGATCAAGATGCCGACCTTCGACAACCCGAAGGGCCACGGCGACGTCATTACCCGCGGCGTGCCCGTAACCTACGTTGATGGTCACGAAGTTACTACCGTCTTCGACATCATGCTGGCACAGTACGGTGTGGGCCGTGAGGGTCTGCCCGGTACCTGGGCTAAGGACTACGAGGACTGGAACGTTCAGAACACCCCGGCATGGCAGGAGCAGATTACTTCTGTCCCCGCCGAGGCTGTTATTCGCGTTGCCCGCGAGTTCGCCAAGAGCGCCCTGGATTCCGGCGGTCGCTCCATGGTCATCTTCGGTGCAGGTATTTGCCAGTGGTACCACGCTGACACCACCTACCGCGCTATCCTCGCTCTGCTGAACCTGACCGGTTGCCAGGGCCGTAACGGTGGCGGTTGGGCTCACTACGTGGGCCAGGAGAAGGCACGTCCTCTGACCGGTCTGACCAACATTGCGAACGCTCTGGACTGGAGCCGCCCGCCGCGTCACATGATCGGTACCGGCTTCTGGTACATGCACACTGACCAGTTCCGTCAGGACGCATACTCCACCGACTACCTGCAGTCCCCGCTGGCTAAGGGCGAGCTGCGCGATGTTCACACTGCTGACGTTGTGGCACGTTCTACCCGTATGGGCTGGATGCCGTTCTACCCGCAGTTCCCCGAGAACTCGCTGGATCTGGCAGACAAGGCAGAGCAGGCAGTGGCACGCGGCGAGGCTTCCTCGAACGCGGACTACATTGCGCAGCGCCTGAACTCCGGTGACCTGGAGTTCTCCGTTGAGGACGTTGACAACCCCGTCAACTGGCCTCGTACCCTGACCCTGTGGCGTTCGAACCTGTTCGGTTCCTCCGCTAAGGGTGAGAGCTACTTCCTGAAGCACCTGGTCGGTAGCATGGACAACGTCCAGGGCTCCGACTCGGAGAAGCTGCCGAACGAAGTGAAGTGGGTTGAGGACGCACCTCAGGGCAAGCTGGATCTGCTGGTCACCTCGGACTTCCGTATGACCTCCACGACCCTGCTGTCTGACATCGTTCTGCCGACTGCTACCTGGTACGAGAAGCACGATATCTCCTCGACCGATATGCACCCGTTCCTACACGCGTTCTCCCCGGCAATTGACCCGCCGTGGGAGGCAAAGACCGACCACGAGACCTTCAAGGCACTGGCGTTTGAGTTCAGCCGCCTGGCTAAGAAGCACCTCGGCGTCCGTAAGGACATCGTTTCGGTCCCGCTGTTGCACGACACCCCCGGCCAGATTGCTCAGCCCGGCGGCCACGCACCCGACTGGAAGAACACCCCCGGTATGGTGGGCGTACCCGGCAAGAACATGCCGAACTTCGTCACCGTCGAGCGCGACTACGGCGCACTGTACGACATGTACACCACCGTTGGCCCGCTGTTCGATAAGCTCGGTGCAACCACCAAGTTCATCACTTACGACCTGAAGGACGAAGTCGCGAAGATGGCTAAGGAATTCGGTGTGATGGACTCCGGTAAGGGCGCAGGCCGTCCGGCACTGGATACCGACGTGAAGATTTCTGAAGCAATCCTCATGATTTCCGGTACCTCCAACGGTGAGGTCGCTGTCAAGGGCTTCAAGGAGCTTGAGAAGCAGACTGGTCTGCACCTGATGGACCTGGCAGAAGGTAACGAGGAACGTCGTATCACCTTCCCCATGACCCAGGCCGCACCGCAGCCCGTGATGACCTCCCCCGAGTGGTCCGGTTCGGAGACCGGTGGTCGCCGTTACGCTCCGTTCACCGTCAACATCGAGAAGAAGAAGCCGTTCCACACCCTGACCGGCCGTATGCACTTCTTCCTCGACCACGACTGGATGCACGAAATGGGCGAGGCTCTGCCGATTTACCGTCCGCCGCTGGATATGACCGGCCTGTACAACGAGCCTGAGCTCGGTACTACCGATGGTGTTTCGGTTGCTGTTCGCTACCTGACCCCGCACAACAAGTGGGCAATTCACTCGCAGTACTTCGATAACCACTACATGCTGAGCATGTTCCGTGGCGGTCCGACTGCATGGATGAGCCCGCAGGACGCTGAGAAGATTGGCGTCAAGGATGGCGAGTGGATTGAGTGTGTGAACACCAATGGTGTCTTCGTCGGCCGTGCGGTTGTTTCGCACCGTATGCCCGAGGGCGTTTGCTACGTCTACCACGCTCAGGAGCGTATGGTTAGCCCGAAGTCTGAAGTCACCGGTAAGCGCGGTGGTATTCACAACTCGGTGACCCGTATTCTTCTGAAGCCCACCCACATGATTGGTGGCTACGCTCACCAGGCGTTCGCCTTCAACTATCTTGGACCGACCGGTAACCAGCGAGACATCGTCTCGTACATCCGTCGCCGTAAGTCCCAGGAGGTAACTTTCTAATGCGCGTTATGGCACAAGTTGCTATGGTGATGGCGCTCGATAAGTGCATCGGCTGCCACACCTGCTCCGTGACCTGTAAGCAGGCATGGACGAACCGAGCCGGTACCGAGTACGTCTGGTTCAACAACGTTGAGACTCGTCCCGGCCAGGGTTACCCCCGCCGTTACGAGGATCAGGAGAAGTGGAAGGGCGGCTGGGTGCTGAACAAGCGCGGTCGTCTGGAGCTCAAGAGCGGTAACCGCTTCCAGAAGCTCTTCACGATCTTTGCTTCCCCGATTCAGCCCGAGCTGAACGACTACTACGAGCCCTGGACCTACGATTACCAGAACCTGACCAGTGCTCCTCTGGGTGATGACTTCCCGGCTGCTAAGCCGGTCTCCCTCATCACCGGTGAGGACACCAAGGTCGAGTGGGGTATGAACTGGGACGACAACCTGGCTGGTGCGACCGAGTACGGTCACCTGGACCCGCTGGTTGAGAAGGTTCGCAAGAAGGCTGAGGACAAGATTAAGTTCGAGTTCGAGCAGACCTTCATGTTCTACCTGCCTCGTATTTGTGAGCACTGCTTGAACCCCTCCTGCATGGCTTCTTGCCCCTCCGGCGCTATCTACAAGCGCGCTGAGGACGGTATCGTTCTGGTTGACCAGGACCGTTGCCGCGGTTGGCGTCAGTGCATCACCGGCTGCCCCTACAAGAAGGTGTACTTCAACCACAAGACGGGTAAGGCTGAGAAGTGTACCTTCTGCTACCCCCGTATTGAGGCTGGTATCCCGACCGTGTGTGCTGAGACCTGTGTTGGTCGTATGCGCTACATCGGTATCTTCCTCTACGATGCAGACCGCGTGACCGAGGCTGCTTCGGTTGAGGATGAGAAGGATCTCTACGAGGCTCAGCTGTCGCTGATGCTTGATCCTTCGGATCCGGCTGTGATTGAGCAGGCTCGTAAGAACGACATCCCCGATGCGTGGATTACTGCAGCTCAGAAGTCGCCCGTGTACAAGCTGGCGAAGGAGTGGAAGGTGGCTCTGCCCCTGCACCCCGAGTACCGCACCATGCCCATGGTTTGGTACGTGCCGCCGCTGTCGCCGATCGTTGACCTGCTCAAGGAGCAGGGCCACGATGCAGAGAACAGCAACAACCTGTTCGGCGCTATTGAGTCTCTCCGTATTCCGGTTGAGTACCTGGCTGAGCTGTTCACCGCTGGTGACACTGAGGTTGTTACTAACGTTCTGCGCCGCCTGGCTGCGATGCGTTCGTACATGCGTGACATCAACCTCGGTGGCGAAGGCAACGAGGAGATCGCTCAGGCAGTTGGCATGACCGGTCAGCAGGTGTACGAGATGTACCGCCTGATGGCTATCGCTAAGTACAACGAGCGTTACGTCATTCCGAAGGCTCACATGGAGGACGCCCACAACCTTGAGGAAATGGGTTGCTCCCTGAGCGTGGATGGCGGACCCGGCATGTACGGCGATGCGTTCAACGACATGGAGGGTCGCCCGACCCCCGTGTCCACCGGTGTCTACGAGGCTAACAACAAGGTCAGCTTGTTCAGCTGGGACGGTTCTTCCCGTCCTGACGGCCTCTTCCCGAATACCACCGGAAAGAAGTAATAAGTGGCTGGATTCTTTTCCAAGCTCATGGGCAAGGCCGGTTCCGAGGCTGCGGTCTCGGAGCCGGCTCAGCCGGAGAACCCGTTTGATATCGATTACGGTCCCGGCGAGGATAAGGACTCGGTGATTTACCAGGTGAGCGGTATGCTCCTGGGCTACCCCGATGAGGAGACTCTGAAGGTTCTGCCTGAACTGGTGGAGATTACCGCTTCCACCCAGGATGAGGCTTTCATTGCTGCCGTTGATGCGGTTCAGCAGTGGCTGACTTCTAAGGACCTGGAGGATGTGCAGTCCGAGTACGTGCAGGAATACGACCTTTCGCGTCGTCATTCTCTGCATCTGTCCTACTGGACCGATGGCGATACCCGCCGCCGTGGTGAGACTCTTCTGCGTTTCAAGCAGATGTACCGCGACTCCGGTATGTTGACCGTTTTGAATGGTGAGCTTCCGGACTACCTGCCGCTGGTGCTGGAGTTCTGTGCGTTGGTGGATCGCCGTAAGGGTCGTTCCGCTTTGCAGGCGTACCGTCCGTCCCTTGAGCTTCTTCGTCTGTCCATGAAGGACGGAAATCTGCCCCACTACGGGTTGTTGCAGAGCATCTGCGATACCCTTCCTGGCGTCTCTCCGCAGACTCAGGAGGAGGTCCAGAAGATGGCTGGCTACGGCCCTCCCGTCGAGACTGTTGGCTTGAATGGTTACGCTGATCATCAGCTGCTCCAGCAGGCTTCGGCTCGTTCTAACTAGTTTTATCCCTTGTGAGGAGACAACACGTGTACGTACTTGCTTCTGAGAACGCAGGACATGCTGCACAGGCTGTAGCCGATCCGGGTATTGTTGACATCCTGCTGTGGGGCGTTCTGCCCTATGTTGCACTGGTCGTTCTGATTGGTGGCACCATTTGGCGTTACCGTACTGACCAGTTCGGATGGACTACCCGCTCGTCCCAGGTCTATGAATCGAAGCTGCTGCGCATCGCTTCGCCCCTGTTCCACTACGGTCTCGCTGCCGTGTTCCTTGGTCACGTTGGTGGCCTGGTGGTTCCTAAGTTCCTGACTGACTTCGTCGTTTCGGATGAGACTTACCACATTGTGGCGTTGGTTGGCGGTTCTGTTGCTGCTGCCGCAACCATTATTGGTATGTTCGTTCTGATTGGTCGCCGTGTTTCGAACTCTCGTGTTCGTTCGGCTACCACTCGTAATGACGTTTTCATGTATGTCGTTTTGGTCCTGGTGATTCTCGCTGGTACTGCGGCTACTCTGATTTCGGCAGTGAACCCCTCGGGCGGTCTGCCTCCGGTGAATGGTCACGAGGTTCACTTCAACTACCGTGAAACCATTTCTGTGTGGTTCCGTTCGCTGTTCTACTTCCACCCTGAGGTGGCTTTGATGGTGAATATTCCCGTGGCTTTCAAGATTCACATCGTGGTGGCTATGGTCCTGTTCATCATTTGGCCCTTTACCCGCCTGGTGCACGCACTGACTGTGCCCCTGCACTACCTCTTCCGCCCCTACACCGTGTACCGCTCTCGTGGCGGCCAGCGTGTTGGTGCACGTCGAGGTTGGGACCCGGTAGGCACTCTCCCGCGTGAGCGCGCCGACCGCTAATACACATATCCATATTGCAAAAGAGGAAATATGAGCACCCCTGCTGCACCGAGCTACGACCTGAAGAATGGTCAGCTCCGTAACGTTCTGCTTGCAACCTTCGCCTCGACCATTGGTTTCTGGGCGTGGACCGTTGTTGGCCCGCTGGCCAAGATGTACGCAAAGCAGATGCACCTGGACGCTGGTATGACCAGCCTTCTGGTTGCTATGCCGATTTTCATCGGCGCTATCGGCCGTATTCCTGTTGGCGGTCTGACTGACCGCTACGGTGGTCGTATTATGTTCACCGCTGTTCTGGCGATTAGCGCACCCCTGGTCTTCCTGGTTGGTGTTGCTGGTCAGATGAACTCGCTGCCCATGCTGCTTGTTGTGGCGTTCTTCCTGGGTATTGCGGGTACCGTGTTCGCTGTGGGTATTCCCTTCAGTTCCGCATGGTATGACGCTTCCAAGAAGGGTTTTGCGACCGGTGTGTTCGGTGCCGGCATGGTGGGTACTGCAATTTCTGCATTCGCTACCCCCCGCCTGGTGCAGGGTATTGGTTACTTCCAGACTCACGTTCTGATTGCTGTTATCTGTGCTGTAACCGCTGCTATCTCTTTCTTCTTCTTGAAGGATTCTCCGGCAACCATCGGCCGTGAGGTTACTCCGCTGATGCCGAAGATTGTTCAGGCATTCAAGGTGAAGACCACTTGGCAGCTGTGCTTCCTCTACGCTGTTGTGTTCGGTGCGTTCGTGGCATTCTCGAACTACCTGCCTACTTACCTGAGCAACATCTACAACTTCAACGCTAACGACGCTGGTATGCGTGCGGCTGGCTTTGCGGTTGCTGCTGTGATTGCTCGTCCCTTCGGTGGTGTGCTGGCTGATAAGTTCGGTCCGAAGATTATCACCCTCATCTCCCTGGGTGGTGTGGTGATCCTGGCAGTTATTACCGCGTTCCAGCCTGATGCTGAGCACGTGTATGGTGCTGTTTTCATCCTGATGGCTGCTCTTCTGGGTCTGGGCCACGGCTCGGTCTTCGGCTGGGTGGCTCGTGCGGCTGATCCGAAGAACGTTGGTGCGGTGTCCGGTGTGGTTGCTGCTGCTGGCGCTCTGGGTGGTTTCTTCCCGCCGCTGGTGATGGGCGCAACCTACAACCAGACTGAGAACAACTACTTCATCGGTCTGATGTTGCTGGCTGTGACTGCGGCTCTGGCTTTCCTGTCGGCATTCCTGGTGCCGCACGGCGGCAAGCCTAACCACGCTAAGTAGGGTCTTCTAGTACATCCTTCTGTGGGGTGTATGTGAAGTTTGCTTTGGCTGAGTCCGGCTCGTTTTCTCTTCGGAGAGGACGAGCCGGACTTTGTGCTTTTCAGCTGTTTTTCGTCTAACGGGGTGGGCTTTGGTGGGGGAGAAGAGTTTGATGTTTGGGCATGTCGAATGTTGGTAAAGCTAGCGAAACTTTGTGGAGATGTGGGACACTTAAAGTGTTCGACTCGTCGCAATAGCGCGACGTGACCCCTCTACGGTTTGCGCCGACCAATAGGAGAATCCTATGTCCTTTATTGATCGTCATCTCGGCCCCCGTTCCGCAGACGCAGAGCAGATGCTCGAAACCCTGGGATACTCTTCCCTGGATGCGCTGATGGACGCTGTCGTCCCCTCTCAGATTCGCCTTGACGGCGAATTGCAGCTGCCTGCTCCGTTGTCGGAGCATGAGGCTCAGGCAAAGATTGCCGGCTATGCTGCGAAGAATAAGGTTCTTGCCCAGATGATTGGTGCCGGATACTACGATGCTGTAACTCCCGCTGTTCTGCGCCGTAATATTCTGGAAAACCCCGGTTTCTACACTTCTTACACCCCGTACCAGGCTGAGATTTCTCAGGGTCGCCTGGAGGCTCTGCTGAACTTCCAGAACACCGTGATGGAGCTGACCGGCCTGGAGATTGCAAACTCCTCCCTGCTGGATGAGGCGTCCGCAGTGGCTGAAGCAGCTGTCATGATGCACCGTGCAAACCGCAAGGTGAAGAACGGCTTCTTCGCTATTGACTCCCGTTGCCTGCCTCAGGTTATTTCGGTGACTCGTGGCCGTGCAGAGATGCTCGGCATTCCCTTCGTCATTACTGATTTCTCTGAGGGCCTGCCCGAGGGTGACCTGTACGGTATCGTCCTGGCGTACCCCGGTAATGAAGGCGATATTCGCGATATTGAGCCGCTGATTAAGGCCGCTAAGGAGCGTAACGCTCTGGTCACTGTGGTCGCTGACCTGTTGGCTCTGACCCTGCTGAAGTCTCCGGGCGAGCTGGGTGCTGATATCGCTGTGGGTAACACTCAGCGTTTCGGCCTGCCCTTCTTCTTCGGTGGCCCGCACGCTGCGTACATGGCTGTTCACAAGGGTATGGAGCGTACCATGCCTGGCCGTCTGGTGGGTGTTTCTACGGACTCTGCCGGTAAGCCTGCGTACCGTCTGGCTCTGCAGACTCGTGAGCAGCACATCCGCCGCGAGAAGGCTACTTCCAATATTTGTACTGCTCAGGCTCTGCTGGCTATTGTTGCTGGCGCTTACGCGATGTACCACGGTCCTGAGGGCCTGCGCGCTATCGCGGACCGCCTGCACACCAACGCCGCTCGTGTTGCTACTGCGCTGAAGGCTGCGGGCTACGGTATCGCTCACGATACTTTCTTCGACACCGTCGTGGTGGAGGCTGCTGGCCGCGCCGACGAGCTGGTTGCGAAGGCCCTGGAAGCTGGTGTGAACATCCGCCGCTTCGACGAGAACCGCGTCGGTATTTCCGTGGGTGAGTCTCACGGCGAGGAACTGCTGAAGAGCCTTGTTGAGGCTCTAGGTGGCACCCTCGGCGAGGCAGACGCACAGTACGATCTGCCCGCTGAGCTGCTGCGTACCGATGACTACATGCAGCACCCGATTTTCCACAAGTACCGCTCCGAGACCGAGATGATGCGCTACCTGCGTCACCTCGCTGATAAGGACCTGGCACTTGACCGCACCATGATTCCGCTGGGTTCGTGCACCATGAAGCTGAACGCGGCTGCTGAGATGGAGCCCATCTCCTGGCCCGAGTTCGCGAACATCCACCCGCTGGTCCCGGAGGATCAGGCTGAGGGCTGGCACGAGCTGATTAAGGACCTGAGCGAGTGGCTGGTTGCTATTACCGGTTACGATGCTGTGTCCCTGCAGCCGAACTCGGGTGCGACCGGTGAGTACGCTGGTCTGCGTGCGATCCGTTCCTTCCACGAGGCTAACGGCGACCACGAGCGCGATACCGTTCTGATTCCGCTGTCTGCGCACGGCACCAACGCGGCATCTGCTGCTCTGGCTGGTCTGAAGGTTGCCGGTGTGGCAACCGCTGCTGACGGTTCGATTGATGTTGACGACCTGAAGGCAAAGATTGAGAAGTACGGTCCCAAGGTTGCCGGCATCATGATTACCTACCCCTCCACTCACGGTGTGTTTGAGGAACAGGTTGCTGAGGTTTGCCAGCTGGTTCACGAGGCTGGCGGTCAGGTGTACCTGGATGGCGCGAACCTGAACGCTCAGATGGGCTTCGCTCAGCCCGGTAAGTTCGGCGGCGACGTTTCGCACCTGAACCTGCACAAGACCTTCTCCATTCCTCACGGTGGTGGCGGCCCCGGTGTTGGCCCGCTGGCTGTTCGTGAGCACCTGGCGAAGTTCCTGCCGGGTGACGCATACCGCGCTGACTCTGAGGGTAAGCTCCCCAACGATGCTGCTCTGCCGATTTCGCAGGCGTTCTTCGGTTCTGCCGGTGTTCTGCCGATTAGCTGGATGTACATTGCGATGACTGGTGCTCAGGGTCTGAAGGACTCTTCGCAGTACGCGGTTCTGAACGCTAACTACATTGCGAAGAAGCTGAACGACAAGTACCCGGTGCTGTACACCGGCCCCGGCGGTCTGGTCGCTCACGAGTGCATCCTGGACCTGCGTCAGCTGACCGACCAGTCTCACGTGACTGCTGAGGACGTCTGCAAGCGTCTGATGGACTTCGGCTTCCACGCTCCGACTCTGGCGTTCCCGGTTCCGGGCACCCTGATGGTTGAGCCGACTGAGTCTGAGTCGAAGGAAGAGCTGGACCGCTTCATTGAGGCAATGGAAACCATCTACGACGAGATTATCGAGGTGGCTGAGGGCAAGGTCGCTGTGGAGGATTCGGTTCTGCGCAACGCACCGCACACCGTTGACGTGGTGAGCGCTGATGAGTGGGACCGCCCCTACAGCCGTACTCAGGCAGCTTTCCCTGTCCCGAGCCTGCGCGCTAACAAGTACTTCACTTCGGTGGGTCGTATTGACGGCGCCGGCGGTGACCGTAACTTCGTGTGCGAATGCCCCCCGATGGAGGCTTTCGACCTGGAAGCATAAGGAGCCTGTAACGCTCCTGGGTAGGCTGTAGCAGTCTACCTACCTCACCCGTCCTCAGGTTTCTGGGGGCGGGTGGGGGTCGCCTCCGCAGCGTATCTGGTGTCTGCGGGGGTGGATGAAAATCTACGACGATTGAACGATAACAGCACAAAGCTGTGCGTGAGGAGAATCCAATGTCCCCCAAGAAGACCTCCCTGTACCCGGTTCACGAGAAGCTGGGCGCTTCTTTCACCGACTTTGGTGGCTGGGATATGCCCCTGAAGTACGCTAACGACGTTGCTGAGCACGAGGCTGTCCGTACTCGTGCCGGTATTTTCGACCTGTCTCACATGGGTGAGTTCCGTGTGACCGGCCCGGATGCGGGTGCGTTCCTGGACTACGCTCTGGTGTCGAACATGTCCATCCTGAAGGTTGGTAAGGCGAAGTACTCAATTCTGGTCAACGATAAGGGCGGCGTGATTGACGACCTGATTACTTACCGTCTGGGCGATGAGGAATTCATGGTCGTTCCGAACGCTTCGAACATTGACACTGACTTCGCGGCGATGAGCGAGCGCCTGGGCGATTTCAATGTTGAGTTCGTGAATGAGTCGGATCAGACTTCTCTGATTGCTGTTCAGGGTCCCCGTGCTGAGGAGATCCTGCTGGCTGCGGGTGTTTCTGATGAAGAGGCTGTGCGCGAGCTGAAGTACTACGCTTCGGTTCCGCTGACTGTTGCTGGCGTTGATGTTCTGCTGGCTCGTACCGGTTACACCGGTGAGGATGGCTTCGAGCTGTTTGTTCCGAATGAGAATGCTGTTGAGCTGTGGGATAAGCTGGCTGCTGCCGGTGAGCCTTTCGGCATGATTCCTGCGGGTCTGGCTTCTCGTGACTCCCTGCGTCTTGAGGCTGGTATGCCGTTGTACGGTCACGAGCTGGGTCTGGACATTACCCCCTTCGAGTCCGGTCTGGGCCGTCTGGTTGAGATTGCTCTGGAGAAGAAGGCAGCTAACTTCGTGGGTCGTGAGGCTCTGACTGAGCTGGCTAAGAGTGAGTCCAAGCGCATTCTGGTTGGTTTGAAGGCTCAGGCTAAGCGCCCTGCTCGTGCCGGCTCTAAGCTGGTGGATGCTGAGGGTAATGAGATTGGTGAGGTTACCTCCGGTATTCCTTCCCCGACTCTGGGCTTCCCGATTGCTATGGCTCTGGTGAACCGTGAGTTCTCTGAGGTTGGCTCTACTGTGGATGTTGATATCCGCGGTAAGCGTGCTCCGTTTGATGTTGTGGCTCTGCCGTTCTACAAGCGTGAGAAGTAAGATTTTTTCTGCAGGTTATCTGTAGGGGAGAGGCGTCGTGTCCTGTGTGGGCACGGCGCCTTTTCTGCGCTGTAATGCGGGTCTGAGTAGTGGGGGGAGTGGGTGAGGTGTTCTGAGCCTTAGTTTGTGATGGTTCTGAAGTGCGTTAGGATTAGAGCGGCCAGTCAAGGGTGATTGTCCGCACTTATAGACCGCAGATTGATGTGTGGTTCCTCCGTTGAGGGGCGCATATCTTTTGGGGCGGCACACAGACGACTATTTCGAAGGACAGAACGTGGCTATTAACCAGAGCGCACCCAGTAGCGCCCAGAAGAAGGCAGAGGCTCTGCCGTATGACATCAGTGTTTTTGAGATGTTCAGCATTGGTGTGGGTCCTTCGAGTTCGCATACGGTGGGTCCGATGCGTGCTTCGAATCGTTTTGTGGCGGAGCTGATTGATGAGGGTCTGCTGGATCGCGTGACGGGTGTGCATATTGACCTGTATGGTTCGTTGGCGGCTACTGGTGCCGGTCACGGCACGATGAGCGCGGCGTTGAAGGGTCTGTGCGGTTTTGTTCCGGAGACTATCAATATCGCTGATTCTGAGGCGATGATTGAGCGTAATAGCGTGGATGGTACGTTGCCGTTGGCGGGTTATCCGTCCTCTGCTTACGGTGTGACGGCTCCCGGTGGTGAGGAGCAGAAGGTGTACGGCCCGGTGGTGAATTACCGTGAGCTGGATATGACTCTGCGCCCTCTGACGGTTCTTCCGCGTCATACGAACGGTATGAAGATTGCGGCGTTTGAGGGTGAGCAGCTGCTGTTGGAGCGCACCTACTATTCGATTGGTGGTGGCTTCATCGTTGAGGGTGATGAGGAGGCAACCGGTGGCGCGTCGCTGATGAACCCTCCGTATCCGTTTGGTTCGGCTACTGAGCTGTTGGAGATGGCGAACGAGTCTGGACTGTCGATTGCGCAGTTGAAGATGGCGAATGAGTGTTCGCTGCGTTCTGAGCAGGAGGTCCGTGACGGCATCCTGCATATCTACCGTGTGATGAAGGAGTGCATTGGCTCTTCTCTGGCGCGTGTGGGTTATTTGCCTGGTCCGCTGAAGGTGCGTTGCCGTGCGGGTGCGTGGCACCGCGATTTGATGGTGGAGGATCCTTCGAAGTCTCCTGAGTTCGCTATTGACTGGGTGAACCTGATTGCTTTGGCGGTCAATGAGGAGAATGCTTTTGGTGGTCGTGTGGTGACTGCTCCGACGAATGGTGCTGCGGGTATTATTCCGGCGGTGCTGCATTACGCGATGAATTACACGCAGGGTATTCGCCATTGCGGTCAGGCTGCTCGCGATCAGGCTGTTGTTGATTTCTTCTTGGCGTCTTCTGCTGTGGGTGTGCTGTATAAGAAGCGCGCGTCGATTTCTGGTGCTGAGGTGGGCTGCCAGGGTGAGGTGGGTAGCGCCTCCTCGATGGCTGCAGCCGGTTTGGCGCAGGTGATGGGTGGTACCCCCGAGCAGGTCGAGAACGCTGCTGAGATTGCGATGGAGCACAACTTGGGCCTGACCTGTGACCCGGTGGGTGGTCTGGTGCAGATTCCGTGTATTGAGCGTAATGCGATGGCCGCGTCGAATGCTGTGACGGCGGCTCGTATGGCGTTGCGTGGCGATGGTACGCACCGTGTGTCGTTGGATCAGGTGATTGAGACGATGCGTCAGACCGGTCTGGATATGTCTCACCGTTATAAGGAGACGTCCATGGGCGGTTTGGCTGTGAATGTGGTGGAATGCTAGGTGCACGCCGTGGCAGGTTTGCACTCCTGATGAGGGTGTGGTAGACAGAAGGGATTTCTTCCTGTATCGTTAGTATTTACGCTTTCCCTAACCTTTGTGCCTTCATATAGCGGTGGGCACGGGCTGAAGGTGACGTTTTTCCGTCCGACTCTATAGCTTCGAGCACCGTTCTATTCGGGGGCTGAGGTTGTCATGTCGCCGGTAATGTCGCCGGGAGGCTGATTGCTAACAGACATGTCTGTGGAAGGATCCCCATTTTGGTCGCTTCGAGCACCTCTAACCATGACGCCGCTAACGGCGCAGAGAACGTCTCGCGCCGAATTTCATTCGCGAAGATTAACGAACCGCTGAAGGTTCCCAACCTGCTTGCTATCCAGACCGATAGCTTCGACCGCCTCGTAGGTAACGAGCGTTGGCTGGAGCGTCTGGAAAAGGCGCAGGCTGCTGGTGACACTTCTGTTCCCGCTCAGTCCGGTCTGGCTGAGATTTTTGAAGAAATCTCCCCGATTCGTGACTTCCAGGAGACTATGCAGCTCTCCTTCTCTGAGCCTGAGTTTGCTGACCCCAAGTACTCTGTTGAGGAGTGCAAGGACCGCGACGCAACCTACTCGGCTCCGCTGTACATTAAGGCTGAATTCATGAACCTCGCTACCGGCGAGGTCAAGCAGCAGACCCTGTTCATGGGTGACTTCCCCCTGATGACCGAGGCCGGTACCTTCGTTATTAACGGTACTGAGCGTGTGGTCGTTTCCCAGCTGGTGCGTTCCCCGGGCGCTTACTTCGAGAAGGCTCCGGACCGTACCTCCGATAAGGACATCTACTCGGCCCGCGTGATTCCCTCCCGCGGTGCATGGTTTGAGCTTGAGATTGACAAGCGCGACCAGGTGGGCGTCCGTCTGGACCGCAAGCGTAAGCAGTCCGTGACCGTTCTGCTGAAGGCCCTGGGCTGGACCGAGTCCAAGATTCTGGCTGAGTTCGGTCAGTACGACTCCATCCGCGCAACCCTCGAGAAGGACTCCGTCAAGGATCGCGACGAGGCTCTGCTGGACATCTACCGCAAGCTGCGCCCGGGTGAGCCCCCGACGGTTGAGGCTGCCCAGGCTCTGCTGGACAATATGTACTTCACCCCGCGCCGCTACGACCTGGCAAAGGTCGGCCGTTACAAGCTGAACCGTAAGCTCGGCGTGGACGTTCCCCTGGATTCCCCCGAAGCCTCCGTGCTCAGCCAGGACGACATCGCTCAGATGATTCGTTACCTCTGCGCTCTGCACGCAGGCGAGACCAGCATCCCCGGCGTCCGTGACGGTGAGGAAATCTCCCTGAAGGTCGACATCGACGATATCGACCACTTCGGTAACCGTCGTATCCGCACCGTGGGCGAGCTGATTGAGAACCAGATCCGTACCGGTCTGTCCCGTATGGAGCGCGTGGTTCGCGAGCGCATGACCACCCAGGACGTGGACGCTATCACCCCGCAGTCCCTGGTGAACATCCGCCCCGTTGTGGCAGCTATCAAGGAGTTCTTCGGTACTTCTCAGCTGTCCCAGTTCATGGACCAGAACAACCCGCTGGCGGGTCTGACCCACAAGCGTCGTCTGTCCGCACTGGGCCCGGGCGGTCTATCCCGAGACCGCGCAGGCATGGAAGTTCGAGACGTCCACCCCTCGCACTACGGTCGTATGTGCCCCATTGAAACCCCTGAAGGCCCGAACATTGGTCTGATTGGTTCGCTGGCAACCTACGGTCGCATCAACTCCTTCGGTTTCATCGAGACCCCCTACCGCGTGGTGACTGATGGCCGCGTGACCGATGAGGTCCGCTACCTGACTGCAGACGACGAGAAGTCTGTCGTTATTGCACAGGCAAACGCGCCGCTGAACCCGGACCGCACCTTCGCTGAGAACGAGGTTCTCTGCCGTGCAGGCGATGGTTCTGGCGAAGCTGTTCTGGTTGCTCCCGGTGCCGTTCAGTACATGGACGTCTCCCCGCGCCAGATGGTGTCCGTGGCTACCGCCCTGATTCCTTACCTGGAGCACGACGACGCTAACCGAGCACTGATGGGTGCTAACATGCAGCGTCAGGCTGTGCCCCTGCTGGAGTCTGAGGCTCCCGTGGTTGGTACCGGTATGGAGAAGTACGCAGCACTGGACTCCGGTGACTCCGTGCTCGCGAAGAAGCCCGGTGTGGTTTCCTCCGTGGACGCTAAGACCGTTATCGTCCGTAACGACGACGGCTCTGTCTCCACCTACCCGATCATGAAGTTCTCCCGTTCGAACCCGGGTAACTGCTACAACCAGCGCGTTGTGGTGAAGGAAGGCCAGCGCGTCGAATACCGCGACGTTATCGCTGACGGCCCCTCCACCGACGGCGGCGAGCTGGCACTGGGTAAGAACCTGCTCGTGGCATACATGCCGTGGGAAGGTCTGAACTACGAGGATGCGATCATCCTCTCCCAGCGCATGGTTTCTGAGGACGTGCTGACCTCGATCCACATTGAGGAGCACGAGATTGACGCCCGCGACACCAAGCTGGGCCCCGAGGAGATTACCCGCGATATCCCGAACGTGTCCGAGGATGTTCTCTCGGCTCTGGACGAGCGCGGCATCATCCACATCGGTGCCGAGGTTGAGGCTGGCGACATCCTCGTCGGTAAGGTCACCCCCAAGGGTGAGACCGAGCTGACCCCCGAGGAGCGCCTGCTGCGCGCAATCTTCGGTGAGAAGTCCCGCGAGGTTCGCGACACCTCCCTGAAGGTTCCTCACGGCGAGTCCGGTACCGTCATCGGTATCCGCATCTTCGACCGCGAGAACAACGATGAGGACGATCTGCCCCCGGGCGTGAACCAGCTGGTCCGCGTGTACGTGGCTCAGAAGCGTAAGATTACCGACGGTGACAAGCTTGCAGGCCGCCACGGTAACAAGGGTGTTATTTCCAAGATCCTGCCGATCGAGGATATGCCCTTCCTGGAAGACGGTACCCCCGTGGACGTTATCCTGAACCCGCTGGGCGTGCCCGGTCGTATGAACATTGGTCAGGTTCTGGAAGTCCACACCGGTTGGCTGGCTAAGCAGGGTTGGAAGATTGAGGGCGAGCCCGAGTGGCTCAAGCACATGCCGAACTTCCCGAAGGAATCCGGCCCGACCCGCCTGGCAACCCCGGTGTTCGACGGTGCCCACGAGGACGAGCTGTTCGACCTCATGGATCACTCGAACCCGAACCGCGATGGCGACCGCCTGATTAACCGTTCCGGTAAGGCACGTCTGATTGACGGCCGTTCCGGTGAGCCGTTCCCGGACCCGATTTCGGTTGGTTACCAGTACATCCTGAAGCTGCACCACCTGGTGGATGACAAGATTCACGCTCGTTCCACCGGTCCGTACTCGATGATTACCCAGCAGCCCCTGGGTGGTAAGGCGCAGTTCGGTGGTCAGCGCTTCGGTGAGATGGAAGTGTGGGCGCTGGAAGCATACGGCGCCGCATACACCCTGCAGGAAATCCTGACCGTCAAGTCCGATGACGTGGCGGGCCGTGTGAAGGTTTACGAGGCTATCGTGAAGGGCGAGAACATCCCTGAGCCGGGTATCCCCGAATCCTTCAAGGTTCTTATCAAGGAAATGCAGTCTCTGTGCCTGAACGTCGAGGTGCTCTCCACTGACGGCAAGATTATCGAGATGAGCGACTCGGAGGAAGAAGGCTTCCGGGCAGCAGAAGATATGGGCGTGAGCCTGACCCACGACGAGCCTAGCTCCGTCGACGAGGCATAAGCACCGCCTCCTTCTAGGGTGGGGAGCCCCGCATGCGCTCGCGTGCGTTGTGGGGTTCCCGCCCGCTAACCCAAGTCTTCAGAAACTTACAGAAAGAGATTAGGACCGATATGTCCAACGAATCTTCGCTTGGTTTGATGCGAATTGGCCTCGCCACCGCCGACGACATCCGTCGTTGGTCCTTCGGTGAGGTTAAGAAGCCCGAGACCATCAACTACCGTACCCTGAAGCCCGAGAAGGACGGCCTCTTCGACGAGCGTATCTTCG
This sequence comes from Rothia mucilaginosa, assembly GCF_964211445.1. GTDB lineage: Bacteria > Actinomycetota > Actinomycetes > Actinomycetales > Micrococcaceae > Rothia > Rothia mucilaginosa_E. The sequence goes on along the minus strand of NZ_CAXOQT010000005.1, from coordinate 52,005 downwards.
GCCCCACCAAGGACTGGGAGTGCTACTGCGGTAAGTACAAGCGCGTGCGCTTCAAGGGCATCGTGTGTGAGCGCTGTGGTGTTGAGGTGACCCGCTCTAAGGTACGTCGTGAGCGTATGGGCCACATTGAGCTGGCTGCTCCTGTCACCCACATTTGGTACTTCAAGGGTGTTCCTTCCCGCCTGGGTTACCTGCTGGATCTGGCTCCGAAGGACCTGGAGAAGGTCATTTACTTCGCTGCCTACATGATCACTAAGGTTGACGAGGAGGCTCGTCACGAGGATCTGCCCATGCTGCAGGCTGCTCACGACCGTGAGAAGCAGGAGCTTGAGGCTGCTCTGAACGCTGATGTGAACGCTATCAGCCGTGAGGTTGAGGCTGAGCTGGCTCGTATTGAGGCAGAGGGCGGCAAGGCTGCTGAGAAGCGTAAGCTGCGCGATAACGCTGAGCGTCAGCTCGCGTCGGTGCGTAAGCGCTACGAGCGTGAGGCTGAGCACCTGGATCGCGTGTGGGACCGCTTCAAGAACCTGAAGGTCGCTGACCTTGAGGGTGACGAGGCGCTGTACCGTTCCATGATTGATAAGTACGGCCTGTACTTTGAGGGTGCGATGGGCGCAGAGGCTATTAAGAAGCGTCTGGAGTCCTTCGACCTGGAGGCAGAGGCTGAGGCTCTCAAGGAGATTATTCAGACCGGTAAGGGTCAGAAGAAGACCCGCGCTCTGAAGCGTCTGAAGGTTGTTAACGCCTTCCTGACCACTAACAACTCTCCGCTGGGTATGGTCCTGGATGTCGTTCCGGTTATTCCGCCGGAACTGCGCCCGATGGTTCAGCTGGATGGTGGCCGTTTTGCGACCTCCGACCTGAACGACCTGTACCGTCGTGTGATTAACCGTAACAACCGTTTGAAGCGTCTGCTGGAGCTGGGTGCTCCGGAGATTATCGTGAACAACGAGAAGCGTATGCTGCAGGAAGCTGTGGACTCGCTCTTCGATAACGGTCGTCGCGGTCGCCCGGTGACCGGCCCCGGTAACCGCCCCCTGAAGTCTCTGTCTGACATGCTGAAGGGTAAGCAGGGTCGTTTCCGCCAGAACCTGCTCGGTAAGCGTGTTGACTACTCGGGTCGTTCCGTGATTGTGGTTGGTCCCCAGCTGCAGATGCACCAGTGTGGTCTGCCCAAGCAGATGGCTCTGGAGCTGTTCAAGCCCTTCGTTATGAAGCGTCTGGTGGAGCTGAGCCACGCTCAGAACATTAAGAGCGCTAAGCGTATGGTTGAGCGTTTCCGCCCGCAGGTTTGGGACGTTCTGGAAGAGGTTATTGCTGAGCACCCGGTTTTGCTGAACCGTGCACCTACTCTGCACCGCCTCGGTATTCAGGCGTTTGAGCCGAAGCTGGTTGAGGGTAAGGCTATTCAGCTGCACCCGCTGGTTTGCTCCGCGTTCAACGCTGACTTCGATGGTGACCAGATGGCAGTTCACCTGCCGCTGTCTCCCGAGGCTCAGGCTGAGGCTCGTATCCTCATGCTGTCCTCGAACAACATCCTGAAGCCGTCGGATGGCCGCCCTGTGGCTGTTCCTTCGCAGGATATGATCATTGGTCTGTACCACCTGACTACTCCTCGCGATGGTCAGAAGAACGAGGGTCACGCATTCTCCTCGGTGTCTGAGGCTCTGATGGCGATGGATCGTCACGAGATTGAGCTGTACACCAAGGTGAAGATTCGCCTTGATGGTGACCAGTTTGTTGCTCCTGAGGGCTGGGAAGCTCCCGAGGGTTACAAGCCTGGCGACCCTGTCCTGCTGGACTGCACCGTTGGTCAGGTTCTGTTCAACCAGGCTCTGCCGAAGGATTACCCCTGGTTCTCCGGCGTGGCAGATAAGAAGGGCCTGGGTAGCCTGATTAACGATCTGGCTGAGCGTTACCCGATGGATGTTGTGGCTCGTGCTCTGGATAACCTGAAGAACTCCGGTTTCTACTGGGCTTCTCGTTCGGGCGTGACCGTGGCTGTTTCCGATATTGCTACTCCCGCTGAGAAGCCGGCAATTATGGAGCGCTACGAGAAGCAGGCTGCTGCAATTCAGGACGACTTCGAGATCGGTACCATCGATGACGAAGAGCGTCGTCAGGAGCTGATTAAGGTTTGGACTGAGGCTACCGACGTGGTTGCTGAGGCTATGCGTGAGAACCTGAGCTCTCACGGTGGTCTGAACACCATTTACCGTATGGTGACCTCCGGTGCACGTGGTAACTGGATGCAGGTCCGTCAGATTGCGGGTATCCGCGGTCTGGTGTCGAACCCGAAGGGTGAGATTATGCCTCGCCCGATTAAGTCCTCGTACCGTGAGGGCCTGTCGGTTCTGGAGTACTTCATCGCGACCCACGGTGCACGTAAGGGTCTGGCGGATACCGCACTGCGTACCGCTAACTCGGGTTACCTGACTCGTCGTCTGGTGGACGTTTCGCAGGACGTTATCGTTCGCGAGCACGACTGTGGCACTCGCCGCGGTCTGGTTCTGCCTCTGATTGATGAGGATGGCGGTCTGCACCAGGATGTCGAGACTTCGATTCACGGTCGTACCCTTGCGGTTGACGTGAAGGACGAGGCTGGCAACGTTCTGACTGCTGCTGGTTCCGATGTCTCTGATGAGCTCATTGAGAAGCTCTTCAAGGCAGGCGTGAAGGATGTTCGCGTCCGTTCGGTTCTGACCTGTGAGTCCGCTATTGGTGTGTGTGCACTGTGCTACGGCCGTTCGATGGCTTCGAATGTGCTGGTGGACATTGGTGAGGCTGTTGGTATTATTGCGGCTCAGTCGATTGGTGAGCCCGGTACCCAGCTGACCATGCGTACCTTCCACACCGGTGGTGTGGCTTCGGCTGACGATATTACTCAGGGTCTGCCCCGTATTCAGGAGCTGTTCGAGGCTCGTACCCCCAAGGGTGTTGCCCCGATTTCTGAGGTGTCCGGTCGCGTGACCATTGAGGATACCGAGAAGTCCTACAAGATTGTGGTGACCCCGGACGATGGTTCCGAGCCCCAGTCCTACACTGTTCTGCGTCGTGCAGCTTCTAAGCTGCAGAACGGCGATCACGTTCAGGTTGGCGATCAGCTGGCTACCGGTTCTGTTGATCCGAAGGAGGTTCTGCGTATTCGTGGTCCTCGTGAGGCTCAGAAGCACCTGGTGAGCGAGGTTCAGGGCGTGTACAAGTCGCAGGGTGTGGAAATCCACGACAAGCATGTTGAGGTTATTGTTCGCCAGATGCTGCGTCGCGTGACCGTGATTGAGTCCGGTGATACCGATCTGCTGCCTGGTGAGCTGGTGGATAACATTGCTTTCCAGACTGCTAACCGCAAGGCACTGGCTGAGGGTAAGAAGCCCGCAGCTGGCCGTCCGGAAATGATGGGTATTACCAAGGCTTCGCTGGCTACCGAGTCCTGGCTGTCGGCGGCCTCCTTCCAGGAGACCACCCGCGTCCTGACTCAGGCTGCTATGGAGGCGAAGACTGACCCGCTGCTCGGCCTGAAGGAGAACGTGATCATCGGTAAGCTGGTTCCCGCCGGTACCGGTCTGGCACGTTACAACGATATTGAGGTTGAGCCCAGCGCTCAGGCTACCGCGGAGCGTATGCAGGCTCTGGACACTTTCGGCGGTTACCCGAGCGCATTCCAGATGGATAACGAGGTGTACACTTACGGCAACGGCGGCTTTATGGCTGTTTCGCTGGATGAGTACGGTCGTGGTCTGGACTAAGGCTTCTGCCCTGAGGGGCAGGTTGGGGGTTTAGACTCCTGACCTGGTCCCTGATAAAGAACGCGGATACTCGAGTTGTCTCGGGTATCCGCGTTCTTTGTTTAATGATTAGGGAGGCGGCTTTTCTTTTAAGCAGTGCTTTAGTGTTCTTTATCCTTCAGGGGAAGGTTGTAATATTTTCTGCCTAGTGGGCGAATTTATTTATCAAAAAATCATTGGAGTGCATTATTTTTCAAAGCGAGAAAATTTCTTGACTGGGTAAGAAATAAGATGATGCACAATTCTTGCGAGAATCCTTGTATTTCGCCGCAGGAGTGCAATATACAGAATGTTTGCTCGTTTTTCTTGCCAGTATAAAAAGAGTGAATATTCTATATTTGAACAATGCTAATTCAACTTGGAAAGCCCTTTGACTAGGTTCTATTCTTGAAGGCATGCATATCACTCCATTCTCTTCCGGACGGGTGGCAACTCGAGGCACCCGACTGTCTTCCGGAGTAGCACAGTCTCACGAATCTGAACAGAATTCTTCCTTGTCTGCAGGGGAGCAAAAGCGCTCCTCTGTTTTTTCGCGCTTTAAGGCGCCCGTGCATTCTCTCACTCGAATTGGTGCAGCATGCCTTATTGCGGCATCCGCAATTCTTCCCGCCGGCCAGATTGCGACGGCAGCTCCTGCCTCTCAGAGCTCCAGCGCTACCCCCTACCTGGTAGGTGCGGGTGCGGCGGATATTACCGGCGAGCCCGGTGAAGTCGGCTTCATGGGCTACGGCGACTCTTCCCAGAAGGGTAGTGGTGTGCATACTCGTCAGTACGCACGTGCTTTCATTGCTGTGGACCGCGCCTCGGGTAAGCGCAACCTCATCGTTGTGCTTGATACGCTGACCAGTTGGCAGTCGTTGCGTGATGAACTGGTGAAGCGCATCCGTGCAGAGTTTGGCTCCGCGTACGACGAGTCGAACATTATGATTACCGCGACTCACACCCACGCAACTCCGGGTGGTATTACGCACCAGAGTCTGTACAACATTACGACTCTGGGCTTCCATCAGGACACCTTCAATGCCCAGGTGAACGGTTCGCTGAAGGCAATCCGCCAGGCAACCAAGGATCTGGCTCCTGGTAACCTGACGATTTCTTCTTCGAAGCTGACCGGTGTTGGTGCTAACCGTTCCCGTGAGGCGTTTAATCTGGATTCTCCTCAGTTGCGTTCTAAGTTGCCCGGCGGTACCGATCCGACCAATATGACTCTGCGTTTGGAACGTAACGGCAAGACTCGTGCGGTGCTGAACTGGTTCGCGATTCACCCGACGTCTTTGACCTCGAAGAATACTCTGATTTCGAGCGATAACAAGGGGTATGCGGAATACCTGCTGGAGACTCAGGACCACGGTGTTGATCGCAATGTTCCCGGTAGTGGCGATGGTTTCGTGGCGGCGTTTGCAAATGCTAATGCTGGTGACGTTTCCCCGAATACTTGGTTGAAGCCCGGCCAGGGCCCGACCAATGACCAGTTCAAGAACGTGAAGATTCAAGGTGAGAAGCAGGCTAACGCCGTGCGTTCTCAGCTCAAGAGCTCGGGTACTCCGGTGGGTAAGGGTCTGGATTCGCGCATTTCGTACTTCAACTTCTCGGGTATGAACGTGGATGCCAAGTACACCGGTAGTGGCCATAATGAGCGCACCTGCCAGGGCTTCCTGGGTACTCCGTTCGGCGCCGGATCCACTGAGGACGGCGGCGGCGGTTGGGCTGTCTATAAGGAAGGCTCGGGTCGCCCCTCTATTCTGGGTACTTTGGTGTTCACACCGAGTGCGGCGCAGACGCGTTGCCAGCAGCCGAAGGGTATTCTCTTCTCTGCAAAAAATGGAACGATCATTCAGGAAAAGTATCCGGTGCAGATTATGCGCTTCGGTGACTACTACCTGCTGGGTATGCCCGGCGAGTTCACCGGTGCGGTAGGTGTGCAGTACCGCCAGGATGCTGCCAAGCTCTTCGGCGTTCCTGAATCGCACATCATTCTGCAGGGCTACACCAATGCCTACGATCACTACGTGACGACCCCCGAGGAATACGACTCGCAGCAGTACGAAGGCGGCGCGACCCTCTTTGGCCGTTACACCTCCAGTGCCTTCCGCCAGACTATTAACGTTGTTGGAACTTCCCTGAAGAACGGCACCCCTCTGGGTATCGGTGATCGTCCGAATGATCGTCGCCCGGTAGCCAGCCTGCAGGGTAAGGTCGTCTACGACACTCCGATGTTTGGTACGCGCTACGGTCAGGTGACCCAGCAGCCCCAGGATGCTATTGCCGGCCGTCAGGAGGTATCAGCACGTTTTGTGGGTGCGCACCCGAATAACAACATGCATCACGATGGTAGCTACTTCGTGATTGAGCGTCGTGTGGGTAATACCTGGAAGTACTACACCGCGGATAACAATCCGGACACCTTCTTTGAGTGGAAGCGCATTGGCGTGTCTGCTTCTCAGGTGACGGTGCGTTGGAGCGTTCCGGCAAATACTCCTAAGGGTCAGTACCGCATTCGCTATTACGGCAATGCCAAGAAGAATGCGAAGACTATCACCCCCTTTGAGGGTCAGACTCGAGTCTTCCAGGTGGTGTAGCCTGGTAGCTGCTCGGGTGAACTCCCAACTGAATACTCTTTTGCGGGAGGCGGGTGCGGTTTTGCGCTCGCCTCCCGCAAGTATTGAAGCCGTCAAGAATCGTGTGCGTGATTCTTGGCGGCTTTCTGTTTTAGGTTGCCTCAAAGAGGTCACGGGGAAGGGATAAATCTCAACAATGTAATTTAAGTGAGGTAAATCATTGGATTTAACCCCTTGGGTGGGGCATTAAAGCGAAGAATCCCAGATCTGGCGCTAGATTAAGTGGGATTTAACCTGTATAGTCTTATCCGAAGTACTTGAGCTCGGTGCACAAGGATCCACCCCCGGTGGGTTTACGCGGGATATTTCCCGAGGGCACGGGCATGATGAATCAATGGCAGTATGGATACCGTCCTTTGGCGTTGCTTTTTGCTGACGCCTAAATGCCATTTTTAAGTGTGCCCAAAAACTTTTTCACCTCTGACGGTGAGGAATTTTAGCCCTGAGAACTCGCCGAGATGTCGAGGAACCTATAGAAACCAACCGGATATGCATCCGAGCGTTTCTGATAACCGAGAGCACCCATCCAACGTGATGGGGGCCAGTAAGTTTATACGGGCTTCTCTAACGAGAAACCTGATCAAGCAACGGAGAAAACGTGCCTACTATTCAGCAGCTGGTCCGCAAGGGCCGGACTCCCAAGGTCGTTAAGACCAAGGCGCCCGCACTGAAGGGCAACCCCATGAAGCGTGGCGTGTGCACCCGTGTGTACACCACCACCCCGAAGAAGCCGAACTCGGCACTGCGTAAGGTCGCTCGTGTCAAGCTCAACGGCGGCGTCGAGGTTACCGCATACATCCCCGGTGAGGGTCACAACCTGCAGGAGCACTCGATCGTGCTCGTTCGCGGTGGTCGTGTGAAGGACCTCCCCGGTGTTCGCTACAAGATCGTTCGTGGCGCTCTGGATACCCAGGGTGTTAAGGGTCGCGGCCAGGCTCGCTCCCGCTACGGCGCTAAGAAGGAGAAGAAGTAATGCCTCGTAAGGGTCCCGCTCCCAAGCGTCCCCTCGTAAACGATCCTGTTTACGGTTCTGCTCTGGTCACTCAGCTGATTAACAAGGTTCTGCTGGACGGCAAGAAGTCCGTCGCAGAGCGCATCGTCTACGGCGCCCTCGAGGGTGTCGAGAAGAAGACCGGTTCTGACCCGGTCGCAACCCTGAAGAAGGCAATGGACAACATCAAGCCTTCTCTCGAGGTTCGCTCCCGCCGCGTTGGCGGTGCAACCTACCAGGTTCCGGTTGAGGTTCGCCCCGGCCGTTCCACCGCTCTGGCTCTTCGCTGGCTCGTTGGCTTCTCGAAGCAGCGCCGCGAGAAGACCATGACTGAGCGTCTGATGAACGAGATCCTGGATGCGTCCAACGGTCTCGGTGCCGCTGTGAAGCGTCGCGAGGACACTCACAAGATGGCCGAGTCCAACAAGGCCTTCGCACACTACCGCTGGTAATTCTCCGTTTAGAGCCTGCCGAGTCGATTCGAGTCGGCAGGCTTTCGGAGTATCTCATTTAGGGAGAATAACGTGGCACTTGACGTGTTCACCGACCTTAACAAGGTCCGCAACATCGGTATTATGGCGCACATCGACGCCGGTAAGACCACCACCACTGAGCGCATTCTGTTCTACACCGGTATTAACCACAAGATTGGTGAGACCCACGACGGCGCTTCCACCATGGACTGGATGGCTCAGGAGCAGGAGCGAGGTATTACCATTACCTCCGCAGCAACCACCTGCTTCTGGAAGGACAACCAGATCAACATCATCGACACCCCCGGTCACGTCGACTTCACCGTTGAGGTTGAGCGCTCCCTGCGCGTCCTCGACGGCGCAGTTGCTGTGTTCGACGGCAAGGAAGGTGTTGAGCCCCAGTCTGAGACCGTTTGGCGTCAGGCTGACAAGTACGACGTCCCCCGTATCTGCTTCGTCAACAAGATGGACAAGATGGGTGCGGACTTCTACTTCACCGTTCAGACCATCATCGACCGCCTGGGCGCTCGCCCGCTGGTTGTTCAGCTCCCCATCGGTGCTGAGAGCGACTTCATCGGTGTCGTTGACCTGCTCGAAATGAAGGCATACGTATGGCCCGGCGACGCCAAGGGTGACGTGTCCATGGGTGCCTCCTACGAGGTTCAGGACATCCCCGCTGACCTGGTCGAGAAGGCTGAGCAGTACCGCGCTGAGCTGGTTGAGGCTGTTGCTGAGTCCAGCGAAGAACTCATGGAGAAGTACCTCGAAGAGGGCGAGCTGACCATCCCCGAGATCAAGGCTGGTATCCGTCAGCTCGTGATTGCAGGCGAGGCATTCCCCGTTCTCTGTGGTTCTGCATTTAAGAACCGTGGTGTTCAGCCCATGCTGGATGCTGTGATTGAGTACCTGCCCTCCCCGCTGGACGTTCCGGACGTTGTCGGTTCCAACCCCTCCAACGAGGAAGAGAAGCTGACCCGTAAGGCATCCGCTGAGGAGCCCTTCGCAGCACTGGCGTTCAAGGTTGCAGCTCACCCGTTCTACGGTCAGCTGACCTACACCCGTGTGTACTCCGGTACCGCAGCTCAGGGCCAGCAGGTTCTGAACTCCACCAAGGGTAAGAAGGAGCGCATCGGTAAGCTCTTCCAGATGCACTCCAACAAGGAGAACCCGGTTGAGGAGATCACTGCAGGTCACATTTACGCTGCGATTGGTCTGAAGGACACCACCACTGGTGACACCCTGTGTGACCCCGCACACCCGATCGTTCTCGAGTCGATGACCTTCCCCGACCCCGTGATCTTCGTGGCTATCGAGCCCAAGACCAAGGGCGACCAGGAGAAGATGTCCACCGCTATCCAGAAGCTTTCCGCTGAGGACCCCACCTTCACCGTTTCGCTGAACGAAGAAACCGGTCAGACCGAAATTGGTGGTATGGGTGAGCTGCACCTGGACATCATCGTTGACCGTATGAAGCGTGAGTTCAAGGTTGAGGCTAACGTTGGTAAGCCTCAGGTTGCTTACCGCGAGACCATCAAGAAGGCAGTCGAGAAGGTCGACTACACCCACAAGAAGCAGACCGGTGGTTCCGGTCAGTTCGCAAAGGTGCAGGTCTCCTTCGAGCCCCTGCCCCTGGACGGCGAAGAGCTGTACCTGTTCGAGGACAAGGTCACCGGTGGCCGCGTTCCTCGCGAGTACATCCCCTCGGTCGACGCTGGTATCCAGGACGCTATGAAGTTCGGTGTCCTCGCTGGCTACCCGATGGTGGGCGTGAAGGCAACCCTGATCGACGGTGCTTACCACGACGTCGACTCCTCCGAAATGGCGTTCAAGATCGCTGGTTCGATGGTCTTCAAGGAAGGCGCTAAGCGCGCTAACCCGGTCCTGCTCGAGCCGCTGATGGACGTTGAGGTTCGTACCCCCGAGGAGTACATGGGCGACGTTATCGGCGACCTGAACTCCCGCCGTGGCCAGGTTCGTTCCATGGAGGACGCATCCGGCGTTAAGATCATCAAGGCTATCGTGCCCCTGACCGAAATGTTCGGTTACATTGGCGACCTGCGTGGTAAGACCCAGGGTCGTGCAGTGTTCTCGATGGCATTCGACAGCTACGGCGAGGTTCCCAAGAACGTCGCTGACGAGATCATTCAGAAGAGCCGCGGCGAGTAATTTCCGCGTCTCACCCGTGGGCCACGGGCTAAAAACCTGTGGCCCACGCCAAAATTTTCAATTAAATCCATTATTGAGAGCATGAACAGTTTCATCTCTGCGGCGTAATCCGCTATTGTAGACGCTAGACCGTTTTATAACGGGATGCGCCGGAGCGAAGATCCGCGTGCATGTTTTCAATCGTTCTAGGAGGAACACTCTTGGCTAAGGCTAAGTTCGAGCGCTCCAAGCCTCACGTTAACGTCGGTACCATTGGTCACGTTGACCACGGTAAGACCACCCTGACCGCAGCAATCTCCAAGGTTCTGGCTGACAAGTACCCGGACCTGAACGAGAAGCGCGACTTCGGTATGATCGACTCCGCTCCCGAGGAGCGCCAGCGCGGTATTACCATTAACATTGCTCACATCGAGTACCAGACCGAGAAGCGCCACTACGCACACGTTGACGCTCCCGGCCACGCTGACTACGTCAAGAACATGATTACCGGTGCGGCTCAGATGGACGGCGCAATCCTCGTGGTTGCAGCTACCGACGGCCCCATGGCACAGACCCGCGAGCACGTTCTGCTCGCTCGCCAGGTTGGCGTCCCCACCCTGCTGGTTGCACTGAACAAGGCAGACATGGTTGACGACGAAGAGCTCCTCGACCTCGTCGAGATGGAGGTCCGTGACCTCCTCTCCTCGCAGGAGTTCGACGGCGACAACGCTCCCGTTGTTCGCGTTTCCGCACTGAAGGCTCTCGAAGGCGACCCCGAGTGGGTTGCTAAGGTCGAGGAGCTCATGGACGCAGTCGACACCTACATTCCGGACCCCGTGCGTGAGAAGGACAAGCCCTTCCTCATGCCCATCGAGGACGTCTTCACCATCACCGGTCGTGGCACCGTTGTTACCGGTCGTGCAGAGCGCGGTACCCTGAAGATCAACTCCGAGGTCGAGATCGTCGGTATCCGCCCGATCCAGAAGACCACCGTTACCGGTATCGAGATGTTCCACAAGCAGCTCGACGAAGCATGGGCAGGCGAGAACTGTGGTCTGCTGCTGCGTGGTCTGAAGCGTGACGATGTTGAGCGTGGTCAGGTTGTCGTGGAGCCGGGCTCCATCACCCCCCACACCGAGTTCGAGGCAAACGTCTACATCCTCTCCAAGGATGAGGGTGGCCGTCACAACCCCTTCTACTCCAACTACCGTCCTCAGTTCTACTTCCGTACCACTGACGTGACCGGCGTTATCACCCTCCCCGAGGGCACCGAGATGGTTATGCCCGGTGACAACACCGAGATGACCGTTACCCTGATCCAGCCCATCGCAATGGAAGAGGGCCTCGGCTTCGCTATCCGTGAGGGTGGCCGCACCGTTGGTTCGGGTCGCGTTACCAAGATCATCAAGTAATTGCCGTAAATTTACGACAATTCGCTAGAGATCTGCCGGAGAGGATGCTCTCCATCAGGTAGCGATACTCAAGGACCCCCGCATCTGCGGGGGTCCTTTTGTTATGCTCTTTTTCCTGGCTCGCCCTAGCTGCTCCTGTCTGATAGGAGCTTCGGAGAAGGGAGAGGCGTTGCTACGGGAGGAGAGCGGGGCCCTAAAAGCCCGTGGACGTCTAATACAAGCTATCAAGCACCTGGCCAAGGGGAGTCTCAGGCGATTGAAGCGAAAGCGTAGCCTACAGGAGAAACGAACGGGGACGCCGGACGTAGCAATAGCCCCTAAGATCCATACAGCAAGGCGTACCAGCCTCCACGCTGCCCTGTAAACAGACAGCAGAGACATGTAAGAAGAGAACGGTACAAACTATATTTAGGCTGTCTCACCGGATCCTCAGAAGCTGTGTACGTTAGGGAAGCGCGCGATAGGTTGTTGAAGGCCCGCTGAAAGGCGCTAGGAGCATCGTTCGCGGCAGGCGATAGTATCTCTAGGCGGTAAGTTGAGCCTCTCGACAAACGCTACATGGGGTAAAGAAAAACGGTTCCCAGCCCGAAGGCTGGGAACCGCAATTCGAATGACTGCCCCTCGGAAGGGACATAGGTAATCCTACTACAGAATGCTGCAGGAACAGAACCTACATGAGCCTATGGCTAGATGTTTTCCTCGTTGCGAGGCAGGTATCCCTGCTGAGGAGCCGGAGGCTGCTGCGCCTGGATATTGCCCTGAGGGTATATACCCGGCTGGTTCTGAGGCTGCGAGAAATCCTCGAGCTGCTCAGAACCCTGGTGCGGAGCTACTGCATCCTGCTTATTCTGCCGCACCAGTAGACGCCAGATAACGCCGGCAATAAGCAAAATCGAGATGATCAGCAGGGTCAGCGGGTTCAAACCGTTGAGCAAAATTGCCAGGTCGAGGGTGACCAGAGCAGTTGCGATATAGGTCCAGACTCGGTCGAGCAACAGAGCGCTCAGAAGAGTCAGAGCGATGCCGAGTACCAGTACCACGATATCCGGACCGTCAGCGGGAACTGCCCACGTTACCAGGGTGAGGAATACCTGCAGGCCCAAAGCCCAGTACAGAGGAGAATCCGATACCTGCTCATCTACAGGCCTCTTTGCGATGAAGTTCTTGAGAACCTTGGCTGCCACAACAGCCAGCAGAATCAGAAGAGCAACTTCAAGAACGACGCTCAGAGGATTGGACTTCGAGTAATCAATGACCAGGCGGGCGATGAAGAGACTGAACGCCGTGGTGCAGATGGTCGGCAGGTTCTTAGCCTTGGTAACAGACACGAAGGACAGAGCGCCTAGAGCCCAGAGAAGCGCGTTGAGCTCCACCTGCTTGGGCTCAAAAACCAGCCCAACGAAAGTGTAGAACCCCAGCGTCGCCAGAGCGGGAATCATCAGCAGCGTATTGACAGGTGCGTAGATACTCTGGCTCAGGGGACGACGAGACAGGAAACGCGCGTAGGGGGCACCCAAGGGGCCGTGCATCGGCAAATCAACCATCGTATTACCGACCGGGACAGCGATGCGCGGACGAACATTAGCGTTCACACCGAAGACCTCAACCGGGAGCGTGACCTTCAGAACGAACAGGATGATAACGGCAAACAGAGCGTAATAGCCCAGAAGAGTCATTTCCATTGTGCTGGTTCGTGTGTTGAAGAGATTCCACAGAGAACCGATGCAGAAAGTTGTGATGCTGATGGAGGCACCAACCTGCATGCGGGGGACCCTGAAGATGAGGGCAAGCGTCCACACGGCGATGAAGATGGCAGGAGTTGCTACTGCGAACAGCAGATCATCGAAGTCGCCAATGAAACGGCCTGCGCTCAGGACAGAACCGAGCGTGAAGAAAATCGCCGCCGCGTATGCTTCGTAGTTTCGCTTGGAGTACGCGTAGAGTAGTACGCTGCACAGAGCCTGAACCGCCAGCAGGGCAAGTACGAGGAAGTCTACAATGGATTCCTTCATATTGCCGCTGATTGCGAGCAGAATGACCGACCAGCAGATGGGGAATCGCGCAACGGTGAGTAGCTCCGAACGAATCGAAGAGCCAACCGGCATAAAGAAACCAAGCGCACCATAAACGACGGTCAGGAGCGCCGGCAGCGCTACAGCAATGTACTCCTTATGCAAGTCGTACAGCAGGTAGCGTCGCGAGCCAATCGTCGCGATAAGCAGAGTCGCGTAGAACGCGATACGGACAAACATGACAAGCGTGGAGCGGAAGGATCCAACATCCGAAAGTCGTAGCGCGCGGGCCAGAATAAGAGCGCTCAGGACGCCCAAGAAGAGGACGGCACCCGAGAAAAGCGGGAAACCAACCCAGAATCGGCCATGTGCTCCGCCATCAGCATGGTTAGCTACGTACCCAACGAAGAGAGCAAAAACGCCCAAGAAGAGGTAGACCGACATCTCTACAAGACGGTAGCTTGCGTTTTGCGCTGCAACGCCCTGAGAGAGGACAAAAGTCAGTAGCGCAATAGCGGCGCAGACCAATGCAAACATCAAAAGCGACTCAGAAGTCTGCATCTCAGGAATGAGAGCGAGGAAGAGCTGAATCATACCAATGGCATAACCGATGTTGCTCAGTACTGCTCCAGCAGTACGTGCCTCGGGAGCCTTAGCAGTGACCAGATAGATGACTACAGCCGCGGCAAAGAAGAGGTAGAACGTTCCCTGGTTGCCAGGGGAAGCATACATGCCAATGACCGGGATGAGCGCTACAAAACTCATGAGCACCAGAGGCTGAATTGCCTTGCGGTACAGCAAGAAGCTCACGATGCAGAGGACACCGATAACCCAGGGGGCGGGGAAGATACCTTGATTGCCTTCTGCGTAGGGAAGGAAGGCGCTCCAGCGCGTTGCGTACATAACGCTATCAGCGCCATGAGCAGTGTAGAAGGCATCAAGGAGAGCAAAGAAGGAGAAGAATACGCCGACGCATGCATCGATGGCAGGCAACCACTCCATCTTGCGAGCGGGTTGGTGAATAGATTCCTTCGCCCAGGGGATAGCCGGGGTGCTTTGCACCTGCTCGAGCTGTTCATCAGCAGCAGGAGCAGAACCAGCAATAGTCTTCTGCAGACGAGGAATAAATACGTACGCAGAAATCAGGTTAACAACCAGGACCGAGACGAAGAAGAAGCTGGGGAACCACGGGCCGTGATCCGAGTCCATGATGAAGGAGAGAATGGACGCAATCGGGTAGATGCGTGCCTGGGCGTAGTAATCCGCCGTGCCGTTCAGCCAGGTGAACAGAATGGCGTGCACAGACATAACCGCAAAGGCAATACCCGCATCCGTGTAGCTCAGATCGTTGGTGAAGAAGAAAATAGCGACGGCAGTAGCCGGGACAAAAATACGCGAGGAATCAACAAGACCTTCGCGGATACCCTTCGGAGCAGCATTCGGCGCAAAATGCAGAATCAAACCCAGAACAGTGGCAACGGCAGTCAGAGAAACGAAATACCAAACGAAAGGCAGGGCCGCCACCTTCGTAGCTGCCAACGAGTCCGAAACGATGAACGAAATCAGCAGGTACGCCATCACACGGTTACGCATGAGGGCGCAGGCTCCAACAATGGCTGCCGTGCCCACCAGAGACGTGAGAAGCCAGATGTAGCGTCCTTCAGTCCAAATCTTAAGGACATAGATAGCAACGCCGGTCAGAGGAATAAACGCAAGACCCGTTGCTGCAAAAGAATAGGAGGCAATACGCAGGCGTTCCACAAAACGGTAGGTGAGCAGACCTGCTCCGTAGAAGACAATTGCTCCAAGCGCCATTGCGAGGACACGGAAGATAGCTGTTTCATCCTGAGAAGAAGTCACCGAAGTGACAAAAAGGCCCGCAGCACCAATGAGCAGGAGCGAACCAATGTACAGAACAATATTGAGGAAGATATCCTCATTGACCCGGCGTCGCTGCGCAGGAGGCTGAGGATACGGACCCGACAGGGACGGGGGAACGTACAAGCCGAGACCTTGCGGCTGAACATGCTGAGGGCTCTGAGACGAAGAGTGAGAGCTAGAGGATGCCTGATGAGGTTGTGTCGGCTGAGACATGGTTTCTCCTTAGGCTGTAGTGATACTTCTACGATACGAGAGTCTTTAGACCTAAAAGCTTTATTAAGAGCAATAAAGTGCATGGAACTTACTGAAAGTAGATTGAAAGCTCCCTGAGAGTTACATCGCGGGAGTATCCTCAGGTTGACAGAAATAGTTAAGTGTTCTTAAGCACTTAACTTGTGTTCGTATTGCATCGGGGCTCTATCTCTGAGAGAATTGACGACGTTGTCAAAGCGTCTACCTGCACTAAAGGTAGGCCCACGTATGACCCGGTCCGAAGGATGACGGGACGAGTTTGTCTAGACAATAGGCGACACGCCCGAGTTCGGGGGTCGGTACTCAGACGGGGTGAGGAACCCGGCAAAGCCGGATTCAGTCCGTTCTGAGTGGCGCACGTGATGAATATATCGCGTTCCTTAAGCGCTATAACAAAGGGGCAAAAGCTCCGATACAGGGAATACATCAAGAAAGAGAGTCCGACAGATGGCGGGACAGAAAATCCGCATCCGTCTGAAGTCCTATGACCACGAGGTCATCGATTCTTCGGCACGGAAAATCGTCGAAACGGTCAAGGGCGCAGGCGCAACTGTAGTTGGCCCCGTGCCGCTGCCGACCGAGAAGAACGTCTACTGTGTTATTCGTTCTCCCCACAAGTACAAGGACAGCCGCGAGCACTTCGAGATGCGTACGCACAAGCGTCTGATCGACGTTGTTGATCCGACCCCCAAGGCTGTTGATGCCCTCATGCGTCTTGACCTGCCGGCAGACGTAAACATCGAGATCAAGCTGTAGAGGATCGCATCTAATGACTAACAAATTCGAGCGCCAGGTGAAGGGCCTGCTGGGCACCAAGCTCGGCATGACCCAGGTCTGGGACGAGGACGGCAAGTTCGTGCCCGTCACCGTCGTCAAGGCTGATTCTAACGTTGTTACCCAGATCCGTAACCAGGAAACTGATGGCTACGAAGCTATTCAGATTGGTTTCGGTGCAATCGACTCTCGCAAGGTTACCAAGCCCCTGGCTGGTCACTTCGAGAAGGCCGGTGTTACCCCCCGTCGCCACATCGTCGAGCTGCGTACCGCAGATGCTTCTGAGTATTCCCTCGGTCAGGAACTGACCGTTGAGCTCTTCGAAGCAGGCCAGAAGGTCGACGTCGTTGGTAAGACCAAGGGTAAGGGCTTCGCAGGTGTTATGAAGCGTCACGGCTTCAAGGGTGTTGGCGCATCTCACGGTCAGCACAAGAACCACCGTAAGCCCGGTTCCATCGGTGGCGCATCCTACCCCGCACGCGTGTTCAAGGGTATGCGCATGGCTGGCCGTATGGGCGCAGCACGTCACACTACCTTGAACCTGACTATCCAGGGTGTGGACGCAGAGAACAATGTCCTGCTGATCAAGGGCGCAATCCCCGGTCCCAAGGGCGGCGTTGTTCTGGTTCGTACCGCTGTGAAGGGAGCCTAATACATCATGGCTGTTAAGACCCTTAAGGTAGACCTGCCCGCAGAGATTTTCGACGCGCAGGCATCCGTGCCCCTGTTGCACCAGGTTGTCGTTGCACAGCTCGCTGCTGCACGCCAGGGCACCCACAAGACCAAGAACCGCGGCGAGGTTTCCGGTGCAGGCCGTAAGCCCTTCAAGCAGAAGGGTACCGGTAACGCACGTCAGGGCTCCATCCGTGCACCGCACATGACCGGCGGTGGCGTTGTTCACGGTCCGACCCCGCGTAACTACGCACAGCGCACCCCCAAGAAGATGATCGCCGCTGCACTGCGCGGTGCTCTCTCCGATCGCGCTCGTCACGACCGCGTCCACGTTGTCGAGAACTTCATCTCCGGTGAAACCCCCTCGACCAAGGCTGCAAAGGCTGCATTCGCAGCTATCACCGAGCGCAAGAACATCCTTCTTGTGATTGCTCGTGCAGAGGACGTTGTGGCTCTGTCCGCACGTAACCTGGAGAACGTCCACGTTCTGTACGCAGACCAGCTCAACACCTACGATGTGCTGGTTTCGGACGACGTGGTCTTCACCAAGGCAGCATTCGACGCATTCGTTGCTGCAGCTCAGAAGAAGGAGGGCGCTAAGTAATGAGCGTTTCCACCAAGTCTGTATACGACGTGATCATCGCTCCCGTCGTTTCCGAGAAGAGCTACGGTCAGCTCGACGAAGGTAAGTACACCTTCGAGGTCGCTACCGATTCCAACAAGCTGGAAATCAAGCAGGCCATCGAGAAGATCTTTGACGTCAAGGTTGCTTCCGTCAACACCATCAACCGTCAGGGCAAGCGCAAGCGCACCCGTTTCGGTTGGGGCGCTCGCAAGAACACCAAGCGTGCGATTGTGACCCTCAAGGAAGGCACCATCGACATCTTCGGCGGTCCGCAGGCATAAGCCCCGCGGAGACCACTTTAACGAAGGAAGAAATATCTAAATGGGTATTCGTAAGTACAAGCCGACGACCCCGGGTCGCCGCGGTTCGAGCGTTGCTGATTTCTCCGAGATCACCCGCTCCACCCCGGAAAAGTCCCTGCTTCGTCCGCTTCACAAGACCGGCGGCCGTAACAACACCGGTCGCATCACCACCCGTCACAAGGGTGGCGGCCACAAGCGCCAGTACCGTCTGATCGACTTCCGTCGTCACGACAAGGACGGCGTGAACGCACGCGTTGCACACATCGAGTACGATCCCAACCGTACCGCTCGCATCGCACTGCTGCACTACTTCGATGGTTCCAAGCGCTACATCATCGCTCCGAACAAGCTCGCTCAGGGCGACATCGTCGAGTCCGGTCCCGCAGCTGACATCAAGCCCGGTAACAACCTGCCCCTGCGCAACATCCCCGTTGGTACCGTGATTCACTGTGTCGAGCTCCGTCCCGGTGGCGGCGCAAAGCTGGCTCGCTCCGCAGGTGCTTCTGTACAGCTGGTTGCTAAGGAAGGCAAGTACGGTCAGCTCCGTCTGCCCTCCGGCGAAATCCGCAACGTGGATGTTCGCTGCCGCGCAACCGTTGGTGAGGTCGGCAACGCCGAGCAGTCCAACATCAACTGGGGTAAGGCTGGCCGTAACCGCTGGAAGGGCATCCGCCCGACCGTCCGTGGTGTGGTCATGAACCCGGTTGACCACCCGCACGGTGGTGGTGAAGGTAAGACCTCCGGTGGTCGTCACCCGGTTAACCCCAACGGTAAGCCCGAGGGTCGTACCCGTCGTCCCAACAAGGAAAGCGACAAGCTCATCGTTCGTCGCCGTCGTACTGGCAAGAAGCGCTAAGGAGCCTGAAACATGCCTCGTAGTTTGAAGAAGGGCCCTTTCGTTGATCAGCACCTCTACCTGAAGGTTGCAGCTCAGAACGAGAAGGGCACCAAGAACGTAATCAAGACTTGGTCGCGTCGCTCGATGATTATCCCCGACATGCTCGGTCACACCATCGCAGTGTACGACGGTCGCAAGCACGTGCCGGTGTTCATCACCGAGTCGATGGTTGGTCACAAGCTCGGCGAGTTTGCTCCGACCCGCACTTTCCGCAGCCATGTGAAGGACGACCGTAAGGGCAAGCGTCGCTAATCGGTTCACACCGATAAGCTAACGTTTCCCTTTCGGCAATAGACGAAAGAGAGATAGGCAATGGAAGCCAAGGCATCAGCGCGTTTCGTTCGCGTTACGCCTATGAAGGCCCGCCGTGTCGTCAACCTGATCCGTGGTAAGCAGGCGGAAGAGGCTCTGGCGATTCTGAAGTTCGCCCCCCAGGCAGCTTCGGAACCGGTATACAAGATCGTTGCTTCGGCAGTAGCTAACGCTCGTCAGAAGGCAACCCAGCAGGGTCTGCCCTTCCGCGAGGAAGAGCTGTTCATCAGCGAAGCATTCGTGAACGAAGGCCCGACCATGAAGCGCATTCAGCCCCGCGCTCAGGGTCGTGCATACCGAATCAACAAGCGCACCAGCCACATCACCGTGGTAGTTGCTACCCCGGAGAAGGAGGAGGACCGCTAAATGGGTCAGAAAATTCACCCGAACGGTTTCCGACTGGGCATCACCACTGACCACGTCTCCAAGTGGTTCGCTGATTCCAACAAGCCCGGCGAGCGTTACGCTGACTTCGTCCGCGAGGACGTAAAGATTCGCGAGCTGCTGGCAAAGAACCTGGATCGCGCAGGCGTTGCAAAGGTCGAGATTGAGCGTACCCGTGACCGCGTGCGTGTGGACATCCACACCGCTCGTCCCGGTATCGTGATTGGCCGCCGTGGCGCAGAAGCAGACCGCATCCGCGGCGAGCTCGAGAAGCTCACCGGCAAGCAGATTCAGCTGAACATCCTCGAGGTTGCTAACCCCGACCTCTCCGCTCAGCTGGTTGCACAGAGCATCGCAGAGCAGCTCGCATCGCGTGTTGCATTCCGCCGTGCCATGAAGAAGGCAATCCAGTCCGCACAGCGTGCAGGCGCAAAGGGTATTCGTATCCAGTGCTCCGGCCGTCTGGGTGGCGCTGAAATGTCCCGTTCCGAGTTCTACCGCGAAGGCCGTGTGCCCCTGCACACCCTGCGTGCGAACATCGACTACGGCTTCTTCGAGGCTAAGACCACCTTCGGTCGCATCGGCGTGAAGGTCTGGATCTACAAGGGCGACCTGACCGACAAGGAGCTGGCAGCTCAGCAGGCAGCAAACAACCGCCGTGGCAACCGCCGCGATGGTGACCGCCGCCGCCAGGGCAACCGTGGTCCTCGTCGCGAGCGCCGCAACGAGAACGCTTCGGCAAAGGTCGAGGCCAAGACTGCAGAGAACGGTGAGGCATAAATGCTTATTCCCCGTCGAGTAAAGTACCGCAAGCAGCACCACCCCAAGCGTAATGGTCTCGCAAAGGGCGGCACCGAGGTTAGCTTCGGTGAGTGGGGCATTCAGGCCCTGTCGCCCGCATACGTGACCAACCGCCAGATTGAGGCTGCACGTATCGCAATGACCCGTCACATCAAGCGTGGCGGTAAGGTCTGGATTAACATTTATCCCGACCGTCCGCTGACCAAGAAGCCCGCTGAAACCCGTATGGGTTCCGGTAAGGGTTCGCCCGAGTGGTGGGTCGCAAATGTCAAGCCGGGTCGAGTCATGTTTGAACTCTCCGGTGTGTCCGAAGAAGTGGCTCGCGAGGCAATGCGCCTGGCAATCCACAAGCTCCCGATGAAGGCACGTGTTGTGCGTCGCCGCGAAGGTGGTGAATAAGCGAGATGGCAGTAGGATCCAAGGACCTGAGCATCGATAAGCTCGCAGAGCTCTCCAACGAAGAGCTGGCTGCAAAGCTGAGCGAAGCGAAGAAGGAACTCTTCAACATCCGCTTCCAGGAAGTCACCGGTCAGGCTAACGCAGGTCGTCGCCGCACTATCAAGCGCGACATCGCACGTATCTACACCGTGCTGCGTGAGCGCGAGCTCGGTATTCGTCCCGCAACTGAAGGTGAGTCCAAGTGAGTGAAGTAAAGAACGAAGAGCGCGGCTACCGCAAGACCCGCCGCGGCTACGTTGTCTCCGACAAGATGGACAAGACCGTTGTCGTCGAGGTCGAGGACCACGTGAAGCACGCACTGTACGGCAAGGTCGTTCGCCGTAGCTCCAAGATCAAGGCACACGACGAGCAGAACACTGCTGGTATCGGTGACCTCGTTCTGATTGCAGAGACCCGTCCGCTGTCCGCTTCCAAGCGCTGGCGTATCGTGGAGATCCTGGAGAAGGCTAAGTAAGCCCTCTAAGGACTCTCTGCTAGAGCAGTAAAAGAGCCCCTATCCTACCTAGGTAGGATAGGGGCTCTTTGTTTTAACCTCTGTAGGGGAGACAGAAGCGGGCTATTCTGTGAAGCCTAGAACCGACAGCGGAGGTAATAAAAGACTGGATAAATATTTGTCATAAAACTTTTGAAGACGTCACATAGAAAAGTGGTCACTTTTGCCGGACAACGCTATCAAAGAGCCACGTAGCTTGAGCTGGAGGAAGAAATCCCCTTGTGGAGCGTGTCTACGGGGCTTTTGGAGGATAGCGACGATGACTAAAAGAATCGTGAGAAGCGTGGACGCTGATAAAAGCTGCTTGAAAATAACCTAGTGAGGCACTTATTATCAACT
The DNA here is from genome assembly GCF_964211445.1 of Rothia mucilaginosa. Classification (GTDB taxonomy): domain Bacteria; phylum Actinomycetota; class Actinomycetes; order Actinomycetales; family Micrococcaceae; genus Rothia; species Rothia mucilaginosa_E. The sequence continues at coordinate 30,377 of NZ_CAXOQT010000005.1, read as the reverse complement.
TTATAGTTGCTTAGTCTAGCCTTGCCTAATCATTAGGGGCTTAGCTATGCATCTTCCGGAGGTTGCACGACCTTTGGAGAAGTACCACTACACATCATCGAGGATCAGCATGACTTCTTCACCCAAGCCCTCACGTAAGCTGCTCGCCGTTGCTGGCGCACTTTCCGTTGTCGCAGGTTCTTTCGCTGCGGTTCCCGCTACTTTTGCGGCAAACGTCTCCGCTTCTGTCCCCGGAGGAAACTCCCAGACCTCTGCTGAGGAATGCCGCCACATCGCAGTGAGCGCTACCCAGTACCAGGGCCTGCCCGGCCAGTACCAGCTGGCATACTCTGCGGCAACCTCCTCCCTCTACACCTCCTTCTCCTCCGGCCGCCCGCCGGTACTGACCGGTGGTGTCGGCACCTGGAACGTTGCATCTAACCCGAGCCTTGCCACTGTCTACCAGTTCCCGACCACCGACTTCACCGCACGTGGCGCTACCGCACCGACCGGTAAGCAGATCGAATCTCCCTACGGTATCGCCTACGACGAGGCAACCGGATACGTATGGGTTACCCAGACCCGCGTTAACAAGGTATCTGTCTTCGATCCCGCGACCAACAAGATTATCTGGAGCAGCGCAGAAGGCGACGTTGACCACCCGCGTGAGGTACGTATCGATCCTTCCAGCGGCAAGGTATTTGTATCTGGCTCCGGCGGCATTAGCGTCTTCGACACCACTCGTCACGCTCTGGTCAAGAAGATCGAGTTCACCGATGCCAAGGGCGAATCGGACATCGCAATGAACATGCACGTAGACTCCGCCGATGGTAAGCTCTACGTGCCCTCCCTGAGTGCCGGCACCGTGAAGGTAATCGACACCAAGAGCTACGAGGTCGAGAAGACCATTCAGCTGCACAAGGACAATGCTGAAGCCGACCTGAACGCCTCTGACGTCACTATCGACAAGTCTCTGAAGGAAATCTACGTTAGCTCCCAGGGTGACCGTAAGGGTACTAACTCTGGTATCACCGTCTACGACCTGGAAACCGGCGCCTACAAGAAGACTATTCCTTTCGGTACCCAGGCTCTTGCCATCACCTCTGACGAAGCCCGCGACCTGCTGTACGTGACCGATTACGGTACCGGTAATGTCGGCGTTGTTGACGCACGAACCGGAACCGTTGTTTCTCAGGTGTCCACCGGCGCAACTAGCGGCGCGAATGACGTTCTGGTGACCGCAGACGGCAGCGCATACGCTGTAGCACGTAGCGTCGAAGGCGCTTCCGCTATCGAAACCGACTACACCATCGATAAGACCACCGGTGAATACCGCACCTCTAGCACCGAGCCTAAGGGCAAGGACAACGCAGATTCCCCGATTACCCCCGGCGTCATGGTGAAGATTAACACCACCGTTGAAACTGCCGCAAAGCCGGCAGCGCAGACTGCTTCTGAAGAGCTGGTGAAGACCTACGCCGACGGCGCTAAGCTCTACGCAGTGAAGGACTGGACCACAGGTGAAACCCTGAAGCTGCGCGGTGAAGGTTTCAAGACTCAGGACGGTTCGAAGGGCTCCGTGCTCGCCGTTAAGCTGAACAAGGGTCGTATCTCCGCGAAGGAAGAGCCGAAGTTCAACGGCGTTGAGGGCAACAGCGCAGGTGTTTGGGCGTACATCCAGGCAGATGAAAACGGTAACTTCACCGCTGAACTGCCGTACCCGACCACCGAGAACTCCAGCCTGACGGAAAATCTGAAGAGCGGCGATAAGGTATCGGTCTTCCTGCTCTCCGGCTCCGTCGTTGAAGGTGACACTCCTCGCGGTGGCGAAGCGCTCTCCGCAACTGTTGCAGAGAAGAAGGCAGACACCGCTGAGACCTGCGCACCGGCAGAAACCACCCAGGTCGCTGCTACTCCTTCTGGCGTGACTACCACTTACCCCGCCGGAACTAAGCTGAGCCTGCCTGATAGCGACGAGCCCACTCCGGCTCCGAGCGAGTCTGCAAAGCCCGAACCCAGCACCCCGGCACCCTCCGAAAGCGCAGAATCCAACGAAGTTGTACACAAGTACAAGGACGGCGCTAAGGTCTACTTCCCCAAGACTTGGGACGGCCAGAAGCTGACCTTCCGTGGTGAAGGCTTCAAGACTAAGGACGGCAAGGGCTCCGTCATCGCCGTCAAGCTGAACAAGGGTGCTATCTCTGCTAAGGAAGAGCCTAAGCTGGAGGGCGCAGAAGCTAACAGCTCGGGAGTGTGGGCATACATTAAGGCCGATGAGAACGGTAACTTCACCGCGACTATCGACCGTCCGACCGTCGCAAACTCTAACCTGAAGGAAGAGCTGCAGAACGGCGATAAGGTAGCTATTTACCTGCTCTCCGGATCCCTGGCTGAGAACGATAACGCACGTGGTGGCGTGGCCGTTGAATACACCTTTACGACCAGCAACCAGCAGCAGAATAACGATGCCAAGACCTCTCCTTCTAACCCCTCTGTCCCGGAGCCTTCCGCACCGGCAGACTCTAAGGACCAGGTAAAGAAGCAGGACGAGAACCCTGCGAAGGATCAGAACAAGGCTCCTGCAGATTCTCTGAAGTCCGAGGCGCAGAAGAAGGACAACAACGTACCCAACAGCGCACCGAAGACCTCCGGCTCTTCGTCGCAGAACGTCACCTCTTCCAACAACGGCTCCAGCGCCTCGAGCTCCTCGAAGTCTTCGCTGGCTAACACCGGTGCTTCGGGCGTTGTCGTCGCTGCAGGAATCGGCGTTCTTGCCCTGGTCGTTGGTGCAACCGTGCTGGTAGCACGTCGCCGCAAGGCATAGCCCATAGGCTGTGGCAACCCACGATACCACTGCTCGGTAGAGGCGAAGGGGCGGACCGGGATCTGCTAGATATTCAAGAACCCGATTGACTCTCTGAAACTGCCGATACGCGCTGAAAGGGGCGGTATCCATCGAACCGATGGGTACCGCCCCTTTCAGTGTTTATATGCCTGTGTCTAGGGAGGGGCAAGGACAAGACCAGGTAAGTGATGACGGAGGAGAAGCACTCTTCTACTGCGCTCGCCAGTCCCTATTTGACGAGTTAACAGTCTAAGAAAACGGAATATTGATTTTAGCGGCTCAGATACAAAGAAAACCCGCACCGAAGTGCGGGTTTAGTGTCAAAGCGAGGTTCGGTCCCTAGACAAACGGATTAGCGAGGAAAAAGGGACCCAAGAAATCTGTCCGATAAGGACCGAACCTCTTGTTTGACGCATGCGTCTCTTCTATTATGGTACATCTCGCTGATTTTCGCACCTTGAAGCGCGTTTTTTACCAAAAAACTTGATTTTTGAAAAAACAATCCTTAATTTCTAAATTTTTAAGCAGATTTTTTTAGACTGCTGTATTGAGAAGGGTCAGAAGTGACGAAATGTTACGAAATCTATGGCTCTAGCCGGCTCATAATAGGTCTACTGATTCTGTAAGGTGCCAGTATCTCTAGATAGATATCTTTCATGCTAACTATATGTAGAATGTTATAGCTTTTGTCGGGTAAATTTGCCCCGTTCAGAGCATGGGGGAGAGTGGCACATGGTGCCAATATAGGACGTCTCGATAACGAACGGTACAGCGTATGGACTGTGCTAGAAAAGCCTCAAAGTGGTGGGCAAAGCGTAAGATATACAGCAAAAGCCTCGGATGCTAAGCCCGCAAAATATAGGCGAGCTAGCCTCCAAACTACACAACTCTGGAGATGCTCATGGTTCCCTCTGTCGCAGGAGAAGGACAGAAAAATACGCTCGATAATAAGCATTTTTCCGTGGCTCGTTCTGCGGGACTCGCTGGTCAGTATCAAGTGGCATACAACTCTGAAGAGAACGTTCTTTTTGTAAGCGGAAGCTATAACCATACAAAGACCCACGGCACTCTCTGCGCCACAATTGCTCGCATAAACGCAGATACCCTGCAAATTGAGAAGACAGCTGTTCTGCCCGCTATCCCGGAAAATAACCCCGAACTAGCAAGCCTCTTCCAGATTCAAGCTGCCTACGGCCTAGCCGCAGACAACGAACGGGGGCTTCTCTGGACCGGAGGAACGCGTACAGACTCGGTCACCGCATACTCCCAAAAAGATCTATCGCTCGTATGGGATTCTCTCGCTCTAGGAGTAGAGATGCTGACTCCGCGCGAGCTATACGTCGCACCCAACGGTGCCGTGCTCGTTACCGGCATGGGTGGCTACCAAGTGATTTCTGCGCCCAACGCAGAAGGGGAGCGTAAGGTTAGCGCCCTTCAAGGGGAAAGTCCCGCCATGCTGCTAGGGCCCGTAGCGGATGAAACCCGTAGCCTCCTGTACATCCCGAATATTATGCGAGATGAAATCTGGGTTGTGGATATGAATACCTGGGAGCTCGTGCGCAGGCTACCCGTAATTGGAGGGGAAGATACCAATACTCCAGTCGGTGTACACGGCGTGGAGATTGATTCGACGCGCGGTGAACTATATGTCTCTGCGCAAGGGCGCGAGGGTAAGAATGGCGGTCTGTATGTTCTGAGCTTTGAGGGTGAGCACCTCGCTTATCTTCCGTTCGGCAAAATGCCCACCGATATCTTGCTCGATGCAGAACGTCACCTGCTCTATGTTGCTGATTTCGGTGGCAAGGGGGAGACGGCAGTTGCTGGTGGCGGAACTATTACTGTCATCAATACGCTCAATCGAGCCATTATTGACACCGTGCAGGTGGCTCCCACCCGCATTAATCACCAGGTCCTGTTGAAGGACGGGAGTGTCATTGTTATCGATAAAGCAGGAGACTACCCTGCAGTTGAGGTTCCCTATGTGCTGGAGGCGAACTCTGGCAAATACTACGAGGCGGCAGAAGAAGCTCGGCCGGGAGAACCGCCTCGCCCTATCGTTCGTGACGGTATCGCGAAAGTATATATGCCCTAGTTGCTGTGTGAAGAGCGGCTGAGTCGCCAACGTCGTGTCTGCTGTGCTCTAGCGTCGTATGCACGTTTGCGTAAGGAGCGGAACCGCCGTGATCTCTCGCCAGCCCTGCGGCAAGTTTGTCGTGGAGGCATATTAAAACGTAGTAAAATATAGATATCTACCATCCTTGTTTGACACATTGTTTGGTAGATTTCTCGAGGCCCCTTCAGTTTCTTATGCGTCAGGAACTACACGAAGGGGCCTCCTGCTTTAAGTATCAAATAAGAGACCTTCTCGTTCGATGGTGATGTGGGATATGAGGTTTTTTATCTCCAATGCATAGCTACCTCGGGGGATAGGGTAGCGGAGACCGAAATCATAGTTAATAAGCCCTTGCGCTAGATACCTGCTTCCTGTACAGTGTTAAGACTGTGTGGCTGTATCCAAATAGCCGCGCAACCACGGGCTTCTCGTGCCAGTGCATAATGCCGCTACTTACGGGTGGATACGCCCGCTTCACGCGGGTCCAAATGCTTCTGGCATGGGTTTGCCCCAGGCGTTTCCGCTAACCCCTTCCCTAGAGCTGGGGCCCGGGGCGTCAACCAATCCCGTAAAAATGTTCCGCAAGGCTGGCTCGCGCCTAAAGCGAGTCGGAACCGGCGAGACGACAGGAGAAATATGATTCAGCAGGAGTCGCGACTGAAGGTCGCCGACAACACTGGTGCGAAGGAAATCCTGACCATCCGTGTTCTCGGTGGTTCCTCGCGTCGCTACGCAGGCATCGGCGACATCATTGTCGCAACCGTCAAGGATGCAATCCCCGGCGGTACCGTAAAGAAGGGTGACGTTGTCAAGGCAGTCGTCGTCCGCACCAAGAAGGAAACCCGTCGTCCCGACGGCTCCTACATCAAGTTCGACGAGAACTCCGCAGTGATCCTGAAGAACACTGATGGTGATCCCCGTGGTACCCGTATCTTCGGCCCCGTGGGTCGTGAGCTTCGCGACAAGAAGTTCATGAAGATCGTTTCGCTGGCTCCGGAGGTGCTCTAATTCATGGCTAAGATCAAGTCCGGCGACCTGGTTCAGGTTATTTCCGGTGCAGATAAGGGCAAGCAGGGCAAGGTTCTGAAGGTTCTCCCCAAGGAAAACCGCGTGATTGTTGAGGGCGTCAAGGTCGTCACCAAGCACACCAAGGCTAACCCCCTGACCGGCGCAGCAGGCGGCATTCAGAAGGTTGAGGCACCGATCCACGTTTCTAACGTTGCGATTGTTGACCCCGAGACCAAGAAGCCGACCCGTGTTGGTTTCCGCCTCGAGACTGTAGAGCGTGACGGCAAGGAGCGCACCGTTCGCGTGCGCGTTGCTAAGCGTTCGGGTAAGGACATCTAATGACCGAAACCAAGATCACCCCCCGCTTCAAGACCAAGTACGCTGAGGTCGTCGTTCCCGCTCTGCAGGAAGAGTTCAAGTACGAGAACGTCATGCAGACCCCGAAGATCGTTAAGGTCGTCGTAAACATGGGTGTTGGCGAGGCAGCTCGCGACGCAAAGCTCATGGATGGCGCAATCCGCGATCTCACCGCAATCACCGGTCAGAAGCCGATTGTTACCCGCGCTAAGAAGTCCATCGCACAGTTCAAGCTGCGCGAAGGTATGCCCATTGGTGCACACGTCACCCTGCGTGGCGACCGCATGTGGGAATTCCTGGACCGCCTCGTCACCCTGGCACTGCCCCGAATCCGCGACTTCCGCGGCCTCTCGGACCGCCAGTTCGACGGTAACGGTAACTACACCTTCGGTCTGACCGAGCAGTCCATGTTCCACGAAATCGATCAGGACTCGATCGACCGCGTGCGTGGTATGGATATCACCGTGGTGACCTCCGCGAAGACCGACGACGAAGGCCGTGCAATCCTGAAGGCACTGGGCTTCCCGTTCAAGACCAACTAACGACTACGTTGCAGGTCCAGACCCCGTTACCGCGGGGTAGGGAAACCACAACGAGGAAGGGCAAAAGCCCACAATGACTATGACTGATCCGGTCGCAGATATGCTGACCCGTTTGCGTAACGCAAACTCCGCATACCACGACACCGTATCCATGCCCTACTCCAAGCTGAAGTCTCGCATTGCTGAGATCCTGAAGGCTGAGGGCTACATCGCCGACGTGAAGGTTGAGGATGCAAAGGTCGGCAAGACCCTGACCCTCGTCCTCAAGTACGGTCCGTCCCGCGAGCGTTCCATCGCTGGCGTGCGTCGTATTTCCAAGCCGGGCCTGCGTACCTACGCAAAGTCCACCAACCTGCCCCAGGTTCTGGGTGGCCTCGGCATCGCAATCCTGTCCACCTCTTCGGGTCTGCTCACTGACAAGCAGGCTGCGAAGAAGGGCGTGGGCGGCGAAGTCATCGCTTACATCTGGTAGTCGGTTAGAAGAGAAAGGAAGAGAATAATGTCACGTATTGGACGTCTCCCCATCTCGGTTCCCGCCGGCGTTGAGGTTAAGGTCGATGGCAACCTGGTCACCGTTAAGGGCCCCAAGGGCGAGCTCTCCCACAAGGTAGCTTCCCCCATCACCGTGGCTCTGAACGAAAACGAGATCGTTGTATCTCGCCCGAACGACGAGCGCCTGTCTCGCTCGCTGCACGGTCTGACTCGTACCCTGATTCAGAACCTGATTATCGGCGTTACCTCCGGCTACGAGAAGAAGCTGGAAATCGTTGGTACCGGTTACCGTGTGACCCCGAAGGGTAACGACCTGGAGTTCGCTCTGGGCTACTCCCACCCGATCAACATCACCGCTCCCGAGGGTATTACCTTCGCAGTGGAGGGTGCTAACAAGCTGACCGTGTCGGGTATCGACAAGCAGCTCGTTGGTCAGGTTGCAGCAAACATTCGTGGTCTGCGTAAGCCCGATCCCTACAAGGGCAAGGGTGTTCGCTACGCAGGTGAGCACATCCGCCGCAAGGTCGGAAAGGCTGGTAAGTAAACATGGCTATCAAGTCGAAGGCAGCGCAGCGTGCACGTCGTCACGCTCGCATCCGCAAGTACGTTTCGGGTACCGCTGCGCGTCCGCGCCTGTGCGTCACCCGTTCGACCCGTCACATGTTCGTTCAGGTTATCGACGATGTCAAGGGCGTAACCCTGGCATCCGCTTCCACCATGGAAGCAGAGCTGCGTGCAGCTGACCTGGACAAGACCGCTAAGGCAAAGCGCGTTGGTGAGCTCGTTGCAGAGCGTGCCAAGGCAGCTGGTGTTGAGGCAGTCGTGTTCGACCGCGGTGGTAACAAGTACCACGGCCGTGTTGCAGCCGTTGCTGACGGTGCACGCGAGGGAGGTCTTGCACTCTAATGAGCGAGCAGAACGTAAAGGAAACTCAGGTGAGCGAAGCAGTAGTAGCTGAAACCGCTGAGACCTCCAACCAGCGCGAGGAGCGCCGCAACAACCGCGGCGAGCGTCGTGGCCGTGGTGAGCGCCGTAACAACCGCGCTCGCGAGGAGGAGAAGGACAAGTACATCGAGCGCGTTGTGACCATCAACCGCGTTTCCAAGGTCGTCAAGGGTGGTCGTCGCTTCAGCTTCACCGCACTGGTCGTCGTTGGTGACGGTAACGGCCTGGTCGGCGTTGGCTACGGTAAGGCTAAGGAAGTTCCCGCAGCAATCTCCAAGGGTGTCGAGGAAGCAAAGAAGAACTTCTTCCGCGTTCCCCGCATCGAAGGCCGCACCATCCCGCACCGCGTGCAGGGTGAGGCAGCTGCAGGCGTTGTGATGCTCCGTCCGGCAACCGCTGGTACCGGTGTTATCGCAGGTGGCCCCGTGCGTGCAGTACTCGAGTGCGCAGGCATTCACGACGTGCTGTCCAAGTCGCTCGGTTCCTCGAACCAGATCAACATCGTTCACGCAACTGTTGCAGCACTCAAGGAGCTCGAGGAGCCCCTGGCAGTGGCAGCCCGCCGTGGCCTGCCCACCGATGAGGTTATCCCCAGCTACCTGCGCAACACCAAGTCTGAAAAGGCAGGTGCGTAGTAATGGCCAAGCGTATTCAGCCCAGCGACGCAAAGCTGGAAATCACCCAGGTCAAGTCCTATGTTGGTCAGAAGCAGAACATGCGCGACACCCTGCGTTCCCTGGGCCTCAAGCGCCCCGGCAACAAGGTAGTCCGCACTGCTGACCCCGTCACCGTTGGCATGGTTAACACCGTTGCTCACCTGGTGAAGGTTGAGGAGGTCAAGTAAAGATGGCAGAAGCTATCAAGATTCACGATCTGCGCCCGGCACCGGGTGCCCACAAGGCAAAGACCCGCGTTGGCCGCGGTGAAGGCTCCAAGGGTAAGACCGCAGGTCGCGGTACCAAGGGTACCAAGGCACGTTACCAGGTTCGTGCAGGCTTCGAAGGCGGCCAGCTGCCGCTGCACATGCGCCTGCCGAAGCTGCGCGGCTTCAAGAACCCCTTCCGCACCGAGTACCAGGTTGTTAACCTGGACCGCATCCAGGAACTGTTCCCCAACGGTGGCGACGTTACCGTCGAGGCACTGGTTGCTAAGGGTGCCGTTCGTAAGAACGAGCTCGTGAAGGTTCTGGGCAACGGCGAAATCTCCGTCAAGGTGAACGTTGTTGTCGACAAGGCATCGGCTTCCGCTATCGAGAAGATCGAGGCCGCTGGCGGTTCTGTAACCGTTAAGTAGTCTTCAAGACGAGAAAGCCCCCGTTCGTACGCTGTACGGCGGGGGCTTTTTGCTGCCTGAAAAGATTCACAACAGGGTCATATTCCTGTATTCGTATATTTGAACGCTTGGTGTACGCCACATTTGGTGTTCAAAAATCACGCTAAGAGAATATAAAAGCTACATAATCTGCTAGGGAGTTATCGTTACTCGCTCCAAACACGATAGACTGGAAGATGTGTTTACTGCGCCCTAAAACTCTTTGAGAGGGTTGGGCGCCCCATAGACTTACAGGAGGACATGTGCTGAGCGCATTCGGGCGAGTCGTCAAGACCGCCGATTTGCGGCGTAAGCTGCTGTTTACCCTGGCAATGATTGTGCTGTACCGCGTGGGCACTTTCATCCCCGCGCCAGGCGTTTCCTACGGAAATGTACAGCAGTGTCTGAACGCCAATGTTACGAGCGGTGGCGTCTACGATATCGTCAACCTCTTCAGTGGTGGCGCACTGTTGCAGCTTTCGATCTTTGCCCTCGGCGTGATGCCGTACATTACCGCGTCCATTATCATCCAGCTGTTGCGCGTGGTTATCCCGCGCTTCCAGGAACTGCACGATGAAGGCGCGCAGGGTCAGGCAAAGCTCACCCAGTACACCCGTTACCTGACCATCGCCCTTGCCCTGCTGAACGCAACCACCATCGTCTCGATGGCACGCTCCGGCGTTCTGCTGGGTAACTGCCCCGGCATCATCCCCCAGGACGACGTACTGCACATCCTGCTGATTATCGTCACCCTGTGTGCGGGTACCACCGTCATCATGTGGATGGGCGAGCAGATTACCGAGCGTGGCGTCGGCAACGGCATGTCCCTGCTGATCTTCACCTCCATCGCTTCCTCCTTCCCGAGCGCTCTGGGCTCCATCCAGCGCACCCACGGTTGGGGTATCTTCGCGGCTGTCTGCGGTATTGGCCTGCTGGTCATGCTTGCCGTGGTTTACGTGGAACAGTCCGTTCGCCGTATTCCCGTGCAGTACGCAAAGCGCATGATTGGTCGACGCACCATTGGCGGCACCAGCACCTACATCCCGCTGAAGGTCAACATGGCCGGCGTGATCCCGCTGATCTTCGCCTCCTCTCTGCTGACCCTGCCCGGTCTGATTGCCCAGTTCAACACCCCCACCAACGGCTCCACCCCGCCGGACTGGGTTAACTGGATCAACGCATACCTGGTGCGTGGCGACCACCCGCTGTACATTGCTCTCTACTTCTTCATGATTATTGGCTTCGCCTACTTCTACGTGGCGGTCACCTTCGACCCGGTGGAAGTAGCGGACAATATGAAGAAGTACGGTGGCTTCATCCCCGGTATTCGTGCCGGCAAGCCCACCGAGCGTTACCTCAGCTACGTACTCAACCGAATTACGTTGCCTGGCGCACTTTACCTGGGTGTAATTTCCATGATTCCCCTGGTAGCGCTTATCCTATTCAACGCAAACCAGAATTTCCCGTTCGGCGGCGCATCGCTGCTGATCGTGGTGGGTGTTGGTCTTGATACTCTCAAGCAGATCAACGCTCAGCTCCAACAACGAAACTACGAAGGACTGCTCCGATGAACCGTCTGCTCATCGTCGGCCCTCCCGGTGCAGGTAAGGGCACCCAGGCCGTCAAGATCGCTGAAGCGCTGAAGATTCCCGCGATTTCCACTGGTGATATCTTCCGCAAGAACATCAAGGAAGAGACCGAGCTGGGCAAGGAAGCGAAGTCGTACATCGACTCCGGCAACCTGGTTCCAGACTCCGTCACCAACAACATGGTGCGCGCACGCCTGGAGGAGGGCGACGTCGTCAACGGCTTCCTGCTCGACGGCTACCCCCGTAACACCTCCCAGGTGCACGAGCTGGATTCCATCCTCGAAGCCAAGGGCGAGAAGATTGACCGCGTTCTCCTGCTGGTTGCAGACAACGACGAACTCGTCGAGCGTCTGCTCAACCGCGCAGCAGAGCAGGGTCGCACCGATGACAACGAAGAGGTCATCCGTCACCGCCTGAAGGTCTACGAGGAAGAGACTGCACCGCTGATCGCAATCTACCGCGAACGCGGCATCGTCAAGGAAGTTAACGGCCTCGGCGAGATTGCTGAAGTCACCGAGCGCATCCTCGACGCTCTGAAGTAATCTTCTGCCGTACCCCCGCAATTTGAGGTGCATGATGCATCACAAAGACTTGCGGGGGTACAGTGCTGTCTGTAGAGTTCTAAGCTTGGGCGTACCGCCCCACATACCTAAGGAGTCAGAATGGCACGAGTCGAAATCAAAACCAATGCACAGCTTCAGCAGATGGCTCGTGCAGGCGTCATTACCAGCCGTGCACTCGATGCTGCAGTGGCGGCAGCGCGCCCCGGCGTAACCACCGCAGAGGTGAACGCCGCCTTTGAACGCACCATGCTGGAGTTGGGTGGCACCTCCAATTTCTACGGCTACTACGACTACCCTGCGACCGTATGCACCTCCGTCAACCACGAGGTTGTTCACGGCATCCCCGGCGACTACGTGCTCAAGGAGGGCGATATTCTCTCCATCGACGGTGGCGCATACGTCATCGACCCCGCTACCAACCGCCAGTGGCACGGTGACTCGGCACGTACTGTGCTGGTTGGTGACAACGTAAGCGAAGCCCGCGCAGAGCTCTCCGCCGTCACCCGCGAAGCGATGTGGCACGGCATTGCCGCTCTGGCAACCGCAAAGAAGGTCGGCGAAATTGGTCTTGCCATCGAAGCGTACGTGACCGAAGAATACGGCGATAAGTACGGCATCATTGAAGACTACGTGGGCCACGGTATCGGTTCCCAGATGCACATGGCGCCGGACGTACTGAACTACGCAGTACGTGACATGGGCCCGAAGATCAAGCCCGGCATGGCTTTCGCTATCGAACCGATGCTCGTCACCGGTTCTATCGAGACCAAGGTACTCTCTGATGACTGGACCGTTGTGACCGTTGACGGCTCCGATGCGTGCCAGTGGGAGCACTCCGTTGCTGTGCACAGCGAAGGCATCTGGGTTCTGACCGCAGAAGACGGCGGCGCAAGCGAACTTGCTCGCTTCGGCGTAACCCCGGTTCCGATTCCCGCCTAAGTCCCACCACTGGGGGAGGGGAACCCACCTTTAGCTGCCCCACCTCCACCCGAAGAAACCGGCGAATCCGGTCCGGTGCGTGATAGCGCATCCGAAAGCATCCACATCATAAGGAAGAAGCTCCATGAGCGAAACTCTCAACAGCGGCGAGGCATCCGCGCCCGCTGCGACCAAGGTGCCGGTTGAAATCTCGAACGTTCGCCCCGCCCCCGGCCAGATTGCCCTGAAAGCACCGCGCCGTGCGAAGCCGCCCAAACACATCGCTGACTTCGACATGGCTGGTCGCCGCGAATTTCTGAAGGAACTGGGCTACCAGTCGTTCCGTGCGTCGCAGCTGTCAAAGCACTATTTTGAGCGTCTGGTCACTGATCCCGCCGAGATGACTGACCTGCCGGCTAAGGACCGCGAGCAGATGGTTGCACAGGCGATGCCTCAGCTGCTGACCCCGGTCCGTACCCTCGAAGCTGACGGTGGTGATACCCTGAAGGTTGTGCACCGCCTCTTTGACGGTGCGCTCATTGAGTCCGTCATCATGCGCTATGACAACCGCGTGACCATGTGCATTTCTTCGCAGGCTGGCTGCGGTATGAACTGCCCCTTCTGTGCAACCGGTCAGCAGGGTTTGACCCGTAATCTCTCTACTGCAGAAATTGTGGAGCAGGTCGTAGCTGGTGCCCGCTACCTGAAGCAGATGAAGGGCCTGGAAGAAGCAGAAGGTGGCTCTGAGGATACTCGTCCGCTGCGTGTTTCCAACATTGTCTTCATGGGTATGGGCGAGGCGCTCGCTAACTACAAGGCAACCATGGGTGCTGTGCACCGTCTGATTGATCCTTCCCCCGAGGGCCTGGGTATTTCTGCTCGTGGCCTGACCATGTCAACCGTGGGCCTGGTGCCGGGTATTCGCAAGTTTGAGATGGAGAAGCTGCCCATTACTTTGGCTCTGTCTCTGCACGCTCCGGATGATGAACTGCGTGATGAACTGATTCCGATTAACCAGCGTTGGAAGGTTGATGAGACCCTGGACGCTGCGTACGACTACTACCGTACGACCGGCCGTCGCGTCTCCATCGAGTATGCGCTGATTCGCGATATTAACGATCAGGGCTGGCGTGCGGATCTGCTCGGTAAGAAGCTGGCGCAGCGCGGCCGCGGCTGGGTGCACGTGAACCCGATTCCGCTGAACCCGACCCCGGGTTCGAAGTGGACGGCATCCCGTAAGGGCGTTGAACAGAACTTTGTGGAGCGTCTGCGTGCTCACGGTATTCCGACGACTATTCGTGATACTCGCGGTTCCGATATTGATGGAGCATGCGGTCAGCTTGCCGCTAAGGAAGACTAAGCGGCTGAGCTTTGGTCGATAAACGGTGCCCCTTTCCTGCGGAAGGAAGTCCTTAAGACTTCCTGGAGCGTGGGGGAGGGGCTTCTTCCTTTTAAACCTTAAGTGCCTGATGTCATAAAAATCACGGTTGTTTTTCCACGGTCTTTGCCGTAGAGTTAACAGTTGGTTGTTTGTGCCAGTGTTAAGTGCGCCTTAAAACGCCCTAGCGCCTCACCGAGGTGAGCTCACAAACAGAAGATACATTTGCCCGCCGCACCTGCGACGGGCACCGACGTTAGCGGAGGATATGGCTAAGAAAGACGGCGTCATCGAGATTGAAGGCTCTGTGGTTGAAGCTCTGCCCAACGCGATGTTCCGTGTTGAGCTGGATAACGGCCACAAGGTTCTCGCGCACATCTCGGGCAAGATGCGTCAGCACTACATTCGCATCCTGCCTGAGGACCGAGTAGTAGTGGAACTGAGCCCCTACGACCTTTCCCGAGGTCGTATCGTCTACCGTTACAAGTAAACCCGAGATAAACGTCGCCCCTGGCGGCGTTTAAATCGTGTTCAAAGGGATAACGCAGTTCCCCAACGTAAGTGAGGGAACCTCTTATCTCGCCAGTAATCAAGTTGCAATCAAAAGGAATGCGATGAAGGTCAAGCCGAGCGTTAAGCCGATCTGCGATAAGTGCAAGGTGATCCGCCGTCACGGTGTGGTCATGGTGATCTGCGAAAACCCGCGCCACAAGCAGCGCCAGGGCTAATCCCTAGCAGCTGACTTCATAGCCGCCCTATAAGAGGGCGGAATTGTCATAGGCACCGCTCCGAAGCAACGCCAACGAGGCGCCTTCGGATACCTCCGGACTCAGAGGCCGGGGACCGGGTCAGAACAACCCGGGCAGTGATGCTATAGACCTCTGGAAAACAACAAGGAGAAGCCAGTATGGCACGTCTCGCTGGAGTTGATATTCCCCGCGAAAAGCGCGTGGAAGTTGCTCTCACTTACATCTACGGCGTGGGCAAGACCCGTGCACACGAAACCCTCGCTGCTACCGGCGTCAACCCTGACACCCGCGTCAAGGACCTGACCGACCAGGAGCTCGTGGCACTTCGTGACTTCATCGAAGGCAACTACAAGGTTGAAGGTGATCTTCGCCGCGAGGTTGCAGCTGACATCCGCCGTAAGGTTGAAATCGGTTCCTACCAGGGCCTGCGCCACCGCCGCGGCCTGCCGGTTCACGGTCAGCGCACCAAGACTAACGCACGTACCCGCAAGGGCCCGAAGCGTACCGTCGCAGGTAAGAAGAAGTAAGCAACGTTGCTCTGTTGGATATCTCTATCCGACCAACGTATTAGAAAACCTTTGTAGGAGAATCAAAAATGCCTCCCAAGACTCGCGCTGCGGCAGCTCGTAAGACCAACCGCCGCAAGGTTAGCAAGAACATCGTTGCTGGTCAGGCTCACATCAAGTCGACCTTCAACAACACCATCGTCTCCATCACCGATCCCACCGGTGCAGTGATCTCCTGGTCCTCCGCTGGCGACATGGGCTTCAAGGGCTCCCGTAAGTCCACCCCCTACGCCGCACAGCTGGCTGCTGAGGCTGCTGCAAACCGCGCCAAGGAGCACGGCGTCCGCAAGGTTGACGTGTTCGTCAAGGGCCCCGGTTCCGGTCGCGAAACCGCAATCCGCTCCCTGCAGGCTGCAGGCCTCGAGGTCGGTTCGATTCAGGACGTTACCCCCGTTGCACACAACGGTTGCCGTCCCCCGAAGCGCCGCCGCGTCTAATTAGGTCCCTGACCTAATCCCTCGACGGGTACGCTCCACGGAGCTGTACCCGGAGAGTACAGACACCCGTCTGCTTCCTAAGATATGTTTTCCCCAACCTGTGGGCTCATATAGCGGAGCTCACCGAAAGGAAACAAAGTGCTTATTGCACAGCGCCCCACTCTGACTGAAGAGGTCGTAGCGCCCAACCGCTCGCGCTTCACCATCGAGCCTCTGGAGCCCGGTTTCGGCTACACCATGGGTAACTCCCTCCGCCGTACTCTGCTGTCCTCCATCCCCGGCGCCGCTGTTACCAGCGTCCGCATTGATGGCGTACTGCACGAGTTCAGCACCGTTCCCGGCGTGACCGAGGACGTCACTGAGATCATCTTGAACATCAAGAAGCTCTCCATCTCTTCTGAGAACGACGAGCCCGTCGTGGCCTACCTGCGCAAGCAGGGCGAAGGTGAACTGACCGCAGGCGACATCGAGGTTCCCGCTGGCGTGGAGATCCACAACCCGGAACTGCACCTGGCAACCCTGAACGCCTCGGCAAACTTCAACGCTGAGCTGGTTATCGAGCGCGGTCGCGGCTACGTGACTGCAGCTCAGAACAAGGTCGGCGATGGCGAGATTGGCCGTATCCCGGTTGACTCCATCTACTCCCCGGTTCTGAAGGTTACCTTCAGCGTGAACGCGACCCGTGTTGAGCAGCGCACCGACTTCGACAGCCTGACCCTGGACGTCGAAACCAAGGAAGCCATCGCACCGCGTGACGCCGTTGCTTCTGCAGGCAGCACCCTGGTCGAGCTCTTCGGCCTGGCACGTGAGCTGAACATTGCAGCTGAGGGTATTGAAGTTGGCCCGTCGCCCGCCGACGAGTCCATGGCCGCTGATCTGGCACTGCCGATCGAGGACCTGAACATGTCCGTCCGCTCCTACAACTGCCTCAAGCGCGAGGGCATCCACACCGTGGGTGAGCTCGTGACCCGCAGTGAAGCTGACCTGATGGACATCCGTAACTTCGGTGCTAAGTCCATTGACGAGGTCAAGGCAAAGCTCATCGAGCTCGGCCTGGCTTTGAAGGACTCCCCTCCCGGTTTCGAGCCTGCTGCACGCCCGCTTGATGACGAAGACGGTTCCGGCGAATAATTTCGACCGAATAGTTCACCCGGTTCCACCGGGATCAGTCAAACTTGATTCCCTAAGAGGCTCCGCTGCTGGGGCGTTAGGGAACGCAACTATGGAGATTTAACTATGCCTACTCCCACTAAGGGTCCCCGCCTCGGCGGTTCCCCGACCCACGAGCGCCACATGCTCAACAACCTGTCGGCGCAGCTGTTCCAGCACAAGCGCATCACCACCACCCTGACCAAGGCAAAGCGCCTGCGTCCGGTGGCAGAGCGCTTCATCACCTTCGGTAAGAAGGGCGACCTGGCTGCTCGCCGTCGCGTGCTGCGTTCCATCACCGACAAGTCCGTTGTGCACGAGCTCTTCACCGTTATTGCTCCGGCAATGGCAGAGCGCCCCGGTGGTTACACCCGCATCATCAAGATCGGTAACCGTAAGGGTGACAACGCTCCCATGGCAGTCATCGAGCTCGTCATGGAGCCCGTTGCAACCAAGGGTGCAGTTGCTGAGGCAACCAAGGTTGCTGAGAAGGCAGCTGAGGCTCCCAAGGCTGAAGCAGCTGAGGGCCTGCCCGCAGGTTCCCACGCACCCCTGGAGTCCGGCGAGGCTCCCGAGGGCTTCGAGGTTAAGGGTAACGCCGATTCCATGAAGTACCACGTGCCCGGTTCCCGCTGGTACTCCAGCACCAAGGCTGAAATCTGGTTCGACTCCGCTGAGTCGGCAGAGGCTGCAGGTTACGCCCCCGCAGGTGGCGCAGCAGCACAGAAGGTTTCCGAGTAATACGGATCCCAGCTGATTTAGGCTAAGCCTAAAATATGTCAATCCGCCGTCCACTGCTGTGGGCGGCGGATTGGTGTATCTGCATACTTAACAAGGAGACGGTTCTTTGCGCATTCGCTATACAAGAGCCGATCCGTATTCTTCAACCGTCCTTTACCGCTGAAAGGCACACCAATGCATAACGCTACTGCTTTAGAGAATCACGAAGCGCAGCCCTTCATTGCTACGCACCGTGTACGCATTGATTGCGCCTACGACGGTTCTCTATTCAGCGGGTGGGCTGCCCAACCGAACCTTGTTACGGTGCAGGGAGTCATTGAGAATGCCCTTGAACTGATTTTGCGTGCACCTCACCGCGTGGTGGTCGCGGGCCGAACCGATGCCGGTGTGCATGCGGAAGCCCAGACCCTGCATTGCGATCTGAGTGATGAGGACTGGACTCGCCTGCAGGGGCGAACGGGGGAAGATGACCCGACGGCTGCCCTGGGGCGCCGCCTCACCGGGGCTCTGCAGCGCTGCCTTTACGATGCGGAAGAACAACTCAACCTGCCGAAGAAGGTTCGCGGTATTTTGCAGGGCGCTATTCAGATTCATCGCGTGAGCGAAGTGCCGTTCGATTTTGATGCGCGCTTCTCAGCTACCGGCCGCCGCTATGTTTACCGCATTGCAGATGGTGCAGCGGACGGTCTTAACCCCCTGCATCGTACCTACACCTGGGCGGTACCCGAGCACCTGGATTGTGCTGATCTGAACGAATCGGCACAGCAGCTACTCGGCCTGCGCGATTTCCTCTCCTTCTGTAAGCCGCGTGAAGGTGCGACCACGATTCGTGAACTGCGAGAGCTGAGCTTTACCCGCACTGAAAGCGGGCTGATTGAGGTGCGCGTGGTGGCTGACGCCTTCTGCCATCATATGGTGCGTTCACTCGTCGGCGCCCTGGTTCTCTACGGTACGGGCAAACGCGACACTGCCTGGTTGCGTGAACGGATTGAGAACCCGGGACGCGAGGCTTCGCTGACTCTGGCGCCTCCGCATGCGCTCGCTCTGGCTGAGATTTACTACCCTGTTCCTGAGCTCTACGGTGTGCAGGCGGAGCGTGCTCGAGCAAAGCGCGAGGACCACGAAGCACAGAGCGCTTAACGCCCTGTGCATATTGAGCCTCGTCACCTTGCTCATGCTCCACGAAGCACCGCGGGGGAGTGCAACGACCGCGGGTGAATTACACGGATGGAATTTAAAATGTGTTTAATGCAAAAAAGCCCTATTTTTAAGGCTTCAGCGGTGGATTAAGCACTCGACGTCCTGTATAGTCTTGATATGTTGTGCGTGTTCTACCCGAGCGCGCTCTAAATCGCTGTCTAGTTGCAGGACGTTAAGGCGGTCTAGAGTACGGGCAGAACGGGCGGCAGCTCGGTCCTCACCCGGGTGTTCGTCATGCACGTAAGTAAAAGGCGCGATACCCAACTAAGCGCCGTATGTACATTTCGAGACAAAGGCCAATATTTTGCGCACTTATACTCCTAAGCCCGGCGAAGTCGAGCGCCAGTGGCACGTCATTGACGCCACCGACGTTGTTCTCGGCCGCCTCGCAAGCCAGACCGCTATCCTGCTGCGCGGTAAGCACAAGCCGACTTTTGCTCCCCACGTTGACACCGGTGACTTCGTTATCATCGTGAACGCTGAGAAGGTCGCCCTGACCGGTGCAAAGCTCGAGCAGAAGCGTGCATACCGCCACTCGGGTTACCCCGGCGGTCTGAAGTCCGTGAACTACGCAGAGCTGCTTGAGACCAACCCCGTTCGCGCGGTTGAGAAGGCTGTTAAGGGCATGCTGCCCAAGAACAAGCTCGCTGCACAGCAGCTCAAGAAGCTGAAGGTCTACGCTGGCCCCGAGCACCCGCACGCGGCACAGCAGCCCAAGACCTACGAATTCAACCAGGTCGCCCAGTAATTCGGGCCTACGAGAAACAATAGGAGAAATCGTGGCTCAGAACGAAGAGCTGATCGTAGTCGAGGAAGAGCTGACCAGCTACACCTCGGAGTCTGCTGCTCCCGCAGCGGCTAAGGCAGCACGTCCGGCACTGACCGTTGCAGGCGCAGCAGTTGGTCGCCGTAAGGAAGCAGTGGCACGCGTTCGCGTTGTGCCCGGTTCCGGCAACTGGACCATCAACGGCCGTAGCCTGGAAGACTACTTCCCCAACAAGCTGCACCAGCAGGACGTCAACCAGCCCTTCAAGCTCCTCGAGCTTGAGGGTGCATACGACGTCATCGCACGCATCAACGGTGGTGGCCCCTCCGGTCAGGCAGGTGCTCTGCGCCTGGGTATCGCTCGTGCACTGAACGAGATCGACCGCGAGAACAACCGCCCTGCACTGAAGAAGGCTGGCTACCTGACCCGTGACGCACGCGTCATCGAGCGTAAGAAGGCTGGTCTTAAGAAGGCACGCAAGGCTTCGCAGTTCTCCAAGCGTTAATCGCTGGTTTTCACGAAGCGTTACGCCCCGTCTCTCCCTAGAGAGCGGGGCGTTTTGCGTATCTACTCACCGTGAACGTTAAAAGGTTATAGGGTACATGTAACTGTTACGTTTGTTCATCGAAGAGCACACCGGTAGAGTTAAAGAGTCAAAGCAGACAGGAAGAAAAGAGTACTCATGGCAGAGCAGAATCCCTCCACCCAGCCCGAAGAGAAGGCTGTGGAGGCTCCTCAGACTGAAGCCCACCAGCACACCGCTGAAGGCGCACACGCACACACCGGTTCTGAGAAGAAACAAGCCATTAAGGAAGCCCTGAAGCCTCAGGCACGCCGCACCTCCGTCGTTGAAGACTACTCGGCAGAGCTGGACGAAATGGCTTCCCTCACCCGTGCCCTCGGCAAGGACAAGAAGGACGACGAGATTTCTCAGGCTTGGAAGAAGGGTTACCCCTACGACACCAAGCTCAGCCGCAAGGCATACGAGAAGGAGAAGCGTGCCCTGCAGATTGAGCTGCTGAAGCTGCAGCTCTGGGCTAAGTCCACCGGTCAGAAGATCCTCATCATCTTCGAAGGCCGTGACGCAGCAGGTAAGGGTGGCTCCATCAAGCGCTTCACCGAGCACCTGAACCCCCGTGGCGCCCGCGTTGTCGCACTGGAGAAGCCGACCGATATCGAGCAGACCCAGTGGTACTTCCAGCGCTACATCAAGCACCTGCCCTCCGGCGGCGAAATCGTCCTGATGGACCGCTCCTGGTACAACCGTGCCGGTGTTGAGCGCGTCATGGGCTACTGCACCCAGGCACAGTACTTCGAGTTCATGCGCGAAGTTCCGGACCTGGAGCGCATGCTGGTGAACTCCGGTATCCACATCATCAAGTTCTGGTTCTCCGTCACCCGCGAAGAGCAGCTCGCACGCTTCACCTCCCGCCGTACCGACCCGGTCCGCCAGTGGAAGCTTTCCCCCACCGACCTGGCTTCCCTGGACAAGTGGGACGACTACACCGCGGCGAAGGAAGCAATGTTCTTCTACACCCACACCGGTGACGCTCCCTGGACCGTTATCAAGTCTAACGACAAGAAGCGCGCCCGCCTGGAAGCAATGCGTTACGTGCTCTCCCAGTTCGACTACACCGCCAAGGACGAGGCTGTTGTCGGCGAGCTCGATTCGCTGATTGTTCGCTCCGCATCTGACGTCTTCGAGGACGAGTCCGGCGACTCTCCCGACGGTTTCCCCGTCGTCAAGTAAGCGATGCAAATAGGGCATGAGCCTTAGCCCGCTCTAGGGCAATAAACCGCCATATAGCGTGCACTGCGAAGGTGCCTGTCTCTCTTTTCCCAACCCAGGAACGGAGAGCAGGCACCTTTGCGCGTCTATAGAAACCTTAGCTATGAAGCAGATATGTAGCCGCTGAAAATCACTTTCTGATTATGAAGAATTTACGGTGTATACGCCTAAGCGGAGTTACGCACAACGTAAAATAAAAGGGTGACTGAACGACTTTTTGGAACCGACGGCGTACGCGGTCTGGCAAACGATGTAATTACTCCCGCCTTGGCTATGGAGCTCGCGCAGGCGGCTTCTATTGTTCTGGGCTTTGACACGGTAGAAGAGGGTGTACGCCCCCGTGCCGTGATTGCAAATGACTCCCGATCCTCTGCAGACTTTATTGTCTCTGCGATGAAGGCTGGCTTCGCTAGCGCAGGTGTTGACGTGTTGGATGCCGGTATCGTCCCCACCCCCGCAGCAGCTTACCTGGTGGCACACACCGGTGCTGACTTCGGCGTGATGATTTCTGCATCGCACAACCCCGCAGCGGACAACGGTATTAAGTTCCTGGCCCGTGGCGGCCAGAAGCTGGAAGACTCCGTTGAGGATGCCATTGAGCGTGTTTACCGTGAGAAGTCCTTCCGCTACCCGACCGGTGGCGCTGTGGGTACCGTCAAGCCCCTGGAGAACGGCACCGAGGCTTACGTGAATCACCTGGTCTCCACCCTGCCCGAAGGCAAGCCCCTTGCTGGCAAGAAGATTGTTCTGGACTGCGCAAACGGTGCGGCCTACGCGGCGTCCCCGGCGACCTTCGAAGCCCTGGGCGCAGAGGTCATCGCACTGGCTGTAGAGCCCAACGGCACCAACATCAACGACGGTGTGGGCTCCACCCACCCCGAGAAGCTGCAGGCAGCAGTCGTTGAGCACGGCGCGGACCTCGGCATCGCCCACGACGGCGACTCCGACCGTTGCCAGGCAGTTGACGAAAAGGGCAACCTGGTAGACGGCGACCAGATCATGGCTATCCTTGCTGTTGCCGCTAAGCGCGACGGCAAGCTCGCAAAGGACACCCTCGTCGCAACCGTGATGAGCAGCCT
Organism: Rothia mucilaginosa; assembly: GCF_964211445.1. GTDB lineage: Bacteria > Actinomycetota > Actinomycetes > Actinomycetales > Micrococcaceae > Rothia > Rothia mucilaginosa_E. The sequence goes on along the minus strand of NZ_CAXOQT010000005.1, from coordinate 7,861 downwards.
GGGTCTAGAGCTGTACCTGCGCGAGCACGGCATTACCCTCGGCCGCACCGCTGTGGGTGACCGCTACGTCCTCGAGTCCATGCGCGAGCACGGCTACAATCTCGGCGGCGAGCAGTCCGGCCACGTTATCATGAGCGACTACGCAACCACCGGTGACGGCGTTCTGACCGGCATCCAGCTGGCTGCAGAGGTTGCACGAAGCGGCCAGACCCTCTCGAATCTGGCATCCCGTATGCAGCCCACCCCGCAGCGTCTGATCAATGTCAAGGGTGTTGACCGTGCGGCTGTGAAGACCAATGAGGCGCTCGCTACCGCTGTGAGCGAGGCTGAGGGCGTACTGGGTGAGAGCGGCCGCGTGCTACTGCGTGCATCCGGCACCGAGCCTCTGGTGCGTGTGATGGTTGAAGCTGCAACTCAGGAGCAGGCTGATGAGGTTGCTCAGCAGCTGGCTGACGTTGTGGCTAAGGAACTGGCACTCTAAACGTATTCTTCCTTAGCGGAGGATCGAGAAAGGGCTGGGAAGGTAACATCTTCCCAGCCCTTCTTCGTTATCTTGAATGGGCGCAGGGGAAAGAGGATGCGGAAAACCCCCGCATCCACAGGGGATACGGGGGTTTGAAACTTAGTGGTAGAGAGCAGAGAAATTACTTCTTTGCCAGAGCGTCGCGGATCTCCTTGAGGAGTGCAATCTCGGTCTCTTCCTTTTCAACAGCCTCGTCTTCAGCCTTCTTCTTAGCCAGTGCGATTTCAGTCAGCTTCTGAGTGGGGACAACAACTGCGAAGTACACAGCAACTGCAATCAGGATGAAGTTGACAACAGCGGTCAGGAACACGCCAACCTTGATCTGGCCGAAGACCAGGAACTCATCGAAGTTGGGGGACTTAACCAGCATCGAGATAGCGGGCATCAGGACGGACTGGACAAGTGCGTTCACCACAGCGGTGAAGGCGGTACCCATGATCAGACCAACTGCGAGGTCGATGACGTTACCGCGAATCAGAAAATCTTTAAAACCCTTAAGCATAAGATATAGAATAGCGCCTTTTAGGTGTTCAAAATGCCATATTCTGAGAAAATTTTCGCTGTAAAGCATGTGTTTTTATTCACAGTGGTTCTGTGGCACCCAATACTTAAGGTCTAGGTCACATAAAGGTGAGTAAAAATCTCTGAAACCTGCGAAAAACCGCGGATTTACAGGACTTGTACGCGAAAAAATATGCATCTACTGTGCCTATTTAATTCCGACATGGAAGCCAGAAATACGACACGCATCACCACTCGACGCACCGGACAAAGCCAAAAACTTAGCTCAGAGCCTAGTTCGCACTTGCATAATCGGGTGCCGCACCCGTACCGATAAACTCCTCAAAAGTCTTCGCGCCCGAAGACACATACTCCTGAGCAATCTGCACACCCACATAGCGGTAATGCCACGGCTCAAAACGATAACCGGTCACCGATTGACGACCATCAGGGAAGCGCAAAATATATCCGTAACGCGGAGCGTTCTTCGCCAACCACTGACCAGCCAGCGTATCGCGATAACACTCCTCCAAACGGCAACCCTCAGGAGAAGCAAAATCAATCGCCAAGCCCGTCTGATGCTCCGAATAGCCGGGACGAGCCGATAACTGGTCCGCCACCTGTTGACCGTTCACCGAAACCCAATACTGATAGGTCTGCTGCTGCACCGCATACGAACGATACGCGCTAGAAACAAGCAGAGTCACGCCATCAGTAGCAGCCGCATCAATCATCGTATCCGCTGCCTTAGCCGCCTCAGCGCGCAATTGATGACCGTAGAACTCCACCAGGTCATTCGGCTCCCAATCCTGCTGCGCAAAGGGACGCATCTTATTCACGAGGCAACGCAAAGAATCCGGCTGAGACTCAACACTCGGCTGAGCAAGCGCCAACGGGGAAGAAGACACGCTCGCAGAAGTCGAAGCGCTGGCAGAAGCACCGGTTGCAGAAGCAACAGGGGAGGGCGCGGCAGAAGAGGCTGCCGCAGTGGAAGAGACACTAGAAGAAGCCGCCGAAGCCGTCGCAGACTCAGAGGCAGAAGCGCTCGCTGCAGAAGATGACGAGGCGGCACCCTGACCCTGCGAGCCACCCTGCGAACCACAAGCCGCCAATAGTGCGGTACCGCCAACCCCCAAAGCGGCACCCAAGAGGGTGCGGCGGTTTACCGCAGAACCATTAAGAGACTCCTGAGCGGTAGACGTACGGTGCAGAGACAACACAATAACTCCTCATCATGGCGTAGATGCAAACAAAAAGCGCCGGAAGCCTAAACCCACCCAGCGAGGGAGTGGAGCCTCCGGCGCCTTCTACTAGAATGCACCACAATACCGGCTAAAAGCCGCACACGAACACTAAAAACCTAAAGAACCTCTAGTTCTTACGCAGAAGAACCTGCTCCACGGTATGCTCGGCACCCTTCTGCAGAATTAAATGCGCACGAGCACGAGTCGGCAAAACATTCTGCACCAGATTAGGCTCATTCACGCTCTTCCAAATGCCGGTCGCTACCTCAACCGCCTGCTCATCGCTCAGCTCCGCATAACGCTTGAAATACGACTCCGGATTCGCAAAAGCCGAAGAACGCAGCGTCAAGAAACGATTCACATACCAGCGCTCAATATCCTCAGTGCGGGCATCCACATAAATAGAGAAATCAAAGAAATCACTCAGCGTCAGATCGGAAGTCTCCGGACCCTCAGCCTGAGAAGGCGCCAAAACATTCAAGCCCTCAAGAATCAGAACATCCGGTGCGGTGACCTCAATATGCTCATCCGGCATGATGTCGTAATACAGATGCGAATACTTCGGCGCCACCACACGCTCGGCACCGGACTTCACCTGCGACACAAAGTTCAACAGGGCACGGCGATCATAAGACTCCGGGAAACCCTTACGGTGCATAATGCCGCGACGCTGAAGCTCCGCATTCGGGTACAAGAAACCATCCGTAGTCACCAACTGAACCTTCGGAGTCGAAGGCCAGCGGCTCAAAAGAGCCTGCAAAATACGAGCCGTCGTCGACTTGCCCACAGCAACAGAACCCGCCACACCAATAATGAACGGGACGCGACGCTGAGACACATGCAGAAAATCATTCGTCATATGGTTCAGCGAGGATGCGGCAGTTACATACAGATTAAGAAGGCGAGAAACCGGCAGATAAATACGCTGCACCTCTTCAAGGTCGACAGTTTCACCCAGGCCTCGAAGAGACTCAATTTCCTCAGCACTGAGGGGGACAGAAATCTCATCGGCTAGGTGCGACCAACGGGAACGGTCAAGATGCATGAAGCGGTCATCGCCAGAAAAATACGGTGCGGTGCTCATTTATCTAAGTGTACGAACTTTCAGCCCGCGGGGAAAATATCTACTCTCATGGTTTGTGCGAAGAAATAAATTGATGGAAAGAAAAGGGTAAAACCTGAAAAGCTAGGAAAGCCACATTAAACGTGACGCATAACGGCATTTCACCGTGCACATATTCGGATACTTGTGGGATAAACTTATAGCATGTGTGGAATCGTAGGATATGTAGGTCTGGACACTGCTCCGGACGGTAACAAGTTTGACCACAACGCATACGATGTGGTCCTCGAAGGTCTGCGCCGTCAGGAATACCGCGGCTATGACTCTGCTGGCGTGGCACTCGTGTGCCCCGACGGCATCGTATTCCGTAAGAAGGCTGGTAAGCTCCTGAACCTTGAGAACGAGGTCAAGGAACACCCCCTGCCTGACTCCCAGATTGGTATCGGTCACACCCGTTGGGCAACCCACGGTGGACCCACTGACAACAACGCTCACCCCCACGTTGTCGACAACGGCCGCCTCGCCGTCGTACACAACGGTATTATCGAAAACTTCGCAGAACTGCGTGCCGAACTGCTCGCCGAAGGCGTAGAGTTCGCATCTCAGACCGACACCGAGGTAGCTGCAGCAACCATCGCAAGCATCTACAACAAGCTCGGCACCGGTGACCTCACCGAGGCAGTACGCGTAGCATCCAACCGCCTCGAAGGTGCATTCACCATCCTGGCTATCCACGCCGACCACCCGGACCGCGTTGTGGCAACCCGCCGCAACTCCCCGCTGGTTATCGGCCTGGGCGAGAACGAGAACTTCCTCGGCTCTGACGTCTCCGCGTTCATTGACTACACCAAGGAAGCCGTCGAAATGGGTCAGGACCAGATCGTGACCATCACCGGCACTGACTACTCCATCATCGACTTCGAAGGTAACCCCGCAGAGGGCAAGCCGTTCCACATCGAATGGGACGCAGCAGCAGCCGAAAAGGGCGGCTACAACTCCTTCATGGAGAAGGAAATCCACGAGCAGCCCGCAGCCGTTGAGCAGACCCTCATGGGCCGCCTTGACGAGAACGGCAACCTCACCCTCGACGAGCTGAACATCGACGACTCGGTGCTGCGCTCGATTGACAAGATCATCGTTGTTGCATGTGGTACCGCAGCATACGCAGGCCAGGTGGCACGCTACGCCATCGAGCACTGGTGCCGCATCCCCACCGAGGTCGAGCTCGCACACGAGTTCCGCTACCGCGACCCCATCGTGAACGAGAAGACCCTCATCGTGGCACTCTCGCAGTCCGGCGAAACCATGGACACCCTGATGGCAGTGCGCCACGCACGCGAACAGGGCGCAAAGGTTATCTCCATCTGCAACACCCACGGCTCGACCCTGCCCCGTGAATCCGACGCTGCCCTGTACACCCACGCGGGCCCCGAAATCGCAGTGGCATCCACCAAGGCATTCCTGGCACAGATCACCGCAGCATACCTGCTCGGCCTGTACCTGGCACAGCTGCGCGGCAACAAGTACAAGGACGAAATCGCTTCGATCCTCGCCGAGCTGCAGAACATGCCCGCAAAGATTCAGAAGGTCATCGACAACGACACCCAGGTCAAGGAACTGGGCGTCGAAATGAAGGATGCCTCCTCCGTGATCTTCCTCGGCCGCCATGTGGGCTTCCCCGTCGCAATGGAAGGCGCACTCAAGCTCAAGGAAATCACCTACATCCACGCTGAAGGCTTCGCAGCAGGCGAGCTCAAGCACGGCCCCATCGCACTGATCGATGAAGGCCAGCCGGTCATCGTAGTGGTTCCCTCCGCAAACGGTCGCGACTCCCTGCACGGCAAGGTCGTCTCCAACATCCAGGAAGTGCGCGCTCGCGGCGCCTTCACCATCGTCATCGCCGAGGAAGGCGACGAGGCCGTCAAGCCCTACGCAGACCGCCTCATCACCGTCCCGGCATGCCCCTCGCTGTTGCAGCCCCTGCTGGCAACTGTGCCCTTGCAGATCTTCGCATGCGCACTGGCAGAAGCTAAGGGCCTGGACGTTGACCAGCCGCGTAACCTCGCAAAGTCCGTGACCGTGGAGTAATCCTTAGGAGTAATCCTCGGAAATCGCCTCAGCGATAACGAAAGGGCGGTGGTTGAGTTCTTAGAGAACTCGACCACCGCCCTTGTCGTTTAACCACTCGGTTATTCATGGATGGTCCAACAAAAATAGGACACTGTGAAACAGGCATCAACCGGGCGTCATATTTGACGGTAAACCGCCCAAAAGAAACGAATCTCGCTAGACTTAAAACAAGAGAAACCGCAAACAGGACGCGGCACCACCCCTAGCGCAGAAGGTGAAGCTCATGATCATGGGAATCGGCGTAGATACCGTCAACATCGAACGATTCGAACGAATCGTCACCGAAACACCAGCCTTCGTTCGCCGCGTCTTTACCCCCAACGAACGCACCCGGAACGTGCGCTCCCAAGCCGTACGATTTGCTGCCAAAGAAGCCGTCGCAAAAGTACTCGGAGCACCCGCCGGACTCAACTGGCAAGACTGCGAAGTCGCCACCGCCGAAAGCGGTCAGCCCTACCTCATCATTCAGGGCACCATCGCCCGCCGAGCCAAAGAACTTGGCATCAACCGCATTCACCTCTCGCTGACCCACGACGAACCCATGGCTATCGCCATCGCAACCGCCGAATACCTCAGCGACGCAGAACTGGCGCACCTGCAAAAGTTCAACCCCGAAAGCTACCGACTCAGCGTCATCGCCGGAGATGACACCGACGACTAACGCAGAGCCACACCAACACCACACCAGGTGACCCCTAAGGCCCGCACGGTGCCACCCAAGGAGACAGCAATGAAGCTCATCTACACTGCTTCCCAGGTACGCGAAGCAGAAAAGCCCTACATCGAAGCCGCCGACTACGACGGCTACCTCATGCAACGCGCCGCAGACGCCGTCGCAGCCGAAGCGCAGGACCTGCTCCGCGGCAAGGAGAAAGCAAAAATCCTGCTGCTCATCGGCCCGGGCAACAATGGCGCAGACACCATCTACGCCGGCGCCCGTCTCAGCGCCAAAGGCCACCGCGTTGATGCCGTCGTCTTCGACCCCAGCGAAAAGAACCTCGAACTCATCGCCCGCGAAGGCGGTGAAGGCACCCGCGTGCTCGACCCCGAACACACCCTCGAACACCTTACCGGCTACGACCTGACCATTGACGGCATCCTCGGTACCGGCTCCAGCGGTGCCGTACGCGGTAGCGCCGGCGAATACCTGGGCGTACTCCGTGCAGCGCAGCTCGACGGTAAGCTCGGCGCAGTCCTTGCCGTAGACACCCCCTCCGGAGTCGACAACAACCGCGGAACCGTGCACGAACCCTCCCTGCGCGCCGATCGCACCGTCACCTTCATCGGCCACAAGCTACCGGCAGGCACCTGCCACAGCGTCCACTCCGGAGACATCAAACTCTACGACCTGGGCGTTCCCGAAGCCCTCAACTCCCACAAGCCTGCCCTGCGCGTCCTCGAGCGCGAAGACTACCGCGAGCTTATCGAAGTACCCGACGAACACTCCCACAAGTACACCCGCGGCGTACTCGGCATGCTCACCGGAAGCCTCGAATACCCCGGCGCAGCCCTCATGAGCGTGCGTGCCGCTCTCAACACCGGCGTGGGTATGGTTCGCTTCAACGCCAACTCCCACGAGCTGCGCCAGCTCATGATCGCCCACAACCCCGAAACCGTCTACTTCAGCGGCGCACCCGCCCTGCAGAGGGTCACCGTCTGGGCAGGCGGCTCAGGATCCAGCCACGACTCGCTGGATAAGAACCGCTACCTGCTCCACTCGCCCGAACCCGCCATCCTCGACGCGGGCGCCTGCGACCTGGCGGCAGAATACATGGCAACCGGCAAGCACCTCGGCTCCCATAAGATTCTCACCCCGCACGCGGCAGAACTCGAACGCTTCCTGCGCATCGTGCACGAGCTCGCCCCCGAAACCTGGACAAAGCACCTGGGCGACGCCATCGTACCCAGCCGCAAGGACATCGACGCAGAGCCCTTCCGATGGGCCCGCGCCGCCTCCGAACTCTCCGGCGCCACCGTCATGCTCAAGGGCGGCTACACGCTCATCGCGGCGCCCAACGGCGCCACCTACAGCGTTGCTGGCGGAAGCCCCTGGCTCGCCACCGCAGGCAGCGGAGACACCCTCACCGGCATCTACGGAGCACTGCTCGCCCAGACCGTAGCAGCCTTCGATGCTCGCGGAGAAGCGCTGGAAGGCTGCACCTTCGCCTCCATCGGTGCGCTCGCCGTCTACCTGCACGGCGAAGCCGCACGCGCCAGCGCCACCGGAAGCGTCAAGGACGCCCGGCCCGGCCCGGCACCCGCAACCCGCGTCGCGGAGATGCTCCCCGAAGTTATCGCCCGACTCATCGCAGAATAGGGGAGCGGGAACAAAGCTAGCACACTGAAGCTCTGACACTCGTCTCAAGACGAAGGGAAGAGCCCCCCCAGATACCCTGGGTA
>NZ_CAXOQT010000004.1:0-108013 GCF_964211445.1 Rothia mucilaginosa | reverse complement strand
AGCTGAGGCGCTGACCTCTGTGGTTGAGGCAGGGCGCTTACCCTGCCAAGCCCGAAAGCGATCGGTGACCGCTATTTTTCGGTGAGCTATGCGGTGTTCATGGAAGCCGGAAGCTTCCCCGCAGCCTTGCTGCATTTAAAACTTTGCCATATCCAATGGACATAACATCATTCAAATACGCGTCGACTGCCTAATCTGCGCATTTATGAAGCAAGTTTTTTCTGCACTGGTTGGCAAATTGAAGGAACTAGTGCAGATTTTCAAACTCACCAAGCCTGCCAACCGGTCGCAGGACAGTCTAGACCGGGCTGTCTAGACCGGGCCGTCTAGCTGAGGCGAGCAAACCCCTCCGCAATAGCCACACGCATATCATCCAGCGTGCGTGACATGGTCTTGGTGTGAGCGATAATCGGCAGGAAGTTCGTGTCCCCACTCCAGCGCGGCAGAATGTGCTGATGCAGGTGATCAGCAATGCCCGCACCGCCCACCTTGCCCTGATTAATGCCAATGTTGAAGCCGTCATTATGCGACACCTCGCGCAGAACCTTCATGGCGAGCTGCGTCAGCTGCGCAATCTCCATGGTTTCTGCCTCGGTCGCATCATCATAGAACGGGATGTGGCGGTACGGGCAGACCAGCAGGTGCCCGGGGTTATACGGGTAGAGGTTGAGAATCACGAAGGCATGCTCGCCGCGGTGCACAATCAGCGACTCCTCGTCACTGCGGCTGGGCGCGGTGCAGAAGGGGCAGGTCTTCTCGGTATAGTCCTTCTGGCCGCCGCTCACGTAGGCGGTGCGGTGAGGGGTCCACAGGCGCTGGAATTGGTCCGGTGCGCCGGGCAGCTCGAAGGAATCCTGCACCGAGGCTGCGGTGCCGTGCTCGGGGGTCGTGTTCTCGCTCATAGTCCCATTCTATAGCCCGCGCGCGGCAACAGGAACGCCCCGCCCGTCATGCGTGCCAGATATGAGATAACTCCCCCGGCAGCGCGCTTAGCTGTGTTGCTTTTCCAAGTGAATGATGCGGGTGGCACCCTCAAAGGTCATGGGGAAGCTCAGCACGCCGTCCTCCATGACGAATTCCTTAGTTTCCTTATCGGAGGCGTACGGCGCGTGGCTCAGCTTCGCGCGGTCCACGCGCGAAATGTAGCTGAAGTTGCCGGTCTTCGCCTCGAAAGTGCCGACCCAGAAGGGGGTTGCCAGCTCTTCGTGGTTCAGGTGGTAGGTGACCTCGATAATGCCGTCGTGAATGACGGCGTCCATGTAGTTTTCAAGGTTAGTGGAGTCCTGCTGAACCCAGGTGCCGTCCATGATTTTCTGCGAGCGTGCAACGGCTGCCGAGGAAGGCATGGGCGCAGCGGTGGATACGACAGGTTCCTGATTGCTGGTGCTATCCGGCGCGGGGGTCTCAGTGGGCTGGGTTGCGGTCGGGTGAATCGACGGATCCTGCGAGACGCCAGCCGCCGCCTTAATTCCGGTACTGTCGTCGCCGGGGGCGGAAACAGCGCTAGGCTCGGCAGTCTCAAAAGCAGCCTGGTCGACAATAGCGGTTGCGGAGGCATTATTCGGTGCGGATGCGCACGCGGTGAGGGTGAGCGCGCCGAGTAGTGCGAGCACGCTCAGAGTGGACTTAGGTGCCACGAAGGTGTCCTAACAGAGTATGTGTTTGAGTGAGTTTGTGAGTTGAGTGGTGCCTTCTCCCCGTGAGTGAGGTGGGGATACGACGACACCCCGTAGCGTATTTGGGCTACAGGGCGTTCGATAACCGGCACGGTAGATAGTTTATAGGCTCTGGCTAGGAGTTTCACCAGTGGCGGCCATTTTTAAAAGATAGTTTGGTCACATTAGACCTTAAGTTGAGGGGTTTTTCACGCATACGAGCCCCAATTTTCACTCCGCGCGGGCTAATTTTGCCTCGACAAGGCAAAATATCCCGCACGATGGTGTGGCACGGTGGCGTGGGTGGCAATTTTCCTGCCTTCATCTTGCCTCCGCGTGGGCTCGGCACCCAAACCCACCGCTTCAATAAGTATGCGGTGTGGGTTTGAGCGCCAAGCCTCAACTGAACTGTTATATCTGCGCTGCTATCTGCGCTACCGCAACCGAGCCGCTACAGCCCGGTTACTGTCCGCAGGGTATTTGCGAGCGGACTACTGCTTGCGGGAACGTAGCGAGGACTTCTCACGAATAATCGTGAACGTCTGGCGGGTCTCCTCCAGCAGGGCGACCGGCTCCTGCTCGCGCACCGCAACCTCATGAGATGCCGAGGAGTCGGCAGGTTCACCAGCCCGCGCGGCGCCGGGCGCGGTGTTCGGGGTAGCCTCCGCAGAAGCTGCCGCAGCAGCACCCGGAGCGCCAGGAGTACCAGGGGCAGTAAAGCCCGCGGCGGCGCTGAAACCGGCGCGGCGTGCCGCCTCCGCATCCGAAGGAACCGGGTGCACGCCGTCCTCATCCACAACCTCACGCAACGTGTAGTCGTGGGCTTCACGGCGCGCATACTCACGAGCCAGCAGGGCACGCAACTCAGAAATCTCCTGGCGAAGATCGTCCACGTCAGCCTTGGTTGCGGGGTACTCCTGCTCCTCCCTGCCACCAAACTTTTCGATAATCCAGCTCGCGAGCGCACCGGTAGCAACCGCGACCAAGCCCCCGCCGTACAGCATGACGATCACGGCGATGACCCTGCCGATACCGGTGACCGGGTAAACGTCTCCGTAGCCGACCGTGGTGAGGGTCGTGAACATCCACCAGTAGGCGGTGGGCAGGTCACGAATCATCGCGCCCGGCTCGGAGGACTCCACCGAATAGATCGACAGGGCAAACATGATGATGAAGATCGCGGTGTAGCCGAAGAGCTTCATCCCCAGTTCGGAGAGCCTCTTATATTGGCGGTTGGTGGTCAGGTGCATCATGGCGAGGAAGCTGACAATACGCCACGGGGGCAGCAGCACGATGGCCAGGTTCATCAGGTTGTGCGTGATGAAGTAGAGTCGCCGCGGCGCCAGGTACAGGCGCACGCAGTAGTCGGCGGCGAAGAGGCCCCACAGAATCATCTGAATGATGTTGAGGTACCCGTCGTACGGCTCCTGAATGCGTGTGCTCATGATGGGCGCGGCGAACGCGAGCAGGTACAGCACGGACGCCACGAACATGGGCGTGGAGGAGCGGTCTTCCCACGCGGCCAGGTTCTTCTCGCCGCGGTACTTGCTGAGCGTGCGGAAGAGGCGGGTTCGCGGAGTGCGACGCGGCGGGTCCGTGACGGTGCGGGTGACCGTGCGGATGGTCGTGGTGTGCGTTTCAGGTTCGCCCGCGTCAATAATCTCGGCGGCACTATCAGGGTTACCCTGGGTGCCTGCCTTCTGGGTGCCAGCTTTCTGGTCGCCCTTGCCGTGCGGGTGATGCGTGGTGCGGGTGATGCGACGCTCCTCGCGGTGCGTACCGTCCGGCGCGTCGGTGGTGGCGTATTCTTCGACGACCTCTTCGTAGTCGTCGTCGGGGTCCAGGTCGGTGGAGTAGACGGCACGGCTACTGTCGAGGCGCATGGCATCTACCTGGACGGTGTTTGCTGCTGCAGGGCTCTCCTCTGAGGGGCTAGCTACTCCAGTACTGGTTGCCGCAGCATTAGTTTTGGCGGCGCTAGTTTCTGCCGGTGCCGCCTGGGTATAACCAGCCTGTGCCGTATTCTCTGCGGCGGCTTCAGATGCAGAGGTTTCAGATGCAGCACTTTCAGCGTGCACGGGGGCATCACCCGTCGGGCTGCTCGACTTATTGGGTGCTGTGCCGTTCTTTACCGTGTTTTCTGCCTGGTTCTGTTCCGCCTTATCCATAGTGTGAATGATACTCTGCCTTGCAATCCTCGCCCGGTTATTTCTTTGCGCTGTGCTCTTTGCGCGGCGGTCTTTACACTGCGCCGCAGTTTTTGCACGGCGAGCATTTAACCTGACACAATATGTGGTGTACCAACCACTGTGGCCGTGCTGCTGACGTAGCGCTGCTGCCCCGCACATCGGAGTGCCCATGACTCACCAGCACACCACTTCCTCTGCTTCTCGCCCCGTCTTCTTCCGCCAGCTGAGCTTCCGTCAGCTGGGCGCTAGCCTCTGCCTGTCGGGTGCGCTTGCCGCCGCCCTGGGTGGGTGCGCCACCTTGAACTCCTCCCCTTCTGCTTCTGCGGAGGCTTCGTCTGAGCCGACTGCGGCGAGTCACGCGACGGCGCCAGTACTTCAGGATTCTGAGGGTTTTCGTCTGTTTACCGGTCACGGCGCTGTTGAGGAGGCGGTCTTTGAGGGCCCGGCAGCGCCCGCCTCCTATTCGTATGTGGAGTTTGAGCGTCGTGGTGAGCCGGAGGGCACGATGAAGGTTTCGGTTGCGGATGGTTCGGGCACCACGGTTGAGGTGGTTGCTGGCGGTTCGGGTGAGGGTGCGGGCGTGTGGGTTCGCAATACGGCGAGCGCGCTGGCACCGAGCCCTTCTGGTTCCGCGAAGTCTGCGGGTGCGGTGAGCGTGCCGTATAGTTCGGCGCGTGTGACGGCGTCGACGTCGCAGCTGACTGATGATGCTCAGTGGATGGTGTCGGTCCGTGCGGCGGGTGTGGACTCTTCGGGTGAGTTCACTGCGCCGGATGGTGTGCCGTTGACGAGTCAGGGCGCGGAGGTTGGCGAGATTCAGATGCAGGGCAGCCGTGGTTTTGTGCACGATACGAGCGGCGGTTCGGTGGCGGTGGAGAATCGTTCGGATGCGAAGATGACGGTGTATTGTGCGGGTGTGGACCGTAAGGAGCGTAGTGTGCCTGCCGGTGGTCGCGTGTTTGTGGAGGATTTGGGGGTGCGTGCTTCGGCGGGTTCTCCCCTGTTCTGTGGCGTGGTGACCTCTGATAGTACTGCCAGCTGGAATGTTACGGCGCTCGGCGGGCGTGCCTAAAAAATTCCAAATCGGCCTGCGGGCAGGGTAGCTGCCTCCTTCAGGCTCATACAAAAACCCACGGGATACCAAGAAATACAAGGGAAAACCAGATTAATACCCGGCATATGATGACCACCCAATATGGTGACAAGTAGTCGCCAAGCTTAGCCATAACTAACCAGAAAAGACGGTGTTCAAAGGAACATACTGGATAACGGACAGCATACACACCCTTCACCAGTAAGGAAGCTCAAGATCATGACCGTCGTGTCAAACACGTCCGAAGCACTCAAGTCCCCCTACGAAGACACCCTCAAGCGCCTGCTCTCTGACGCACGCGCCGAGGCAGTCGAATCCAGCGTCTCCGAACTCGAACGCCTGGCAATCTCGCACGACGCATCCCACTACCTGCTCGTGCCCGCCGGCCTGATTCGCCCCGACTCCACCGAAGACGTCGCAAACATCTTCCGCGCAGCCGGCGACCTCGGCCTGCCGCTGACCTTCCGCTCCGGCGGCACCTCCCTCTCCGGCCAGGCAAGCGGTGACGGCCTCATGGTCGACACCCGCCGCCACTTCAAGAAGATTGAAGTCCTTGAAGACGGCAAGAAGGTGCGCGTGCAGCCCGGCGCGACCATCATGATGGTCAACAACTACCTGGCACCCTACGGCTACAAGCTCGGCCCCGACCCCGCATCCTGGTCCGCCTGCACCATCGGTGGCGTGGTCGCGAACAACTCCTCCGGCATGTCTTCGGGCACCAAGTACAACACCTACAACACCCTCGACTCCATGGTGTTCGTGCTCCCCAGCGGCACCATCATTGACACCGCCGAGCCGGACGCCGACCAGAAGCTGCGCTCCCTCGAACCCGAAATCCACGAGGGCCTGCTGCGCCTGCGCAAGCGCGTGCTCGAGAACCCCGAGTCCATGGCGAAGATTCGCCAGCAGTACTCCATGAAGAACACCATGGGTTACGGCCTGAACTCCCTGGTCGACTTTGAGACCCCCGTCGACATTCTGCAGCACCTGCTGATCGGTTCGGAGGGTACCCTCGGCTTCGTTGCTTCGGCAACCTACCGCACCCTGCCAATTCTGAAGAATATTTCCACCGGCCTGCTCGTGTTCGACAACCTGATTGACGCGGCACGCTCCGTGCCCGAACTGGTCGCTAACAAGCTGGCAACCGTCGAGCTGATGGACGCCACCAGTATTCGTGTGGCTCAGCGTACCGGCCAGGCTGCGGAGGCGCTCGCCGCCATCGACGTGAAGGATCACGCCGCCCTGCTGGTTGAGTTCCAGGGCAACTCCGAGCAGGAGCTGAGCGACCTTGCCGCCGCCGCAGCACCCATGTTCAAGAGCCTGCCGGTGGCATCGCCGGTGTCGATGACCAGCAAGCTGTCCGAGCGTAACGCCCTGTGGGCGGCACGCCGTGGCCTGTACACCACCGTCGCGGGTAACCGCCCCTCCGGCACGAACGCGCTGCTTGAAGACGTGGTCGTGCCCGTCGAGGTTCTGGGCAACACCTGTAGCGACCTGACCAAGCTGTTCGACGCACACGGCTATAAGGATTCCGTGATTTTCGGTCACGCGAAGGACGGCAACATCCACTTCATGCTGAACGAGCAGTTCCGCGACCCGAAGCAGCTGGACCGCTACCGCGAGTTCACCGAAGAAATGGTTCAGCTGATTCTTGCCGCTGACGGCTCGCTGAAGGCTGAGCACGGTACCGGCCGCATCATGGCGCCGTTCGTGAGCCGCCAGTTCGGTGAGGAACTCTTCGACGTGATGCGCCAGATCAAGCGCCTCATTGACCCGAAGGGCTTCATGAACCCCGGCGTGCTGATCACCGAGCCGAACACCGACTACGTGACCGACCTGAAGGTCGCTGAGACCGTTGAGGAAGAAGTCGACCGTTGCGTGGAGTGCGGCTACTGCGAGCCGGTCTGCCCCTCCCGCAACCTGACCCTCACCCCGCGTCAGCGCATCGTGATGCGCCGTGAGATTGCCGCCGCCGAGGTGAACGGCGACCACGAACTCGCCGAGCGTCTGCGCAAGGAGTACGAGTACAACGGCATCGACACCTGCGCCGTGGACGGCATGTGCCAGACCCGCTGCCCCGTGAACATTAACACCGGTGACCTGATTCGCCGCCTGCGTTCTGAGAACCAGGACAAGCTGGCTGCCGCCGGCTGGAAGGTCGCCGCGCAGCAGTGGGGCATCATGGACAAGGTCGCCGGTAAGGCCCTGACCGTGGCGAAGAAGCTGCCGTTCCCCGTGGTGCACGGCACCACCAACATTGCCCGCAAAGTCATGGGCGACGACATGGTTCCCTCCTACAAGAAGGACCTGCCCGTCGGCGGCCCGGCACGTAAGCCGCACAAGGACGCAACCGCTGAGATTGTGTTCTTCCCCGCCTGCGTGAACTCCATGTTCGGCGGCGTGGACGGCGACGGCAAGCACGACCCGGTCAACGCAACCCAGGCGTTCATCCGCCTGTGCGAGCGTGCCGGCGTGAAGTACCGCATCCCCGACAATATTGGTGAGATGTGCTGCGCTACCCCGTGGAAGTCGAAGGGCTTCACCGACGGCTACTCGGTCATGAGCGACCGCGTGCTGAAGTCCCTGTGGGAGGCTACCGACGGTGGCCGCCTGCCGGTCGTGTGTGACGCTTCGTCCTGTACTGAGGGTCTTGAGGTGATGCGCCAGAAGGTTATTAAGGCGCTTGAGCACAAGATCGTGAACGGTCTGCAGCCGGGCGAGCCGGACTACTCGCGTCTGCGCTTGTACGATGCGGTGCAGTTCGCCGCCGACAACATGCTGGATAAGTTGACTGTGTCTGCTCCCCTGCCGTCGGTTGCGCTGCACCCGACCTGCTCCATGACTCACCTGGGCACTCAGCCTGCGTTTGAGAAGATTGCGAACGCGATGAGTGACGACGTGTACGTGCCGAAGCACTGGGGTTGCTGTGGTTACGCGGGTGACCGCGGTATGCTGCACCCCGAGCTGACCGCAAGCGCTACCGAGGCTGAGGCTGCGGAGCTGAGCGAGCAGAAGAAGTTCGCCGCATACATTTCGGCGAACCGCACCTGTGAGCAGGGCATGACGGAGGCGACCGGCCACACCTACCAGAACGTGCTGCAGCTGCTGGAACGCACCACCCGCTAAACGGCTGAGCGCATAAGCTGACGAAAGAAGGGACCCGGCGGGCTATCTGATGGATAGCCTGCCGGGTCCCTTCAAATTGCTAATCATTTAGATCCAGTCAAGAAAATTCAAGAATCAATGTATCATTTAAATATTAAAATCTTCATCGGATTCAACAATTTTCCTCTTGATTACTGCACCTTTTCCATCCTCGATTACCTCCAACCAGGCAGTACCCGAAACCTTCCCGCCGGTCGGACTCACAGACTTTGGGGAATTAGATTTTTTAGAAATATTTTTATTACTTACATACACTTGCTCACTACACCTTTCAATGAGATACAATAATCCATCATCTTCCATTTTTTTAGTTTTCTCATACTTCATCATTACATCCTCCGAACCTACATAAAAATCTCTCGCCACAGAAACCGCAAATTTATTAAGCAGATTTATATCCATGACATTAGTAAACATCCTTTCATCAATATCGCATTCCTTCAGAACATAGGCTGGAACATGATACATGCCCTTAGAAAAACGAAGTAGTTCAGTGGAAGGGCAAAGAAGAATTACCATTTTAGATGCTAGTGGAATAGAGAATGACACATCGGGATGTGATCCATCGTATTTATACTTAGGAATCGGGCATATTCCAATATCAGGAAGAATAAAATTACCATCCTCACTGATTAGAATAGTTGGCGTATAATTCAAAAGCACATCTTCAAACTCACTAATCCAATTCACCCGAATATTTTGCTTGGAAGTCCAGTATACATTTTTTACATTATTTTCAACCCGTTCAGGATTTATGAACCTATCATAATCTACTCCCGAGTCTTCAAACAGCTTTCGATCATATTCTTCGCCGCCACCTGTAGAGTTGAAATCATATTTATCTCTAATTTTGCCTTCAATATTATCACCTACAAGTGAGGACCTAACCATCATCTGGGCAACATACTTAATAATATAGTTTTTATACACATCAACAGGAATTTGAAGGATATTGTCGGGATTCAAATTTACCCTATCCTTTTCCTTTACATTACCCTCAAAAGCCCTCAGTATTTCATTAGAAATTTTAGAAATTTCACTTTCTACATATTTAAATGAATCATCCAAGCCTATGGCATCTATAATACGGCCCTTATCCTTAGTCACTATCTCATCTGTGTCACTCTCTATCAGGTTTGCGTCAAAGGCGCCACGCCTCCATCCTATATCATCAGCTTTGACCTTGGTGTACCCCTTTTCATCTGTTTCGATACTCGAATACCTCTCTTTATTGAGAATTCTAACCGAAACCTCCTGGTCTCGCGGCCGTCCCTCACCTTGTTGATCCGCAAACCGACCAATAACACTTGCCGGAATTTCGTGATCTCTCTCGTTCATAAACTTCCTCCCTTTTAATAGATAAAATAAGATTATCTACATTATGTACACGATAAAAATCTAGGTTCTCCAATTTATCCTACCTTAATACACTAAAAACTATTTTTTCCTCCCTTCTTGTTGCTCAGCAAATACAAAACTAAGAATTTTTTGAACCCACTTTTGATGAGACAGTCGACTCAAACCAGCCATTATCAAGACAAGGAATGCAAGAAGCCCAAAATAAAAAATAAAACTATGCCAATTATAGACACCATAATTTGCAGTTCCATCATTCAGTAAAGCTACAACCGCCGGAACAACCATTATAATTGCTACCCATAATGCATACCTTGCAAGATTTTCTTGACGTTGAGCAGAGTTAATTCCTTCAACTTTCTGAACAGAATCCATGAGAACATCTAAGTTTTGTTGAAAATGAAGTGCTGATTCAACTTTTTCCATGACAATGACATGTTCTCCACCCCGAGGATTTGTGCGACCCATATCATACATAATATACATTCTGTTGATAACATTATTAATGTCTTTAATTGCTCGTTTATTATCTTCAGCGATATATTCCTGAATCTGATTCGTGTAGTAATTTACAAGCGTGTTTTTCAATACAGATAACATAATTGCATCCAGATGGAATGACTCTGCATGTCCCTGAAAATCAATTGTGAGCTTCCTACTATCCCTATCATGGTCATAAATATAGTAAACTACACCTTTCGATCGCACATAAAAACACCAATCACCATATTTTGAAATATGCAATCCCTTAGGCTTCTCTTTCTTCCATTTTTCTCGAGCGCTTAACGATGGATCATCGCCGGAAGCCAATAAATTCAATTTACTAATAAAATCTATCTTTGCTGAATCTCCTTCTTTGAGCTCATAGAAATTTTTAAGGACATTTGAATCAAAGGAGTCGATGGAATTAACTAAATTAACCTTATACATAAAAGGTCTAATGTTTTTTCTCCACATAACCTTTTGTATTTTCTTCCCTAAGCATTTACCGTCCTTAGAATCAATTATTTTTGCCTCGTGGAGATTAAACCCAGGAATGATAGAATTTACAATAAGGTACTGATATATATCATCTTGCCCAATATCAAATTTTTCGTCCCCGCTGGTTTCAAGCATGACTAAACCAGGCACTTCCGGAAGTGCACAAATATTATTTTCAGCGAATAGAACCTGAATTCTGCTAACACAATAATTATCTTTTATTTTGGAAGCCCTGTCGTCCTTCTCAATATTTCGATAATATCTGTTCCCATTTTCATAGATAAGACCATGGATAGTCTCAGGAAAATTATCCCATCGGCTATCAGCATCGGAGATACGTTCTTCTTTAATACCATTTTCTCGATATTTAACATCGGGGATACCTGCAATCCAGTCTAATCCTTTATCTCCGTTATTATTTTTAAATAATTCCAAACTTTCTTTATCGGTAAAAATTGAAGCCAAAATATATTTCTTCACTGTCTCACTCCTTAAATAATTCTCAGATGTACAAATTTTTTGAATAAACTTCGCCAAAGTCTTACATGCGTGAATGTGTATCTCCTCCTCGAACTTGTAGATAAAATACCTGACGATTAAACACATCTGAGGCGCCCAAAGCGTATCCAGACATCCTTATCCGAATCGCACAATTACCAGCACCTCCGAACGGCAAGGAACGTAAGTACCATCATTCACATTAGCACGAAGACACCCGCCCGGACTAGGAAAAACTCCCCCCACAGCACAACTTTCTGCACCCAACCGCACTCCCCCACCCGCCCCTCCTCAAAGCACACAAAGAAACCACCCCCTCCGCAGCTTGTCGCCGCAGGGGGTCTATATATAGGCTCGATGCCAGTTCGCCAGCTTAGCTGGCCACGGTCAACCGCAGGCAGCCCGCACCGGCCACACCTACCTGAGCGTGCTGCAGCTGCTGGAGCGCACCACCCGCTAAACGGGTTGAGCGCATAGCGGCCCTATAAAGAAGGGACCCGGCGGGCTATCTGAGTGATAGCTGCCGGGTCCTTTCTTTGTCTGTTACAGCACCTATTTTCGACTATTAAATAGTCCAATAATCAATACTGCTATTGAGATACCGTAGAGAATTCCAAGCACCAAGTCGCTGACATTTGACACTACGTTCAAGATAATTGCCAGGATCAAGAACAGCATCCCGACAGGAACATACCTATTCGACTTCATACGCTCGTGCTCCCTCAATAATCAACAGCGACACATCATTTTCGCAGCCATCCAGCTATCCATTTTCTGAATGGCTATGGACGTTTGCCTTACTACTACGCTAGCACTCTGGGGCTAAAAACTAGCCCGCGACACAACTTTCTGCACCCAACCACGCTCCCCCGCCCTCGCATCCTCAATGCACGCAAAAACCACCCCCTCCGCAGCTTGTCGCCGCAGGGGGTCTATATATAGGCTCGGTGCCAGTTCGCTAGCTTAGCTGGCCACACGGTCAACTGCAGTCAGCTCGCACCGGCCACAGCTACCAGAACGTGCTGCAGCTGCTGGAGCGCACCACCCGCTAAACGGGTTGAGCGCATAGCGGCGGTACAAAGAAGGGACCCGGCGGGCTATCTGATGTGATAGCCTGCCGGGTCCCTTTCTGTCGGTTTCAAATATATTTTATAGGCATTTCATAATTTTATTATGTACTATGTTTACTAAAAATATCGGGGACATAGGAAACAATTGACCCTTCCGGTATACTACACGCTTCAACACGAATCAGATTAGGATATTCTTTTCTATCTGGCTTCAAATATTTCAATACATCAATCTTTCTACAACGCCTTTTAGTCCTAAATGTTTCTTCGACAAATTTTTTTAAGTCTGCATAATAATTATCCAACTCAGACTCTCTCAGCTTTCGCTCCTTTTGATTCCTCGATGGAATATAAAGATCCGAGATTATTTCTTTTTTTGTATGTCGCTCAATATTACGATACTCATGCACAGAACCTTTTGTTGCCCCAATGTAAAACTCATACGAATATTTTACGATTTCTTCATTCAGATAATTAATCACCGACCTACCATCTTCAAGAATCCCATTAGTTATATCAATGTAACGTATGGGCAACTTTCCTCTATAAATTCCAGGAATTACATATCGAGGAGTAATTTTCAAAGCCACAGAAGGAGACATTGGCACTAAATAAGCAGGAGGAGTAACCTTACCATTTAGAGCAGAAAATACAACACTCGCTTCCGCTCCCATGTTCTCGTCTACCCTATATGGATCAGTTCCACTTGCAATGGGCGTTATTCCCAAATCAGACAATAAAAACCGCTTTTCTTTATCAACTAATACATCTATTGCATAGAAGTATAAATCAAATTCTTCATACATTTTTATCCACTCCAGTCTAGTCCATTGAATCGAATTCTTTGGCTCAACTATTACTTCATGATTTACAAGATTAGAAATTTCATCGCCACTATCCTGCACACCCAAAGAACGCAAAGCCTCACCTATGGACAAAATTCTACGCTGCTTATCCATTCCCCCCAAAGATGAGTCTAGCCAGTCACCAATAAATTCACCTGTTATCTTAGAACGAACATAAAGATGCGCAATGTATGGAATAAGAATATTTTTATAACGCTCGGCTGTTAATTCTTCTTGCTTTTCAAAAGCGTCAATTAGTTTCGGTAAATCTTTTTCTACTTTTTTAAATTTTTCATCTAAAGCAATTGCGTCACGTACTTCATCATTAGCATCAAGGCCAGATTCGTTATTATTCAAATCTGAACTAAAATCTGAATCAAAGCTCCCTAGCTCCCACCCGATAGAGTCTGCTGTTTTAAAATCAATCGAATGTTTATTAGCATACTTTATATATACCTTATTATCTCTAGAATCTGCTTCTTTAACAGTCGAAAATCGTGCTATAACACAAGCTGGAATTGTGTGGTCCCTCTTATTCACGTCTCCTCTTTCCGGAAATAGGTAAAATTATATGGATTAAAATTGATTAGCACTTCCTTAACATGGCTCAACTAAATTTTTATACTTGCCCTCCCCCTTTATGAATCTACGCCATTCATCATCAGAAATATCAAATGGCATCCGCACAGAGTCACATTCATACATATTTAGGTTTCCTGGTTTCACGTTGCCCTTGTGATATGAATACAAAATATCAAACTCATCAAATTTTTTTTCACCTCTTTTATCTATACATTCTTTCCTAAAAGACATATACTTCTTAAAGTCTTTAATTCCATCTACAGACCTTAGAACCATAACCAGACTTTCGAGAGATATGATATGAACTCCTTCAAGGTACATTGGAGAAATATACTCTGAAGCATGGATAGACAGCGAAATAATCTCATACTCTTTCATGCTCTTAGGAATAGTATAATTTGCAGATTTAGATTTAATAGGCTTTATTTCTTCCCCGTTTTTAATTAGCTTCACACGCTTATTCAACTGCTCAATAGATTTTGTTATATATCCCTTCTTCCCAAACGCTCGCTCCGCAGACATATTGAGTTTGCCATATCTCTGATTTATTTTACATTCACCAAGTATCACAACTTCTTCATCTGATTCCCAAGCTATAACATCTGTCTCGTTAACATCCTTCTTTTTAATATAAAAAGAATCAGCACAATCAGGTTTAAGATAAAGTCTGAAAAATTTTAGAACAATATCTTCAAAGGCTGCACCACGCTTTCCAGATTCTCTGTCTAGTTTATTAAAAGGAATTTTATAGAGCCCCATTGTAGCTTCATGCCCATCACACATATATATATTTCCATTATTATATTTTATAAATTGCATCATCTCATCATCACTAGCATATCTTGACTCAATATTAACAATATCCTTTAGATTATATTCTTCCATTAGTTCCCCCTTATTTTTAGACAGATATTCAATAAACCGTTGGCTTCCATATCCCTTATTACTTATAGGGGATCCAAAGTTCTCCAAATATTCAGAATAAACGTATCCAAGAGTATCTTTTCGTTCTTGATAATTTTCTCCCAATCTTTCCTGGATTTCAGAAAATTTTTCAACCTGGAGCATCTTATCAATAATTTCAAAGCTAACCCATGAAAACCTTACTCGCATTGATTTCAAACGAGCGCATGCATCTTGAATTCGCACAGCATCCTGGCTATCCAAAGGAATATTTCCAATATTTTTTAGTTGTTCTTTATTCAAACATTTACATATTAGTAGCTGCTCCTTAAATGAATTATAAACGGACAAATCTACAGAAGATACATAATTATCTATTCTACTTATAGATATTTTTCCATAAAAATGGTAATCAATAATTCCATCTTCAAAAATTAAACCTAACTTCAATGGACCATTTACCATAACAAACTCTTCATCAGAATCTCTTTGGGCAAATATCTGATCCACCACTTCCTCTCCCATATTTCTTGTTTGTATCCATCCATGTTGCTCACCATTCGGGCCAATGCACTCCTCGGGAGATACTCCTTCTACACCATATATTTTATTCAGCTTTCTACGAACCATATCATCAGTTTTAGGGAAAAATCTGGAAGTTATACCCGAGGAACACAGCAAACAACAGTTTCGAAATAGACTTTTATCTAAATCAGTCACTAAAGAATTAAAATCTTTTTCAGGGCAATCATCTGAATCTACATCCACATTTATTTTTTCGACACTTCCAATACTGGTGGATCTATCAGTAGATTCTTCTAACGCAAAAAAATTTCGAATCCAATTTAGTAAATTTTTACGCATTTTACTCGCCTTCCTCTCCTTCAATTTTTTTATAAATAATGAATGCAACCACAGCAACAATAACTAAAATTTTCCAGACCCAGCAGAGAGGGTGGGGAATACCGATATCTTTCAAAACTGATGAACCATCATTCAAAAATGAGACCACTCCAGGAATAATCATTGCTATCGCTACTAACAATGCATACCTTGCAAGTTTTTCTTGACTAATAGCAAGATTTTCCTGCCTTTGCACAGAGTTAGCCTCTTCAATCCTGTTAGTAGAATCTATCAGAACATTCAGATTATCTTGAAAATGAAGAGCATCTTCGACCTTTTCCATTGCAATATTATGCTGCCCGCCCCGTGGAACTGTACGACCCATATCATACATAATGAACATTTTATTAATAGTGTCATTAATCTTTTTAAATGCCATATTATCACCCATTTTAATGTGATTTTGAATTTGACCTATATAATAATTAACAAGGATATTTTTTAGAATTGACAGCATTATCGCATCCAAATGGAATGATGCCGCATATCCTCGGAAAAAGTGCGGCAAAACTTCCCCATCAATTTTTTTAGGCTGGAAGGGAATGTAGTAGACTATGCCCTTTGAGCGAGCATAGAAACACCAATCACCGGACCCCAAAATTTTCAAACCCCTAGGGCTCTCTTTATCCCATTTTTTTTGCGCATCATATGAGGCCTTCTTGCCATCAGTATGAAGATGTAATTTATTAATAAAGTTTATTTTACGCAGATTGTCATCCATAATATTCTTAGGAGTATCAAGTGAGTCAGAATAATTAATAATACTCATTTTAAACATAAATGGTTTAATATTCTTTTTCCACATAGATTTCTGTAGCTTATAGCCTTCGGATTTACCCTTATGCCTTTTCGCCTCTTCATTATCAATTTTAAGTCCAGGGATTAATTGATTTTTAGCAAGGTATTGGTACACTTCTTCAATATCGATTTTAAATTCTTTACCTGTTTCTTCTTCGGGCACCTCAACCTCAAGTACCGCCAACCCTGGAATTTCATCTGATGAACAAATATTTTTTTCAGATAGAAGCACTTGAATACGAGTGACAGGATACTTATATACCTTTTTCATTTCCTTCACTTCAAGGCAAATTTTTAGGTTCTCCATGTAGTATCTATGTTCATCTGCATACAGCAAATTCCAAATACTCTCCGGAAAATTATCCCATCGGTCTTCAGCATTAGAGATACGTTTTATAATTTGGTTTTTTTCTTTTCTCCAATATTTCACGCCAGGTACACCTGCAATCCAGCCAACACCTTGGTTTCCGCCATTATTTTTGAATTCTTCTAAACTTTTTTTATCAGTAAAAATTGAAGCCAAAATATATTTCTTCATTGTCTCACTCCTTAAATTATTCTTAGACGTACAAATTTTTTGAATCAAATTCTCTAAATTTTAAATACGTGAATATACATCTCCTCCTTGAAATTATGGATACTATGTCCGGCACTATAAATATCTGCAGAACGCTTAGTTTTATCCAGACATCTTTATCCGAATCGTATAATTACCGGCACTTACGAACGGCAACGAACGTTAGCGCCATCACTTACACTAGCACGAAGACACCCGCTCGGACTAGGAAAAACTCCCCTCACAACACAACTTTCTGCACCCAACCGCGCTCCCCCATCCGCGCCTCCTCAAAGCACAAAGAAACCACCCCCTCCGCAGCTTGTCGCCGCAAAGGGGGTGGTTTCTATATATGAGCTAGACCAGCAAGCCTAGTACTACTCAGCAGCCTCCGTGCTGGGCTTGGGGTCTTCGTTCACGCGGTTGCGGATATGCTCCACAATACGTGCCACAGCTTCATCCACGGGCACACCGTTCTCCTGCTTGTTACCGCGGAAACGGAACGAAACAGCGCCGTGCTCCGCATCCTCACCGCCAGCGATCAGAATGAACGGAACCTTCTCAGTAGACGCGGTACGAATCTTCTTGGTGAAGCGATCCGAACCGTAATCCACCTCAACACGCACGCCGTGCGCACGCAGCTTGTCCGCAATCTCGGTCATGTAGTCGTTGAACGCCTCAGCCACCGGAACACCAATAACCTGAACCGGCGACAACCACGCCGGGAACGCACCCGCATAGTGCTCAGTCAGCACACCCAAGAAGCGCTCAATCGAGCCGAACTTCGCCGAGTGAATCATGACCGGCTCCTGCACGGTGCCGTCAGCAGCCTGGTACTCCAGACCGAAACGGCTCGGCTGGTTGAAGTCGTACTGCACGGTCGACATCTGCCAGGTACGGCCAATCGCGTCCTTCGCCTGAACCGAAATCTTCGGGCCGTAGAACGCAGCTCCACCCGGATCCGGAACGAGCTCCAGGCCGGTCTCCTTCGCAACCTGCTCCAGAACCGCGGTAGCCTCTTCCCACTGCTCATCAGTACCGATGAACTTATCCTTCTTATCGCCCTCAGTGTCGCGGGTCGACAGCTCAAGGTAGAAGTCAGTCATGCCGAAGTCCTCAAGCAGGCTCAGCATGAACTTCAGCAGGTGACGCACCTCGTCCGGTGCCTGCTCCTTCGTCACATACGAGTGCGAGTCGTCCTGAGTAATCATGCGCACACGGGTCAGACCCTGCAGCACGCCGGACTTCTCGTCACGGTACACGGTGCCGAACTCGAAGAAACGCAGCGGCAACTCACGGTACGAACGGCCACGAGAACGGTAAATCTCGTTGTGCATCGGGCAGTTCATAGCCTTCAGACGGTAGTGACCGTTATCCAGCTCCATGGGCGGGAACATGCCATCCGCATAGTACGGAAGGTGACCGGAAGTGTAGAACAGGTCTTCCTTCGAAATGTGCGGGGTGCTGACGTACTGGAAACCCTCCTGAATGTGGCGGGTACGCACGTAGTCTTCCATCTCGCGCTTAATCACGCCACCCTTGGGGTGAATCACCGGCAGGCCGGGGCCAATGTTCTTCGGGAAGGAGAACAGGTCCAGCTCACGGCCCAGGCGGCGGTGGTCGCGGCGCTCCGCCTCAGCGATGCGCTCCTTGTACGCCACCAGCTCTTCCTTAGTCGGCCATGCGGTACCGTAAATACGCTGCAGCATGGGGTTCTTCTCAGAACCGCGCCAGTACGCACCACCGGCACGCATCAGGGCGTAGCCGTTAGCAATCAGCTTGGTGTTCGGCAGGTGCGGGCCGCGGCAGAGGTCCTTCCAGACGGTCTCGCCGGTCTTCGGGTGCACGTTGTCGTAGATGGTGATTTCACCCTCGCCGACCTCCACGGATGCGCCCTCGGCAGCATCCGCACCAGAACCGGGGCCCTGGGTCAGGGAGAGCAACTCCAGCTTGTACGGCTCGTTCGCCATCTCAGCAACAGCCTCGTCGTGGGTGACCACGCGGCGGCGGAACAGCTGGCCGGACTTGATGATCTTAATCATCGACTTCTCGATCTTCTTCAGATCTTCCGGGGTGAAGGGCTCAGCCACATCAAAGTCAAAGTAGAAGCCGTCAGTAATGTACGGGCCAATACCCAGCTTGGCGTCCTTGCGGTACTCCTGCACCGCCTGCGCCATCACGTGCGCAGCAGAGTGGCGCAGAACGTTCAGGCCGTCCGGCTCGTGAATGAAAACCGGCTCAACGGAATCGCCAGCAGACAGCTCGTGGGAGAGATCAACGAGCACGCCGTTCACACGTGCCACAACGATCTTCGGGTCGTCAGCGAACAGCTCAGCGGCAGTCTTCGCGGTAACCTCGCGCTCCTCACCAGAAACGCTAATAACAATTGCTGAAGAATCAGCGGCAGACATAAGTCTCCTTAACTCAGGCGCGCGCGGCCGCTCGGGGCGCCGCGGGTGCGCATACTATTCCGCACTGTACTGGTGCACGGACACACACCATCTTACAACGGCTCCCAGCCAACGCTCAGCTTGAGGGCAGACTAGTCCGCATGATGCTCACGCGTATGCTCATACACGTCAACCACAATGTGGCTAATATGGTCGTCCTTCAGACGGTAAATAGTGGTGCGGCCCTGCTGCTCACGGTCAATCACGTGCGCCTCACGCAGGATGCGCAGATGATGCGAAGCGAGCGGCTGCGAAATACCCAGGCAGGTGTGCAGTTCGCTCACACTGTGCGGGCGGTGCATCAGGTGATGCGCAATCGCCAAGCGCAGCGGGTTAGCGAGCGCAGAGAAAATCGCCACGGACGGGCCGAACTGTTCCTCCCAATCCTTGGGGCCGGAGCCTTCGAAGAGAGGTACGGAGGCGGGCGCCTCGTGGCTGTGTTCCGAGGCGTGCTCGGCGACGTGGTCCGCTACATGCGCCGATACATGCTCGGCGCCGTGGTCAGCGTGGTTGTGGGTGGTGTTAGTTTCGTTCTGGTCTGTGTGGTGGCTCTGAGTCATAGTATTTTCACCTTAGGTACAGGAAGGGGGCACGTCAAGAAAGTTACGCCTGCGCGGCGGCTTTCTTGAGCGTGCCCCTCTCCCCTATGTGCACTTGTGTTCGCTAGTGCGCTGATGCGGTTGCAGCTGTCGGGTTGTTATAACTGTCGGTGCGCTGTCATTGTGGCGGCAACATCGTGGACCACCGCCCTCCTAGAGCGGTTCATCACATTGCGGTCATAATGCCAAGCGCTGCGCTGTAACTGCGTCAGCTCGCGGGTATGAAACCCTAGAGCACCTAGCGGTTAGCGACTGCCACCTGCAGGTAACCCTCAGCGGACTTTACGCCCTTGTCGGTCACTGCGCGGTAGCGGACCAGCGGTGCGAAGCCCTGCTTATTCTTAGCGGATACTGCGATGCCCTGGGTGCCGTCGGGCAGGGTCACCACGCGGTAGGTGCCGTACTCGTCGCTGTATGCGCTGACGACCTGGCCGCGCTGGTTCAGCAGCTCCAGCTTCTTCACGGTCTCGCCGCGGCTGAATGCGCCGAAGGATGCCTCGTCATTGTTCAGGACTGCCACGTTCTGGGTGGTGCCCGAGTACAGGGAGACGGAGTCCTCACGCGCGATGGGGCTGTTCTTATCCACCACGTGCACCTTCAGCGGGATCGAGTACAGCTGCGCGGCGGAGCCCTTCTTCGCCTTCACATCGGACATGCGGGCGGGCGCCTTACCGGTGCGGTTCACGGTGATGTTCGTACCGTTATCGCGGCGCAGGTCCCAGGTGGTGCCGGTGACATCGTGGGTGTTCAGGTCAATCGAGTAGGTGCCGGTCTTGCCGTTGGAGGCAAAACGGATGCCGGTCTCCGCGCTGGAGAACTGGCCGCCAGCAGTGTTGACCTTCTCCTTGTTCACCCAGCGGCTGGGGCGGAAGTTCGGGGTCTGCTCGATTTCCTGGAAGTTGTAGTCGCGGGCGTAACGGTAGTTCGGGGAAACCTTGTGCGACTGGTGCACGCTCTGCGCAACCGCAGTCTCGCCGGAGTAGACGGTGGCGTGGTGCTCGGCGGGCTGGTAGAACACGCCGGAGCCGGTGCCGGTCTTACCGTAGGCGTTCGAGGGGTACTTGAACTTCACGGCGTCCGAAGACTGGTTCACTGCCGCGTTCTGGGTCTCGGCGTCGCTGATGCGTTCCGCCTTGGGGGTGCGCACGGCGGAGCGGCGCACGGTCACGGGGCGTGCAATCTTGTGTGCGTCAGCGTTCGAGTCGGCAGCCTGGTTGTTGCTCTGCGGCAGAACCTGGGTGCCCTCGCGACGTGCCGTGTTCTCAGCGGACTCAGTGTAGTTCACGGGCATCCACTGCACCTGGTGCCAGGGGAACTGGGTGCCGGTGAAGCCGCTGGGAACGAAGCTTGCGAACATTGCCGCCAGCTGCGGGTCTTCCTTGTACACGTTCTTACCCTGGCGGGCGTAGGGCGCGTAGGAGCTTGCCGCCTCCAGGTTGAATGCGTTGGTGAAGAGGTTATGGTCCGAAAGGATGAAGCCGTACTCCTTCATCGCGGTCAGAATCATGCGGCTGAGCTGGTCGTCAGCGTGGCCGGTGTTTGCCAGGTGCTCTTCCACGTCAAAGCTTGCGGGCAGGAAGCCGCGCTGACCCGCGCGGGGTGCGTTCGGGTACTTGCTCGCGTTAATCTTGCCGTCGGTGCCCTTCGCGGGGAAGGAGGAGACCAGCGCCGCATAGTCAGCCGCAGTAATGGACACCATGTGGTTGATCTTGCCTGCCTTGAGCTCGTCCACACCAATCTGGGTGAGCTCGTTCGCCATACCCACCACGGAGGAGGTGCCGTTCTTGAGGGTCAGCCAGTAGTTGTCCTCGCCCACGCCGCCGAAGTTCGGCTTAGCGAGCATGTAACCGCCAGAGGATACGTGGTAGGTTGCCGGGTAGTCGACCGCCACGGGGATGTCCACGGTGCCACGGGTGCCAGCGGGAATCTTGTAGGTAATCTCGCCGGTGCTCTCGTTGATGGACGCGCCGGGCACGTTCTTCGCCAGGCGGAACTTCGCGCCGCGAGCAATCGGGTAGGAGGTGCGGGCGTTGCCGGACTTCGCGTCGATGCTGACGGGTGCCTTAATGGTGACGGTCTGACCTGCGTTGCCGCGGCCGACGTTATCGTACTGAATCTTTGTGCTCTTGGGGGTGGACGCGTTGCCGCCACCCACCTGCACGCGGGCGGTGCTGGTGTAGGTCTGTGCGTCTGCATCCTTGATGAACTTGAAGTAGGAGCGCCAAATGCCGGTCGCCTCATCGTACAGGGCAACGGACTGGTCGCCGGAAAGGCCGTGGTCCTCGGCAAGCCACTTCGGAATCGGGATGCCGCCGGTCAGGATGCGCTTGTTCTCCGCGTTGGCGTTGACGCGGTTGTCGCGGGAGACGACCTCGACGTACTCCTGGTGCGGGTTCGCGGAGTTCACGGCGAGGGTCGGGATGTTCTCGTGGCCGCCAACGGTCTGGGCGCGGTCCTTCTTCACGGTGCCCGCGTTGATGGCGGTGGTGATGGGGTGGTTGCCCGCATCGGCGGAGTATTCGAGGAAGGTGCGGCTGATTTCGCTACTGTTGGCTGCGACGGCTTCGGTGCCGGTAAGCTTCTGCGCTGCGAAGGAGTCGCTGGCGAGCTTGCCGCTCAGAGGCGAGGTGTTCTCGGTGGTGGTCAGCTGCGCCTTGGTGAGGGAGGAGTTGACCGGCGCGAGAGTGTCGATGGTCTGCGCCTGCTGGTCGGGGTTCCAGTAGCAGGTCGGACCGGGGGCGACGTTGGTGATGTTCGCGAGGGTCGGCACGGTGCGGTAGCCTGCGTCAACGCAGGTGGTACCGGAGACATTGCGGGTGGAGGCGGTTGCACCGAAGGCCACGGGGAGGTTTGCGCCGGTGATGACGGTTGCCAGTGCTGCGGAGGCAGCGATGGTGGCACGGCGGCGGTTTGCCGGGCGCTGTGTCGGGTTTTTGGATGCAGTTGTGGTCATGTTTTTCTTCCGTTCGTGTCGGCTTGTTTGAGTGAGTGCGTTTGTATGAACAAACACGGACGTGAGTGAAATATGCATCTGAGGGTGTGCCCGGGTGGGTCCTGATCTTCTGGCAGGAATTCTCAGGAAACTCTCAGATAATCCCCATACCCTACATAGTCTTTTGGGCGAACGCAAAACGAGTTTGTGATTCGGGGCACTGATTTTTTGCTAAAGGTTCAAGCTTAAGCTCATATTTCTTTACACCTGTGTGCACTGACAGATGTTCAGGTTTTCGGAATTTGCACCGCAGTGTTTCAGCTTTACTCCTAGTCAGGCGAGGGTAACTTGAGAAAAACGAAAAACGCGCACGGAAAACTAAACCTTCAACCTTAAAGTTCCCGGAATGACGCGCCAAAACCTTCTGTTGAATTTCTCACACGTGCCCACAATTTGGGATTCTGCCCCAGCAGCAGATATGGTCTCAATCACTGAAACCTACACTTTTATGAACCAAAAGACTGTAATTAGGGTGCCCCATACCCCCAGGCAAAGCCCCTTGATTTATCTACTTAGACCCACAGAACCCACCGAAAAACACTAAGATTCACGTAAAAGTTTAAACTTTTCGTGTGTTTGACAGTGTGTAACCATGCATACGCCACAATCCCCCACACGGAGCGCGCTTCGCGGTGTACCCCAAGAATTCCAAGCCACCCACCGGGAGCTTTGAAAGGAATAAAAAACACCCCGCATGCGCCTCAAAAACACATGCGGAGTGCATAATTATTTATTTACGCGGTCTTTCTAGTACACCCCACGGCAGATACCTGCAGACACCGGCGTGGGTTCATCCGCGATTGCTCACAGAGCTACGAGATAACCACGAGAACTACGGCAGGTTTACAGCGCCGCAGGATAGCCACAGCGCAGGATAGCTACAGCATGAGATAGTTACAGTGCGCCCGCCTCCGAGCAGACATTCACCAGCTCGCCAATACCCTCAATGCGGGTGCGCACCGTCTGCCCCGGCTTCAACCACTGACGCGGATGCAACGACAAGCCAACCCCGGCGGGCGTACCCGTCGCCACCAGGTCACCCGGCTCCAGGGTCATGAACCGAGAAATATAGGACAGCAGCTGCGCCGGGGTGAACACCATATCCGCCGTCGTGCCGCGCTGACGCACCACGCCGTCCACCTCGCAGACGAGCTCCAGGCCGACAACCGGGTCAACCTCATCGGCGCTCACAATCACCGGACCGAACGGAGTCATCGCGTCCCAGTTCTTGCCCTGGAACCACTCCGAGGAACGGCCCTGCCAGTCACGCACCGACACATCATTCATGACCGTGTAACCCATCAGGGCATCAAGCGCCTGCTCCTCCGTGGCGTTACGCAGGCGAGCGCCCACGACCAGGCAGAGCTCAACCTCCCAGTCGACCTTCGTACTGCCGGTGCCGTCATCGGCGGGCATGCGGATCTGCTCGCCGGGGCCAATCAGTGCGTTCGGGAACTTCGCGAACAGCGCCGGGTACTCGGGCACCTCAAGGTTCATTTCTGCGGCGTGGTCGCGGTAGTTCAAGCCGGCGCACACAATCTTGCCGGGCTTATCCAGCGGGCGAATAAACGGCAGGGAATTCCACAGCTCCTCGCCGTGACCCATGACGGTCGCGCCGTTCTCTTTCAGGATTGCCACGGCGTTCTTCGGGTCGCCAAAGTTCAGACGGAACCGGCTGTAGAAATTCAGTAGCGGGCTGAGCTTCGCCGGAAGCTCGTACACGGTCTCCTCAAAGAAGCAGACCGCGCGGCTGCCCTTCGAGTCTTTAATCTGTGCCCAACGCATGGATGCTCCTTCGCTTCAGGTGGGGTAAATCGGGGGTAATCGGGGTGGTTTAGGGGTAAAAGTCAGAGATAAAACAGGCTGGTGAAAACGAGCCCGGTGAATCACCTAGTGAAAGCCGTTTTGGGCGTACACCTCAACGATGGCGTCTTCCAAATCTTCCATGAGCAGGCTCGGGTTCGCGTCCTGTGCGGCGCCGACCGTGGCGGGGTCCAGCTCCATGCCGAGAGCACGGTACACATCCGCAGTGACCGCCCGCAGAGGCGCAGAATCAGAGACCACGATGCCGGTACTGAACCACCAGCCGCCGGTCACCACGCGCTGAGCGGTGCCGACCAGCTTGATGCGGCCACCACCTGCGGATGCGGGCAGCTGCGCGTGCACCGAATACTCGCCGGGGCAGTACTCCCCCGGAATCTCACCCATGCGCGCATCCACGCCGACCTCACGCAGCGCCTGCGCGTACATGGAACCAAACAGTTCGTAGCGTAGGGTGTTACCGCTGCGGGCGTCGGAGGCGGGCTGAAAATGGTCCACGACCAGGCACCCCTGATGGTAGGCGGCGGCATGCCCACCGACCTTGCGCACCAGCACCTCGAAGCCGTGCTCGACACACGCCGCAGAGGCTTCCGCGAAGCCGGGGTTCAGCTCATCACGGCGGCCGAACGCGACCGTCGGGTTCGGCTGATACATGCGCAAAGTGGCTTCACGCTTGCCGGTTGCCACCTCGCGGAGCATCTGCACCGTCTGGTCGTGGTGAATAAGGATTTCGCCGGACTCGGGGCCGGTCTCTCGAATAATCTGCACGTTCCTATTTTACGTTGCGCCCATCACGCTGGCGTGTGGGTGGCGGGGCGTCTCAAGGGCGACCCAGGAGCAGCTCAGGGGTAGCTCAAGGGCGGCGCATTCCTCGGCGCTCGCCCGGTGCTCTCCTCGGCTCTCCCCCGGCGTTCTCCCCCGGTTATTTTCCGCAGAATACCACCCGCCGATACACCCAGCCATATTCACATTTTTTATGCTGAATTTCTTCACTCCGTGAATCCAAACCATTACGATTAAAGGACTACGTGGCATCCCACACGTTGCCACAAGTACACAACACAGCATGACAACGCAGAAGAAACGCGCACACCGTGACGGAGCCACCCGCCACGGACCAAACTGTACGTTTCACATAAGGAGTACGGACATGTCACAGTCCACGAACACAGCGGCCGCCGCCGCATCCAAACCGGAGGTGAACGGCAAGGAGGCGACCGCAGCCCGCAAACAGCGAAACAAGCTGATTCTGCACGTTGCCATCATCCTCGTAGCAACCCTCGCCATCTGGTTCGTTCCCGCCCCCGAAGGCGTCGACCCGCGCGGCATGCACATGCTCGCCATCTTCGTCGGCACCATCCTCGGCCTGATCCTGCAGCCGCTGCCGACCCCGTCCGTGGCGCTCGTCGGCCTGGGTGCCGCGATGATTACCGGCACCATGGCGGCAAAGAACGAGGCGCTGACCGGCTTCGGCAACTCCTCCATCTGGATTATTGTTGCCGCGTTCTTCATCGCCGACGGCTTCCTCATTACCGGCTTGGGCAAGCGCATCGCCCTGCTGTTCGTGCGTGCGCTCGGCAAGTCCTCGCTCGGTCTGTCCTACGGTATGGCAATCACCGACCTGGTTCTCGCCCCCGCCACCCCCTCCAACACTGCGCGTGCCGGTGGCGTGATCTACCCGATTATCCGTTCCCTCTCCGAGGTCAACGGCTCCACGAACGAGACCCCCGAATCGCGCCGTAAGCTCGGCTCCTACCTGCTCATGACCGAGGCGCAGGTCAACACCATCACCGCCGCCATGTTCGTGACCGCGATGGCCGGTAACCCGCTGGCGCAGAAGTTCGCGCACGACCGCGGCGTCAACCTTGACTGGGGCACCTGGGCGCTCGCCGCTATCGTTCCCGGCCTTACCGCGCTGATTGTGATGCCGTGGATTATGTCGAAGATTTACCCGCCGACCATCAAGAAGACCCCGGACGCACCCGAGCACGCCCGCCAGGAACTGCACGAAATGGGCCCCATGAGCTCCAAGGAATGGATCATGCTCGGCACCTTCGTGATGCTGCTGGTCCTGTGGGTTACCGGTACTTCCCTGGGTATTGACGCCACCAGCGCCGCGTTCTTCGGCATCGCAATTCTGCTGGTCACCAAGGTCCTGACTTGGAAGGACCTGGCGAAGAACTCCAGCGCATGGTCCACCCTCATCTTCTTCGCCGTGCTCGTCGGCATGGCGGACCACCTCAAGAAGCTCAAGGTCGTGGACTGGATTGGTCAGCAGGCCGCCCACAGCGTCAGCGGCATGGCCTGGCCCCTGGCCTTCACCGTGCTGGTTCTGGCGTACTTCTTCATCCACTACATGTTCGCTTCGAACACCGCCCAGATCGTGGCCCTGTACGCCGTGTTCCTCGGTGCGGCGGTTACCGCCGGTGTTCCGCCGATGTTTGCGGCGCTGTTCCTCGGCTTCATGGGTAACCTGATTGGCGGCATCACCCACTACGCCTCCGGCCCGGCAGGCGTGTACTACGGTTCCGGCTACTTCAGCGTGAGCGAATGGTTCAAGATCGGCTTCATGGCGGCTATCGTGAACCTCGTCATCTGGGGGTCGGTTGGTACCGCGTGGCTGTTCGCACTCGGCTTCGCTAACTAGTAGCGCAGGCCCCCGCGATAGCGTAGCTCAGCGTCAAGCGCTCTATAAAAGCCCGGTATTCTCACGTGAATTTTCGTGTGAGGATGCCGGGCTTTCGCGTACCCGCAGGACGGTCTGCGCGGCGGTTTTTGCCGCGGTTACAGTGCGAAATCTAGCAATCCCCCACCCCCTCCGCTAGGGTAGAAGAAAGACCCAAAGCACCCTGGAGGATGCCGTGCATCAGGACCAGCACATCACCGCCCAAACCACCTCTTTGCCCAACTCCAACCCGGCGCTGACCGAGCCGCAGCCGCTCGGCGCATTCCCTGACGGGTTCCTCTTCGGAGGCGCCACCGCTGCCAACCAGTTCGAAGGCGCCTGGAACGAAGACGGCAAGGGCCCCAGCCTGCAGGATGTGCTGCCCGCCGGCGGCCTGTACCCGCGCACTGCGGAACCCACCGAGGACAACCTCAAGCTGGAGGGCATCGACTTCTACCACCGCTACCGCGAAGACATAGCCCTGCTCGCAGAGATGGGTTTCAAGGTCTTCCGCTTCTCCATCGCCTGGTCGCGCATCTTCCCCCGCGGCGACGAATCCGAGCCGAACGAGGCGGGCCTCGCCTTCTACGACCGCGTGCTCGACGAGCTCGAAAAGCACGGCATGGAGCCGCTCATCACCCTCAGCCACTACGAAACCCCGCTGCACCTGGTCGAACAGTACAACGGTTGGACCAGCCGCGAACTCATCGGCTTCTACGAACGCTACGCCCGCACCGTGTTCGCCCGCTACGGCAAGCGCGTAAAGTACTGGCTGACCTTCAACGAAATCAACTCGATGTTGCACCTGCCGTTCATGTCCGGCGGCATTAACACCCCGGCGGATCAGCTCAGCGACGCAGACCTGTACCAGGCGATGCACCACGAGCTGGTCGCCTCCGCACGCGCCACCGCTGCGGCACGCGAACTGGCACCCGGCGCGCAGATTGGTTGCATGATTCTTGCTATGCCCACCTACCCGCTCACCCCCGACCCCGCCGATGTACTCGCCGCCATGCAGACGGAGCAGGCGAACTTCGCGTTCGGTGACGTGCACGTGCGCGGCGCCTACCCCGGCTACTTCCTGCGTGCCCTGCGTGAGAAGGGCGTGGAACTGAACATCACCGAGCAGGACCGCGAAGACCTGAAGAACACCGTGGACTTCGTGTCCTTCAGCTACTACATGTCCACCTGCGCCACCGGTGACCCGGCACGAGGCGAGCGCGGCGAAGGCAATATCCTCGGCGGCGTGGCGAACCCGACCCTGCCCGCCAGCGAATGGGGCTGGCAGATCGACCCGACCGGCCTGCGCGTGGTCCTCAACCAGTACTGGGACCGCTGGCAGAAGCCGCTGTTCATCGTGGAGAACGGCCTGGGCGCCCGCGACGAACTGGTCGAGGTGAACGGCGAACTCACCGTGGAGGATGACTACCGCATCGACTACCTGCGCCAGCACCTGCACGCCGTACGCGAGGCGATTGAGGATGGCGTGAACGTGCTCGGCTACACCACCTGGGGCTGCATCGACATGATTAGCGCCTCCACCGCGCAGATGTCCAAGCGCTACGGGTTCATCTACGTGGACCGCAACGACGATGGCACCGGCACCCTGGCACGCTACCGCAAGAAGTCCTTCCACTGGTACCGCGAGGTGATTGCCAGCAACGGCGCGGAGCTTTAGAGAGTTAGCCGCAAGACGCTGAAAGCCGAGAAAATCCCGGCGCGCGAAACTCGTAGCCCGTGAAACTCACAGCGCGTGAAATTCAGCAGCAGAAAGCCCCCGAGACTCCAATCTCGGGGGCTTTCTGTATATGCGTTATGCCTAGCTCGGGCGGCTCTAGTCCATGGACAACTAGTCCATGGGCAAATCGTTCAGGCTGGTGGAGACATACTCCCACCAGGTCGGCACCAGCCCAGCGTTCATCGCCACCCTCTGCGACAGCATATGCGACGGGCTCGTACCGTAGAACGGCAGGTACCCCTCCGCCAGGGTGAGTCGGGCGGCATCACGCACCAGGGAACTGGCGATGCCGGCACCGCGCCAGGCGGGCAACACATCAATACCAATCTGGCGCATAATCGGCGAATCATCGCTCAGGCCAACCATAGCGATAGGGTCTGCGAGCGCGGGGCTCTCCCCCGCTACGGCTGCATCAGATGCCTCAGGTGCGTCCTCGTCCACCGGGTATGCGGCAAGCACCAGCCCATCCGGGCGGCGTTCACTAAAGCCCAGCGCGTTCGAGTAACGCTTATCCCCGCGGAACGACTCGATCTGCTCAGCATCCAGCAGCTCCACACGCAGGCGGGTCACGCGTGCCTCAGTGTCCTCCGGGTCAACCTCAAGCGCACCCGCGGAGGCGTTTGCCTCCCTGCGGATGGTGCGTTCGCCGGTGATTTCGGCAAGCAACGCCGCCTTCAGCTCTGCGGGGTCAACGCGACGCATCATGCCCACACCGGGCACGGCACACTTGACCTCCTGTGCCTGCACGCCCTCGGGTACGACCGAGTTCAGCAGGGCGCGGCCGGGCGTGTAGTAGATGCTCGTGCCGCTGACCTGCTGGGTGTAGGGGGTGAGCAGTTCATTGAGCTGGCGAAGCTGCGCGTAGTCGCCGAGCCAGTTCGACTGGTCGCCGAGCATGTAGTCAATCGCCTTCTCCAGCACGCGCGGATGCTTAGCGCAGAGAATGCCGACGCTCGCGTAGTTGGCGACGCGCAACTCCCAGATGTCGTCGTTGCGGCGGCGTGCGGCACCCATCTTCTCGGAGGGAGGCTGCACGGTGGCGAGCAGCGGCAGGCTCTCGGCCTCGGGATTGTCGCGCATCTCTTGAAGGGCGCGGCTAATCGAACCGGGCGCCTGGCAGAAGTCCGCCTCAAGCTGGGTGTGCAGGATGTGCCGCGCCCGGTCCAGGGTGGTCACGGCACCGCGGTTCACAGCGTCTCGGCGCGCACCGAAGCCCGCAGCACCCGCAGAGTGCTCGGCTCCCGAGTTAGGTTCGGTTCCTTGAGTATCAGTCACGTAGGTTTCCTCTAGTTCAAGTCTCGGCTAGTTCAAGTTCTCGACTAGTTCAGAATCTCGGCAAGGAACGCACCGGTGTGCGAGCCCTTCACCTGAGCCACCTGCTCCGGGGTGCCCTCGGCAATCACGGTGCCGCCGCCGCTACCGCCTTCGGGACCCATGTCAATAATCCAGTCGGCGCACTTGACCACGTCCAGGTTGTGCTCGATGGTGATGACGCTATTGCCCTTGTCGACCAGCGACTGCAGTACGGCGAGCAGCTTGCGAATGTCCTCAAAGTGCAGGCCGGTGGTCGGCTCGTCCAGCACGTAGATGGAGCGGCCGTTGGAGCGCTTCTGCAGTTCGGTGGCGAGCTTCACGCGCTGCGCCTCACCGCCGGAGAGGGTGGTTGCGGGCTGACCCAGGCGAATGTAGCCCAGGCCCACGTCCACGAGGGTGTTCAGGTGGCGCGCAATCGGGGTAAACGCGGCGAAGAACTCTGCCGCCTCTTCCACGGGCATTTCGAGCACGTCGGCAATGGTCTTGCCCTTGTAGTGCACTTCGAGGGTTTCGCGGTTGTAGCGCTTGCCATGGCAGGTTTCGCAGGGCACGTACACGTCCGGCAGGAAGTTCATTTCAATCTTCAGGGTGCCGTCGCCGGAGCAGTCCTCGCAGCGGCCGCCCTTGACGTTGAAGGAGAATCGGCCCGGGGTGTAGCCGCGCATCTTCGCTTCGCTGGTCTCCGCGAAGAGCTTGCGGATATGGTCAAACACGCCGGTGTAGGTGGCCGGGTTCGAGCGCGGGGTACGGCCGATGGGCGACTGGTCCACGTGAATGACCTTGTCCAGGTGCTCCAGGCCGTCGATGCTCTTGTGGCGGCCGGGTACCTGCTTGGCGCCGTTGAGCTTGTTCGCCAGGGCGGTGTACAGAATGTCGTTGACGAGGGTGGACTTACCCGAGCCGGACACACCGGTCACCGCGGTGAACACGCCCAGCGGGAAGGACACGGTCACGTTCTTAAGGTTGTTTTCGCGGGCGCCGCGCACGGTCAGCTGGCGTTCCTTGTCCACGGGGCGGCGGGAGGCGGGCACCTCAATGTTGCGGCGGCCAGCCATGTAGTCGCCGGTGATGGACTTGGTGTTCTTCAGCAGCTCCTCGAAGCTGCCGGAGTGCACGATTTCGCCGCCGTGCTCGCCTGCGCCGGGTCCTACGTCCACGATCCAGTCGGCTTCGCGCATGGTGTCTTCGTCGTGCTCAACCACAATAAGCGTGTTGCCCATGTCGCGCAGCTTAGTCAGGGTCTCAATGAGGCGGCGGTTGTCGCGCTGGTGCAGGCCGATGGAGGGCTCGTCGAGCACGTAGAGCACGCCAACCAGGCCCGAACCAATCTGGGTGGCGAGGCGGATGCGCTGCGCCTCACCGCCGGAGAGCGTGCCGGCGGAGCGTGAGAGGGTCAGGTAGTCCAGGCCCACGTCCAGCAGGAACTGCAGGCGCGCGTCAATTTCCTTGAGGACCTGCTCGCCAATCTTGGCTTCGCGGGTACTGAGCTGCAGACCGCGCACGAAGGCGAGTGCGTTGGCGAGGGACAGGTCGGTAATGTCTGCGATGGACTTGCCGCCGACCTTCACGCCGAGGATGGTTGGGTTCAGGCGTGCGCCACCGCAGGAGGGGCAGGCGACCTGGCGCATGTACTGTTCGTAGCGGTCGCGGGCGAAGTCCGATTCGGTTTCTTCGTGCTTGCGCTTGATGTACGCCTTCACGCCTTCGAATCCGGAGGTGTAGCGGCGTTCGCGGCCGAAGCGGTTGCGGTAGGACACCTCGACCTTGTAGTCCTTGCCGTCCAGGATGGCGGCGCGGGTCTTGGCGGGCAGGTCCTTGAAGGGGGTGTTCAGGTCGAAGCCGAGCTCCTCCCCCAGGCCGGCGAGCAAGCGCAGCCAGTATTCGGTGGTTGCTTTACCCTGCGACCAGGGGGCGATAGCGCCCTCACCGAGGGTCAGGTCGGGGTTGGGTACGAGCAGTTCGGTGTCGACTTCCAGGCGCGAGCCGATGCCGTCGCAGGCGCTACACGCGCCGAACGGCGAGTTGAAGGAGAAGGCGCGCGGCTCGATGGTGTCGATCTGCAGCGGGTGGTTGTTGGGGCAGGCGAGGTTTTCGCTGAAGGAGCGGGTGCGTTCGGGGTCGTCCTGCTCGCGGTCCACGAAGTCGATGAGCACGCGGCCGTCGGCGAGCTTGAGCGCGGTTTCGATGGAGTCAGTCAGGCGCTGGTGAATACCGTCCTTGATAACGATGCGGTCGACGACCACCTCGATGGTGTGTTTGTACTGCTTGGCGAGCTTGGGCGGGTCGGAGAGCTGCACGGTTTCGCCGTCCACGCGGGCGCGCGAGTAGCCCTGGGTGAGCAGGTCCTTGAACAGGTCTACGAACTCGCCCTTGCGTGCGCTGACGACGGGTGCAAGAATCTGCAGGCGGGTTCGTTCGGGGTACTCCTGCAGAATGTCCACGATCTGCTGCGGGGTCTGCTGGGTGATTTCCTCACCGCATTCGGGGCAGTGCGGGTGACCGATACGCGCCCAGAGCAGACGCATGTAGTCGTAGATTTCGGTGATGGTACCGACGGTCGAACGCGGGTTCTTGGAGGTGGACTTCTGGTCGATGGACACCGCCGGCGAGAGACCCTCGATGAAGTCAACATCGGGCTTGTCGACCTGGCCGAGGAACATACGCGCATAGGAGGACAGCGACTCGACGTAGCGGCGCTGACCCTCCGCAAAGATGGTGTCGAAGGCGAGGGAGGACTTACCGGAGCCGGAAAGGCCGGTGAAGACAACCATCGCATCGCGCGGAATGGTCAGGTCTACGTTCTTGAGGTTGTTTTCGCGGGCACCCTGAACCCGGATGCTGGTCAGATCGTTCGCTTTGAGTGCGGTGCTTCCGTGTGCCGGGCGGGGTGTCATCGAAAATCCTTTCGTCTTAATCTTCGAACTTAAATTCTACACCCTCACGCCTTTCACCGGCGAGATTATGCGGGCGGTGAAGGCATGAGGGTGCAGTACTTATATGAGGTGGACTAGGAGGCGCAATTCGTCAGGCGCGGTTTACCAGCCGCGGGTTGCCCAGTCTTCCAGGTGGGGGCGCTCGTCACCGAGGGTGGTGGAGCGACCGTGGCCGGGTAGCACGATGGCGTCGTCTTCGAAGCCGCCGAAGAGCTTTTCGAGCACGTTGGAGAAGAGCTCACCGAACTGCTGCGGGGAGTCGGTCTTACCCACGCCGCCGGGGAAGAGCGAGTCGCCGGTGAACAGCAGGGTTGCGGGGGTGCCGTCTTCCCAGGTGGTTTCGAGGGTGTAGACGATGGATCCGGGGGTGTGGCCGGGCACGTGCAGGGCGCGGATGACGGTGTCGGAGCGGTAGAAGTCGAAGCTTTCGCCGCCGGTCAGTTCCTCTTCGACGGTGTAGTCTTCCAGCTCCTTAATTTCGGCAACGTCAGCTGCACCCGCGGAGGTAACAGCACCGGTGAGGTGGTCGAGTTCCTCAATAGCGCGGATGTGGTCCCAGTGGCCGTGAGTAACGAGGATGCCGGTCAAACCGATAGCACGGGGCTTGAGGGAGTTGAAGTCTTCTTCCTTCTCTATGACGCGCACGCGGCGGTCCTCAGAGTCGGTCAGTTCGAGCTGCGGGCAGTCATTCAGGAGCGCGTCGAGGGTGAAGGCGTAGAGTTCTTCTGCGTCGGCTGCGGGGTCGATGAGCACCTGCTCGCCGGTGGCGCGCATGGTGATGAGGTAGACGCTATTGTCCATCTCGGAGACGCTGAGCGCGCGGACGGTCAGCTCGGGGTTCTCAAAGATAAGAGTGGGTTCGGGGTAAGTAGTCATAGTTCCAGTGTAGGGGTTGCGACAGCCCAGCAGGCACCTATGCGTAATACTCCCCTATCAGCGCATTCGGCATTGAACGTGCGGGATGCATGTGCGGGATGCGTATGGAACAGACTCCGAAGCAAGCTCGGCACAGATTAGACTCAGTGAGACTCAGTGCGGATTAGGCAGGCTCCGGTTGAGATTCCAACTGAAATTCGAAAGTTAAACAGAGAAGCGACTGCGCATCGATACACAGTCGCTTCTCATGACACCCAGGGGTATCTATCACTCACTCAAACACAAGCAACCCGAGGACTTTGGAAATCTCACGATTACTTGATGACTCAATAGTAGCGAACTTTTTGGGGGCTGTTTTACAACCCAATTTGGTACGGAGAGCCAGTTTTAGTGACCCATGCCTCAATGTAATCATTCTGTAATAAAAAGAGGTGTTTTTTAGGGTATCCATACGTACCAATTTCATTTTTTTCGACTTTATATGTGACTTATTTCACCCAAAATAATTTTAGATTTTCCCTCTTTTGGCACTTTAGTGCACCTTTAACTTGAGCTTCATGCTCACCAATCATAAAGGCTCAATACCCGGTTTTAGCCCGGTATTCCGCGGAAGTAGAGGGTTAAGGTAAAAGTATCTTCAAGTAGTTGCAACTACATAAACCGGAAAAAATGCACCGCCCACCGTTCAAAATCTGCACAATTATTCGCGCGAGGGCAAAATCAATTGGTCTGTTTTACCCCTGTAGACTCCCCTTAAAGTGGAGGTTTTATTACAAAACAATAATATTGCACCCCTCGTTAGGTTCATTGAGCACACCTAGTAAGCCCCTCCTAAAAAATCAAAATACCTAGTCAACACCATATTTTCACACAATGCAAGATAGTGGGCTATTCAAAAATCAACCTCCAAAGATTGTTTAATAAAACCTGACCTTCAAGCATAAATAGAGCCCAATTATTAACCCGCACGTACCAATTCCACCCTCAGATTAGGCA
This sequence comes from Rothia mucilaginosa, assembly GCF_964211445.1. Taxonomy (GTDB): domain Bacteria; phylum Actinomycetota; class Actinomycetes; order Actinomycetales; family Micrococcaceae; genus Rothia; species Rothia mucilaginosa_E. Next base: position 73,035 of record NZ_CAXOQT010000004.1, on the reverse strand, counting down.
CCCCACAAGCCTCAATGAAAGATTGAAAGTCCCCTCCACCAGGGGTTTCAGATTCCTTCGCTCCCCTGGATTCCCCCTGATGTCAGCCCAGTTTCAGCCTGGTTTCAAACTCGTTTTCAGATACGTCTTCCTTTCTCTCAAGCGCCACAAACCCGCCTCATGCACACAGCAAAACCGCCAATCATATACCACCGGGCACACGCTACCCGGACACAGCAAAGGCGGCGCCCCTCCCCCGCTCTGGGGGAAGGAGCGCCGCCTCCACTAGCTATATATCAGCTGGAACAGTCCACCTTAGGACAGACCGACCATCACGCCGTTCTCGTCGAAGCCGATGCGCTCAGCTGCGGGGCTCTTGCTCAGGCCCGGCATGGTGCGCATGGTGCCGCAGATTGCGTAGACGTAACCAGCACCTGCAGCCAGGCGAACCTCGCGCACGGGCAGGGTCCAGCCGGTCGGTGCGCCCTTCAGGGTTGCATCCGAAGAGATGGACAGGTGGGTCTTCGCGATAACCACGGGCAGGTGCGAGTAGCCCAGCTCAGCGAAACGCTTCAGCTGCTTAGCGGCAGCGGGAGCAATGGAGATGCCGTCCGCACCGTAGACCTTGGTCGCAACCTTCTCAATCTTGGTCTCGATGGAGTCCTCAAGATCGTAGGTGTACTTCAGATCCGAAACGTCGTCACATGCCTCAGCAACCACGTCTGCCAGGTCGGTGGTGCCCTTACCGCCCTCAGCCACACCGCGGTGGATAGCGACGCGAGCGCCAGCTTCCTCAGCGATACGGCGGATGGTCTCGTGCTCGGACTCGAAGTCGGTCGGGAAGGCGTTGATTGCCACGACCGGCTGAACACCGAAGTTGCGCACAATCTCGATGTGCTTCTTCAGGTTCTCTGCGCCCTTCTCGACGTCGGAGGGGCTTTCCTGCAGCATGCCTTCGGGCAGGGGCTTGCCGGGAACAATCTTGTACAGGCCGGAGTGGGACTTCAGGGAGCGCACGGTTACGACGAGCACTGCTGCGTCCGGCTTCAGACCGGAGACGCGGCACTTGACGTTGAAGAAACGCTCCGCACCCATGTCGGCACCGAAGCCAGCCTCGGTAATCACGTAGTCGGAGTACTCCAGGCCAACGTAGTCGGCGACCACGGAGGAGTTACCGGTTGCGATGTTGCCGAAGGGACCCGCGTGAATCAGTGCGGGAGTGTGCTCCAGGGTCTGCAGCAGGTTCGGGTTGATTGCGTCTGCCAGGATGACGGACATTGCGCCGTCAGCCTTCAGGTCGGCTGCGGTGACGGGCTCGCCGTCGTAGTTCAGGCCGATGACAATCTTTGCCAGGCGCTCACGCAGGTCCTTGAAGGAGGTTGCCAGCGAGAGAATCACCATAATTTCGGAGGCGCTGGTGATGTCGAAACCGGTCTCGCGGACCACGCCGTCCATGCGTTCGCCCAGGCCCACGACGATGTTGCGCAGGGAGCGGTCGTTCATGTCGATAACGCGGCGCCACTCGATTGCGCGCGGGTCGATGCGCAGCTCGTTGCCGTGGTGCAGGTGGTTGTCAATCATGGCGGCAAGCAGGTTGTGTGCTGCGGTGACGGCGTGGAAGTCGCCGGTCAGGTGCAGGTTCAGCTTCTCCATGGGAACGATCTGGGAGTAGCCGCCGCCCGCTGCGCCGCCCTTAATGCCGAAGGTCGGGCCCATTGCGGGCTGACGCAGAGCCAGGATTGCCTTGCGGCCGGTCTGTGCGAAGCCCTGTGCGAGGGAGACGGAGGTTGCGGTCTTACCCTCACCGAGCGGGGTGGGGGTGACAGCGGTAACCACGATGTACTTGGAGCCGCGCTTGCGGGCGGTCTCTGCGTTGGTGGTTTCGTCGAGGAGGACCTTAGCGACGTACTTGCCGTAGGGTTCAAGGCGATCTTCGCTGATGCCATTGTCTGCTGCGATCTTGTTAATGGGCCAGAGATCGGCGGCAAGTGCGATTTCGAGGTCGGAAGGGAAAGGCTTCTTCGTCATTGTCATCCTTCGAGTTGTACGAATCATGCTCTTTTATTCTATGCCTTAGCTCACGCATTTGTCCCTCACCTCGCCGAACTCCGACAAATAAACTCAATTTTTAATGCACTAATCCCCGCACCCGGTACCCCACGCTCACGTGGAGCGGGCAGGGTCGGTGCGGGGATCAGTAGCGCATACGCGCCGAGTTACCGGGACGGTGACCGGCACAAGAACCGGCGCTACGACCGGCTATTACGGCATGGTCAGCAGAACCTTGGTGGCGGTGCGCTGGTCCATTGCCTCGTAGCCCTTAGCTGCCTCGTCGATGGGCAGGACCAGGTCGAAGACCTTACCGGGCTCAATTTCGCCCTTGTAAATCAGGTCGATGAGGGTCAGCAGGTACTTGCGCACGGGGGCGGGGCCGCCCTCCAGGTGAACCTGCTTGCCGAAGAGCGCATCGGTGCCGATGGAGCTATCGTGCGGCACGCCCACGAAGCCGATGTAGCCGCCGTGGCGTACGCAGCCGAGAGCCTGGTCGAAGGACTGCTGGGTGCCAACAGCCTCCGCCACGCCGTGTGCGCCCACGCCGTCGGTGAGCTCCATGACCTTGGCGATGCCCTCTTCGCCACGCTCCTCCACGATGTGGGTTGCGCCGAATTCCTTAGCGAGCGCCTGACGTTCGGGGTTGCGGGACATGATGATGATCTTCTCCGCGCCGAGCTGCTTAGCGCCGATGACTGCGCTCAGGCCGACCGCGCCGTCGCCAACAACGACGATGGTCTTGCCGGGGGCTGCGCCAGCTGCGTCCGCTGCGTACCAGCCGGTGCCGAGCACGTCGGATGCCGCCATGAGGTGCGGAATCTGCTCTGCGGTGGGTGCGGCGGGGGTCTTGACGAGGGTGCCGTCTGCGAAGGGTACGCGGGCGTATTCTGCCTGGGTGCCGTTGGAGCGTGCGCCGATGAAGGCGTCGCCAGCTGCGATGGCCTTGAGGCAGCGGGAGGGGTAGCCTGCGGTGCAGGTTTCGCATTCGCCGCAGGAGATGCAGAAGGAGCCTACGACGAAGTCGCCGGGGGCTACGGTGGTGACCTCGGAGCCGACCTCGACGACTTCGCCGATGTATTCGTGGCCCATTGCCCGGTGGTCGACGGGCTGTGCGCCGCGGTAGGGCCACAGGTCGGAGCCGCAGATGCAGGATGCTGCGAGCTTGATGATGGCGTCGGTAGGTTCGAGCAGGGTCGGCTTCTCAACTTCGTTGACGACAACCTTGCCGGGGGCTTCCATAACAACTGAATGCATGATGTTCCTTTCAAATCTGCGTTGATAGTTAGTCGTATCAGAGTACGCCCCGCACCCCGATATATCAATAATTTTTTATGCTACGGGGTGAAGGTAAAAATTCCGGCAACCGGAATCGGTAAAACCGCTCTCGCTCCCCTGTTTCTGCGCGTCTTTTCCCCCGCTTCCGCACCCGGTTAAACGGCGGAACCCCCGCGCATCCACAGTGGACACGCGGGGGTTCCGCTCGGTTTATCTCAGCCTGATATCTCACAGCGAGAAAGGGTGCTTAGAAGTCCCAGCCTTAGAGCTTTCAGCCTTAGAAGTCCCAGTCCTCGTCCTCGGTGTTCACAGCCTTACCGATCACGTAGGAAGAGCCGGAACCGGAGAAGAAGTCGTGGTTCTCATCAGCGTTCGGGGACAGTGCCGACAGGATCGCCGGGGACACGTTAGTCACAGACGCCGGGAACATCGGCTCGTAGCCCAGGTTCATCAGAGCCTTGTTAGCGTTGTAGTGCAGGAACTTCTTAACGTCCTCACTCCAACCCACACCGTCGTACAGGGAGTGGGTGTACGCCACCTCGTTCTCGTACAGTTCGTACAGCAGGTTGAAGGTGTACTCCTTCAGCTCTGCCTGACGCTCCGCGGACTCCTTCGCCAGGCCGCGCTGGAACTTGTAGCCAATGTAGTAGCCGTGCACTGCCTCGTCACGAATAATCAGACGAATCAGGTCAGCGGTGTTGGTCAGCTTCGCGTGCGAAGACCAGTACATGGGCAGGTAGAAGCCCGAGTAGAACAGGAAGGACTCCAGCAGAGTGGAGGCAACCTTCTTCTTCAGCGGGTCGTCACCGGTGTAGTAGGACAGAACAATCTTCGCCTTCTTCTGCAGGTGCTCATTCTCAGCAGCCCAGCGGAACGCCTCGTCAATCTCCTTGGTGGAGGCGAGGGTCGAGAAGATCGAGGAGTACGACTTTGCGTGCACGGATTCCATGAACGCAATGTTGGTGTACACGGCCTCTTCGTGCGCGGTCACAGCGTCCGGCAACAGGGACACAGCACCGACAGTACCCTGGATGGTGTCCAGCAGGGTCAGACCGGTGAAGACGCGCATGGTCAGCTGCTTCTCTTCCTCGGTCAGGGTCTTCCAGGAGGGCACGTCGTTGCTCAGCGGCACCTTCTCCGGCAGCCAGAAGTTACCGGTCAGACGATCCCAAACCTCAAGGTCCTTCTCGTCCTCAATACGGTTCCAGTTGATAGCCTCGACCACGTGGTCGACGAGCTTCACCTTTTCGCTCATTAGTAATTCTCCGATTCTTAAGGGGCGGTTACGGTGCCACGCGCGGCCAGCCAGTCGCGCAGGCGGTTTGCGTGTTTACCGTAACCGCCCCTTCCAGTCTTTAGTTATAGTGTGCCAGCTCAGGCTGAATGCGTCACAGCATTCGGGCTAGAGCATGCAGGATACGCAGCCTTCAACCTCGGTACCCTCAAGAGCCATCTGACGCAGACGGATGTAGTAGATGGTCTTGATGCCCTTACGCCATGCGTAAATCTGGGCGCGGTTGATATCGCGGGTGGTTGCGGTATCGCGGAAGAAGAGGGTCAGCGACAGGCCCTGGTCCACGTGCTGGGTTGCCACGGCGTAGGTGTCGATGATCTTCTCGTAACCAATTTCGTAGGAGTCCTGGTAGTACTCCAGGTTCTCGTTGGTCATGTACGGTGCCGGGTAGTAGACGCGGCCGAGCTTGCCTTCCTTACGGATCTCAATCTTCGAAGCAATCGGGTGAATCGAAGAGGTCGAACCGTTGATGTAGGAGATGGAGCCGGTCGGCGGAACAGCCTGCAGGTTCTGGTTGTACATGCCGTACTGTGCCACGTCAGCAGCCAGCTGAATCCACTCTTCACGGGTGGGGATGTGGTGCTTAGCGAACAGCTCGCGGGTACGCTCAGTCTGCGGTGCCCATTCCTTCTCAATGTACTTGGCGAAGAACTCACCGGATGCGTACTTCGAGTTCTCGAAGCCCTCGAAACGCTGACCGCGTTCCTTAGCAATCTGCATGGAGGCGCGGATTGCGTGGTAGGCGACGGTGTAGAAGTACATGTTGGTGAAGTCCAGTGCTTCTTCGGAACCGTAGTAGACGTGCTCGCGTGCCAGGTAGCCGTGCAGGTTCATCTGGCCCAGACCCACGGCGTGGCTCATGTTGTTGCCGCGCTCGATGGAGGGTACGGAGCGGATGTCGGACTGGTCGGAGACGGAGGTCAGCGAACGGATCGCGGTTTCCACGGTCTTGCCGAAGTCGTCACCGTCCATGGTCAGTGCAATGTTCAGCGAGCCGAGGTTGCAGGAGATGTCCTTACCGACGGTCTCGTAGCCGAGGTCAGCGTGGTAGGTGGACGGCTCGGAAACCTGCAGGATCTCGGAGCACAGGTTGGACATGATGACCTTACCGGCGATGGGGTTCGCGCGGTTGACGGTGTCTTCGAACATCACGTACGGGTAGCCGGACTCGAACTGGATCTCTGCGATGGTCTGGAAGAACTCGCGTGCGTTGATCTTGGTCTTGGTGATGCGTGCATCGTCGACCATCTCGTAGTACTTCTCGGAGACGTTGATGTCGGAGAAGGGCACGCCGTAGATGCGTTCCACATCGTACGGGGAGAAGAGGTACATGTCCTCGTTCTTCTTCGCCAGCTCGAAGGTGATGTCGGGGATGACAACGCCCAGGGAGAGGGTCTTGATGCGGATCTTCTCGTCAGCGTTCTCACGCTTGGTGTCCAGGAAGGCGTAGATGTCGGGGTGGTGTGCGTGCAGGTACACGGCACCGGCACCCTGACGTGCGCCGAGCTGGTTTGCGTAGGAGAAGGCGTCTTCCAGCAGCTTCATGACGGGGATAACGCCCGAGGACTGGTTCTCAATCTTCTTAATGGGCGCACCGGACTCGCGCAGGTTGGTCAGGGCGAATGCCACGCCGCCGCCGCGCTTGGAGAGCTGCAGTGCAGAGTTGATGGAGCGACCGATGGACTCCATGTTGTCTTCCATGCGCAGCAGGAAGCAGGAGACGAGCTCGCCGCGCTGCTTCTTACCTGCGTTGAGGAAGGTGGGGGTTGCCGGCTGGAAACGGCCGGAGATGATCTCGTCGACGATGTCTTCGGCGAGCTTCTCGTTACCTTCTGCCAGCAGCAGTGCCACCATGCAGACGCGGTCCTCAAAACGCTCCAGGTAGCGCTGACCGTCGAAGGTCTTGAGCGCGTAGGAGGTGTAGAACTTGAAGGCACCGAGGAAGGTCGGGAAGCGGAACTTCACGGCGTAGGCGCGCTTGAACAGGTTCTTAATGAACTGGAAGTTGTACTTGTCGAAGAGTTCCGGCTCGTAGTACTGGTTCTCGATTAGGTACTCGATCTTCTCTTCCAGGTCGTGGAAGAAGACGGTGTTGTTGTTGACGTGCTGCAGGAAGTACTGACGTGCTGCCTGGCGGTCTGCATCGAACTGGATCTGGCCGTTCTCATCGTAGAGGTTCAGCAGCGCGTTCAGCTCGTGGTAGCTCATACCCTTGAACTTCTCGGGCACGCTCTTGCCGTTGTGGCCTGCACCGAGAGTTTCTAGTGCTGAGGGCAGTTTTGCGTCCAAAATGCTTCCAATCCTTCGTTGACTTTTTCTACATCTGAATCGGTGCCCATGAGCTCAAACTTGAAGAGCACGGGCACATCGCACTTCTTGGCGACAATATCTGCCGCGATACCGAAGAGCGGACCAAAGTTGGTGTTGCCGGAGCCAATCACACCGAGCATGTGGTTGCGATTCTGCTCCACGTTCAGGAATTTAACCACCTGCGGGGGAACGTTACCGGCGCCTTCAGGCTTGCCGTAGGTGGGGACGATAAGCACGAACGGCTCATCAAGAATGAGGGTGTCCTCGCCGGTGCGCAGCGGCAGGCGGAGGCGGCGGGCACGAATCTTCTCCACGAACTTGTGGGTGTTACCTGAGATGGAGGAGAAGTACACGATGAGTGGTGCTGTGTCGTCCAGTTCGACCTCGGTCGCTCGACCCTCAGAAGCGTTGCGTGCATCCATAAGAATCTTGCGGATTTCTGCGTGCTCGTCGACGGGGGTGGGCGTGAGGGCGGTACTCAACGTGTACTCCTTATCTCTTGTGCCGGGTGTTCCGTACCGATTCCGTTTGTGTGGGTTTCGGCCGGGTTGGTTGTTACGCTGCCAGAGCGTTGATCTTGTCGGGCTGGAAACCGGACCAGTGTTCCTCGCCTGCGATGACAACGGGTGCCTGCATGTAGCCGAGGGACTTGACCATTTCGAGGGCCTGAGCGTCTTCAGTGATATCAACCTTGGTGTAGCTGATACCCTTCGCGTCGAGGGCGCGGTAGGTCATGTTGCACTGGACGCACTGGGGCTTGGTGTACACGGTCACTACCATTGGGGTGCCTCTTACTTTCTCCCGCTCAGGCGGGGTTATCTCGTGAATGAATCTGGCGTGTTTCGTCGGTGGTTCGCCACGTGTTGTTTACGGCGGGCGCTGTGCCGTCCGCTGCCCCCTCCTAGTGGGGTGTGGCGGTTTCCTGCACTGGGGCAGGGCGCTTAAGGTGCCGTAGTGGTGGAACCGAGTATTAATACTACATCTAGTGTCGAGAAATTTCTTCACCACAAGATGATGTGGTGCAAGGGTCGTGTTTCGTTCGATAAACCCACAGCTGAACCCACTTAAGAGGGGGTGTCTACAGATTATCCACACCCTGCCCCGGGGCTAGTTCGCCGTATTTTCGCGGGGTGTGTCAGGTTATCCACAGGTGGGGTTTAAGTTGGGCAGGATTTTTAAGGGTTCATTCGCCCGCTGAGTTGAGGTTTAGTTAACCTCATGTATGCTTTCGGGGGCATAAAACCCGGCAGATTCGGGCTTGATTTTAAAGAGATCTTAACTCTCCCCCGTTCTTGCGCGGAACGGCGCGGTTTTAAAGCAGAATGGACTTTCTTAAAGGCGGGGGTTAACCCCCTTCGAGCGGGTTTAAGCTGTGTGATTAAGGCTGTAGAAAAGATTTTTAACTCTTTTTCGGTAGCCGGTGTGTCGTGGGTTTAAGTTGGTTAATTCCGCTGAAACGCCAAAACCCACCGCATATACCGGTATTTCACGGTATTTACGGTGGGTTTACTGGGTATAGGCGCTGGTTTTAGCAACCGGCGAGCAGTAACCGGCTAGAAATCGATCAGGCCCAGCTCACGCAGTTTCTTACTCAGTGTTACGCCGTCGGTGGCTTCAATCCACAGCGGCGAGCGCATCATCTGTTCGGCACGGTAGTCGCTCCACACGCGGCCGGAGGCGAGCATGGTCTCCCCCACGGTCAGGTTGCGGATGACGATTGCCGCCACGTTGTCCGGGTAGCGTACCGCGAAGCCGTTGTAGATGTACGGGTCGCGCTGCCCGTCGTCGCCGACGAGAATCCACTTCATCTGCGGGAATTCCTCGGCGAGGCGGCGCAGGGACTCGACCTTGTGGTTGGTGCCGGAGCGGAACCAGCGGTCGGGGGTGGGGCCCCAGTCGGTGAGTAGGAACGTGCCGCGCGGGTAGCCGTTGCGGCTGAGGAAGCGGCGCAGGGTCGGGGTGATGTTCCAGGCGCCGGTAGACAGGTACATGAACGGCGCATCCGGGTGGCTGCGGCGGATGCGGTCGGTCATGACCGCCATGCCGGGGGTGGGGATGCGTGCGTGCTCATCGAGGATGAAGGAGTTCCAGGCGGCGACGAGGGGGCGCGGCAGCATGGTGACCATGACGGTGTCGTCGACATCCATGATGACGCCGAGCTTCTGGCTTTCGGGAACGATGTAGACGCTGGTTGCTACGGCGCGGGAGCCGGGCACGTACATGACGACTTCGTGGATGCCGGGTTCCAGGTCAATGGTGAGTTTGACGTCGAGCACGCCGCCGCGGTCGGTGTATGCCTCGTACTTGGTGCCGCCGATGACGATGGTGACGGGCGCATCCGACATTGCGGTTGCGGTGAAGGAGCGCCAGCCGCGCATGGGGTTGGCGGTGTCTTGGGTGCCGTCGACGACCTGCAGGAGGCGTTCGAGGGTGACCGTCTTGTAGAGGGCGCGGGCGATAACGCGGACCCAGCCGGGGTTTCCGTCGGAGGCGGCGCGTCCGTAGCCTTCAGTGGGCACGAGGATAGGCTCGCGTCCGGCTGCGATGGCGCGCTTTTCTCGCCACCGGTGTAGCCGGTCTGCAACGCGGTAGCCGATGTTGACTGCCTCGTCGGCAGCATCGTTCACAAGGTTGCGCAGTTCGTGAGTGCCCAAATTCTCCATCCCACTAGTGTAGCGGAGCGTTACCGGCTTGCGGCTTCTTGGTTCTGTGTTCTTACGCCTAGTTCTTATACCTATTAATACTGTGGTGCTGAGCTCGCGGTGTGATGTGCGCATTATTTAGGGTGTATTCGCTGTTCAGATTCGTTCCTTGCAGGTGGGGGCGTTATCCTGGAAGGTATGACCCACTCACAGCCTAACCGCCGACTTTTTGTGCTCGGCACTGCTATGCTTCCGCTGATTGCTGCCTGCTCGAAGAAGTCGAATGACTACGACGGCACCAGCGGTAATTTCACTCCGTATCAGGCTGGCGGCGAGACCTCTGCTGCCGCTACTCGCCCCGCGCCCACGAATTCGCCGACGGTTGCCGCTGCTGGCAACCCGGTTGATAAGCCGCGCGAATGGCCCGGTATCGGCAACTCCCTCGTTGGTGACGGCAAGTATGTTGCGTGGACTGTTGATGACGGCGCGAGCCCGGAGGCGATTCGCGGCTACGCTGAGTTCTCGAAGCGTACGAATACTCGCCTGACGTTCTTCATTAACGCTTCGTACACCGGCTTCAAGGAGCACGTGTCGTTGCTGCGTCCGCTGGTTCAGAGCGGCCAGATTCAGGTTGCGAACCACACGTACAACCACGCTGACCTGACCACCCTGGATGCTGAGGGTGTGAAGGAAGAGCTGCAGCGTAACGAAGACGAGATTATGAGCATGTTCGGTGTCTCGTCGAAGCCGTACTTCCGCCCGCCGTACGGCCGTTACAACGATACGGTTCTGAAGGCTGCCGGCGAGATTGGTTTTACCCGCCCGGTCATGTGGAACGGCACCACTGGTGATGAAGCGAAGACCAGCTCCCGCGTGGTTTACATGCGCTGCATCCGCTACATGCTGCCGCAGCAGATTGTGTTGGGCCACCTGAACTACGAAACGATCATCCCGATTCTGGATAAGGTGAAGGGACTGATTGATGACCGCGGCCTGACTGCGGTGACGATTCGTGACTACTACGGTGATGCCTCTGAGGAAGAGATTAAGGCGGCGGCTCCTTCGCCGACCCCCACTCCGGAGGAGCACACCCCGTCCCCCGAGGCGACCACGGAGGCAACCCCTACCCCGGAGCCGACCACTGAGGCTCCGACTCAGGCACCGACCACCCGCTATGAGGATGAGGTTGCGGCTAGCCAGCAGGCGACGACCGCTCCGGCGGCAACGACTGCTCCGGCTGCTCGTGCGACCGCTGCACCGGCGGCTACTACGGCGCCGGCGGCTTCGCAGAACGCTTCGGCGACTGCCCGCCGATAGGTTGGTGTAGACCTTCCCCGATGAAGCCCCCTTGACCCGGCTCCCGTACGGACATTCCTGTATTGAGATTCTGTACGGACCGGCGCGAGGGGGCTTTGCCGTGCCCGGCGGGAATAATCGCGGGTAATAGCCGCGGGAATAAGTACGGCAGCCGGGGCGTTAGGTGAGCGTATAGTGGCGGCAGTGTGCCGCATCCGAGTGTGAGAGGAATAGATGACAATGCGTATTGATATTTGGTCCGATATTGTGTGTCCCTTCTGCTACGTGGGCAAGCGTAACCTGGAGCTGGCGCTCGCCGAGTTTGAGCACCGTGACGAGGTTGAGGTGGTGTGGCATAGTTTTGAGCTGGACCCGTCGGCTACGGAGCATCCTGCCGGTTCGCTGCCTGAGCTGATTGCGGGCAAATATCAGATGCCGCTGGAGCAAGCGATTGCGAGCCAGGAGTCGTTGGCGGAGCGTGCCCGCGAGGTGGGTTTGGATTTCAATTGGCGGCAGGCGCGGTACGGTAACACGTTTGATGCGCACCGCGTGATTCATTATGCGGCGGAGCAGGGTTTGGCGGCGGCGGCGCAGGAGGCGTTTAAGCTGGCGTACTTTACACAGGGCCGTTCGGTGCAGGATCACGAGTCGATTCTGGATATTGCTTCTGAGATTGGTCTGGATACTGCTGAGGTTGAGGCGGTGTTGAAGAGTGACCGTTACGCGGCGGATGTGCGTGCTGATGAGCAGTTGGCGCGTCAGCTGGGCATTAATGGTGTGCCGTTCTTTTTGATTGAGTCGAAGTGGGCGGTGAGTGGTGCGCAGCCTGCGAAGATGCTGGTGCAGGCGCTGCGTCAGGTGTGGGAGGAGACTCACCGTGTGGAGTTCCTGAACCCGCTGGCGGGCGCGGTTGGTGACGTCACTGGTGACGGCGCGGGTAGCAATGCTGCGGAGGCGGGTCCGTCCTGCGATGTGAACGGCAACTGCTCCTAGCCTCAGTCTGGGTGGAGCTAGCGGTTCTGGTTAGAGCTGTCTCGGCTGGGGTGCTACTCCCCTAGCGCCCCGGCTGGTGTCCCCTAGATATGGCGAAAGCCCCCTTGTGCTGGTTCTGCGTGAACCGGTGCGAGGGGGCTTTGCCGTGCCCGCACGTTGTATCTTTCATTGTCGGGTTCTTTGTGGGTGGCTCGATGTTGTCTGCGGGTGGGGCGGTTTTCCTTTACACTGGAGTGTGTGTTCTACGGTGAACACGCTTGTCCACTCACTTCTAAAGGAATATTGTGTTGAAAATTCACGCCGCGACCGCTGGTGTTCTTGCGGGTGCTCTGTTGCTGACTGGTTGTTCTTCGTCTGTTCGTGCTCCGAAGTCTACGCCGTCTGCGTCTTCGTCGGTCTCTGCTTCGGCTAGCCCCTCTGTTTCGGCTTCCCCTACTGCTTCTTCGACACCGAGTGCGTCTCCTTCGGAGTCTCCTACCCCGACGGTAACCCCGTCGCCTATTCCGACGACTGAGGCTCCCGCGCAGGCTCCGTCCCAGGCACCGGCGGCTGAGGCGCCTTCTGTGGCGGCGCCGGCGGCTCCGGTTTCTGAGGCGCCCGCTCAGCCGGCTCCCGTTCAGCCGGTGCAGCAGGCTCCGGTAGCTACGGAGGCACCCGCCCAGCAGGCTCCGGCGGCTGAGGCTCCTGCTCAGCAGGCTCCTGCTCAGCCGGTGCAGCAGGCCCCGGCGCAGTCGAGTGTTTACTATGAGTCGTGTGCTGATGCTCGTGCTGCGGGTGCTGCGCCTCTGTATCGTGGTCAGCCTGGTTATCGTCCGGGTCTTGACCGTGATGGTGACGGCGTGGCATGCGAGCCGAAGAAGAAGCATTAGGCTTCTGCCCGTTCTTATAGCGAAAGCCCCCTTGTCCTGGTTCTTAGTTGAACCGGGGCAAGGGGGCTTCTTACTTTTTAGCGCTTCCAGGGCATGTTATCCCAGAACTGTCCCATCTTAGATTTGGGAGGCGTGAGCTTACTCCTGTGAGTCTTAGCTTCAGAAGACTGCTTATTAGCTTCTTCATCCGCGGTTACTTCAGAGCTTTCCTTGTCCAACTTCGCCTTGAGCTTGCTCTGCGGAGTTCGAAGACGTGACGGACGTTCCTCAGGTTCCTCGTCAACGTAGTACCCGTACTGTGTTGAGCTAAAGAGGTTTGATTCGCGGAATTCGTTAACCGGCACAAAGAACGGTTGAGGTTCTGCAGGTTCCTGAGCCTCAGACTCTTCAGCATCAGATTCCTCAGCTTCAGGCTCCGCGGGTTCGATAGCCTCAGCAACCTCGAGGTCTACAGGTTCTTCCTCCTCTTCAGTCTCCTCATCAGAGAAATCCTCATCGTAGCTTTCGTCGTACTCGTCAGCCTCGGTATCCAAGTCTTCTGAGTCTTCCGACTCTTCAAGCTCTACCTCTTCCGACTCGTAGTCTTCTACAGCTTCAGATTCCCAGGTATCTTCATCCTGTTCTTCGGTGATACCCTCCTGTAGCTTGAAGTCCTCGATAACGTCGTTCTTGATGGTCTCAAGGAGTACACACATATCCTCGTACGATTTGTGCTGCACCATTTCAACGCCCATACGCACCGTGAGCTCTTCCGCGATTTTACGTTTGATATCACGGGCAGAGACTCCCCTCTCCAAACCGTAATCACTGGGTACGCCCACAGAGTTTAGAGTTCGAGCAAGAGCCAACGCCAAATCGCGGTTTGTCGAGATAGAGGTTCGGTCAAGAATCTGGTTGAGGTCATCTTCCGTAAGGTAGCCTCCCTCATCCATGACCTCACCCAGGAGGTCATAGGTCAGCCAGGTTCGACGTAGCACGTGACGGCGCAGGTTGCCGATATGTCGAACTTCCTTTGAGGGGGCAAAACGTGCAAAAGCAGCCGCAGGAAGAACCCTCAGACCGATAAACTGCCACACCTCAATAGATTCAGCTTCACCACGAATCATATGCAGGTTCTTGTGCAAGGCCTTACCGATACGGTGAGAGTACTCGTACTTCCACTTATCCCGATCATCAGCAAAAGCCTTAAGATTCTCGAGCTCTTTATCTACGATTGTGCGGAGATTCTCCAAAGTCTGCTTTGGAATCTCGTTGCCGCCAATGTTAAGAATCTCTAGGTTGGTGTCAATATTTCCACAATCCACGTTGCGTAGCGGAACCCCAGAGTTTTTCCATTGCTGTAGTTCATCATCCGCGGAGAAATCATCCAGGCGGTAGTAAAGATACTGTTCTTCCTGCTCGGCAGGCGCCTGAATATTCTCAGGAGTAGCATCCTGCTGTACAGGTTCCACATTCTGCTGAACCATATCTACTTCCATCCCTTCTGCATATATCCGGTAATACCGTCAATCTTGCTCTGCACGGAATTCCAATCCCTCTTCAGCGCATCAATAAGTTCCGGAATTGTCATTGAGAAATTCTCGGAAATAATCTTCTGCGCCACGATTTGGAACTGCTCGCAATTTCCTTCAGTGAGTTCTTTCTGTGACGTATACACAGAAGTCTCGTTCAGATGCGAAATATAAATTTCTCGCACAAGAGTTGCCAGGAAATCTCGAGAAATAGCGGGTTCTAGAATCTCATAATCCTTTTCGTCCCCTCGCACCAAAGCCTTACAAACCGGGTGTTTCGTATTCACAAATACTCGCACGCATCGTGAATACAACGCCTCCGGATTACTGGCATTGCACCTTACAACCCAGGGAGCATTTTTATCCCACTCTCGCACTCGAGAAAAATCAAGCTGCGAGAACGGCATACCAGCACCCTTAGCGCTCAAAGACAGGCTGTCCTCTTGCACAGCAATATAGGCGGTTTCATCGGTGTTATATCCATCGATATTTAGGGCACCCGCCACTAGAGCTGCTCGGAGCTTTAGTTCTCCCGCAACCTTACGTCCAGGAATCTTGGCGCTAACAACCGCGACAAATGATTCCGAATCAAGCTGAACATCTCGACTCTCTTCAATGACGCTCCAGTGGGTCGGTCGACACTGGACCTCACAAATCAGTCGAGGCAGAGACTCCTCATTGCCCAGTACTCGACGGATTCCTTCAAGCTGTACTTTGACGGAAATGGAGAGCTCCAGATCAGTGTCGTAATCCCAGATGGAGGGCAACTTATCCGGGTCAACAATTTCGCCGTTCTGATTACGAATATCCCATTCGCCCCACTCCACTTCATTCGGGAAAAGGGTGAGATGAGGATATGCCTTTACACGCTTACCTGCCATAGCTATTAGCCCTCCACCTCAAAAATATAGGTCTTACCCTTACGCAGCGTGATGACCACAGACCCCTGGTTCTCCTCGGATTCTTCAGGGCCGTCCCACTGCACATAAACATGCCCCACCTTTTGGGTGTCGTTAGCGTCAGGGCCCCAGCCTTCGCTCCACGAAGGCTCAAGGTCGTGCGAGTCTGTGTACTCCAGAGTCCTCTCATCACCGGTTGCGATAGAGACCTTGATACCAATACGCTGACCAGCCTTCCAAGCGCTACTGCAGGAGAAGCTAATGAAATACTGCACATAATCAGGGTTCTGCGGGTGAACGCCAGTCATCGATGCAGACTCAATCGATACCGAGGCACGACGAACAACGCCACCAGGGCGCTTTTTATTCTTACCTTCGTCCTCTTCCGTCAGCTCAGTAACGACACCGCCTCCGGAGGACATAATCGGATTGAATCGAGCAAGCTTCTGCGAAATCTTCGACAAAGAACCCAGTGACCCGCTATCGCGCTTAGTGTCCTTCGATTCGAAAAGACTCTTCAGGCTCTTAGTGATATTCGAAGCAGCATAAACAACAATGTTCTTGTGCTTAGCATTTTCGAGAGAGCTCGGGTTCCATTCGTCATGGGCCGGAGGTTCAGCCTCTCGGAAGGCAACATCCGTTTCAAGGTCGGGCTTGAATACGCCGTACCAGGTGGCCTTTGAATCGTCCAGGTCATTTACTTTTCGGTATTGGACAACCAATTCAGCCTCATTACGCATCAAACATACAGTGTTTTGCGGATAGATGGACCTTTCAGCGTTAATATCGTACGCACCTCGAGCAATCCTTAGATATCCAATATTATAGGAATCCCTGGCTCGCTTAAAAACAAAGCTCTTATAGTAGAAAACACTGTCAAATGGGTCGGCATCAAAATTCATCCTTTTAAGCTCAGCCATTTTCCGCACGTCAATAAGAGAAGAACAGAGCTGCTCAATTCCCTTATATTCAGGATTATTCTTAAGGTCCTGGATTAAGACAGGCTTATTGTTAATCCTGATATCCATAGACCTATTTCCATCTTCAACATCCAATTTGGGCCAAAGATGGTACATCACGATATTTTGAATTTTTTCGTGGGAACGGTCAATAATTCGACTCGGATCATCCGGAATCTTACCTTCATCGTCTGATACTTCCATAAGCTCTGCTGGCTTTGCATCAACGATAAGAATTGAAGTGCCAGTTTCTCCGTTATTAAAGTGACGAGAGAAAATAGCCTCACCCAGCCGACGAGCAGGTTCTCCCGTCAACGGGAGAATGTTACCCGTTCCCTTAACTGTTGGGCCCTCATATCCCCACCAATGGCGACCGGTGTAGTTTCGACCGTCATACGTATATTCTTTGCCGAGAGCGACAGCAATAAGTCGGTAATCAATCTCGCCAGTTTTGGTCTTAAAGGCAGACCAGTAAATAACAGATTGAGACTCGCTCATATTAAAAGCAGCCGTTTTACCGAAGCCGTATGAGCCACCGTTACCTTGACCCTTGTTATCGCTACCAAGGTTCATCGTGAGGTTAACAAAGTTCTGGCTCTCCCCTTCCTCAACGGCTTCGTCTGGGCGGTCCGGGCCATCAAGACCGACGGTGCCGCGGTCCCAGAACTCCAAGAAGTAGACGTCGCCGCGGTTAAAAGTCTGGTCGAGACCGGTGTACTTGCTGTGAATCTCAAAACCAGCTGCAAATACCTCATTCCTCAGGGTATTCAGCACGCCCTGATTGGCGTGCCGAACCAGGCAGCCAAACTCCGGCATGCGCCCTTCAAGGCGTGCGTCCCACGAGTTCTGGGCCATCTCTCGGGTGACCAGAGCAAGCGGGCTCAGATTGGGGCGACCCAAGGTACGCGAGGCACCTCGAGCAGAAATCGAACCAGTGTTTTTAGGAAGGGGGAACCAGTTAAGGCTCACGATGTTATCTCCTTGCCCTGTAGAAGTTGTGGGCACTATTGAATCGTATGGGCGTGTGTTGCTGAGGGAATAAAGCTCCGGGGTGGCATTATCCGGTGAAATGCCACCCCGAAACCTATACCCACTTTTGGGTATTCAAGAAGCTACCTGAGGTTACTCCTTGTAGTCGCCTTCATCATCGCTGTCGACTGCATCCAGAATCGAGCTGTTCTCATCCAACTCTTCCTCATCAAGAGCCAGATCCTCAACCTGCTCAGGAACAACCGAGATGAAGTTGCTGTAGTCGGAACCTGCAACCTGGGGAAGAACCACAGCGTGCAAGACGACCGGTGCAACAGCGTCAAGGTCACGACGGCGAGCGCCCGGCTTAGCCTTCGAGTGGGGGTTGACCACGTAAATGACCAGAAGCGGCACGTTACCTTCAACATAACGAAGGTTTAGCTGTGCAGCTCGACTCGTACGCTTCTTTTCAGATTTCCCAGTGTTCTTCTTTTCCTTTTCTTTCAGACCCTCAAGCAGATCTTTGTACTCCTGATTTCCCGTGTTAGCGAGAATCTTGAAGTCCAGAACCGGAGTCTCACCCGCAGCGATAGCCCTCAAATCAACGATGCCAGATTCAGAGTTAACGTGTGCACTACGAGTTGCCATGCGAATGTCCAGACCAGCAAAGTTCTGCTGCGGCATATCCTTCTGGGTGCCGGAGTAGACGACAACGTTCCAGTCCTGGTCGGCGTACTTCTCAATCCACTCAACCAGCTTGTCCGAGCCAGCTTCGTAATGCGAGGAGTGTGCCTTGAAGTCCTTCAAGTAGGACAGCACGACATCCACAGGCACGCCAGTGAAGAGGTAGCTACCGTTGTTCTTATCCTGCACTACCTCATGAGTACTCGAGATAGAGCCAACAAGGGACTCGAATACCTGAATATTGTGGTTCAGGATTTCGGCGTTCTTCTCTTCGAAGCGAGTCAGCTGATGGAGCTTACCGCTGTAATCAACGGTAAGCGCCTTGGCATGACGCATCTTATTGGCAGCGGTAACCTTTAGCACACCAGGGTGAGTACGAATCTTCACACCAACGGTCTTGGGGGTGCTACCAACGATACGAATTTCTTCGCGGATCTCATCCTCGACACCGGCAAGGTGACGGTAATAGTCCTGAAGGTCCCTGGTCGTCCACAGACGAATCAGGTCATCATAGCCGGGGCGGAAACCGAACCAGCGGCCCATCTGCAGAAGAGTATCGTAGGTCTTGCTCGTCCTGAGGTAGTACGAGCTAATCAAGCCTTCAAGGGTCAGACCACGGGCGAGAGTATTACCGCCGATAACGACATAGGTAGCCGGCGAATCTGCGTCATATTCCAGGCGCTCATCCGAGGAACCGTTGTCCACAATGCACTTGGTCTCGCGGACGACCTGACCCACAGCAAGCTTCAGCTCATCCCATTCGGGGTAAATCTCTTCAGGGCGGATAGCCTGCATACGAGCAACTTCGCGTTCGTACAGACGCTGCATCGCATCGTTAATTTTAGGACTGCCGTAGTTTTCCTTCAGCTCTGAGATGTAGTCCTCAATCACCTTCACCGCTTCGAAGTGAGTCTCAACCCTGTGCGAAAGGTGAATCAGCATCGAGCTGTGCTGCTTCTTCTGAGTGCGACGACGACGAAGAGCCGTGGCAATCATAAACCACAGCACTGCAGCTTCAAGACTGGGAACCATCTCAGGCATGTAGTCCCCACCATCCTTACGAGTAGGAGGACGCAGAATCTTTGCTTCCTCTTCCTCAATATCGCGGACAGCATCGACATCTACGCCATCGTTGAGTACGCCGTCTTCGTCCTCGGTAGCCCACAGCGGGGTACCAAAAATACGGGACGCACCAACGTAGCCATTCGGGCGTTCCAAAGCGTAGATGAAGTCGGAGGGGTACAGACCCGGGTAACGCTCAATAGTTTCGCCCTCGGGGTTCTCAGGATTATCCGATTCTACGTGCTCGGTGTAGCGGTCCTCGTCATTCGGGTCCATCAGAACGTTAGCGAAGGGAGTCGCGGTGTACGCCACGTAGGAGCCATGCTGTACCTGATCCCAAATCTGGCGGAGAAGTCGGTTAATACCGGAGTACGCTTCATCTTCCTTCGCGGTATTGGGAGTCGCCTGATCCGACTCATCATCTATGATAAGCACGGGAACGTCATCCAGCAGACCTTCTCGGTTTGCAGATTCCATATGCTTCAGCAGATTCTTCAAGCGGCTGGGGTTCTTCTTTACCACAGCAAAAACAACACTATCCTTAGTGCGCAGAGCGTTGAGGAGAAGGCCAGAATCCGAAGAGATATCGCCCTTGACACTGGTCAGAGGGAAAACAGACTTCCCAGCATTCTGGAGCGCGGCAACAACATCGCCGTCCAAACGTTCCTGAGTCTGACGACGCAGGTTGTTGTACATACCCGCCAAAACAATGACGAAACGGTAACCCTCGTCAACCGCCTTGGTGATAACCGCCGAGAAGTTCGCGGTCTTACCGGACTGCACGTAGCCGACAACAAGGCCCTTGTGAGTCAGATTCTTCGTCGCGGGGTCGGCAAGAAGGCCGACAACTTTGCCGGATTCCTGGTGAATAGTGGACGTACCGTCCTCACCAATCTTCTTGGTAAGCTTCCTACGCAGGTGGCTCCATCCGGCAGTATCGGGCTTCGCAGCATCGTACCAGTGGTGGTAGTCTTCCTTGGCCGTAGCGGCCTCATCGAACTCGCCCTTGGCGTTCGCGGCTTCACGTTCCTGAATGCTACGAAGTGCCTTCTCATAGATGGGAACGACTACATCTTCAGGAATAGGCACGGCAACCATACCGTCAATTACCTGGCGGCAAGCGTCTTCGTACGAGATGAGTTCACGCGCAGCAGTGTCATAAATCTGCTGTTCCGGCTGGGAAATTTCCTCGGCCATTTTTCTCCTCGTTGAAAAATAGAGATGTGAGTGTTTATGGGAGCCAATGGTTAGCTTCCTCTGTGAGTTTATCACTCGTTCTCACACGTCAACACAGCTTTTCGTCATCACGATGCGCCATCAATCTACTAGAGCCAGGTTGTTTTACTCCATGCAGCAAAATCTACTCGGGGTAAGGGTGCGAGTAAGGCCCCCGGGCTGCTATTCTTAGAGGGTTTAACTCTGAATATATAGAGACGGTAAATCTATGTATTCAACCGGCACCTAACACAGCACTATGACTTGCGGAGAACCTTATGGCTGAGAAGCACACATCATCCTCACCCACAACCTACAAAATGGGTGAGCTCTTCTGTGGCCCCGGCGGCATTGCCCTGGGCGCGCACAACGCTGCCGATAAGGTTCCCGGAATCAAGGTTAAGCATGCCTGGGCTAATGACTACGACCCCACGACTGCAGATACCTACCGCGAAAACACTCCCGGTGCTTCTGAAGAGACCGTGTACGTTGGTGATGTCCGTGAGCTCGATACCGACGCGCTACCCCCGATTGATGGTTTTGCATTCGGTTTTCCCTGCAATGACTTCAGCCTCGTAGGAAAGCAGAAGGGCCTAGACGGTACCTACGGTCCCCTCTATTCCTACGGAATCAACGTGCTCAAGAGTCACAAGCCTGAATGGTTCGTGGCAGAAAACGTGGGTGGTCTCTCCGGTGCTAATGAGGGCCTTGCGTTCCCCTACATCCTGCGTGAAATGCAGCGTGCAGGGTACACCGTTGTCGCTCACAAATACCGCTTCGAAGAGTACGGCCTCCCCCAGGCTCGACACCGCATCATTATCGTAGGCCTGCGTAATGACATTGCCGCGAAGGGTGCAGAGTTCAAGGTTCCAGCTCCTACCACTCTTGAACCTTCAAAGATGCGCACCTCTAAACAGGCGATTACCGAACCGCCCATCCCCGAGTGGGCAACCAACAACGAGCCGACCCGTCAGTCTGAGGTGGTGAAGCAACGCCTCGCCTACATCAAGCCCGGCGAGAACGCTTTCAACGCTACCGATATGCCTGAGGAACTGCGCCTCAATGTACGTGGCGCTAAGCTCAGCCAGATTTATAAGCGTCTGGATCCCAATAAGCCCGCGTACACCGTCACCGGCTCCGGTGGCGGCGGAACGCACATCTACCATTGGGAAGAGCCCCGCGCTCTCACCAACCGCGAGCGCGCACGCCTGCAGACTTTCCCTGACTGGTACAAGTTCATCGGCAGCAAGGAGAACGTACGTCGCCAGATTGGCATGGCGGTTCCTCCGGACGGTGCGCAGGTCGTGTTCGAGGCTCTTTTCAAGACTCTTGAAGGAATCTCCTACGAGAGCATCGAACCGAATATTGATGTAGAGAAGCGCATTCAGGCGATGGAAGATAAGCTCGAGGCAGATAAAGAAGACACTCTTTTCTAGGTAAAAGAAGGACGTATTCCCATGGAAATTTATTCGTCACTCATGGGCGACAACCTCGCTGAGCTTGTTCTCCAATCGCCGTATCCGCAGGATGATTGCGCTGGCCATGAGCTGTGGGCGGTTACCGGGTATATCTCGCGAACCACCATTCTCAGCGCCCTGTACCAGGCTGATTTCACCCCCGGACGTCGTTCCAAGGAAGCCGGCCATTGGGGCGAGATGAGCAAGTTCACCCCCACTTCTACCACGCCTAAGATTCATCTTCTGATTGGTATGGCACGAGACGGTGCGGTGAGCATTACGACTCATAAAATCCTCAAGGGGTGGGTCAAGGCTAGTCGCGGGTTCCTGGATATTCGTTACCCGGATCCTCGCGTCTCTCCCCTGGTGCATACCAAGCTCTACGCTTGGGCGCAGAACGGCTCTTTCGATATTGCCTATGCTGGCTCAGCTAACCTGTCGACGGATGGTCTCAACATTGGTCGTGACGCTTCGGAATGCCAGCAAGAAAACATTCTTGTGCCGGTGTCGGTGGAGTACGCGGAGAACTATATCGACACGCTTTTCGGTGCTTCGCTGAGCTGCACCGACCCTGTGGTTGATTCTCTCTTCACCTTCCCTGAAGCACCCGCGGACGTCCTGGCGAATAAGTCCCTGCCTCCGGTTCCTCCGCTCCCCGAACCTGAGACGGAACGTGAGGAACGACTGAAGGACTTCTCCTCCATCAAGCTGTACCTCTACAGCCACGCGGGCAAGGGTTCTTCGTACAATTGCGGTTCCGGTATTAACTGGGGCCTGCGAGATATCCGAGCCAATAAGGATGAAGCTTACTTCGCTGTTCCTGCGAACATTGGGCGGTCCAACTTCTTCCCGGTGAAAAACACCCCCATTGTGGTGCATTGCGATGACGGTGAAGACCTCATCATGCGCGTTGCCAGTGGTTCCGACCGTTGCGGTAAGGACATGTCGACTATCCCGAACTCCGAGCTTGGCTCGTATATTCGGAAGCGTATGGGCCTCGACGAAGGCACCAAAGTCGGCATTCGCGAGCTGCTCGATTACGGTCGAACCTACGTCACCATCACCCGCACCTCTGAGGGTAACTACTATCTGGATTTCTCCCCCGAGACGGCAGAACCCGATGAGTTCGCGATGCAGACTCCAGAGATTGTCAACGAGTTTTCTCATGAAGACGAATAGCTCCCCTGGCTTCTGCCCGTTCTTATAGCGAAAGCCCCCTTGTACCGGTTCTTTGTTGAACCGGGGCAAGGGGGCTTCGTTATAAGCCTAGTCTTCAGCTCCGCCGGTGAGGTTAGCGCGGCTGGTAGGCGCGGGCACGCTCAGCGCGAGCACGGCGCGCCTCCGCATCCTGCAGGACCGGCACCAGCATACGCACCACCTGCTCCATGCCACGCAACACCATCTTCACCCACAGGGTCACCGACCACGCCGTCGCCAAACGCGGGTGGCGGGTACGCATCCAACGCACACCCTGAAAAGAGACCGTGTAATACAGCAAAAACAGCAGCGCCTCACGGAAACGGTGCACCTGCCGAAGAATAGGGTTCTGAGGAAGCTTCGTCATGCCTCCCAGTATACCCACCAGACCCCGCCGGGACTCCCCCGCGCTACCCGTAATAGTCGCGAATCGTCACCGTCTTCAACCCGCGCCGATCCAACAACGCCCGAATACGGTCCAGCTCAGACACCACACCCCGATAATTCAAATGCCCAATCACAATATGCTGAGCCAACGCATACTTCTCCGCATAGGCATACACCTCAGCCGAAGAAATATTAGACGAATCCGCCAACGACCCAAACCACAACACCGGGCGCGTAAAACCACACGACGCCGCAGCCGCCAACACGCGCGCATCATAATACCCGTACGGCGGGCGGAAATACGGCTTCGAAGACACCCCAAACAGCCGCCTAATCTCCTCATCATTACGGGTCAACTCCTGGACAATCTGCTCATCCGTCAGGCTCGTCAACGCCGCATGACTATACGTGTGGTTCGCAATCTGCAACTGGCCGCTCTTCACCAGCGGAAGCAACAAGTCACGATGCTGCTTAAACGCCGGGTACTGACCGTTGATAAAGAAGGTCAGACGCGTGCCGGTACGGTGTGCGAACTCCGCGTAGGCGCGCACCACCTCCGGGTCGGCGCCGTCATCGACCGTCCACGCAATGTACTTACCTTCACCGGGCAGGCCGGTCTGCGGGCCGGTCCAGGCGCGCGCCGCGGGCACAGGGTTCGACGAGGTCGCGGTCGCAGAAGCCGTCTTAGATGCCGCGGCGGTCGGGGATGCAGAACCCGATGCGGAGCCAGATGCGGAAGGGTTAGCCGCCGCGCTTGCCGAAGGAGTCGCCGAGGCGCTACCGGAAGCACCGCCCGATGCAGATCCGCTAGCCGCCCCGTGGGTGCCTTCCGCCGCGGACGGGGTGCAGCCGGTCAAGCCAAGACCCAGCACGCCGAAGCCCACCGCGCCCAGACCAAAGGTACCAACGTGGCGCAAGAGTTCCCGTCGCCCCATGGAGGCGCGGGCAGAAGTACCCGATACTGCTGGGGTAGCGGCGGGGTCAGCGATAGCGGATTGACGAGGAGCGATAGGTGTTTCTGAGTGTGGAACAGTGTTCATATTATGAGTGTATGATGAGACCGCCGTTAGATATCGAAAAATTCAAAATATTACTTAATGATTAACAACGCTACCAATAACGAACCTTTACGCGTTTTCCTACCGGTTCCTCACCAGAGACCACACTCGACACGCTACAGATTCCAGCGCCGCGCTACAGATTCCAGCACCGCAAGCGCCGCCACGATACAGCAAAAGGCCCCTCCCCCAGAACGCGTTCACAACGCGCCCAGGGAAAGGGGCCTCAATCTATAAAGTTCACGAAACCGTGGAGCCAAGTACTCGGCTAAAACCTACTCGAATTCAGTCTCTACCGGCTACTCCGCCTCAGCAGGCTCCGACGCCTTCAGTGCTTCCAGCGCCGCCGCCTCCGCAGCCTCTTCAGCATCAGCCTCCGCCACGCGCTCAGCATCCGACTCTGCAGAAGTCACCGCCGCCGGGTTCGTCAGAATCTTCACGCCCATGCTGCGCAGCGCATCCGTGTTCGTAATCGTCTCGTCATTATCAATCAGGTACACCTTGTACCCGTCATTCCGCAGACGACGCATCAGCTCCAGGAGCATGCTCTGAGCGACCTCATCCACCGCGTACACGCGCGTCACATCCAGGGCGACCTTCGAGCCCTCCATCGGGGCTTCCACAATCTCACGGATCACGCGCTCCACACCCGCAAAACGGATGCGGCCCTGCAGCTGAATCAGGCGCATCGAATCCTCGCCCGAACCAATCAGGTAGTTCGCGCGCAACGCCGAACGAGCCACCGTCGGCACGTTCATCACGTGCATGCCCATGTCGTCCGAGAACTGCTCGAACAGCTCCACACCGCGCACACTGTTGCCGTGACCGTCCAGGCGCGGGGAGAACGTCGCCACACCCAGCTGACCGGGCACCGCACCAATGATGCCGCCGCCCACGCCGCTCTTCGCCGGAACGCCCACCTGGGTCGCCCAGTCACCCGCCGAGTTATACATGCCGCAGGTGAACATGACGCTCAGCACCTGACGCACCACAGTCTTAGGAACCACCTGCTCACCCGTCACCGGATGCACACCGTAGTTCGCCAGAGTCGCCGCCATCAGCGCCAAATCCTTGACCGTCACCATCAGCGAGCACTGGCGGGTATAGCCCTGCACCGCCACGGTCGGGTCACCAGTCAGGATGCCGTGGCCGCGCAGCATATGCGCAATCGCGTAGTTGCGGTGCGCGTGCTCCAGTTCCGACTCGTACACGCGCTCATTCACCGACAGGCGGCGGCCCGCAAACGCAGACAGACCAGAAATGACGCGCTCCATGCGCTCGCCCTGCGTCGCGCCGGGAGGGCCCACCAGCGAATGGGTGGTAATTGCGCCCGCGTTAATCATCGGGTTCAGCGGCTTACCGGAGCCATCCTCCAGGGACAGCTCATTGAACGGCTCACCGGAAGGCTCCACGCCCACCTTCGCAAGCACATCATCATAGCCGCGATCCGCGAGCGCCAGGGCGTACACGAACGGCTTAGAAATCGACTGGATCGTGAACTCCACATCGGAGTCACCGGCGGCGTACTGCTCACCATCAACCATGGCGATAGACGCGGCGAGCTTGTCCGGGTCCACGGCGGCAAGTTCCGGAATGTAGTTTGCCAACTCACCGGAGGTATCAGAAGCGACCGACTCGAGGGTCTCGGTCAGGTAAGTGGCAATAGGTGAATGCATGGTATTCCGTATCTGCTGCTAATCGTGGTTGTTCTCGTCAAAAATTCCAGGATGCGCCCGCCCGCTGTTCCGTTTCAGCTATTCCGTTTCAGCTGGGCTGAGGCGCTCATCGTTGCAGGCTACCGCGGCTACCAAACTAAAGAGCCAGCCAGCGGGCCTGTCAAAGTGTGCGGGTGAGGAGCACCTTTTGCTCCCTAAAGAGTGTATCTTTTGCGTGTTGAAGCCACCAAATATAACGGTCACTACTCCCCCGCTATTTCAGCCCGCAGAAATCATACACGCAAGGTTTTCAGGTGGCTTACGGGTGGCGAATCGAAGCCGACTCGCGGCCGCCCAGCTCGGCGGTCTCCAACTGGAAGGTCGAGTGCTCCACCGACACCTCAAAATGGGTCGCCACGCAGGAACGAATACGATCCAGAATCGCCACCGCAGAGCCGTCATGGAAGCACGAATCGGCAACCACCACGTGCGCGGTCACCACCGGCAGACCGGTCGCCACCATCGAGGCGTGCACATCGTGCACCTCCACAACGCCGTCAACGCGCAGCATGTGCTCACGCATCGCGTCCAGGTCCAGGCCGTCCGGGGTAAACTCCATGAGCACCGCCGTGGTCTGCTTCATCAAACGTACTGCACGCGGCACAATCAGCGCCGCAATGAATAGACCCGCCAGGGCATCCGCCTGGTAGAAGCCGGTCAGCCAAATCACGATAGCCGCCACAATCACGCCCAGCGAGCCCAGGGCGTCATTGAGCACCTCCAGGAACGCGGCACGCATATTGAAGTTCGAGTTACGGCCCGAAGCCAGCACCGCAATACCAATAGCGTTCGCGACCAGGCCAACCACACCAAAGATCAGCAGTTCGGTACCGGGCACCTCCGGCGGAGCGAACAGGCGATGCACGCCCTCCACCGCCGTGTAGATACCCACCGCCAGCAGTAGCACCGACTGCCCGAGGGCGGCAAGCACCTCAATACGGCGGAAACCCCACGTGCGGCGCGAGGTCGCCGGGCGGGTCATGAGCGAAGCCGCCATGAGCGCAACCAGCAGACCGGAGGCATCCGTAATGGCGTGCGCCGTATCAGTCAGCAGCGCAAGACTACCCGTCACCAGCGAGCCAATCGCCTGCGCCAACACAATAACGAACGCCAGGCTGAACGCAATCAGCAGGCGCGGACGCATCGAGGCGGCTTCCTCCGGGCTCGGGGCATGCGAATGGTCGTGCCCATGGTGATGCCCGTGATGCCCGCCGTGGCCGTGATGTGCGTGCGCTCCCATGCACTACTCCTCAACTATGAACTGCGTTGTTGACTATCGAGAGTTATCAGTGGATAACAAAATCGCCCGATTCACAAGAACCGGGCGACAAGCTCCTCAACCGAGGAAAACGTGGAGATAAGGGGACTCGAACCCCTGACCCCCTGCATGCCATGCAGGTGCGCTACCAGCTGCGCCATATCCCCATATTCTGTTAGTAACCTCAACGAGGCAACATGAATATATTACACACACCCCAGTGAGTGATGCAAACCCGCGCGCCAAAACCACAAAAGTTACCGGCGGGTAAGCCAAAGGCTCAGCAAGAAGGGCGGGCCCCGCGGCACCGTACAGTGCCAGCAGAGCCCACCCCTCATCAGCTAAAAATCAAGCGAAGACTTACGCCTCATCCTGAGCGGGAATGATGCGCGCAGCATCCTCCTCAGTCTCACCCTCGATATCGAAGGGAGCCTCGTTCTCAACGCCCAGCTCAATACGCGGAGCCTCAGCCCACAGACGATCCAGAGCGTAGAACTCGCGGTCCTCCTCATGCTGAACGTGCACGACAATATCGCCGAAGTCCAGCAGAATCCAACGGCCCGAGGAACGACCCTCACGGCGGACCGGCTTCAGATCAGCCTGCTCACGCAGAGCGTCCTCAACCTCATCCGCAACAGCGTTCACGAGGCGCTCATTGTGGGCAGAAACCACCAGGAAGCCGTCAATCAGACCCATCGCGTCGGATGCATCCACAGCGAACAGGTTAGTTCCCTGCTTCTCCTCCGCAGCGCGGGCAGCAATGCGCAGAGCCTCAACCGAGGACTGTGCAGCAGTCATATTTTCCTTTCTTGCCGGCAGAATACCCACCAGCAGCACCCACCCGAAGGGGGCGCATTCTCACGGCCTACTTAGGGCCAAAAATCATAATCAGACCAACAACGACCAGGGCGAGCAGCAGCACAATCCACAGCCACGCCAGGGAGGCCTTCTGCGCAGGCTGTAGAACCTCTTCAGCCTTCTCAACAGCGCTCTTAGAAGCAGACTCTTCCTCAGACTCCTTGGAAGCCTCAGCAGAAGGCACCGGAGCAGACTTAGATTCAGAAGCCTTAGACTCTCCATCTTCAGAGTCCTCTTCAGACTTTTCAGCAGTCTCCTCGACCAGCGCCTCTTCGGGATCCTGACGATCCACCATGCGCTGCAGCAGCTCCTCAACCTCATCCGGGCTCAGAGCAACAGTCGGGTCACCGTCCACCGAATCCACGGTGTCACCAGCGGAGGCGCTATCCAACACGCTCAGGTCAAGACCCTGCGCGTTCACGGCGCTCACGCGGGTGGGCAGCTCGTCAGCAGACTCTTCAACCTCAACAGCCTCAACGGTCTCTTCCTCAACGGAAGCGGCCTCGGTCTCCTCAACCTCAGCAACGGAGCCGTCCAGCTCCTCAACCTTCGGCTCATCGCGCACCAGGTACTGGTGCAGCTTGGGCTCCGGCTCCTCCTCCTTGACCACGGCAATCACCGGGATCGAAGAAGTCATCGGGTTATCCACCGCGGAGGGGCTGGTCGCATCCACACGGTTCTGCGCAATCTCCTCAGGGCGCAGCACACGCAGGCTACTGGTCAGAGGAGCAGGCTCGTGCAGCTTCTCCTCATCGTTCGCCTCAGTCTCAATCTTGCCCTGAGCCGCCAGCGCCGCAAAACGACGCTGAACAGCCAGAACCTGCGGGTCAATAGCACCCGCATGAATCACGGAGCCCATGTTCGCAACAGGCTTCGCGGGCTCACCGCGGCGGGCTGCACGCAGGTACTCGGCAACTTCTTCACGGTAGCGGGCAAGACGACGCGGACCCATCACCTTAGTAGGCGGCGGCACCTCAATGCCGTCCTCGGTCACGTACGTCTCGTAGAGGTACGCTTCGTCCTCGCTATAGGGCTTCGAACCCGTAGCTTCACTCATGTGTTCCCTCATTATTCGTCGATTGGGGTGCCTGCCCAGACTCATCCTTCACGCGGGGCAAGCCGTCACGGTACGCCGTCAAAGCGTCCTTCTTGTACAGGCCATACTTAGCAATGTACTGCACCACACCATCCGGCACCAGGTACCAGATGGGGGCATCCTCAGCTGCTCGGCGACGAATATCGGTCGAAGAAATCGCCATCGCAGGAATCTTCAGAGTCGTAATATGACGACCCTCAGCCAGCGGCGGATCCAGCTCATGATCGGGGCGAGTCACACCCACAAAAGTCGCCAAATCCCACAGCTTATGGGCATTGCGCCAGGTCATAATCTGGCTGATCGCGTCCGCGCCGGTAATGAAGAACAGGTCAGCATCCGGGCGCAGGGCGCTCAGCTCGTTAAGCGTATCAAAGGTGTACGTGGCGCCGCCACGGTCAATATCAATACGGCTCACCGTAAAACGCGGGTTCGACGCGGTCGCAATCACCGTCATCAGGTAGCGATGCTCAGCGTCACTCACGTGCCGCTCCCCCACCTTCTGCCAGGGCTGACCGGTCGGAACGAACACGACCTCATCCAGGTCGAACACGGCGGCAACTTCACTAGCTGCCACCAGGTGTCCGTGGTGAATCGGGTCAAAAGTTCCACCCATCACGCCCAGACGCACCCGACCGGGAGTGCGCGGGGGAATCGACTCGGTGCTCGGAGCACCAAAATCAAGGTGAACAGGCTGGTCAGTCACAAATGCCGTCCTTGCTGGGGACAGAGACCGCACCACGGCAACTTGGGAGCCGCCACAGGCGCGGATGCGGGCAGGTACACAGAAGGCACGCAACACCGAAAAGGTGCCCGCGTACATTCCCCTCTATGCTACCTTCTTACGGTCAAAAACACCGAAATGACGGGGGTGAGCTAAGCCGCCAGTGGAATACCCAGCCAGCACGCCCGCCCACACGCTCACCCGCGTGTTCCGACGCGCAAAACCAGTGCAAGAGGCGGCGTAAGATGCCGTACAAGAGGCTGCGTAAAAGGCAATCAAAGCGTCAGGAAGAAAGAGCGCCGCGCACCGGAGCGAACCCCGGCACGCGGCACCAATACCTAACGACCAAGCATCAGCCAGGCAACAGCTAACGCTCAGCTATTAGTCATCAACGTTCGGCATGTCGATATTCTCGTCGACCTTGCCTTCCTTCAGCTTCTTGCGGTACTCGACCGACTCGGTCCACACGCCTGCAACACGCTCGGACTCCAGCTCGGCACGAGCCTCCGCCTTCGCGTCCATACGCTCCTTGTACTCCACACGCTTCTGCGCACGAGTCGGGCGAATAATCTCTTCCAGACGAGCGTCCGTACCACGCGGGGAGGACAGCAGCTCGGCGCCACCGACCATGGTCGGCTCCCAATCGAAGATGACCGAGTTGTCGTTCTCACCAATCACCACGGCGTCACCGGCACGAGCACCAGCCTTGAACAGCTCATCCTCAACACCCAGGCGCGCCAGGCGGTCCGCCAGGTAGCCGACAGCCTCATCATTATTGAAGTCAGTCTGCTGAATCCAACGCTCAGGCTTCTCACCAATCACGCGGAACAGCGGCTCAAGGTTACGCTCCTCGCGGCGAATAATGAACTCCTGCTTCTTCTTACCGCGGAAGCCCTTCGGGCGAACCACAGGAGCCTCAACCACCACGCGCTCCGCTTCCTTCTCGGCAGCGGCACGAGCTACGCGATCCTCCTCCACGAGCTTTGCCATCGCAAAGATCAGGGATTTCAGGCCCTCATGGGAAGCCGTCGAAATCTCGAAGACCTTAAAGCCCATCTCCTCAAACTCGGGGCGAACAAACTCCGCTAGCTCACGAGCCTCAGGAACGTCAATCTTATTGAGCACCACAATCTGCGGACGCTCATGCAGCGGCACGGTCACACCCGCAGTCGGGTCAACCTCGTAGTTCTGCAGCTCGCCGCGAATCACCTCAAAGTCGCTAATCGGGTCACGGCCCGGCTCCAGGGTAGCGCAGTCAATCACGTGCACCAGAGCCGAAGAACGCTCCACATGGCGCAGGAAGCGGTGACCCAGACCGCGGCCCTCAGAAGCGCCCTCAATCAGACCCGGCACGTCCGCGACGGTGTAGCGAACATCGCCCGCCTGCACAACACCCAGGTTCGGGATCAGAGTGGTGAACGGGTAGTCAGCAATCTTCGGACGCGCCGCAGAAATCGCAGCAATCAACGAAGACTTACCCGCCGACGGGTAACCCACCAGAGCCACATCCGCAATGGACTTGAGCTCCAGAACAATATCAGCCTCTTCACCGGGGGTGCCCAACAGAGCAAAACCGGGGGCCTTACGCTTAGCCGAAGCCAACGCAGCGTTACCCAGACCGCCCATACCGCCACGCGCAGCAACATACTCGTCGCCCACACGCAGCAGGTCAGCCAAAACATTACCCTCGCGGTCCTTCACCACAGTACCCTGCGGCACGGTCAGAATCAGATCCTCACCGTTGAAGCCGTGGTGCATATCGCCACGACCAATATCGCCATTCGGGGCGTGCTGATGCGGGCTGTGGTGGTACTCCAACAGGGTCGTGGTCTGGTTATCCACGCGCAGAATCACCGCGCCACCATTACCACCGTTACCACCGTTAGGGCCGCCCAGGGGCTTAAACTTTTCACGTCGCACGGAGACGCAGCCGTTACCTCCGCGACCGCCAGATACATGCAAGACCACGCGGTCCACGAACTCTGCCACGGGTTCTCCTTATCTTGAACATCTTCACTTCGCCGCCGCACGGCACACACCAATCATGCTGCGGATGCGGCGGCAGGCGCGACCGGGTTGGGGTGCGCCTCATCGTGGAGCCTAGCACGGGCATCCACGGCATTCGAGGTCATAGCGAGAGGGGGTAGACTAACGCCTACCCCCTCTGCCCTAGCGGTGAGTATTACTCAGCTGCTGCCAGGATGTTAACGACCTTGCGGCCCTTGCGGGTACCGAATTCGACGGTGCCTGCTGCCAGAGCGAACAGGGTGTCGTCGCCACCGCGGCCAACGTTCAGGCCGGGGTGGAAGTGGGTGCCGCGCTGGCGAACGAGAATCTCGCCTGCGTTGACGGACTGGCCGCCGTAGCGCTTAACACCGAGGTACTGGGGGTTCGAGTCACGGCCGTTACGGGTGGAGCTTGCGCCCTTCTTGTGTGCCATTCTGTATTCCTACCTTAGGGTTGAATTCCGGTCGTCTTAATTACGCGTTGATAGCGGTAATCTTGACGGTGGTCAGCTCGGCGCGGAAGCCCTGACGCTTCTTGTAACCGGTCTTGTTCTTGTACTTCTGAATAACGATCTTCGGACCGCGCAGGTCCTCAACCTTCTCAGCAACAACCTTGGCGGAAGCCAGGGACTTTGCGTCAGCGGTGACCTTGTCACCGTCGACGAGCAGCAGCACGGGCAGCTCGATGGTGCTGCCGGGCTCGCCTGCAACACGGTCAAGGGTAACGAGGTCGCCGACGGAAACCTTCTCCTGGCGGCCGCCAGCGCGTACAATCGCGTATGCCACTATGGGACTCACTTTTCTCGACAACTTGCTTCTTGGATCTCACTCGGATGAGCAGCCTGCGCTTTCATTGCTGTGCGCCCTCCCCCGCCGGTCGAATAACCGCGAAAAGGAGGAACGGCCCGTGCGTTCCGACGGGATTGCCCGCCGGAGCCAACACGCGAGGCTCACCGGTGGTGTCTCTCTCCCGCACGTTCCAACCTCGGCCGAGTACTCGACCGAGCCGAAGACGATGCGGGTGGGAGCGGTGTCTCCCGCTGGCCCTGCGTCGATAGGGCTTCACTGAGATAAACACCAGTCCTTAAGAATACGGCATGAGGGACGGGCCGCGCAATAGATAAATTTGCGGAACGCACGAAGTCGGCACGTGATGCTACTCAACCCCGGCAGATACACCGCAGATAAACCGGGCATAAAAAACCCCGGCGAGGTGGATTACTCCACCCCGCCGGGGCGCAACATACACACCATCGGAATTCCGATGATCGGAAGCTAAAGACTAATCGTCCTTACCTTCACGCTTAATATCGGCAGCGGCAACGCCAATGCCGAACAAGACAGGAGCCGAAGCGTCATCAGCCACCGGAGCCACATCCGCAACAGAAGCGGAAGCAACCACGGAACCCTCAGCACGCTCGGAAGCGTCAACAGTTACTACCTTAGCACCAGCGCCAGCGCTCGACGCCGCACGGCGAGTGCGACGCTTACGCGGGGTCGAACCGGGCACCTGAGCCGCAGGCTTCTGAGCCTCCTCAGCCGGAGCCTCAGCCTCAACTGCGGCAGGAGCCGAACCGATCACACCGGTCACAGCCGGAGCACCAATCACGCCGGTCACCACCGGGCGAGACTCAGTCTTCGCGGACTTCTCAACTTTACCATCCTTTGCGGGTGCCTGCTCAGATGCCACATTCTGCTCAGTTGCCACGCTCTGCTCAGCAGCCTTCTCGGCACGCTTCTCATCAGCGGCACGACGCGCACGGCGGCGGGACGCACGCGGAGTCTCGCGGACATCCTCAATGCGCAGATCCTCACGCTCAACACGCTTGGACTCCTGAGCCTTCTCGGAGGTTGCCTCAGCGTTCTGCTGCTCGCGGTTCTGACGCTTCGCCGCACGATCCTCGCGGTTCGAACGGAACGAGTCACCCTCAGTGCGGGCAAGACGGCCAGCCTTCTGAGAAGCACGAGCCTTCGCCTCGCCAGCGCGAATCGCCTCGAAACGATCCGAAGAGCGGCTAAAGCGCGGGTCGAGCTCCGGGTCAACGTGGTGCTCGTCCTCCAGCGCACCCGCACCGGAATCCTCCACAGCGGCAATATCCGCATCGGTCAGCTCGCGGCGCTGGCGGTTACGAGAAGACTTCTTCTCGCCACGCTTGGACGAACGACGCTCCTCCGAACGGTCCTCTGCAGAACGCTCCTGGTCAGAGCCCTTCGAAGAATCCTCAGCGGATTCCTCCACACGGTCGAACGCGCTCGCCAGCTGCTCCAGGGAGAAACCGCCCTGCTCGCCAATCCAGTTACCGCCGGTCACCTCAGCGACCTTGTCCTCACGCTGAGCAACCTCCGCGTGAGCCTGCTCGCTGGCAGCCTCGGCAATACCCTGAATCTCCTGCTCAAGCGACAGCTCAGCGGTCTCCGCGCGGCGCGAACGCTTACGGCGCTTACGCTTCTTACGGGTCGAAGTGGTCTCCTCCGAAGCCTCATCAGCCTGAGCGGACGCGGCAGCCACCGCAGCCATAGCGTTACGGCGCTCAGCCTTCTTCGACTCCAGGGCGTCCTGCTTCTGCTGGTCACGAGAATCCTCGCGAGCAGCCGCACGGGCACGCTTACGGTCATTACGCTCGTGACGGTGGATGTAATCCGACGCGCCACCGCTACGACCGCTCAGCGGCTGATCGTGCACAATCAGGCCACGGCCAGCACACTGCTCACAGGGCTCCGAGAAGACCTCAAGCAGGCCGGTGCCCAGACGCTTACGGGTCATCTGAACCAGACCCAGCGAAGTCACCTCAGCCACCTGGTGCTTGGTACGGTCACGGCCCAGGCACTCAATCAGGCGACGCAGAACCAGGTCACGGTTCGACTCAAGCACCATGTCAATGAAGTCAATGACGATAATGCCGCCGATATCGCGCAGACGCAGCTGACGGACAATCTCCTCAGCAGCTTCCAGGTTGTTCTTGGTGACGGTCTCTTCCAGGTTGCCGCCGCTACCGGTGAACTTACCGGTGTTCACGTCCACCACGGTCATGGCTTCGGTGCGGTCAATCACCAGCGAACCACCCGAAGGCAGGTACACCTTGCGGTCCAGAGCCTTCGCCAGCTGTTCATTGATGCGGTAGTGGTCGAAGAGGTCGTCATCGCCGTCCCACTGCTGCAGGCGGGAGACCAGGTCCGGCGCCACGTAGGTCACGTACGCCTCGATGGAATCCCAGGCGTTCTCGCCCTGAACGATCATCGCAGTGAAGTCCTCGTTGAAGACGTCACGCACGGTCTTAATCATCAGGTCGGGCTCCTGGTAGAGCATCTCCGGAGCCAGCACCTTGCGGGAGTTAGCCTTCTCCTGAATCTCTTCCCACTGCGCACGCAGACGGTTAATGTCGTGGGTCAGCTCCTCTTCAGAAGCACCCTCCGCCGCGGTACGAACAATCACGCCAGCGCCCTCGGGCAGCTTGTCCTTCAGAATCTTCTTCAGGCGAGCACGCTCGGTGTCGGGCAGCTTGCGGGAAATACCGGTCATGGAACCACCCGGCACGTACACCAGGAAGCGGCCGGGCAGGGAAACCTGGCTGGTCAGGCGGGCACCCTTGTGACCGATCGGGTCCTTGGTGACCTGCACCAGAACCGAATCGCCGGGCTTCAGGGCGTTCTCAATCTTGCGGGGCGCACCGTCCAGACCGGTGACATCCCAGTTGACCTCACCCGCGTACAGCACAGCGTTGCGGCCGCGTCCAATATCAACGAACGCAGCTTCCATGGACGGCAGAACGTTCTGAACCTTACCCAGGTACACGTTGCCAATCAGGGAATCCTGCTGGGTCTTAGACACGAAGTGCTCAGCCAGCACACCGTCCTCAAGCACACCAATCTGGATGCGGCCGTCCTTCTGACGAACCAGCATCTGACGGTCTACAGACTCGCGGCGAGCCAGGAACTCAGCCTCAGTCACGATGTGGCGGCGGCGGCCCAGGGAGCGGGACTCGCGGCGGCGCACACGCTTCGCCTCCAGGCGGGTAGAACCGCGCACACCGGTCACGGTGTTGGATGCGTGAGAGTCAGCCAGGCGCGGCGCACGCACCTTGGTGACGGTCTCAACGTCATCATCAACACCGCCCTCAATCTCAATATCTTCGGTACCGCGGCGACGGCGACGGCGACGGTGGCTCGTCACCTCAGCCTCAGCGGCAGCCTCCTCGCGGCGGCGCTCCATGCGCTCCTTACGCTTCTGCTCCTCGGCAGCGGCGCGGCGTGCCTCACGCTCCAGCTTGGCGGCAACAGCGAGCTCGCTCAGCTCCTCCGGCTCGGGTGCCATGAACAGCGGCATCGCACCCATCGGGGTACGCGAGCGCAGCTCCTGCAGCTTCTCGCGCTGCAGGTCGCTAATGGTCTTGACGGGCTCGGGAGCTACTTCGGGCTCCTCAGTAGCGGGTTCCTCAGCTGCAGGCTCTGCGTCTGCGGAGTCAGCCTCAGTGTTCTCAGCCTGCTTCTCGGCAGTCTCCTCGGCCTCAACCTCGGCTTCTGCGGCGGCCTCGCCCTCAACGAATTCAGCTTCGGCAGTCTCTTCTGCGGCTTCTTCGGTCTTTTCTGCCTTGGTCACCTTCTCGACCTTGGCGATCTCTTCGACCTTGGCGGTCTTCTCCACGGTCTCGGTCTTAGCAACCTTCTCAACCTTGGCGACCTCTTCAACCTTCGCGGTCTTCTCGACGGTCTCGACCTTAGCAGTCTTCTCCTCAACAGCAGGCTCAGCCGCCTTCTTCTCAGCAGCCGCAAACAGGCTATCCAGAGTAGAAGCAACCTCGGTCTCAGACGCAACGGGAGCGGCAACCTTCGGTGCCGGCGCGTGCTTAGCCTTCGCGTTACGCAGGTTGGTCAGGCCAGCAGCAATCGCCTCATCCAGGGGAACCTCAGGAGTCTTCTCCTTCTTCGGGCGACCCGGACGGCGGCGCTCAGTACCCTGCTGAGCCTCAGAGCTCTCACGAACATTCTTACGCAGAGTTTCACGGGTCTCTGCAGAGGCGTTCTTCTCCTCCGCGAGGGCGTTCAGCGCCTCAAAAACCCCAAGTTCGACGTTCTTCTCGTCAGACATTAATCTTCTTTCGTTACACCCTGCTCCGCACCGCAAGGATTTTAACAGCGCGCATACAGCGCAAAGCCTAGTTGCTGCCACCGCGGCTCAAGCCTCACCCTACGGTGCGCGTTCATCGGCGCTTCAGTCGAGCACTATCTCATTCAGTGCCTCAGCCGTAGGGGGCGAGCGGGCGGAACGCAGAGCGCGCCGCGACGGTCACAGCCACCTCGCTCTCGAGCACGGCACGCTCACACCCTTCCTGGGTGCCCTGCCGGTCTTCGGGTTTCTTCGCCGAGGCGGGCGGCCCGCGCGGCGCGACAGTTATGCTCCGCGGCTTATAGCCGGCGCTCATCGGGTACTCTCCCTCGATGCGTTGGTGGGGATCTTCATGCGCGTGCGGGGCGCACAAGACACCGTCTTTCATTATACCCGGTAGCGGGTGCCTCAAAGCCACCCAGGACCCCCAATCCAGGCATCACTTCCCACCAGGATGCGCGGGCACTGCGGCGAGCACCATAGCGGGTACAGCAAAGCCGGGCGTGCCACTACGCACCACCCGGCTTCAAAAGTTCTTGAGAGGAGGGACTAGCCCAGACCCAGCTCCGCGTCGCGCGCCTCACGAGCCTGCTGAGCAAGCTTCGGGTCAGTCGGCAGGTACTCCGGACCGGAACCGGTCGCAAACGGAACACCCAAAATAAACACGAACGGAGAAACCACCAGCAGAATCACCCACAGCAACGAGAAGTGACCGGCAGTCAGCAACAGCAGGGCAGTCAGAAAAATAACGGCAGCAGCGCCCATTGCGGCAATTCCGGCAGTCTTCACGGTTCTCCTCGAAGGGGTATCAAGAATCTAGTGTCCAGCAGAACGGCGGGCAGTCGACGCCGCAGGTGAACCCCGCGAACGGTCCCGGCTGATGCCGCTCATGAATATACCTGACCATTATACGCACCCGCGCCGCCTCCCCGCTGACTTCACGGCTCGGGTCACCGGCGCCTCCCCCGCTACCCACCGCAATCTACCCGCCACCTTCTTCCCGGCACAATCTGCCTGCGGGTACAGCAACGCCCCGGCACCAACAGGCACCGGGGCGGTACAGCTCAATGCTTAGCGCATCATATTCACAATGACCTCAAAGAAGCGGATCACAATAATGCCGAAAATCAGGATCAACCACAGGCTAATCGCAAACCACGACCAGCCGCGAGCGCTCTCACGCATCGACTGCGACGCCGGGATAACCCCCAGCGAAACATTGCGGACCGTGGTCTTCACAAAAAGCGTGATGGTCATAACCCACACAATCATGCAGAACAGGCACAGGGCGTTGATCTGGAAGGTTGTCTGGTACCACAGCCACATGATGAACGCGGTCGCAGCCGCCAAACCAATG
Source organism: Rothia mucilaginosa (assembly GCF_964211445.1). GTDB lineage: Bacteria > Actinomycetota > Actinomycetes > Actinomycetales > Micrococcaceae > Rothia > Rothia mucilaginosa_E. The sequence goes on along the minus strand of NZ_CAXOQT010000004.1, from coordinate 34,812 downwards.
TCCATGCAGACCCAGAACCACTTCTTGAACTGTGCACCCGCCATCATCGCGGCGCCGATAGTCACCACAATCGAGAAGCCCACCAGGCCAATGAACGGGTTCGGGAAGCCGAAAGCCTCCGCCTGCGGGGTGCGCATCACCGTACCGCAGCTGAGCAGGGCGTTAATATCGCAGACCGTGGAGTGACCAGCATCAATATAAATCTGCAGGCGCTCATACACCAGAATCGCCGAAGAAATCAGCGCAATCAGACCCGCACCAACCAGCCAGAACCCGAGCTGTCGATCTGAGTAGCCAGCCCGGGTTCCCCTGCGCCCCTGCTGCTCTTTCTTCTCAGCGTGGTTAGGCTCGGTAGTACTCGATGCGGCGGTACTCATACGACTCCTTTAGATAGTGTGTTTCACCTCGTGCAGTAGCGGGTACATACCGGCGCGGCATAGCCAGCACCCCGGAAGCGGTACCCCATTTATCCTAGCCTCTCACAACACCAAATGGCACGCCATCAACCTATATGTTCCGTTTTATGACGTGCTATTTTACGCAGATGGGCGCGTTTTCGGGGCTTTTTCAGGGTTCGTTCGGGGCGCTTTCGAGGTGTCTTCGGGAAGTCTTTAACGCGCGAAAACCCCCGGGAGGCGCCCGCAATTTAGCGGCGGGCGGAACCTTCCGGGGGTCTCCACGGGATATTTCTAGGGCTTTATCCGGGGCATTACTTAGGGCAGCGGGTGGGTGTACGAATCGTCAAAGAACTGCTGCTCCAGCTCCACCGCGCGGCTAAAGAACTCGCGAGCAGCCTGCGCATCCGCCGGACCCACACGGTCCAGCTCACGGCGCAGGAAATCAACCAGCTCACGGAACTCCGGGTAGTCGTGCAGGGTAATCCACTCGTTGTGCACAAACGAATCCGGGCGCTTGGCGGGAGCCTTCGACGCCCAATCCAGGTACAGGCCCTCGCAAACCACCAGCACCGACAGAATCGCCGCGTAGCTACCGCTCGCCGCCGCATCCAGGAAGAGGCGCTTGAAGCCGGTGGTCGCCTCCGTATCGGGCATGGAATCACGCTGATGCTCGGTCACGCCCAGAGTCTCAAAGCAGCGCAGGAAGTAGGTGTTCTCGTCACCGGCAATTTCGCCCGCGAACTGCGCCAGGCGCAGGCGGCCCGCAAGAGTGTCAGCGTTGGCGATAGCGCCACCAATCAGCGCGAGGAACGTATCAAGGAAGCGGTAGTCCTGCACCAGGTACCCCGCCATAACCTGCGGGGCAATCGAGCCGTCAAAAAGCTCAGCAACAAAGCGGTGATTCGTGGCGGAGAGCCAGGTGGCAATGTTCTCCTGGCGTAGGGACTCGGTGAACGAATCGGTGCCGATCAAATCGGTGAAGGGTGCGGGCATGATGGGTGCCTTTCGCTATGTGGCATACCGTCGCTGGTATGCGTATGTGTGCGGGTGTGTTGGTGCGGCCTCGAACGTTGGGGCCGGCGCCTCAGTGAATATAGCACCGTGGCGGGCAGGCGCGCCCGGTTTTGTGTGCTCGGTGCCCAAAAATTTTCGTTATTTTCGATTTCTGGGAGGGTGGGGGTGGGGTACGCCGAAGAAAATCGGGCGATTGGGGTTAGGTGAGAGCCCCTGGGAACGCGTGAGGGAACGTGGGTTCGAGTGGGGTTCGAGTGGGAGCGCGAGGGCAGAGGCAAAAGACAGAAAGGCGGAGGCACAAAAAGGCTGGGTGCGAAAAAGCGGGGCACCGCTCCCCCAGCCGGTAATACTAGCCCAGTAAAACCAACCGGAGAGCGGCACCCCGCCTTCTCGTCAATAACCTCAGTGGGCTTTATTCGTCTTCGGAGTCATCATCACCGAAGAAATCATCGGTGTACGAATCACCCAGCGGCAGGCCCAGCGAATCCTCAAGCGAAGAACCCGCCGCAGACTCGCCGCCCAGCTCGGCCATGATGTCGTTCAGCAGCTCGTCCGGCTCCGCCTCAGAAGCCGCCGCAGCCGCAGCCGCAGCCGCCAGAGTCGCCGCAGAGGCGGCACCGGCAGAACCGGCGTACAGGCCAGCCTCGGCGGGCAGCTCGTCCGGCAGTTCCTCCGCCTCGGCACCGGGGGTCTTCTCCTCCGCATGCGCAGCCAGCAGGGTGCGTGCCTCACCAATCACGGTAATCGAGCCGGTAATCAGCACACCCGCCGACTCCTGCTCGAAGAGGGAGTTCTCCATGGCGGTGGCAATCGCCTCATCCAGGTGCTCGAACACCTCAATCGAATCTTCGTCCAGACCAGCGTCCAAGGCGAGTTCGTGCAGGCGCTCCGGGGCAATCGCACGCGGCGAATCCGACGCCGCCAGGTACAGGCGGAACGTGCCGTCCGAGGCGTCCACGTACTCTTCGCGCATGGTCTCAAACATGCCCAGAGCATCCTTCTCACCCAAAATACCGACCACCGCGTGCAGGTGCGACAGCTTAAACGCCTCCGTCAGCGCAGCCGCGGAAGCACGCACACCGTGCGGGTTGTGACCCGCATCCAGGATGGTCAGCGGCTCGGTGCGCACAACCTCCAGGCGGCCCGGCGAGCGCACGGTCTCGAAGGCCGCGCGCACGACGTCCTCGGGCAGCTGACGCTGACCGCCGAAGAACGCCTCCACAGCGGCAAGAGCCACCACGGCGTTCTGCGCCTGATGCGCACCGTGCAGCGACAGCGGCACATCCGGGTACTCGCCCGCCAGGCCGCGCAGGGTCAGCAGCTGACCGCCGACCGCAAGCTCGCGGGAGACCACGCCGAACTCCACACCCTCGAAGGCGAAGGATGCTTCCTTCTCGCGGGCGGAAGCGAGTAGCACATCCGCCGCTTCCGGGTCCTGTGCGGCAGAAATCAGGAAGCCGCCGGGCTTGATAATGCCGGACTTCTCGGTCGCAATCTCGGCGAGGGTTTCGCCGAGCATGTCGGTGTGGTCCAGACCGATCGGGGTGACCACGGAGACCACGCCGTCGGCAACGTTCGTGGAGTCCCAGGTGCCGCCGATGCCGACCTCGAGCACCACCACATCCACCGGCTCGTCCGCGAAAATCGCGAAGGCAAGCACGGTAATGGACTCGAAGAAGGTCAGGGCGGGCTCGCCGCGGGAGGTCATCTCCGCGTCCACAATCTGCAGGTAGGGGGCGATTTCGTCCCAGATGCGCACGAAGGTGGCGTCCGGTACGGGTGCGCCATTGATGCAGATACGTTCGGTGACGCTCTCGAGGTGCGGGCTGGTAAAGCGGCCCACGCGCAGGTCGTGGCCGAGCAGCAGCGCCTCAATCATGCGGGCAGTGCTGGTCTTGCCGTTCGTGCCGGTGATGTGGATGACCGGTGCGGCACGGTGCACGTCGCCGAGGATTTCGACGGCGCGCGCCACGGCGTCCAGGCGCGGTGCCATCTTGTTTTCGGGTGCTCGCGCCAGCAGTTCACCGTAGACTCGCTCCACGCCCTCGGGGTCGGGAATTGCGGGGTAGTTCTTCTCGCTCATTGTTCTCCTCACTGGGATAGCCAGCCGGTGCCGGCAGGGGCCCGCCGTGCGGCGGGATAGACGACGGGCCGCCCCGCCCGGTAATGGGGCGGGACGGCCGTACGGTTCAGGCGTTTTATGCCTTGGCGACGCTAATGCTCAGCTCGTCTGCTTCGCTCAGCTGCAGGGACACGGCGAGGGTTTCGCCGGTCACCAGTGCCTCGTTGGCACGCAGAGCCGCCAGAGTTTCCTCCGGTGCCGCGATGCTCAGGTTGATGCGGTCCGCAACGTTCAGGTCGGCATCCTTACGAGCCTGCTGAATAGCGCGGATGGTGTCGCGGGCGATACCCTCGGCAACCAGCTCGTCGGTCAGCTCAATGTTGAGGACCAGGAAGCCGCCGGGCAGAACCGCAGCCGCAGTGTGCTCAGCACCCTCAGCGTCAGCGGCAACCACGGTTGCCAGCTCGTATTCGCCCTCTTCCAGAGCCAGGCCGCCGTCCAGAGCCTTCACGCCGACCAGGACGGTACCGTCCTCGGTCACGGTCCAGTCACCGGACTTGGATGCCTTAATGGCAACCTGCACCTGCTTGCCCAGGCGCGGGCCAGCGGCGCGAGCGTTCACCTTCAGCTGCTGGGAGATGCCGTAGTCGGCCGGATCGACGGTGTCGGCGCTGACCAGCTCCACCTGGCGCAGGTTCAGCTCGTCCTCGACGATGTTCGCGAAGTACTCCGCGCCCTTCTCTCCGAAGGCGGTACCCAGGGCAGCGAACTGCTCGGGTGCGATCGCCACGGTCATCTTCTGCAGCGGCTGGCGCACGCGGATCTTCTTTTCCTTGCGCAGTGCCGAACCGGCGGAGCAGACCTCACGCACGGTCTGCATGAGAGCCAGCAGGTCAGACTCATCAGCGAAAGCGGACGCCTCGGGCCAGTCAGCCAGGTGCACGGAGCGTTCACCGGTGAGGCCGCGGTAGATTTCCTCGCTGCTGAGCGGCAGCAGGGACGCGGCAACCTTCGACACGGTCACCAGTGCGGTGTAGAGGGTGTCGAATGCGTCGGTGTCTTCGTTGAAGAAGCGCTCGCGGGAGCGGCGCACGTACCAGTTGGTCAGTGCGTCGGCGTACTGGCGCAGGTATTCGCAGGCGTTCCAGATGTCGTAGGAATCCATCGCGGCGGTGACCTGCTCGATGAGTTCGCGGGTCTTGCCGAGGATGAAGCGGTCCATCACGTGCTGCGAGTCGTACTTGAGCTTGGCGCTGTAGCCTTCGCCGTTGTTGGCGGCGTTAGCGTACAGGGCGAAGAAGTGGTAGACGTTCCACAGCGGCAGCATGACCTGGCGAACACCCTCGCGGATGCCCTGCTCGGTCACAATCAGGTTGCCGCCTCGCAGAATCGGCGAGGACATCAGGAACCAGCGCATTGCGTCGGAGCCGTCACGGTCGAGGACCTCGGAGACGTCCGGGTAGTTGCGCAGGGACTTGGACATCTTCTGACCGTCCGAGCCGAGCACAATACCGTGGCTGATGACGTTCTTGAACGCGGGGCGGTCGAAGAGCGCGGTTGCCAGCACGTGCAACACGTAGAACCAGCCGCGGGTCTGACCGATGTACTCGACGATGAAGTCTGCCGGGTAGTGGTTCTCGAACCATTCCTGGTTCTCGAAGGGGTAGTGCACCTGTGCGTAGGGCATGGAGCCGGAGTCGAACCAGACGTCGAGCACGTCTTCCACGCGGCGCATGGTGGACTTGCCGGTCGGGTCGTCCGGGTTCGGGCGGGTCAGCTCGTCGATGTACGGGCGGTGCAGGTCGGGTTCGCCGTCCTTGTTCAGGGGCAGGCGGCCGAAGTCTGCCTTGAGCTCTTCGAGGGAGCCGTACACGTCGATGCGCGGGTAGTTCGGGTCGTCCGAAACCCACACGGGGATCGGGGAGCCCCAGAAGCGGTTACGGGAGATGGACCAGTCGCGTGCGTTCTCAACCCACTTGCCGAACTGGCCGTACTTCACGTTCTCCGGGATCCAGTTGATCTGCTTGTTCAGCTCGTACATGCGGTCCTTGAAGTCGGTGACCTTCACGTACCAGGAGGTGATTGCACGGTAGATGAGCGGGGTGCGGCAGCGCCAGCAGTGCGGGTAGGAGTGCACGTAGGACTTCTCGCGAATCAGCACATCGTCTGCCTTGAGGGCGTTGATGATGGTGCGGTTCGCGTCGAATGCCTGCACGCCTGCGATTTCTGCCAGGGCGGTGGAGCCGGAGGCGGTGGGCTCGGCGAAGAGGTTCAGGAACTTTGCGCCTTCGTCGAGGGAGAGGATCACGGGGATGCCGTAGCCTTCACAGACCTTCTGGTCGTCTTCACCGTAGGCGGGTGCCTGGTGGACGATACCGGTACCGTCGGTGGTGGAGACGTAGTCGGCGACCAGGATCTGCCAGGAGGTTTCGGTGCCCCACTTTTCGGTGTCTGCGAAGTAGTCCCAGAGCGGGGTGTAGCGCACGTGCTCGAGCTGGGAGCCGGTGTAGCGTGCGGTGACGGCTGCGGCTGCATCCTGTTCGGGCTGGTCGCCTTCGTAGCCGAGGTCCTTGGCGTAGGAGCCGAGCAGGTCGGAGGCGAGCAGGAAGGAGCGGCCCTCGAACTTACCCGCGCCGGGTACGACGGAGTATTCAATCTCGGGTCCGACGGCGAGTGCCTGGTTGGTGGGCAGGGTCCAGGGGGTGGTGGTCCATGCGAGTGCTTCGACGCCGTCGAGCTCCGCGGCAACCTTCTCGTCAGCACCGAGGGCGGTGTCTGCGGTGAGGCGGAATGCGACGGTGACGGTCTGGTCCTGGCGGTCCTTGTACACGTCGTCGTCCATGCGCAGCTCGTGGTTGGAGAGAGGAGTCTCGTCCTTCCAGCAGTAGGGCAGCACGCGGAAGCCCTGGTAGGTCAGGCCCTTGTCGTAGAGGCGCTTGAACGCCCAGATGACGGACTCCATGTACTCGACGTTCAGGGTCTTGTAGTCGTTCTCAAAGTCGACCCAGCGTGCCTGGCGGGTGACGTACTTTTCCCACTCGTTGGTGTACTTGAGCACGGATGCGCGGGCAGCGTCGTTGAAGTTGTCGATGCCCATTTCGAGGATTTCGCGCTTGTCGGTCATGCCGAGCTGCTTCATTGCCTCGAGTTCTGCGGGCAGGCCGTGGGTGTCCCAGCCGAAGCGACGTTCTACCTTGTGACCGCGCTGGGTCTGGTAGCGTGCGACGAGGTCCTTGGCGTAGCCGGTGAGCAGGTGGCCGTAGTGGGGCAGGCCGTTAGCGAAGGGAGGGCCGTCGTAGAAGACGAATTCGTTTTCACCGTTTTCGCCGGCGGGGCGGTTCTCGACGGATGCGGCGAAGGTGCCGTCCTTCTTCCAGTAGTCGAGGACTGCTTCTTCCAGCGCGGGGAACTTGGGCGATGCGGTGACGCCGCTTCCTGCGGCTTCGAAGGCACTCGCCTTGGGGTATACGTTAGACATTGGGCGCGCCCTTAATCTGTTGTTCTCAACGCTGAGATACGGGTGACGGGCGCGGTACGCGGGTGCGTGCACTCGTCACCTCTCAGCGGGTGAGGGTTGACATGACGGGTGCAAGGACGCCTGGGCATCGCTGATTGTTCCAGGCTGTGCCAGGGGTTCAGGATGCGGCGCGGTACCACCTTGCTTACTGAGTTAACCAGCTCAACGCACCGAACCCTCCCGGGGCTAGCGGGGTGTCGCGGTGCTTGTCCGCGATACCTAGCCACCGGAAGAGCGGCGCGTTGGGCGGGTATCAGTCGCTTATTACAGCTATATCGGGCTTAACCGTCCGGTTCTACTGGGACTACATCTCTTCCGCTAAGACACCCTCGCCGCAGCGATTGGCGGGTGTCCGCAGGTGCGGTCCGTTCTTCCGAATTGCTCGCCGGTGATGGCCGGGTCGTTGCAAACACTAATAGTTTATGTGGCTTTTGTGCTTGTATGCAACCCCGCGGGGTGTGGGTTTGAACAGTTCCGGGCGGGCGGAGGATGCGCGGGTGCGCAAAACAGAATGGTTCTTCGTTCGGCGATATATAGAGCGAGTAGGGGGCTTAAGGGGTCCCACCCCACCCCACACTCGGGCGTGTTTAAGGATGTATGTTTTTACATTCCCCCGGTGTTGCTTTAAGTGGGTTTCAATTTTTTCGGGAGAACCCACGGAATTGCAGTCAGTGCAACCACAAGATATGGGGTGAACACCGATGTAATTCCACTAGATATTCACCCCTGCAAGTTTTTAGTCCCTCAACATCCCGTGTGGGAACCGGTTTTTCTAAATCTTCAGGCAGTGCATAGTGGGTGAATAGAGTGCATATTTCGGGAATACCGAGCGAATTTCCCCTTGTTGAATCGGGTATTTCTCCCGCGGTACTCAAGGCTTTCTCAACGCCCGAAGAGTGAGGTAGTCGCAGTCCCATCCCCCACCCTCGGGAAATATCAAGGCACAGTTCCCTCGACCACCCAAGCCGTAAATATGATTGAAATCACTTAATTAGATATGCGTACACCCCCTCACCAACCAGCCATTTCCACCAAATAGCTCCCCACCAATAGAATGCACTCGTAATACTTTACGGTGATTGATATCTTGAGCCCCCTATAGACTCCCAGGAATTACTAAGGTGCCTTTTCGTGCATTTTGAGCTCAAAATAGTCTAAAATGAATCGTGCAACACATCAATGACGATTCGATAGCATCTGCCCTCTCACCGGGGTGTGAACATAGCAGTCTCAAAGATGAGTTCACCGCGTATCCGTTCGCTTCAACGGCAGCATGTACGCACTCGAGGTCACTTCCGGACAGGGATTAAACCTGACAGGGCCAGAAACCACCGCAGACACGCAAGGTTTCGCCCCTCTATGTAGCCTCACCCAACACGCCATACAACCACGCGCCCGCCGCCGGGTGCCCCGAGCCCGCCTCGGCATAATTCAAGGAGTTCACCGATGCTCTCACCCGACCGCTCTTCGAGCACCCGTTCCGCCGTTTCCCGCCTTGTGAGCCGCCGTACCCTCCTGTTGGGTGGCGCCGTCTCTCTGCTGGCGGGTTGCGCCTCCGATATTCGCCCGCTGAGCGAAGAGGCGAAGGCTAAGATCGGTTCCCCCGCCCCTTCTGCGAGCGCGACCGCTAGTTCTTCTGCGAGCACTTCCGCTTCACCGTCTGCTTCGGCGACTGCATCAGCAAGCGCTAAGAGCAGCTCGTCCAGTGCGGCACGCGTACCCGTATCTGAGGATGCACTCGTCGAGGGTTGGGAAAAGTACCCCGGTCCGCTGAAGCTGACCGGCGAATACATGGGTGAGTACCAGCCCGCAACGGATTCTTCCCCGGCGAAGAACGTGCCCAAACCCCTCAAGACCGTTCCGCACCGTGAGGAACCGACCTTCCAGGGCGCCTACGAGACTCTGCGCGCCTACTACAGTGCTCAGATCACCGCACTCAAGGATGGACGCTACGCAGATCAGGCGATTGAGCTGACCTACCCGGCAGACAAGAGCGCCATCGACGAGGTTAAAGCAGTCAAGGAGCTGTATGAGCAGAACGGCTGGTACATGGACTTCACGTGCACTATTTCCATGCGGAATACGGAGCCTCGAACCGCCCTGAAGAACGGTGACGGCTACGTAGAAATCATGGTGGACGCCAAGTACTCTGCCACCGCCATCCATCAGCCGGACGGCACCGAGCGCAAGATACCGGCGATTACTCAGGTAGCCATTCCGCACGTGATGCTCTACACCGAGGGTAAGTGGTGGCGAATCGGCAACGACTATCTGAACGAGCGTCTGAATGGCGGCAAGGGCTCTTCCGACTCTTCTAGTTCCGGAGGTCCCAGCTCTGCCGGTTCTAGCGGTTCTTCGGGTCGCGGCTCCACTAAGGTCTAAATCCGCAGGGGCATAATTCCGCTACCCCCGGTCGAGACTAGCCCCGGTCGAGAGCCGCCCCGTCTCATCAATTCCACACGCACGAACTCAAAGTCGTGACGGTACACCCCCTGTACCTCACCGACTTTGGGTTATTGTGCCTTAAAGACAATGTCCAGGGTTTTTTGACGAAGTTTTAAAACCAGTCTTCTATAGTAAGAAGTGGATACTTCATACCGCCGCAGTTCACGCTTCGGCACACTCGTATCCCGGTACCCCCCCCTGTACCGCGCACCATACAAAACGATGAGGAAGAGTCTCTCGTACGCATCGCAGCGTTGCGAGCTACCTCGATCAACCACTTTCAGGAGATACCATGTCCTTCCGGCCGAGTGCACACACCAGCTTCTCTGCTAACGACCGAAACGGATTGACCCGCCGCGCCGTTCTTTTTGGCGGTCTGACCGCCGGTGCTTTGGCTCTAGCAGGATGCGCTTTCAACAAGGATATTCGCCCCACCGGTACCGGTGATACTTTCTCCGGTTCCCCCAGCGCCTCCGCTTCACCCTCAGCTTCGGCTTCTGCGTCGCCTTCTGAGTCTGCCTCGGCTTCGGCATCCGCTTCGTCGTCTTCGTCCTCGTCCTCGTCAAGCCGTAATAGCGCGAAGATTATTCCGTCCGACGAGTTTTTGAAGGACTATAAGAAGTATATTGGCGACGTCAAGTACGAATACAAGCCGGCTATTGCGCACTATGTTGAGCCGACCGAAACCTCCCCCGCGAAGAACGTTCCGATCCCGGTCATTGATACGGTGGCTCAGCGTACCGTCTCCCTCGAAGGTGCCTACAAGACCCTGGCGGGCTACCAGAGCGCGTACATCGCCGCAATGTACAACGGCGACCTGCAGTACCTTAAGGGCCTGGTCCACGGCGCTGACACCACTCTGACCAACAACCTGAAGGCTATTGCCAAGCTCTACGCTGCGGGCGGTTGGACTAAGGACTACGAGAGCAAGCTGAGCATCCGTGACGATCTCAATGCGAAGGCTCTTGCCTCTTCCGATTTGGCTGTTGTGGCGTTCCCCTGCCGGGATGTTGTCAAGGAATACACCATCTACCAGAAGGGTACCGGTGAGCCGCAGAAGGCAAGCACCCTGGAAGTCGTGATCTACGTGGTGTACGCCGAGGGCAAGTGGCGCGTAACCAGCCGCGAGTACTTCGTGTCGAAGTACAGCGACGAATTCCGCCAGGTCTTTGAGGGTCCCTCCTCATCGGCTTCGGCAAGCAAGTCCAGCGGTGGCGGCTCCGGCAGCTCCGGTGGCTCTAGCTCCGGTAGCAGCAACGATTTCAAGATTTAGTCGCTCAACTTAGCGGTCATAAGAATAAACGACCCTGAGCATGAGGCGGGGCGGGTATCAGCTGATCCCCGCCCCGCCTTTCATCTGCACTAGTAAACGGCCGCGTCACTACCATTTGGACCGAGCGAACTAGCACGAGAGTCCTCGAAAAGGTCCGCTAGAGCTTCCAGCCCGCCGCATTCACGCGCGCCTGCCAGAAGGTGCGGTACACGCCCGGCACCGCCACGAGCTCCTCGTGGGTACCAATCTGCGCCAGGGCGCCATGCTCATCAAGCACCACAATCTGATCGGCGTCACGTACCGTGTCCAGCTTGTGCGCAATAACCAACACGGTCGAACGTTGCCGCAGACGGCGAATGGACCGCTGCACCGAGGCCTCGTTCTCGGGGTCCAGGGCGCTCGTCGCCTCATCAAAGAGCAGGATAGGTGCATCCTTGAGCAGGGCGCGAGCAATGGAAACACGCTGGCGTTCACCGCCGGAAAGACGGCCTCCGCCCTCACCCACACGGGTCTGCCACCCCTCCGGCAGGCGCGCCGCAATCTCATCGGCACCCGCCAGGGAGGCCGCCCGAAGCACTTGCTCGTCAGTGGCGTCCTCACGGCCCACGCGAATGTTCTCCATGAGGGTTCCGTCGAAAAGATACACGTCCTGGAAAACCATCGAAAGCTGAGCCATGAGCTGCTCGGTGCGTTGCTTGCGCACATCCACACCACCCACGCGCACCGTACCGGAATCAACATCCCAGAAACGGGCCAGCAGCTTGAACACCGTGGTCTTACCGCTGCCGGAAGGACCCACGATAGCTGTGAGCGACCCCGGTTCGGCGGTGAAGTTCAGCGAACGCAACACCGGAACGCCCGGCGTGTAAGAGAAGCTCACATTCTCAACGCTCACACTGCCAGGGTCGCTCAGGTGCGCTGGCTCCTCGGGTACGGGGAGCGGCTCAGACGAGAGGATTTCGTGCACGTCCGCGAGCGGGATACGCGAGCTCTCCGCGCCCACCAGGAAGCTGACCGCGTCCTGAATCGCGCGAGTGAAGCGCAACATCACGCCGATGAACACCACGGTCGAGACAGGGTCAAGCGAGCCGGTCAGCGCCATCTGCACCGACACGTAGATGAGCGAAACCGCCACAATCTGGGTGCTCATGCCACCCAACACGAGGGCAAGAGTCGAAATCCACAGGGCACGCACGCGACGGCCGTGACTGCGCTCAATAGCCGAGTAGAGCGGTTCATAATTGCCGCTCCTGCCCGCGGAGCGCAGGGCGCCCTGGCACGAAGCGTACTCCACGATGCGCGAGGATAGCTCACGCTCAAGCGGGTCGGTCAGCGAATGCGAGTAGTGCTCCAGACGGTTTGAAAGCACCGTCAGCGCCGCAATGACCAGTAGCGAGGCGGCAAGGGTAGCGCCCAGCACTGGCTGCCAAATAAGCACACCCACCATGAGCACGAGGGCCGCGATTGTGTTACGCAGAACCGGCACCGCCACGTGAGCGATACCCGTACCGATGGACATAAGACCCTCAGTGACCAGGCGCGACATACGCCCGTTCAGGCCCGCATCGAACCAGCCCAGCGGCAGGCTCGCCAGGCGATCGCCCACCTTCACCAGCATGACGCGCAGACCTTCCAGGGCGGCGCGGTAGGCGCCCAGGTTCATGGCGTAGGTGCACACCCCGCCGACGACGGCGCATACGCCCAGCACGGTGAGCCAGCCTCCCAGCCCGAGACCCCATGCCGGTGCAGACGATGCGAGCGCCGCCACGGTGGGAATAATGGCAAGGTATACGAGGCCCTCCACGATACCGCCGGCAGTCACCCAGGCGAGCGCACGGCTCAGCTGGGCGTTACCCCGGTCGTTGAGGAGCCCCCGGTACTGGCGCAGAAGGAGCGGGTCACGCATGTACCCGACCGCGCTGTGCGACGCCTCCCGACGGGCGGCGCGGTACGCGGCGGTGCTTACCGTGTTGCTCATAGTGTCATCAGATTTAGCAACTGTCTTAGTCACGGTTCTCTCCTTCCTCGGATTCGTCATCGGTCAAGTCCTCAGCGACGAATCGGGAAGGCTCTCCCCCACTGAGTGAACGCCAATAGGGGTGCTCTGCCAACTCTTCGGCGGTTCCGCGCGCGGTGATGCGACCACCCTCCATGATGCAGATTTGGTCTGCTCCAGCAACCACTTGGGCAGTGTGCCCGATGACCAGCACCGTACGGTCGCGGGTCAGCTCGGTGAGAGCCCGCTGAATCTGCGCGGCGCAATCCGGGTCGGTGTTGGCGGTAGCCTCGTCCAGGATCAGGATGGGCGCGTCGGTGAGCAGTGCCCGGGCGATAACGATGCGCTGCTTCTGTCCGCCCGAAAGGTTCGTGTCCTCGCCGATGACCGAGTCCAGGCCGTTCGGCAGCTCACGAATGTCCTCCCAAATCTGGGCGCGGCGCGCGGCCTCAATGACCCGTTCGTCGTCGGCATCGGGTACAGCCAGGCGAATGTTATCGCGGATGCTGGCGCGCAGAATCTGTGCCCGCTGTAGCACAAAAGCGACCGTGCGGTACAGCTGCTCCTCGCTCATGGTGCGCACGTCCGTGCCGTCGATGAGCACGCGCCCCTCATCGGGGTCTTGGAACCGTGCCAGCATGGTGGCGAGGGTACTCTTGCCGCTGCCGGAGGGGCCCACAAGCGCGGTGACGGTACCCGGCGCGAGGCTCAGGGTTACCCCATCCAGCGCCTTCACCGCCGATGGGGTTGCCGCGGAACCATCCTCGCCGGACGACGAGGGGGCCTCGGAAAGCGCCGGAGCCGCTGAAAGCACCGGAGCCTCAGTGCGATAGGAGTAACTGATCCCCTCAAAATGCACACCGGTGCGTTCCTCAGAGGTACCGGGGGCACCCGCATCAGCGCTATCGGCGCTCTCAGGCGGGGCCTGCAGTTCACGCACGCGGGTCAGGTCCACCAGGCGTAGAGCAGCATTACCAGCCATCTGGTACGACCAGGCCGTGTTCGTGATGACGTCCAGGCTCAGGGGAATAACCAGCGCGATGAGAGCGCACACCATAACCTGCGACGTCGAAGCGTGGTTGCCCTGCACCATGAGCGCGCCACCGCCCAGGCTCACGAGCATCACAACCGGCACCGAAATAACCGCCGTGGAGAGCGAAGAACCCTTCAGTAGCGGCCCACACCAATCCCAGTAGAAGTCAGCAAAGCGGCGGGCAGCCTGCGCGAACGCGGCGTGCGCGGCACCGGTTTTACCGAAGGATTTGACGACCTCAATGCCGTCCACGAACTCGACAGCGCGGGCGCTGGTTTCAGCCAGGTAGTCGTCCATATGGGCGGTCTTCTCACCCATGCCGCGAGTCATCCACATCTGCCCAAGCAGGTACAGCGGCAAGGTCGCGATGGTGAGCAAACCCAGCCACGGGTTGAGCGTGAAGCTATACACGAGCAAAGCAAGCGGGGTGACGACCGCAGCGGTAACCTCAACCGGCTTATGCGCGATGAGGGTGTGGATGGTCGTCGTATCGCCCTGCAACGCCTTGCGCACTCGCCCCGAGGAGGTCGACGAGAACCAGCTGAGCGGCGCATGCCCCAGGTGGGTGAGGATGTGCTGCTGCAGGTGGGTCTTGAGGTGCACATCGGCCAGGTGCGTGATCATGAGAGCCACGAAGTACAGACCAATCTGCAGGCCGAAGGCGGCGAAAAGTTCCTGCACCTGCGCCCACACGCGGTCGGCGGGGATGTTCGCTCCCCCGGCGGCGGGCAGCAACAGGTCGCCGAGGCGTGTGAGCACGATGTACGGCCAGATAGCTGCAATACCGGAGAGCGCGCGATTGCCTGACCGGCATAGATACGCTTCTGCACGGGTGCAAGTAGCTCGTTGAGGGCTTCGCGTGAGACCCGCGCCTTCTGCGCGTAGTTCTGGGAGCCGGAAGGTTGCTTTGAGGGCTTCTCCCCGCCCTGCACTTTGGTCGGCACCGCACCCAAGCGCTTGTGTTGAACTGTCGATTCTGCCATAGAATACGCTCCCTCCATTGGGTTGTTCTTAGTTTCAGCTTAACCACAATTTAGGGTGTATTTACAGAAGGTTCGCAGATGTTTCTCAATATTACTTTGAAGGTCTTCCAAACCCGAAGCATCGGCAGAGCCGGCACCATTAACGTTGTCTGCACCGTCAGCAGCTTCACCATATCCCCGGACACAGCAACAGCCCCGCTCCTTGGCAACTAGGAAAACCAAGGATACGGGGCTGTGCAATACTATTTGGCGCGTAGCTGGACTATCTAGCGCATAGCTACCGGGTGCGCCGCCTTCTAAGAGGTGGAACGCTCACGCAGACGCTCGTGAACCTCGCTCACAAAGCGGTTCTGATTATCGCGAGCATAATGCACGACCTCACCGATGACGGTAATAGCCGGTGCCTTAACCGATGCGCAATCCACCTGAGCGTTCTCAAGGGTCGTGACAGTCACGCGCTCCTTCTCAGAGAAACCGTTCTCAATGGTTGCCAGCGGCGTGTCAGCCTCAATCCCACGAGAGAGCAGAGACGCCACCGTATCGGGCAGGGTACGAACGCCCATCAGCAGTACCACGGTGCCCTGGGCGCGCAGGGTCGCCTCAACCGCCGAAACTTCGGTCTCCGACAGGCCGGAGTGACCAGAAATGACGGTGAAAATCGAGGACACCTTACGCAGGGTCACCGGAATCGCCGCACGCGCAGGAACCGCGATGGCGCTGGTGATGCCGGGGATAACCTCAGCCTCCAGGCCGGCGGCGATGCACGCATCCAGCTCTTCAGCACCGCGACCGTACACGTACGGGTCGCCGCCCTTCAAACGCACCACGGTCTTACCCGAGAGCGCGTAATCAATCATGAGCTGCTGGATGCGGGACTGCGGAACAGCGTGCTTACCGGGAACCTTGCCCACATCAACGATGAGGGCGTTCGGTGCATACTCGCCGTACTCCTGCGGGGCGAGGTGGTCCAGAAGAACCACGTCCGCCTCGCTCAGGGCACGTGCCGCACGCAGGGTCAGCAGGTCAGCGGCACCGGGGCCACCGCCCACAATGTAGACCTTGCCGGGGTTCTCAGCAGGCTCGCCGGGCAGAAGAATGCCGCGTTCCGTCACGCTATCGTCCAGGGTGTGCCCGGGCGCCCCGCCCGCGAGCACCTCGTCAATAGTGGCGAACTCGCGGGGCGGGAACGGAGGAATCTTCGGGCACATACTACGCTGCCGGGACCGGGTTGAGGTCACTGGGCTTACCCACGGGAATCTTGGCACCGGTCAGCAGGACGGTGTCGGACTCGCCAGCTTCTGCCGCCGCAATTTCCTCGGGGGTTGCGGGGCGAATCTGCTCGCGCTCCAGCACGTACAGGTGCGAACCTTCGTCGCTGCCGTTGGGCTCGTTGATGAAGGCACGGAAGCGGCGCAGGCGACGCTCGTCCTTCAGGGTTGCTGCCCACTCGTCCTCGTAGGAGTCAACGTGACGCTGCATGTCGCGCTCCAGGTCCTCGCACACCCCCAGGGAGTCCTCGATGAGGACGGACTGCAGGTGTGCCAGACCGTCGCCGTGCTCCTCATCCAGATCCTCAAGCCAGCGAGCGGTACGCTGCAGCTTGTCTGCGGTGCGGATGTAGTACATCAGGTAGCGGTCAATGTAGCGGATAATGTCCTCGCTCGAAGCGTCCTTGACGAAGAGGCGACCGTGAGCGGGGTTTGCACCACCGTTACCACCCAGGTACAGGTTCCAGCCGTTGGTGGTTGCAATCAGACCAACGTCCTTGCCCTGTGCCTCAGCACATTCACGGTTACAACCGGAAACACCGAACTTGAACTTGTGCGGGGAACGCAGGCCACGGTAACGGTTCTCCAGCTGGATTGCCATACCGGTGGAGTCCTGAACGCCGAAGCGGCACCAAGTCGAACCCATGCAGGACTTCACGTTACGCAGGGACTTACCGTATGCCTGACCGGACTCGAAGCCGGCATCCACCAGGCGCTCCCAAATGTAGGGCAGCTGCTCCAGGCGAGCACCGAACATACCGATACGCTGTGCACCGGTAATCTTCACGTACAGGCCGAACTCGTCAGCGACCTCTGCAATAACAGCCAGCTTCTTAGCGGGGATCTCACCTGCGGGAATACGCGGAACGACGGAGTAGGTACCGTTCTTCTGCATGTTCGCGAGCGCACGGTCGTTGGTCTCCTGCAGGCCACCTCGGCCAGCATCCAGAACGTAGGAGTTACGGAAGGAGGAGAGAATCGACGCAACGGTCGGCTTACAGATAGCACAGCCGTCGCCACCGTGACCGAAGCGTGCCAGCACGGAGTCGAAGTCGTCCAGGTTGGTCAGGCGCACAGCCTCAGCCAGCTCCGCACGGGAGAAGTCGAAGTGCTCACACAGTGCCTTGGAGACGGTCAGACCCATCTTCTTCATCTGCTGCTCGAGGGTCTTCTGCAGCATCGGAACACAGGAACCACACTGGGTACCCGCGGTGGTGCAGGACTTCAGCGATGCAACATCGTGGTTGCCGTCAACGATAGCCTCGCGGACAGCACCGAAGCTGATGTTGTTGCAGGAACACAGGATTGCGTCGTCGGGCAGCTCGGTGTCGGGGATGCCGTCGCCGCCACCAGCAGCGGTCAGATAGACGTTCGGCTCAGCGGGCAGTTCGCGACCGAGCAGGGGCTTCAGGGAGTCGAAGGGAGCGGTGTCACCGACGAACACGCCACCGAGCAGGGTCTTTGCGTCGCCGCTGGTCACGATCTTCTGGTACATGCCGCGTGCGGGGTCTGCGAACAGAACCTCGAGGCAACCCTCGGTGGTGCCGCGGCGGTCACCGAAGCCAGCGACCTGAACGCCGGAGAACTTCAGCTTGGTTGCGATGTCGAACTCTTCAACCTGAGCTTCTTCATTGTCGTTGAGCAGGTTAGCTGCCACAGCGTCAGCCATAGCGTTAGCCGGTGCAACCAGACCCCAGGTGCGACCCAGCACGCAGGCGACCTCACCAATAGCCCAAATGTGCTCGTCGGAGGAGTGGCATGCGTCGTTGACGAGAATACCGCCGCGCTCACCCAGTGCCAGGTCAGCGTCACGTGCCAGCTCGTCGTTGGGGCGAATACCAGCACCGAAGACCACCATGTCGGCGGGCAGAGTGCGGATTTCTGCATCCTCAGAGGGAGAATCTGCGATGGAGACGGAGACGACGTTGCCGTCAGCGTCCTTGTTGATACCGGAGATGTACACGCCGGTCTCAATGTCAATGCCGGTTGCCTTAATCTGGGCGTTCACGGCGTAACCGCCGCCCTGGTCAACCTCAACGGAGAGCAGCCAGGGAGCCACATCCAGAATGGTGGGCTCTGCGCCCAGGTCCTTCAGACCCTCAGCTGCTTCGAGGCCGAGCAGACCGCCACCGACGACGATACCGCGGGGTGCGCGGCCGAGGGTGGACTGCAGGCGCTTAACCTCGGAGACCATGTTCTTCACGTCGTCAATGGTGCGGAAGACGTGTGCGGCGTCCGAGTTAAGAATGGGGATACGAACCGCGCGGGAACCGGTTGCGAAGACCAGCACGTCGTAGGGGTACTCGTTGCCCTCGGTGTCGGTAACAACGCGGCGGGTGCGGTCAAGCTTCTCTGCGTGGCAGTTGTTGACCAGGTTGATGTTCTCTGCATTCCACAGTTCGGGATCACCGAGGGTCAGGTCCTTCTCGGTGTCCTTGAAGAGCTGCTCAATAGCAACGCGGTCGTAAGGGGTGTAGGGCTCGTCGTTGAGGACGGTGATGGTGTCCGCCGCGCGACCGGCAGCTTCAGCGCCTTCGTGGTACGCGCGTACAAAACGCCACGCAGCGGGGCCTGCGCCGACAACGAGAATGTTGCGGGGGGTGTGCGACATGGATTTTCCTTCCTAGTTGTAATGCAGGTAGTTCATGGCACTTACCTACCCTCAGTTCGCGGCTGGAGCATGCCTGGCACTGGAACTCCTAGTTTCCGTACCGTTGGGCTCGTACCTGGTGCGTACCGAGTAGTTGGAGCGCCCGCTTCTTTAGAATGCATCTGAAAATTACGAAACATTTTTGTGTGGGATTATGTTGTTTTTTCCAGGCAGTCAAAAGGCGTTTTTAACTACGACTTTTATCGTACACTCTAGCGCGGGCTCGAAGCATCGAAAATCCGTATTTTTTGGGAAAATTTTCCAAAAAATCCGCGGAATACCGGGCTGAAATAGGGTATTCTTACCTTACCTAAACTTAATTTAGGTAAGGCTAATCTATGAAATTTTATGCTCCGGTTTTAGGGTAAAAATAACCTTTAGCTTTCCCGCGTGCCCTATTTCCCAATGTGGGTTTCATAAGGTAAACTCCAAACAAAGAACACACGAACCGTTACTGTGTCCTGCACCCGCACGGCGCAGACCACCGCCTCGAAAGGAAACCCCCATGGCAGACAACTGGGTACGCATCTGCGCCGAATCTGACCTCGAAGAAAACTGGGGTGAAGTCGCCCTGGTCGACGGCTACCAGTACGCCATCTACAAGACCAAGCACGGCATCTTCGCCAGCGACCACCTCGACCCGCACAGCCAGGCACTCGTCCTCGCACGCGGCATCGTCGGTGAAAAGAACGGCAACCCCACCATCACCTCCCCCCTCTACAAGGAGGTCTACGACCTGACCACCGGCGAGTGCGTCTCTGACCCCTCCTACTCCATCAAGGTCTACCCCGTAGAGGTCCGCGACGGCGACGTCTACCTCAAGACCGCCTAAGCGCTCAGCTACTTCAGCTACATACAAAAAACCTCGGGAGGTGTGCTCCCGAGGTTTTTTGTATGCGCTTTCAAAAGCCCCACACTAGGCTGGGGGAACAGCTTTAAGCGGCGTCCAGCTGGGCGATAGCCGCATCCATGCGGTCAATAAAGCACTCTGCCACCACAGCGGCAGCCGCAGAATCCTGCGCGTTCACCAGCGGCGCGGCGACCTTCACCGGCAGGCCCGTCGAAGCGGCGTCACGGCGCATCTTACCGGCGAAGAAACCCTCCGCCAGCAGGTAGGTTGCGGCAAACTCAGGCTTGTACTCGGCAACAACCTCGTGGAACTTCGGATCGATAGCGGCAATGAAGCCGTGATGTACCGGGGCGTTCAGCTCCTCAGCCAGCAGCTCAGCGGCACGGCTCATATCCGCGCGACCGTCAGCACGAGACGAACCAGCGGCGCCCTGCACCACGGGAGTCTCACCGGGAGCCCAGCCAGCCTCCTCCAGACGGGTACGAGTCAGCGCGGCAAGGCGGGCGTCCGGGCCCAGAGACTCACCAATGCTGATACGCTCAATGCCGCTATTGCGTGCGGCGCGACGCAGATCCACCTGAGTGTGGAAACCGGTCGACAGCAGGATCGGCACGATGACGCAAGGCTCGTCCTTGGGCAGGGAGGCTGCGGCGTCGTCAACGCTAGGAGACTCCACATCCACGTAGGCGGCGTGAACACGATACTCCACACCGTCGGTGCGCTGAGCCAGCAGACGCTGAATCTGCTCGCGAATCAGCGCGATAGCTTCGCGGCCGGACGCCGAGTCGGTGCCGTGAGAGGTTGCGATTACATTCAGAATAGTCATAGTTCCATTGTATGAAAGGAACACCCCGCTCCCCCACTCATAAACACGAGTGGCGAAGCGGGGTGTTACGCGAAAACTAAAGTTTCAGCGTGCTGAACGGGTTAGTTGCTCTTGCGGCGGCGTGCCACGACCAGGGCGGTACCAGCCGCCAGGGTGATGGCACCGGCTGCTGCGGCGAACATTGCGCCGGATGCGCCGGTCTGCGCCAGCTTCGAGGAGGAGCTACCGGAGGTCGAGCTCGAGGAGCCGCCTGCGGAAGAACCGCCATTTGAGAGGTTATCGTTCGAGAGGTTGCCGAGGGACGAACCTCCGTTGGAACCGCTCACACCGGAGTCACCGGACGTGCCGGAACCGCCGTTGGAGCCGCCGTTGTGGCCGGCAACATTCTGATCGGCAGTGCTGCTCTCAGATGCGGATGCCGAAGCGGATTCGCTCGCGGAAGCGCTCGAAGAAGCCGACTCACTAGCCGATGCGGTCACCGAAGCGCTGCTGGAGCTGCTTGCGGAGCTCGAAGCGCTCGCAGAAGCAGATGCGCTAGCGGACGCCGATGCAGACGCGCTCATCGAGGGGGTTACGGCGGGAACGCTCGGAACCGCGGTCGGGGACGCGCTCACCGATGCGCTCGGGGACATAGAAGCACTCGGGGTTGCAGAAGGAGCTACAGAAGGAGCCACAGAGGCGCTGGGTGCCACGGATGCGGTCGGCAGAGACGGCGAGGTGGGCGCCTCCGAAGGCACTGCAGTGGGTTCTGCAGTCTTGGTGGGCTCAGCGGTTACGGAGGGCTCCACGGTCGGCTCTGCAGACGGTTCTGCGGTCGCAGTGGGCTCTGCGGTAGCCGAGGGCTCCACAGTCGGTTCGGCAGTCACAGAAGGCGCGACGGTCGGCTCTGCAGTCTTGGTGGGCTCCGCAGTCGGTGCCACGGTGGGAGCAACAGTCGGTTCTGCAGTTGCCGAAGGAGCCTCAGTCGGAGCAACGGTTGGCTCAGGTGCCTTAGTCGGCTCAGCAGAGGGCGCCACAGTGGGTGCAACGGTCGGCTCAGCAGACTTGGTCGGCTCAGGTGCCGGAGTCTGTTCCGGAGCCGGTGCCGAGTTCGCCGCCAAGCGGTTCAGCCACAGCTGATCCTCGTAGGTGTTCGGGTTCTCGAAGCTGGTCGGGTAGATAATATCGCCGTTGGGCAGCTCGAGGGCGTTGTAGCCGCCGCTCTTGTCGGTCTTGCGCATCGAGGAGAGCACGACCTCGTTCACCTTGTTCAGGGTGTCATCCATGAACACCAGGCGGGAGCCGGAGGCATCCACCACGACCACGTTGCCCGCGCGGGTCAGGAACATGGTGGCAACCTCGGTCTTCTCGAAGCCCTCAAGGGTTGCGGACTCGCGAACCACGCTGAAAGTGCCGTTCTCGTACTTGAGGATCTGCACCTTACCGCCGGTCCAGTTGTTCCAACGGTAAATGTACCCCTTCGGGCTGACCAGGGTCGAGGACAGGGTGGTGTCGTAACCCGCGGGCGAAGAGTTCGGCACCAGGGACACGCCGGCGCTGCTCAGGTGCAGCAGGTGGCCCTTCTGGACCACGTTTTCGCCAGACGCATCGTAGATGGAGGTCGAGGGCGCGTACACGAAGCTGCCGTCGGGCAGCGGCGCGAGGGTCACGGTGTTGGTGGAGAACGAGTCGCCGTAGTACTCGTCGAGCGAGTAGGCGTTCACGACCTGCGGGTCGATGGAGTCGGGCTTCGGCAGAGCCTGCGAGGTTGCCTTGCCGGATGCGTCAATAATGGTCAGCTTGCCGCCGCCCTGGCCGTCGATGCTGAGGATGCCCCAGGTGTTGTTGGCGGGGTTGTAGCCGATTGCCTTGACGGTGTTGGCGCCGAGGTCTACATCGGAGTAGGTGCCGGAGGAGACGAGCTTACCCTCAGCGGTCACGGTGTACAGCTCGGGCTTGTTGGTCTCGCTGCCGATGACGAGCATGCGGTTGCCGTCAGCGTCCACAGCGAAAACGCCCTTGATTGCCTTCAAGACGCCGGTGTCGGTCATCTTCAGGTTGGAGCTGGTCAGCACGGTGTAGGTGGTGTCGCCGCTGAAGCTCGGGGGTGCCACGTGAACGATGTGGTTCTTGCCCAGACGTGCGGTGTTCTGGGGCAGGTTCACGCCCGCGCCGGTGTTGTAGGACTCGGCGACGCTGTAGGCGCTCTTGGGGGTGTTAGCTGCGTTACCGGTGTAGGAGATGCTCAGCGGGTCGAGGCTGGCGCCTTCGTTGTAGAAGTCGGAGAAGGCGTGGTTACCGTCGGCGGTCAGGTTCGCGGAGATGCCGCTGATGCTAACTACGCCGTCCTTCTCGCTCTGCTTGGCGGTGCCGGTGCTCAGGGTCGCCATCTTGACTTCCTTGGGGCCCTCGAACTTGCCGGAGGCGTAGTTCTTGGTGCGCACGGTCATGTAGAGGGAACCGGTGCCGTCCGCGAGGTTCAGTTCCACGCGGGGGTTGGAGAAGGTGAGGTTCAGGGCGCAACCGGTTTCGGGGTCCTGGCCTTCAGCGCAGTGGCCGGTGAACCAGAGGCGACCGGAAGCCTGCAGGGTGACCTGCTTGCCGTCTTCAGAGACGGTGGTGGAGGTCGGGGTGAAGGTGAACTGCTTTGCGGTTGCGTCCCAGGCTGCGCCGTCGGTCATTTCGCGGGGCATACCGTTGTAGGACAGGAAGGAGGCGCGCACGCCCCAGCCGAAGGATGCGCCGGTGCTTGCCTGGTCGCCAGCTGCGACGTTCTGCGCGGTAACGTTCTGGGCAGCGATATTAATGTTCTCGGCGAGAACGGGTGCCAGGGGCAGGGCGACAGCGCCAGCGACGGCGAGGGCGCAGGCTCCCTTGGAGAGGCGGGTGCCAGATGTGAAAATCTTCATTGGTGTGTATCCATGCTATCGACATTGTTAGGACAGGCTTACTATATCGACAGTGTGAGAATTTCTCAAGATACACACCAAGTGAACCGTTTTATGACAAAGCACCTCACAGCACACTGACGGGGTAAAACACCTACCCCACACCAGCACATCTCAACAGGCAACAGGGGCTGCTACTCCCCCACCCCTACGCGACTAATCCTTCTTCGAGGTGTGCATACGCGACATGCCCAGGGCACCAAGAATCAGGCCACCACCCAGGGTCACCAAAATCGGCAGAAGGGGCGAGCTCTTATCCAAGTTGCGGGTAATCTGCGCCTCCGACGCCTTCACACCATTCGGCGATCCGGGCTCGGTACGCACCTGCGAAGAGGACCCATTGAGAATCGCGGCACGGCGAGACTGCGCCGCCGAATCGGTACCCGAAGGTAGGTTAGAGTCGGGAGTCGCGACCTGAACAGGCTGCGCCTCCTCAGTGCGGTACCCCAGAGCCGAGGAAGACTCGGTAGCAGAACCACCCGAGGGGCGCGGAATAGAAATCGTGGCGTCGTTCGTGCCCGGAGCCATAGCACTGTCGGCCTGAATTCCGCGAGTCTTACTCTTAGACCCCGCAGCGGGTGCCTTCGTACCGGATGCGCCCGCAGTATCAGCGGGAGCCGAAGAAGACGCGGAAGGCGCCGCAACAGGCTTCCCCTCGTTCTTAGCCGAAGAACCAGACGACACTCCACCGTTCTCAGTGGATGCCTGAGTCACCGTAAAACGCACCGTATTGAGCTGAAGGTTACCGTCACCGGAAGCATCGAAAGCCGCTACCAAGTAGGTCCTACCGATCTGCAGGGACGCACCGGGCACGCCAATCACAGCATCGAAAACACCCGCAGAAATGGATTCCGGGCCAACATGAACAATGGCGAGCGCATCACCAACAGTGTTGCCGTTGGAGTCGATTTCCATGACGATCAGGTCGTAGCCCTTGTCATTCCGGGGGAAGTTCGTGGCGCGGACCGTGACGGGCTTCGTGTCATCCTGGGAGTTGCCCTGCGAATCCTGAATAGACATGTGTGCCTTGCCATCGCGCTGGTTCATCGGGTCGTACACGCTGGTGTCTTCGGAGACAACGTACTGGCCAGAAGCGTGGTTCTGCGAGTTATCTACGGTACGGCGAACCGTGTCAGTGGCGGTGGGTGACGTAGCGGTGGGTGAAGGCAGATTCACCGTTTCGGGGGTCGGCTGAGCAGTCGCCTCGCCGTTTTCTGCTTCTTCACGCTCAATATCAACCGGCGGCTCGGTGGGCTTTGCCTTACCGTTGCGCGGATCAGTGGTCTCGACCAGGCGGTTCCCCTGCTCGGTCACAAAAAAATCGTAAGAGGCGCCGTGGGCGGTATCTTCCAGAACAATCACGTACACGACGTTCGAGTCCGACGCGGGGCTCATCAGAAGGTGAAGCTCCCCCTCCTTAGTGCCTTCAGACAGGGTCGGGCTCTCCAGGACGGAACCGCCGTACTCACCGGAAGGGGTGTAGAAGTTCACGTCAACCAGAACGCTGGAAGCCTCCAGCCCCTCAGGGAAGCCTGTCCAGCGCAGAAGGTAGCCACCATCCTTGAGCTGCGCCTTCATAGTGATTTTGGAGGCGGCACCCTGACCCCCGGAGTTCTGTTCAGATTGATCCGGGGTGGCGTTCAGGGTCGTGGTTTTCTGCACGGCAGAGTGCGTCGTGACGGGTGCCTCCGTCGCGACAGAGGGTACAACAAGCCCGCACTGAAGCCCCGCAACCAAAACGGTTGCGGTGACAATACGATGCTTCGCTGAATAAATACTCATGCAATGCGTCTTTTCATGGTGGAAATGTGCGCGCTACTGCTCGTTCTTCACGTGCTGCACGGAGCCCATCGGAGCGTCATGCTTCCGGATTCGTCGTACCGTGCTCCGCTTCGTATTTCAGGTGGTGAAGACCTGACAATAGCTCGCATCTATTTATCGGTTATTTCAACCCTATCACGAACCTTAAGATTTATTCACGCGTGGGTAGAGTTTTTTTGAACACCCTGAACGCGCGACTCGCCCCCACTATCTGCATCTGCAGATAGCGGGGGCGAGCATTCCTCATGAAACGAAAAACATACTATACAGAGCTGGTAAAAAACGCCTGATTAGCGCATTAGCCACCCAAGAAACCGCGGCGGTGAGCCATCCAGGAGGCACCGACCACCAGCGCCAAACCGACACCACCAAGAGCCCAGAAAGCTACACCGTGCTGAGCAACCTCTTCGCTAGCAGGAGCCGCAGTGGAAACCGCAGCCTTCACGCCCTCCTGGCGGTCAGTACTCGGGTTAGAGTACACCTGAACAGCATTCGAGTTCGCAGAAGCAGAACGGTTATTAGTTTCCGAATGGACGACGGGCGTAAAGCTCTTATTGCCGTTACCGGAATTTGCCGAAGCTACTTTTTCCTCATCCGTCAGAGCGTCCAGGTTCGCAGCAACAGCGATAGACGCCAGATCAGAGCCCGAGCTGTACGCCGAAACCTGGTTAGTGCGAGTCGGCTCAAAAGCCGAACGCGGGGTCATCGTGCGTGCCTGAGCCAAAGTCTGCAGAGCCTGACGCTGACGCTCTGCCTTCGCCTCCTGCGCCTTGGACATGGCATTCACCGCATCCAGGGTGGAGCGGGGCGCACTCGTGGCAGACTGGCTGGAGCCCGACTGGGTTGCATCCGAACGGGTAGAGACAACACTGGTAGCAGCGGAGGGGCTACTCTGAGTGCCGCCGGTTGACTCAGCCGCGTTGGCGCTGGGCGTGAGCGATGCGCTCGCATCCTGGCGGGGCAGCTCATCCTTCTTCGAGGAGGTTGCATCACCGGCCGCCTCGCCGCTCACCCTGAAACGCACCGAGACAACTTCTTCGGCATAGTCAGTGTCGTCGGAACGTACCAGGTAGGCGGTGTACACCGAGCCGGTCTTCAGCAGAGAACCGGGCATGCCAATCTCTTCTTTAAACGCGCCGTTCACAATACGGTCAGAGCTGATGTGGGTAATGGACAGCGCATCACCCTTATGGTTGCCACTCATATCGGTCTCAACCACAATCAGGTCGTAGCCTGCTTCATTCGCGGGCAGGCGCTCAGCGCTAATGGTCACCGGCTTGGTAGCTTCATCAGAACGAACCTCCGCATACGCGACCTTCAGTGCCGAAGCGTTCAGGGTCTGGGTATCACGCGAAGAGGTGGAACCACCGGGAACCTGCTCCAGCTTCTGCGTATGGGTCGTAACATTCGGAGTTTCCGAGGATTCGGACGGCGCCTCAACCTTGACCTTATCCTTGCTACCCTTCTGATCGGAGGCAGCGTCCTTCTTCTGCTCCTCCTCACGAAGCTTCTCTAGCGCCTTCAGGTCGTCAATGGTGGGCACCTGGTGGGCGTTTTCTTTCTTGTCCACCATCACCTCGTCAGAGTCGTCCTCTACCGGAATAGTGTGCGGAACGAGGGAACCCTCAGAGATCATGAATTCGCCGTAGCCCGCATCGGAGGTCACCAGGTCCATGGCACTCATGGAGTAGTAGCCTTCCTGGGGCATCTGCGGCATCTCAAAGGTGACGAGCATCGAGCCGTCGTCAGCGCGCTCAACCTGCAGAGCGGAGGGCTCGTAGGTGTCAGTTCCGAGCACCGTGCCGGTGGTGCCGTAGTACTGCACTACCAGGTACACCTTGGAGGCGTCGCCCACGTAGCCGCCTTCGTAGAGGGGCGCGAGCTTAATGGTTGCCTGACCGTCCTTAATGGACTGCACGCGAATCTCGATGGTGTCGATTTCAAGTTCGAGGTCTTCGTAGGGGCATCTCGAATCAAATTCGCTATTAATCAGAGAAGACAGGCAATCATTCACATTAATTGCTTCAGCCTCTACTGCGGAGGCGCTAGGAAGCACAAAAGCGCCTGCACCTAAAGCGGCAGCAAGCGAAAGAGCGTGAATGCGTTTCGGAAGTCGAGCGATAGTCATGTGTGCCATTTCAATCGATACAAGCGCAAAGCGTGGACTAGGGAGGGCTCACCACAAGCCCGGTGTTTCTATCCAAGTATTTGCGCACTAGTACGTCGGTTACATCCTAGCCTAACACGGATATTGCACTAATTGTTGCATTGCATTCATATGCTAAAACTTTATGCCGCAACAATTGCCGAAATAAAAGGGAATTAAATACTTTACTGAGATATAAATAACGCAAAATTCGAATGCTATAAAATATTCCCAGCAGTGCACTAAAAAGAAATTTTTACACCGCCCCAAGGCGCAACAGAGCCACTGTATAACAGTGCCACTATAGAACAGTGCCACTATAGAACAGTGTCACTGTATAACAGAGCCAACCCCCAGGCACGCAAAAGGCGCCCCACCGAACACGCACCCACTCAGTACGCACTCGACAGAGCGCCTCCCGCCCGGCAACTCCCCTACAAGGAGCCACCCACACGCCTCACAGCACTAAACAGCACCAAGAAACGGATGCACTAAACTACTCAGCACTCAGTTCCTCAACACCCTCAAGGCGACGACGATACACATTCACCGCCACAGCAGTACCCACAAAGGCAACCGAACCCAGCAGAGCAATACTCAGCGGCAAAGTACCCTCCGGCAGCGGACCGTTATCCTGAGCACTCGCCTCCAGCTTGGAACCAGAAGAATCACCGCGCGACTTCGAGCTACGCGTATAGAAGCTACCCGAACCGGCGGCGCCCACATTCTCCTGCGGAGAAGCAACAGTCACCGTTTCCCCCTCAGGAGACTGATAACCCAACAAGTTCACCACGGTACGACCCGGTAGCATCACCGCATAACCAGACATCACCATCGTCGAAGGAGCCACCACAGTCTCAGCCACAGAACTACGAGCCTGCGCGGTAATCGCATGCGCCGACTGCTGCGCCTGCACAATATAGCCCAGAGCGCTATCCACCGAAGGAATCTTGGCAACAGAATCGGTCACTAAATCCGAAGCTTCCGCCGAGGCATCCGAGTCAACCGAAGAGCTCGCACGACCCGAAGGCGCCGAAGAACCCACACGCTGATTCACATCAGAAATCACCGGACGAGCAGTAGTATTCGCAGGCTTCGGAGCCGGCTCAACAGGAACAGCACGCTGAATCACGCTCACACCAAAAGCACTGGTTGCCATGAGCTTCAGCTCCTCGGTGGAGTCACCACCCACCACAACCACGCGGTAACGCTTACCCGCATGCAAGGAGGTTCCGGGCACCTTCAAATCAGCAGAGAAAGAAGCATCAGTCACCTGCTGCGGGCTCACGTGAGTGGTCGCCAGCGGCGAACCCACCGCACCGCCATCGGCGGGCATTTCAAAGACCATCACGTCATAACCCAGGCCGCTCTCCGCAACATTCCTAGCGCGCACACTAATCGGCTGCAGCTCATCCGAGCCGCGCAGTTCTGCGGTGGAAATTTCCAGGGTCGCCTCGCGGGTCTCCGCGGGAGCCTGATCGGAGCGGGAGTGCACCAGCAGACGATCCTCGGTCACCTCAGCGGGCGCCGCATCAGCAGCAGACGCGCTCGCCGAATCAGAGGCGCTGGCGGAAGCACTCGCAGAAGGACGCGCCAAAGCGCTCTGCGATGCGGACGGTGCCACAGAAGGTGCCGGGGCAACCGTCGGGTGCGGGCTATCCTTCGCGGTGCTCGGGGATGCGCTGGGGCTCAGGGACACTTCGGGAGCGGGGTTCGCCTCCACACGGTTAGCGCGCGGAACGCCGGGGGTGTCCGGGAAGAAAATGTTCTGGCGGCTCGCCAGAATCTCGTCAACGGTCACACCGTGCTCAGGCATGAACTCAACCGAAACGGTGTCCTTGGTGCGCAGGTCCAGCACCTCAACCATGTACGGCTGCTCAACGTTCAGGCGCTGGTGAATACTGACTTCCAGGGCACCCTCATCGTTCAGAGAGGCAGTCATCTGGGAGGCGGGCACAGTCATAGCTGCCACGGGACCGTCATCAACGGAAATAGCGACCAGGCGAACCTTTAGATTCTCCAGAGAGGTTACGCCGGTCAGCGACAGCAGGGTGTAGTCCTTGCTCTGAGCAACCAAGTCCAGGGTGATGTTGTGGCTAACCACATCGGTGGCAACGGCGATGGGAAGTTCAGGCTTAGGGGACTGCTGAGTCTGTGCATGAGCGGCAGATGCAAAGGTTGCGGGGGCCAGAGTTGCAGGCGCGACGGAGCCGCCCAAACCGAGGGCAGCAGACGCTACTAGCGCCGCGCCGCGAGCAGTTCGCTGCGTGGAAAACATGGTCACCTATTTTCGTGAGTGAGTGTGATGAATCGTCGTGTGACTCCTGCGCCCAAAGGTCGGAAGTAGGCGCAGAATAACGGTTCTCTAATATCGGTGACCGGAGGCGCTTCACAGCGTTTCCCCACCCCGGGTAAACGAGGCGGTAAAGAGTGATAGTACCGTCTATGACAGCACTCTAAATTATAGGTATAACCTTAGAAAAAGTTAAAGATGAAGGGGGTACCCAAATCCTACAATTCGGGCACCCCCTTCATCTTTGTGCATATTTTGCCTAGTGGAGCAATAATTCACGTGTTTTAGCGGCGAGAACTGAGCCACATCTCACTACGGCGACGACGGCTCAAGCGCATACCAGCAAGTAGCGACAGCGATCCAGCAGCACTAATGACCAACATATTGGAGGCGCCGGTAGCCGCCAGCTGCTCACGCTTCTGCCGGGTACCGGCGGTAGCCTTCTGACCGCCAGATGCCTGTGCTTCAACCTTCTGAGCAGAAGCATTCTGAACGGGGGCGCTCTCCCCTGCCTTCTGCTCGGTGGCGGAAGCCTGATCAGCCACGGGAGCAGGCTCTGCAGATACAGAATCGGCAGATGCAGATTCGGTGGGCTCAGCAGGTGCCGAGGCGTCAGTTGCAGGAGCCTCAGCCGCAGGTGCATCCTGCTCAGGGGTTGCGGGCGCGTTATCTACGCTATCGCGCGCAACCGTGAAGCCGCCGTTGACCATGCGCACGGTACCCTGCTCATCCTCCGCTACAGCACTCACGCGGTAGGTGGTGCCGGGCTTGAGTTCCGAGCCGGGAATCTGTACCTGGGCCGTGAAAGCGCCGGAGGCGTCAATCTCAGAGACATCAGCCGAAGCAATCACACCACCGGTTGCTACGCCGTATTCGTCGACAGCATTAACCATCAGGTGCACCGAGTTAACGCCGGTGAAGCCCTCGCCGCGCAGGGTCAGAGTCTTCGCGGAATCGTTTTCAGGGACTACGGTTTCTTCTACGTGCAGGCGGGCGGTCATCACAGGGTTAGCGGTGTTGTTGGTCTGTTCTTCGGTGGTGTTGTGGACGCGGTCAAAGACGGTGTTGCGCGGCAGGCTGTAGTGGCGGCGCGGGTCGTTCTCGGGCAGTACGTGGTCGAACTGCTCGACGGGGCTCACGGCAACTGCCTGCTCAGACTGAACGCTCGGGGTACCCTGGTCGGCCTGAGCCTGCTCAGCCTGGGCGGCCTGCACCTCATCCCCAACCTGTGCCTGCTCCGCCATTGCGCGCTCAGCGGTGGCAACCGGGGCGGAGCCGTGCTGTACATTCCAACCATTCATGAAGGGAACCTCAACTTCCTGGGCGGTGTAACCATTAGCAGCAGAGGGTGCAACCTCAACACTCAGCACGTAACGCAGGTTCTCGTGGACACCCTGCACTTCTTCCAACATGGATCCGGGCACTTCAATGCCGTCCAGGAGGGTGCCGTTCACGACGTCGGCACGTGCGGGAGAAACAGCCAGCAGCATACGGTTACCCTGGCTATCCAGGGCGTAGACGTAGGTCATCACTTCGAAAGCCTGCGCCTCACCCAGACCGGTAACCTTGTAGACCACCAGGTTCTTCTCCTGCGGGATTTCCATCTGACCCGAGAGGATCTGAACATTGAGCGGCTCGTCCTGGGTATTGGTGGGCAGCATTTCCAGGGGTGCGGAGGAGTTATAGGAGGGATCCTCCGTCGCGTAGCCCTTGGCAGGGTCAACCACGGCGGTTGCCACGACGTACTGCTGGTCGGGGTCGAGGGTACCTGCGGGTAGGGTCAGCTGGGTGCTGAAGCGGCCACCTTCTACATCAAGCTCAGGCACGAGGGTCATCGTCACTGCGGAACCACGGCCCAGCGCGTAGAGGGGATACTGGCGGTACTCGCTGACGTACACTGCCACACCGTACCGCTCAACAGGACCACCAGTGAATCCTTCACCACTGACGGTGATGCTCTGGGAGCGTGCGGGGTTAATGACAACGCCCTGCTCTACGTACACCTGAGGGGAATTCTGGGCAACAACGTTTTCGATGGGGGTTGCGTTTGCCTCGGAGGGAGGGTTATCGGGTTCCACCGTAGTCGGTGAAGCCATTCCGCCGGTATTCTGCACCTGCACATCTGCGTGCGCAGCACCAACACCGGTGACGGAGAGGACGGAAGCAGCAATAGCAGCTGTTGCTCGGGTTTTTGAGTGAGCGGGTTCGGGCATGGGACACACCTTTTCTGTGAGTGTGAACGATACCCTCCGGAGGGTGCCACGGATCGAAGCTGGACGGGTGTCTCTTCGGGATTGACCGCTATAACGTACGGACTAGTCATAACGTTCATGTAATGGTGGAAGTTACCGCGAAGGGAATCGCTCTATTTATCGGTAATTCCACACTAACAATACTTTTCTTGTTATTGCTGTAAAGACGCTTTACGTCCCAACTATTTTCCTGTGCAATAACCCACACAGCATATTTTTTACCCTCCAGAACAGCATCAAGAGCACTCAAACTGCATGGACTAGGTAAAATTTTTCAACTCTCCCTTGAAGCTCAAGGTTTTATTGCATGCATATGCAGTTTTAATGGATTTGAGATAAAAATATTCTGCACATTCATGCATTTAATTTATTTCTTTTAAGTGAAAAAATCGCAGGTCACACCGCTTTTCCATGCGCATTCCCTAAAAGAGTGCGTACCAATAACTGCACGCCAAATAACCCAGCAAAATCATTTCGCTACACCGCCCCGTGCCTCCACCCCGCACCTCCACAACGGAAGAGAACACCCGCGCCTCTCCCCAGCTTGCCGCACACGCTTTGCCACCCCCCTCCACTTCAAAACAGCTCAACACAAAACTGCTAGCACGCAAAAGTGCCGCCAATACCCTTTTCAGAGTATTGACGGCACTTGCCACACTCACCGTGCGGTGAGCATAGATTTTCGGAGCCTGGCTATAGAGCCTGAGCTATTAGAGGCTGCGGCGGCGCAGGAGCATCAGTGCGGCACCAGCAATCAGAGCTGCGGCGCCAACGCCTGCGATACCTGCAACGCCCTCAGCACCGGTGTGTGCCAGCTGCTGCTTCGAAGAGGAAGAAGCCGACGAAGAGGTCGAGGTCGAACCCTTGGTACCGGAGGTGCTCAGACCGTGGCCCTTCGAAGAGGTAGCAGCGGATGCGTTGCCAACCTTAGCCTTGGGTGCCTGAGAAGAAGGCATGCGGGTCTCGGTTACGACAACCGAACCGTCTTCGCGCATTTCAGCGGTGAAGACGCTGGTGGTGCCGTCGCCGTTATCGCGAACGGTGGTGTTATCGTCCTCGGTAGCTGCCGGCAGGGTCGGTGCGGGGTTGTTCGCATCGCTCACGGTAGCGGTGGTGACTGCAACCTGGTGTACCAGACCGTTGGGGTCGCTGGTTGCCACCATTGCGTAGGCGTAACCGGGCTGCAGCAGTTCAGCAAGAACGCTGACCTTGACGCGGAAGGTGCCGTTCACGATTTCAGAAGCAGGAATATCGTGGGTTGCCAGAGCCTCACCGGTGATGTTGCCGTTTGCATCCAGGCGGAAGATTGCAATCTGCACGCCGTTAGCAACAGACTCGTGGGTGAAGCCGGAGCCATTGAAGGTCAGAACGTTGTACTGGTCGTTCGGATCCAGGGAAGCGTCCTCGGTGGTGAGGGTTGCGTTCTCCGGTACTGCGGGAGCCTCCGGAGCGGGGGTCTCGTCAGCCTTGGGGGTCTCAGTCTTGGGTGCTTCCGGAGCAGGAGTTTCTTCCTTGGGTGCTTCAGTCTTGGGAGCCTCGGGTGCCGGGGTCTCGTCAGCCTTCGGGGTCTCCGGTGCCGGGGTCACGGGAGCGGGAGTCTCGTCAGCCTTGGGGGTCTCCGGTGCCGGGGTCACGGGAGCGGGGGTCTCTTCGTTCTTGGGCGCCTCGGGAGAGGTGGACTCGGTGACCTTGAAGGAGGAGAGAGCCACGAGCTTCTGGTCAGCCTGAGCAGCCTGAGGGTTGCTCACAGCAACCAGAGCGTAGGAAGCGCCGGCGGGCAGCTTGCTTGCCTCGACAGTGAAGGAAGTCTTGAAGGAGCCATCCTGAATCTGGTCCGCTGACACGGACACGGTGGTAATGACGTCGCCGGTAATCTGCTGGTTCTCATCCAGCGCGTAGATGCTGACCTGAACGCCGGGGCCGACCTTCTCGCCGTAGAAGCCGGTACCAACAACGCTCACGGTGTTAAACTGCGCATCACCGGAGAAGCGTGCGTTCTCGATGGAGACGAAGGGGTTAGCCTGCTTCACCTCGGGAGCCGGGGTGGAGGGGGTGGTGGGCTCCGGGGTTGCGGGAGCAGGGGTCTCAGCCTTAGGAGTCTCTGCCTTAGGAGCTTCAGCCTTGGGGGTTTCAGCCTTAGGTGCTTCGGTTGCCTCAGCCTTAGGAGCTTCAGCCTTAGGTGCTTCAGCCTTAGGTGCTTCGGTTGCTTCAGCCTTAGGAGCTTCAGCCTTAGGAGCCTCGGTAGCCTCTGCCTTGGGAGCCTCGGTCTTAGGAGCTTCAGCCTTGGGGGCTTCAGCCTTGGGTGCCTCGGTTGCCTCAGCCTTGGGTGCCTCGGTCTTAGGAGCTTCAGCCTTGGGGGTCTCGGTTGCGTTGCCGCCAGGCAGGGAAGAAGTCTGAGCGGTTGCCTTCTGGTCGACAACCTGCTGCTGCTGATCAGCGGGTGCTTCTGCCGCGAAAGTTGCCGGGATTGCTGCCACGGAACCGGCAGTAAAGGCTGCCGCTGCTGCGATCTTGTAAACGCGACGGGTAGTCTTCGACATTTTTCCTCGATCTCTGATTATCGGTGTTGAACCTACCGTGGTGCGCCCCCGTCTTTGAAGGTGCAGTAGGCCCATACATGGGTGTGACTGCTAAAAGGCTAGCATTTGCCCCTGGATGTTTAGCCCGCTTACCGTCACCTTTGCACAACTGTAATGAAATCGTTATAAAACCACCCCTTAAGTTGAGGTTTAATGCAGACCAATTCGGGGATTTTGTGCCCATCTACTGACACACGAGGACATATAACCCTATCTTTTGATTGCATTTGAAGAAAATATAGGGTGTTCCATGGGTATTTTTGGCTCACCATTTTCATCTTAGTGAACCTTAAAGTCTCACGTACCACTTTATAGTTCCCTCAAGTTCCCCTTCATGCCTCTCCCCCGCCTCCCAACACCCCACGGGCACCTTCATATATGCCCTCTATTACGCTCTGAGAACGCAGAAAAAGCCCCGCCCGCATCCAACTCTGAACTGCCTCCCGTTTCTTGGACAACAAAACTAAAGTCCAAGAAAC
>NZ_CAXOQT010000003.1:0-109890 GCF_964211445.1 Rothia mucilaginosa | reverse complement strand
GGCCAACCGGCTGTTATTCGCTGTTATTGGTTGTCGAGGACGTACTGCTTGAACTGCTCGTCCCGGCGCTTGAATTCTTTAAGCTCATTCTCCAGGGCTGCCTGGTTCTTGGCGACGAGCGGCTTCTGGTACTGCGCCTCCAGGTCGTAGAGCTTCTGCGAGCGGCCTACATCCTGATTGCACTGTGCCTGGATGGTGGCGATTCGAATTTCTTCTTCGGAGGCGACGGTGCTCTGAGGAATATTCTTTTCTTCCTTAACGGTCACCTCACTATCGGGGGTGAGGCCCTTATCCTTGACGCATCGCTTCCACTCGTCGTCGAGAGATTTTTTGAGTTGCCTATCGCCTGCGGCATTTCGGGCGTCGGTTTCCAAACGCGTAAACGTGCTGCTTCCGAAGGGTATCTCTCCAATTTGCTTCATCTCATCGACGGCGCGCTGATAGCATTCGGTGCGGACATCCTTCCCAGGGTCGGATGAGGCGGCAGGGGAGGAGAGGTCCAGCGTATTTGAGTCTTCGCGCTCGTGGAGGCCGTATTTTTGGGCGTGCTCAACGTTCCAGATCCCGTAGGTTCTGCCGAGGTTCCTGCCGGATCCTTCGGTGGGGACGAACATCTCGTAGTGTTGCCCGTGTTCGGCAAAGCACTTTTTGCGGGCGAGCTCAAGGGCTTTGGTGAAGTATTCGCCCTTGCCGGCGGTGTTGTATGCGTCCAGAGGCAGGATCACCCGGTCATTTTCTGTGTCGAAGATTGCTCGGGCGCTTTCATCCTTCTCCAACGTGGGACCGAAGGAGCAAGAAGACAGCACAGTGCTGATGAGGGCAGCCGCCAGAAGCTTTTTCAAAGCTGACATGGTGTATATCCAATCTGTTACGGGGAGCCCGTGGCGTCGCGGCCACACCCCCCCCGTAGACCACGCGAACGATGTGGCCTTGAGAACACTTCTTGAGAAGGTGACTTAACAATACCCCTAGTGGAGGCGGGTTTGCGCTCAATAGGGAGGTGCGTGCAGCAGAAAATTTTCTGCCGCGTGGCGGGTTTGGTGCCGGCTGCGGATTTGCCCGGTGAGATTGCGGCGAAGATACCGCAACACCACGGCGAAAACGGCGGAGAGGTAGGAATCGCAGGCGGGCGCACCTGATTTGGTGCCCCGCCCTCCGCGCGCCACAATGAACACATGACCGCAGAAGACACCAATGCACTGACCAGCGCCAGGCTCGACCTCTGGCTCTGGTCAGTGCGCATCTTTAAAACCCGCTCTCTCGCCGCCGACGAATGTAAAGGCGGCCACGTGCGCGTCAACGACGCCCCCGCCAAACCCTCCCAAAAACTCAAGAAGGGCGACGTGGTGCGCGTGCGCTACCCCGGCTGGGACGCGTCTTCAAAGTCGAAAAACTCCTCGTCAAACGCGTAGGCGCGCCTATCGCCGTCACCTGCTACGAGGACCTCTCCGGCCCGCGCCCCGCCTACCTCTCCATGCCTCCCGTCGCCAAACGCGAACGAGGCAGCGGCCGCCCCACCAAGAAGGAACGCCGCGCCCTCGACGAACTCCGCGGCCGAGGCGCATAGCCGCGCCCATCTCGCGCGCCCATCTCGCAGAGTGCACCCCGCCCCGCGCGCAGGCACCCGCGGCGGCGGCGGGGAGTAGCCTAGAAGGATGAGCACACAGAAGCACCCGAATACTGAACCCGGTGATACTGCACCCGGCGGCGCTGAATCCGGTAGCACTGCGTCCGGCGCGCCCGCGAAGAATACTGCCGCGAGCCCCAGCACCAACAACGCTGAGCCTTCGCTGAACCGGCGCATCCTCGCCCTCGCCGTACCCGCCTTCGGCGCGCTCATCGCCGAACCCATCTTCGTGCTCACCGACTCCGCCCTCATCGGCCAGCTCGGTAAGGCGGAACTCGCGGGCATGAGCATTGCCGCCACGCTCGTCACCACGGTTGTGGGCCTCATGAACTTCCTCGCCTACTCCGTTACGCCCGCCGTGGCGCGCGCCTTCGGTGAGAAGAACCTGCGCCGCGCCTGGCAGATCGGCGTGGACGGCGTGTGGGTCGCCTTCGGCCTCGGCATGCTCCTCATGATCGCCGGATACGC
This sequence comes from Rothia mucilaginosa, assembly GCF_964211445.1. Classification (GTDB taxonomy): domain Bacteria; phylum Actinomycetota; class Actinomycetes; order Actinomycetales; family Micrococcaceae; genus Rothia; species Rothia mucilaginosa_E. The sequence continues at coordinate 107,795 of NZ_CAXOQT010000003.1, read as the reverse complement.
CTTCGCAGACCCGCTGTTGCGCGGCCTCGGCGCGACCGACGAAACCATCAGCTACGCCCTGGACTATCTGCACCATTCGCTGTGGGGTATTCCGCCGATGATGATTATCCTCGCGCAGGTCGGCACGCTCCGCGGGCTCCAAGACACCGTCACCCCGCTCAAAGTCGCCACCGTCGGCACCGTCGTGAACATTGCGCTGAACTGGCTGCTCATCTACCCGGTCGGCTGGGGTGTGGCAGGTTCGGCGACCGGCACCTCCCTCACCCAGTGGGGTATGGCCGCCGCGCTCGGCGTGGTCATGATGCGCGGCACCCGCGAACACGCCGTACGCTGGGCACCCGATACAGCCGGTATGCGTTCGGTGCTCTCGCTCGGCTCCTGGCTCATGCTGCGCACCCTGTCCATGCGCATCGCCTCCCTGCTGACCGTGTTCGTCGTGGCGCGATTCGGCACCGAACACACCGCCGCCTACCAGCTCGGCATGGGCGTGTTTAACCTCTTCCTCTACGCCCTGGACTCCCTCGCCATCGCCGCGCAGGCGCTACTCGGCAAGGAGCTCGGCGAACGCGACCTGAACGTAGAATCCGAACGTGCGAAGGTGCGCCAGCTGAAAAACCGGCTGCTCCGCATGAGCCTCATCTACGGCGTGATCACCGGCCTGATCTGCCCGCTCATCGGCTTCTTCGGCTCCTGGATGTTCACGCAGGACGCGCAGGTGGCGTTCCTCTTCACCATCGCCACCGTCATCATTGCCCTCGGCCAGCCCATCGCCGCGTACGTGTTCACCCTGGACGGCATCCTCATGGGCGCGCAGGACGTGAAGTACCTGGCGATTGGCTGCTTCATCATGCTCGTCATGTACGTGCCGGTCATGCTCGGCCTGCACTGGGCTGTTGGCGCCGGTGCCATGGATGCGCTCGCCGGGTATTGCGGCCTGTGGGCGGCGTATATTCTGTACTTCCAGGGAATCCGCGCGGTTATTTTCGGTCGCCGCGCCTCCTCGGATGTGTGGATGAAGGCGGGTGTAGAGTAGGGGGTTTCGTAGGAGGTTCTAGGTAGGTTCCGGGCGGCTTAACCGGGCTTTCGCGGTGCCGCCTCGAATGCCTTATCGGGCGTATTTCCTGCAAGCGTAACTCGCCACATTTTCCGCCGCCCACACCCTCCACGGGTGTAGCATGACAGGGTACCGAAACCCTCATGTAAAGGATGAAACCGTGACCGTAACCCGCGAAGAAGCCCTCGAAATTTTCGCCCGCCGCCGCGCAACCCGCGCCTACGACCCCGACCGCCGCGTCAGCGATGAAGACTTCGCCGCAATCCTCGAATTTGCGCGCCTGTCGCCCAGCTCCGTCGGCACCGAGCCGTGGAAGTTCCTGGTCATTCAGGACCCCGAACTGCGCGAAAAGCTCAAGCCGATCGCATGGGGCATGGCCGGAGCCCTCGACGACGCAAGCCACCTGGTCGTTCTGCTCGCGAAGAAGGGCCTGCGCTACGACACCCCGTGGATGCGCCGCACCCTCGAAGGCCGCAACCTCACCGAGGAGCAGATGGAAGCCGCACTTGAGCGTTACGGCAACTTCCAGAAGAACGACATGAAGGTCCTGGAAAGCGACCGCGCGCTCTTCGACTGGGCCTCCAAGCAGACCTACATTGCCCTGGGCAACATGATGACCGGCGCCGCTATGCTCGGCATCGATTCCTGCCCCATCGAGGGTATGAACTACGAGGCAGTGAACGAGCTGCTCGCCTCTGCCGGCCTGTTCGACCCGGAGGAGTACGGCGTGTCTGTGGCTGTGACCTTCGGTTACCGTGCTCACGAGATCGCGCCGAAGAGCCGCCGCCCCATCGAGGACCTGGTGACCTGGGTCTAAGGTTTTTGCCGGGCTTGCGGCGAGATTTTCAAGCCGCCGCCCGTGAAAACTAAATATAAAGAAATGCACCGCCTTTACACGGGCGGTGCATTTCTTTATATCTTTTACCGCACGAAAAGCACGGTAAAATGCGCTTTTGAAATTTTCGTTCAGGCTATTTCATTAGCTAATGTTCGGGCAATTTCGCGTTATGTTTCGCTACTTCCTAAACGCCGTCAGACGCATAGAATTCAGCACCACAAATACCGAACTAAATGCCATTGCCGCGCCTGCAATCATCGGGTTCAGCAGGCCCGCCACGGCGACCGGAACGGCCACCGAATTGTAGGCGAAAGCCCAGAACAGGTTCGACTTAATGGTGCGCAGCGTAGCGCGGGAGAGGCGCAGTGCCGTCACCACCGAGGCAACATCCGAGCGGGTCAGCACAATATCTGCCGCCTCCGCGGCAACGTCCGTGCCCGAACCCATCGCAATACCCAGCTCGGCAAGAGCCAGCGCCGGGGCGTCGTTCACGCCGTCGCCAACCATTGCCACGCGGTGACCGGCAGCCTGCAACTTCTCAATCACCTGCGACTTACCTTCCGGGGTCACGCCGGCGTACACATTCTCCGCCGAAATGCCGACCTGCGAGGCGACCGCCTGCGCAACCTGCGGGGCGTCACCGGTGAGCAGGATGGGCTCCAGGCCGAGCTCGCGCAGCTGCGCCATGGTCTCGGCGGCTTCCGGTTTGGGGGTGTCGGCAACCGAAATCATACCGACCGGCTGCAGGGTGTTGTTCGGGGCTTCAATATCGGGCGCCTCGCTGTCCGGCATCTCGCCGCGGGCGACAACCACGGTCGTCAGACCCGCTCGGCGGGCCTGATCCAGCAGGGCCAGCTGGGCCTCGCTCAGCTGCGCACCGGCCGCCTGCAGGTACTCGGGAGTACCCACCACAACCAGCTGGGAGGTGCCGTTCTCGGCACCGTCACCCGCGCCGCTCAGCACGCCGCGCACGCCTCCGGGGACACCCTCAAAGCCGCTCACGCTCGGTGCCGAAGCACCCTCAGCCAGCACGCCCTGCTCGCGGGCAAAACCGGCAATTGCGCGGGCAATCGGGTGCTCACTCAGCGCCTCCACGGCGGCCGCATCACGCAAAACAGACAGGGAACGCTCGTTCTTGGAATCCGCGGATTCCGGCGAAATACCGGACAAGTCACCCGCCGACTCATAATCGCCAAACGTGCCGTAGAACGCCACGGACATCTCGCCGGTCGTCACGGTACCGGTCTTATCCAGCACCACGCGGTCAACCGTGCTCGTCGCCTCCAGCACCTGCGCATTACGAATCAAAATGCCCAGCTGCCAGCCGCGGCCCGTACCCGCCAGCAGAGCCGTCGGAGTCGCCAAACCCAGGGCGCACGGGCACGCCACCACCAGCACCGACACCGCCGCGTTGAACGCCGCCGCACCGTCACCGGAAATCAGCCACCAGCCGACCAGGGTCAGCGCAGAAATCGTCAAAATCACCGGCACGAACACGGCAGAAACGCGGTCCGCCAGGCGAGCAATAGGAGCCTTCGTCTCCTGGGCGCTGGCCACCAGCTCACCCATTTTCGCCAGAGTCGTCTCGGCGCCCACGCGAGTCGCACGCACCGTCAACGAACCCGAAGTGTTCACCGTGGCACCCGTGACCGTATCGCCCGGATGCACCTCCACCGGCACAGACTCACCCGTCAGCAGGGACGCATCCACCGCGGAGGTACCCTCGACCACCACGCCATCCGTTGCGATCTTCTCGCCCGGGCGCACCAGGAACAGGTCGTCCGGCATGAGATCCTCCACCGGAACCTGCACCTGCTTCGTCACGCCTTGCTTATCGGTGCGCAGTAGAGTCGCCTCCTTCGCGCCCATGCTCAGCAGGGTGCGCAGCGCCTCCGAGGAACGGTGGCGGGTGCGGTGCTCAATCGCGCGGCCAATCAGCAGGAACAGCGTCACCATGGACGCCGAATCGAAGTACAGCGGCGCGTGGTGGCCGGTAAACATCGACCAGAAGCTGCCGCCCGCATGATGCGCGTGCGCCGTCAACGCCGGGTTCATGAGCAGCTGCGCCAGCGAATAGAAATACGCCACGACCACGCCGAGGGACACGAGCGTATCCATCGTGGACGAGCCATGACGCGCATTAATAAGTGCCGCACGATGGAACGGCGCAGCACACCAAAACGCAACCGGCGCAGTCAAAACCGCCACGACCCAGCCCCAATTCGGGAACTGGAACGACGGGAACATCGAAATCAAGAAGATGGGCACACCCAGAATCGTCGCGTAGATAATGCGGTCGGTGAAGCCGCCCTTCATGCTCGGGGTGGTGTGCTGACCGCCGCCGTCGGATGCGCTCGCATCAGTGGCGGCGCCCGCGCGCGGGCCGTTCTTGAGGTGCGCCTTGTAGCCGGCGTTGTTGATGGTCTCAACGATCTGGTCGTCGCTCACGCCCTCGGGTACGATGACGCGCGCGGACTCCAGGGGCAGGTTCACCGCCGGGTCAACGCCGGGGATTTTGCGGAGCTTACGCTCCACGCGACCCACGCAGGATGCACAGGTCATACCCTGGATATCAACGTGGATAATTCGGGTAGACTCCGTTGATTTTGCGGTCGTTCCGGCGGAATTAAAAAGAGAGCGCTCACTCTGTGATGAGGGCTCACGGGTGGTTGGTGAAGGCTGTGTAGAAGACACAATACTTCCTCAAAACTCAAAAACGGGAGGGTAGAAAAAGGCACACACCAAACCGGGGGAGGGGCCCCGAAAGACCCCGCCCCGGGCGGTGTATGGCGCAGTATTAGGGTGTGGCGTCGAGAGCGCGCGAGGGGAAAATCAACGCGGCTTAGTGGTCGCCGGGTAGTCCATCCGGCCTGCTCGTGTGCGGGCGAATACCGGTCACCTTCGCGCCACGATCAGACACGCCGTAGGCACGCTTCACGGCAGCCCGCGGGAACGGCGAAGCGTTCGCCTTCTCACGCGCCTTCACGCCCTGCTCGTGCTCAGCGGAACGCTTATTCGCGCTCGTGCCGCTACGTCGCGCGGCGCCGGGTGCATCCTCACGCGCCGTGTATTCGGGGCTCTGCTTCACCCACGAATCGACCAGCGCCGCATCCAGATTCATCTGCCTGGCCACGCGGGCAATAGCGTCGCGCAGGTGTATGTTTTCGGTGCCGACAAGGGTGCGAACCGCGCCAACAACCATCGCAATGTACTGCGGAGGGTAAGCCATAATGACTCCTAATCGAGCCGGCTGCCGCGCTAGACAGCGGGGGTGAAGCCGGCCTCGACGATGGCGTCTGCGACGGCCTGGGTGTTGAGGGTGCCCTCGTGCTCGATGGTGACGGTGGAGACGCCGTCCTTGACGACGTCCACGTTCACGCCGGTCACGCCGGGAACTTCGCTAACCTCTTCGCTGACGCTCATAGCGCAGTGGTTGCAGGTCAGGCCGGTTGCCTTAACGGTGGTGGTGCTCATGATGATTTCCTTTCGGTAATGGGTTGAAAACTTGGGGCCGCCGAGTGTTTTGCGGCGCGTTTAGCTGCGCATGAGGCGCGAGATCGCGGCGGTTGCCTCTTTGACCTTGGCCTCTGCGATGGTCGGGTCGCCGGTGCGTTCGGATTCGACGGCGGCGCCGGTCACGCAGTGGCCGATGTGCTCTTCGAGCAGGTTCAGGGAGACGGCGTGGAGCGCCTTGGAGACCGCGGCAACCTGGGTGAGGATGTCGATGCAGTATTTATCTTCGTCGACCATGCGGGCGATGCCGCGGACCTGCCCTTCGATGCGGCGCAGGCGCTTGAGGTGCGCCTCTTTGTTGGAGGCGTAACCGTACTGGGTTTCGGGTGCCTCGCCGCCGCAGCATGCGCCGGTGTGCGCCTCTGCCTGTTCCTTGGTGGGTGCGTCGGATGCGGTGCTGACCTGGGCGGATGTGCTGTGGCAGCACTGGTTGCTGGTGGTTTCCATGAGTCCAGTCTATACCCTAGGGGGGTATTGCACAAGGGGGTGTTACGGGTTGTTACGCGGTGAGGGTGCGGGCTGGTCGGGGAGGGGCTCGTCGATAGGGGGGCGCCGATAGGTTACGGCTCTTTCGATAGGTTAGTGACTTTAATACGGGTTAAAGACCCACGGCGAAGACACTAACCTATCGAAAATCTCTATCTAAAAAGCAAGCGGCCCCGGATGCGCCAGGTAGGCGGGATCCGGTTGTGGTTTAGCTTTTTCGGTAATGGGTTAGTGACTTCAGGCTGGGGTTTTAACCATCACTAAAGACGCTAAGTCATGACCGAAATTGCTAAGTCATTACCGATTTTTCACCGGCGTGGAGGTGCTGCCTCTGCAGATTTTGTGCCATGGTTTAGTGTCTTCGACCATGGCTTTTAACTACGACCAAAGCCGCTAACCTATGGCACAATTTTCGGCACATAAAAACAGGCGGCCCCGAATGCGTAAAACATCCGGGGCCGCCTGCTGCGGTTATCTATATGTTGGGTTAGAACTGGTTTACATGTCGGGCCAGTCGCGGTGCAACGAATACTCCGTATCCCCATCGCCACTGTCATTCAGATGCCAACGCTGACCGGTACGAATATCGGCCTTGCGTAGGCGCGGGTTCGGGTTATCCTTCTTGCCCATCGTGGGATCATTCTTGCAGCCCCAACGAGTATCATTTTCGGCGCAGGTGCCGCCGACACGACCCACATCAACCCACCACACACGAATCAGCAACGGTTCAGCAGTGTCCTTCTTAACGACAGTACGCATAGCCTGCCACTGGCCGCCGTTGACGCGGTATCGGCCAGCATAAGAAACCGTTGCGTACGCGTGGAAATTGCCCGAACGCTTATACACATAACTGGTCGCAGTCGGTTGTGCTTTCGAACCGGACTTCGGGTAAATAGGCTCGCCAATGGTGTATGACCTACCTTCGTCTCCGTTGCCGTACTGGACGGTCATCTGCACCGGATAAGACTCGATTTCAACATGACCGGCCGAAAGCTCGCCCTCCCAATAAGCGGTGGGAGCTTCAGCGTAGAAATTGACGTTGTCGCCCTTGTAAACATTCGGGTCGCCCTTAGCCCTGCCGGTGCCGTTACCGGAGTTATAGGACTGTTTCAGGATAGGGGGTCGAATATCGGTGTTAGCGAATTTGTCTTCAATTTCTTGAAGCATTTGAGCTGGGCTCGGTTTACGAGGCCCTCCGGGGTTGTTGGCGGTTAGGGTGCGGGTTTCTACTGGGTTGCAGTAGGTTCCGATGCCGGAGGTATTGTAGTAACCGGTGTAGTCGTTGCCGTCGTCAGGCATCATCCAGGTACGGAAGTACTGTCCTGGTTGGCCGTCAGCGGTGGTGCAGGAGTCTTTATCGGTGGTTGAAGCGTAGTATTCATTTCCCCTACCATCACGCATAAGATGATGAGTCGCTTTAAAAGCAGCTTCTTGCTCTTCTGCGGTCATCCTGATACTAGATACAGCAGTATTTTCCTGAGCAGGGGCAGGGGACAGGCTCACTTCCTCATCGGTATCTGCTGTTGCATAACCGTCTTCATTGGCTATATCTACGACGCTGTGACTATTGGAATCTGAAGTATCTTCCAGAGCGTACGTCGGAGGACAAAGGTTGGCTACCAGAGCAAAAGTGATTGAACCGCAGAATACTCGAACTGTCTTACTTCCCATTATTTAATGAGCCCCTCTTTGCGGAGCTCTTCATTAGAGCGGTACTCAGACAAAAACCAGTAACCAGCCTTGTATCGGTAACGGAACATGAAAGTTTCGTTTTCATTTCCGGTATTGGTCCGTTTACGCATTTTTCCATTCGGATGAATGTACAGTCCGTAAGTCCACAAGCGCCGGGTGAGAACCCAATACTCTTTGGCTTCTTCGTCATACATCAGGTCGCTTTCGGCCTGGTATTCCGAGGTTCCTTCGATAACCCAGCCGCCTTCTTTGTAAAGCTTTTCGATGGAGTTGAGGAATTCGATATCGCTTTTGAAGGTATCCAGCATGTACGGCCTCACGTATTGCATATCGCCCGTCTGGATGCCGTAGTTGCGGGCTTTGATCCAGTCACGCATCATCTCGCGGAGACCTGCGAAGGTCTCAGGGTACTGTTGCGGCTTAGCCTTAGGGAGAGGAACGTTCTGTGCAGGACCATATTCATCTGCCTTGCGGTATTCCCCATCAGGCGCCTTCGAGCCGCCGGAGTAGCCGCGGGTAATGACCGGGCTCGGAGTAGCTGATGCAGAAGTCGCGTCAGATGCCGCCGCGGAAGCCGAAGCGGTCTCGCTCGGCGTAGCGGAGGCGGTGGCTGCCGCCTCGTTATTTGCCTGTTGGCCACACGCCGCAAGCAGGGCCCCAAGGCCCACAAGTGCGCCGCTGCCCAGCAGGGTACGGCGGTTGAAAATGGTCGAATCCATAGAAGATACGCTCCTATCGTCGGTGATGGTGTGTTGTTTAGTTACTAGTCGGGCCGTTATTCACAGATTGCGTCGACTGCCGGAAGGAAAACAGCCCCGTAGTACGCCAAACAAGCGCATCAGCGCGCTATTGAGTACTACAGTTACCACCCTACCGCATGTTTGCGGTCGTTTGCATTCTTTTGAGGATGATGGCGGTGGTTGGCCATTATTTGGGCTTCTCAATGCTTTATGCATCAAATATCTCTGTGCACGTGGAGGCGCCGCCTCTGCAGAATTTGTGCCATGGTTTAGCGTCTTCTGCCATGGTTTTTAACTACGATCAAAGACACTAACCTATGGCACAAATTCGGAACTCATGACCGAATCCTTCTCTGCACCAGGTAGATAGTCAGGAGCCGGTTATGGTTTAGCTTTTTCGGTGGCGGGTTAGTGACTTCGGGCTGGGGATTTAGCCATTACCAAAGGCACTAAGTCATGACTGAAATTGCTAGGTCATGACCGAATTTTCACCGGCACTGAGCAGTCCATACGAAGCAGGCGGCCCTGAATGTTCAAACATTCGGGGCCGCCTGCTGCGGTCATTTACATTCGGTTATTAGTCCCATTCGCCGCGCAGAATCTGCTGAACGAATTTCTTGGGCAGCCAGAAGGAGTGCTTCGTGATGCGGCTACCGTCGGGTAACTCGTCGGTATCCTTGAGCTTGCCTTTTCCGACAAACTCGCCAGGTTTAACTTCGTAGTAGGTTTGGGAGGCGTGAACCTTCGTAAAGAGGTATTTGTTCACCTTGCTCTGCGGGAAGTTAGTGGAGACCTTAAAGCCATCCTCACCATTCGGCTTGACTGTTAGCTCAACACCTCGATTAATGATTTCCTTCGTCTCTTGCCATACCCTCATCAGTTCAGGCTCTAGGGGCTCAGGGAAACCCCAGAACTTGATCTGATCCAGGCAGAAATCACCGGATTCATTCTCTCGGAAAACAACGAACATGAATTTCCTTGAGAAAATCTCGGTGTAAATATGGGACTCTTCCCACTCGTCTTCATTCGCTAGTTCAATAAAACGGTAGGTCTTAAAGGGAGAATCCTCTTTAGGGAGTCCGTTCTTATCAACACGAATAGCGCGAATGTTCATATTTGCCTTTTTAAATTCAGTGGTATTGTCAACATCTGAAGAAAGGCCAAGAATTTTCCTCACAAGAGTACTGTTGCGGCCCTTGGCATTAAAGTTGACATCAAACTCCTTGCAGAGCTCTTTCTCGCTCTGCCCCCGGTATTTCAAAAGCTTTTCTTCAATAATCTGAGTGAAAGGTTTAGAAGTATCCCGAGCTGCTTTAGCGATACTCTCTTGTTCCTCCTGACTGAAAACCTTGGTGCGGAGGAGAGTTGTCATGTAGCTACTCTTTAGTGACCAGGCGCGCCTATTGGCCAGCTCGGGGCCATAGGGCTGAGTAGTGCGGTCCTTGTCTTTGCCGGCACCCTTGCGGCAGGTTGAAAGGTACATGCCGTCGGATTCGGAAAGCTCGTGCGCGCGCCCTTCCAGGACTTTTTGGGCAATACGTTTATAGTCCTCGAGAATGGTCGGCATATCCTCTTCGGGCCAGTCGAAAAGGAAGGCCTTGTCGATGATATTCATCAAAATATCGCGAGTCTTCCGATATTTATAGAACAGAAGCAAAATGTTTTGACACTTCTGCCAAAGGTGCGTCTGATAGAAATCATCTAGATTTTCATCATGAAAATTAAACATGCTGAGAACTAGACGTTCTTTGGCGGAAATAGTGCCGTTCGCGTTGACCCTGTAGGGGGTTGTCTTGATTTCAACCTTTGCTTTGGGAATATCGGGTTCCGGGGAACTATTGGGTTTAATTCCATAGAACAGCTCTTCAATGAGGTTGCCGTAGATTCCCTTGGAGAGCTCGCTAATTTCCTTCCGAGCAGCTGTCGAGGGGGTACCCTTTTTCTTATCTTCATAGGTCTTGTACTCAGAGTTCTGGTGCTTCTCCAAGAGCTCATAGAGCGTGCGACCAACGAGCTCCCTATTTGTGTATTTGAGGACGCTCTCAATACTCGAATCGTCGTAATCAAAAAGGCTCATGGTCCGTATTCCTTCCGGAAGTGAGGGGTAGCGGCGGTGCTGTTTCTTGCTCTCATGCTACGTCAGATACGACAGCTGCGCTCTTTAGCTCGTCACTGGCTTTTCTCGAATCCACTTGATCTGAATAGCTGTTCTATGTTATAGTATTAGTATTCGAATATATTTACAAGAGGACTATAAGGACTACTGACTCATGGATCAGAAAACCACCAGCAGTAGCCAGCCTATCCGAGTTATCGAGCTTTTCGCCGGTGTAGGTGGCTTCCGCTTAGGATTTGAAGGCTATAACGCCAATGGCATGACCCTGCCCTCCGCGGGCCCCTTCACGACCGTCTGGGCGAACCAGTGGGAGCCCCCGGGAACCGTTGGCCGCCAGTTCGCGGCACGCTGCTACCAGGAGCGTTTCGGTGAAGAAGCAAACCTCGAAAACCGCGACATTCATGCCGTGCTTGATGACGTTGAGGCGGGCCTCTACGAAATTCCCGATGCCGACCTACTCTGTGGCGGCTTCCCCTGTCAGGATTACTCGGTTACTAAGCCGCTCTCGCAGTCGCACGGCATTGAGGGTAAGAAGGGTGTGCTCTGGTGGGATATCCACCGCGCACTCGAACTGAAAACCCCCAAATACGTTGTTCTCGAGAATGTCGACCGCCTGCTGAAGTCGCCCGCTAAGCAGCGAGGCCGTGACTTCGCCATTATGCTCTCCTGCTTCTATGCGCTCGGCTACAGCGTCGAATGGCGCGTTATCAACGCGGCAGAGTATGGTCACCCGCAGAAGCGTAAGCGCGTCTACATTTACGCCGAACACAACGCCCCCGAATGGGATTTGTCGCGCCGCATCACCCACACCGGTGTTTTAGCGGAAGCGTTCCCGGTCAAAACTGCAGAATCTGAGGGCCTTCTTTCCGTCTTCGAAGAGCTCAGTGAGGCCGATAAATTCACCATCTCCGATGACCCTTACCACGAGACGGAAAAATTTGGAGTCGGCGCTAAGACCTCGCCCTTCCAGATTGCCGGTGTCATGCAGAACGGCACCGTGCTCACCAGCAAGGTAGAGCCCGATTACCGCGGCGAATTTAAGACGCTCGGTGACGTGGTTCTTCCTGATTCTGAGGTGCCGGAACAGTTCTTTATCGCCCCTGACAAGGTGCCTTCCTGGGAATACCTCAAGGGCGCAAAGAAGGAAAAGCGCATCAATAAGGCGAGCGGCTTTGAATACTTCTACACCGAAGGCTCAATGTCTTTCCCTGACCCGCTCGACCGCCCGGCGCGCACCATCCTGACCGGCGAAGGAGGCTCGGGTGCCTCCCGATTCAAGCACGTTGTGGTTGGTGATTCCGGTGCGTACCGCCGCCTCGTTCCCGATGAACTGGATCAGCTGCAGGGCTTCCCCCGCGGCTGGACTGACACCGGCATGAGTGACGGTAACCGCGCCTTCTGCATGGGTAACGCCCTCGTGGTGGGTATCCCGCACGAAATCGGTAAGGCTATCGCCCGCCGACACAACCAGTGAGACATAACCAGTAAAACGCACAGGAGGTGCAGTAGCCCGAAAGCTACCGCACCTCCTTTTTGTATGTCCGGCGGCCTAAGCCAGAGCAGGTCTAGACTAGCGCCTCATCAAGCCAGTTCAAGCCCGAGCGGTGCTCATCCAACAGCTCAAGAGCCCGGTTAGGCAACTCAACCTTCAGGCGGGCACCCGCCAACGACTGATACTGCGTATTTCCCAAACCGGGGTGCAGAAGAAGAGTCCGCGAAGAACTCACACCCACCAGCTCACTATCAAAAAGCTTATGCAGATCCTTGCGCAGAAGAAGACCCTCATCCACGCGGTGTTCACCCTCGCGCGCGTAGCTGTACAGGTGCGCCGCATCCAGCGCCGCCGTATGGCAAGCACCCGTAAACGCACACATGTTTCCGAAGCGGTTCAACAGCTGCTGGCGGAACTGCGGCTGACCTTTGCGAGCCCTGACCATGCGCATCGTAAAACCGCCGCGAGGATTCACGGGAATCCCGCGGGCCTCACCAAGATTGAGCTGGTGAATACCCGAAGTGTTCAGACTTTCAAGCCAGTCAAGGACTTTAGCCGTATCGAGGGCGACAATGCTGTTCTGAGTGTTGTACTTGCCCGGAACACTCAGGTCCTTGAAGGAGTCCTTATCTGCTGCGCCGATGAGCTCAGTCCAGGTATCGCCGTAGTAGGCAATGAACCGCTGAACTTTCTCGGTTTTCTGCGGCGGATTCTTATGCAGACGCTGCTCAGGCTTGAGATTGTCTCTTCTCAGGCACTTTCCATCGCAACGCCACAGCCCATCGGATTTGAAGGTGATGCGGGTGCTCCCACAGTTGGGGCAATACGTCATAACCTTATCGGCTTCATATGACTCAATTTTTCGGATAACGGCTGACCCGAGAAGAATCGAATTATCTCGAATCAGAACGAAGTCACCCTCTCGGATACCTTGCCCATTAGGAACTTTCGAGTCGTAAACGTAGCGGAACTCCAGGGCGTCATCGTAGACTTTTCCGCTGGCGGCGCTACGGTTCTCTTCGTCGGGAACGGAGCGTAGCAGCCACGCCTGCGGGAGCCGCATGTCAGTTGCGGCGTTTTTGCTTGGGAGGCTGAGGGTCGTCACCACGGACGGGAGAACGAGGTCCGGCAGTGAGGGCGTTGAGTTGTTGTCCATAGCAGCAGCCTAGCAGCCCGGGCGGTTTGTTGCTGCTTGGGTGGTCATTGGCACGGGGTGGAGACGGTGAAAGTCTGTAATTACAAAAATTCTCTACCTGTCTTCTCCTCGAGAAGCCACATGTGTTTCGAGAAGCCACCTAACATGTTGCTTTTCGAAACACATGTGGCTTCTCGGCGATTAAACTCCGCACGCACCCGCCCCACTGAACACAACACACCAGCCCAAACGCTATTGATTCGCATCACAGGCCGGCGTTCTTAGGTATCCTTGGGGTAACACCCAGACAGAAGCCCGCCCTCCACCTCGAAAGGGGCCGCATGAAAACCTTCTGGACTAACCTACCCCTCACCATCCGCGCGGCAGTCATCTTCTGCTACGCCTACGCCGCGGTGCGCATCCTCAACCTCTTCTCTGAGGCAGGCACCGCACCGTTGACCCCGCGCACGCTCCTCGACGGTGCCCTCACCGCCGTGGTCGTCGTCGGCGCTCTCGCCCTGTACCTGGGTAACGCCCTGGGTGCCGCTCTGCGCGCCCGGCGAGAAGGCTACGAGCCCCGCCCGGTCGGCATCATCGTCGCCTATGCGCTCTTCGTGGCGGTGTGCACCTACCTTGCCTGCCGACTCATCGCCTACACCGTGGATGCGGGCCTCACCTGGCTCTTCCCGCCGGCCTTCGACCGGGTTTTGACCGCCGTGGGCATGGCTGTTCTTGGCGTGATTAACTATGTGCGCCTTCGAGCAAATCCCGACCGCCGCACCCGCAAAGACTAACCGGGGGAGCGGCACCCAAAAATCCCCGTAATTACAAAAAATCTCCCGCACCGGGTGGAGCACACCTTCACGGCATGCCCCGCCCAGTGCGGGAGATTTCTATGTCAACGGACCGCCGCAGCCTTCATGCTACAGCGCCGCGTGCACCTTACAGGCTCTGTGCCTGAATTGCGGTGATCGCAACGGTGTTGATGATGTCCTCAACGGTGGTACCGCGCGACAGGTCGTTCACGGGCTTACGCAGACCCTGCAGAACCGGGCCCACAGCGGCAGCGCCCGAAGACTGCTGAACAGCCTTGTAGGTGTTGTTACCGGTGTTCAGGTCGGGGAAGACGAACACGGTAGCCTGACCAGCGACCTCGCTGCCGGGCAGCTTGGTCGACGCAATCGACATGTTCGAAGCGGCGTCGTACTGGATCGGGCCCTCAACCGCGAAGTCGGGGTTCGATGCGCGCACGATCTCGGTTGCCTCGCGCACAACGTCCACGTCCGCGCCAGCGCCGGAGGTGCCGGTCGAGTAGGACAGCATAGCAACCTTGGGGGTGACGCCGAACTGGCGTGCGGTCTCTGCGGATGCCTTCGCGATGTCGGCGAGCTGCTCTGCGTTGGGGTTCGGGTTCACTGCGCAGTCGCCGTAGACCAGGACGCGGTCTTCCATCAGCATCAGGAAGACGGAGGACACGATCTTGGTGCCGGGGCGGGTCTTGATGAACTCGAGCGAGGGGCGGATGGTGTTCGCGGTGGTGTTCACTGCACCGGAAACCATGCCGTCTGCGATGCCCTTGTAGACGAGCATGGTGCCGAAGTACGAGGGGTCGGTCATGCGCTCGCGAGCAGCCTCGATGGTGACACCCTTGTGTGCACGCAGCTCAGCGTAGGTTGCTGCGAAGTCCTCGGTGTACTCGTTGTTCTCGATGTCGATGATGCGGATCGAGCTGGGCAGCTCAATACCCTCAGCCTGGCAAATCTCGGCAATCTTGGCGGGGTTGCCGAGCAGGATCAGGTCGCAGAAGTCGCGGCGAGCAATAATCTCGGCGGCGCGCAGGATTCGCACGTCGTAACCCTCGGGCAGAACCACGGAGCGGCGGTTTGCGCGTGCGGTCTCGATGAGGTTGTGCAGGAAGCGCAGCGGGGTCATGGATGCGGGGCGCTCAATTTCGAGGCGTGCGAGCAGTTCGTCCTTGTTGACGTGCTCGTCCCAGCCGCCCATTGCTGCTGCGAGCTTGCGCTGGTGGCCGCTTTCGAGGGCGCCACGGACGCGGGAGACTGCGCGTGCAGACTTGAAGGTGTCCTTGGTGGTGGACAGCACGGGGAACGGTGCGTTGTCGATGAGGGAGCCGACTGCGGTGTTCTTGCCGGGCAGTGCGTCCAGGCCACCGGTGAGCAGCACGCCGGAGGGTGCCGGGAAGGTCGGTGCCAGTGCGGATGCGAGGGTTGCTGCAACGATGTCTGCACGGTCGCCGGGGACGATGACGAAGTCGCCGTCGACGAACTGGTTCAGGAAGTTGGAGACGTTCATTGCTGCGACCTTGATGCCGTGAATATCGCGGCTGAGGTCTTCTGCCTTGATGCCTTCGGTGTCGAGCTTGAGGGCTTCGGCAACTTCACCGACGGTGGGTGCGTTCAGCTCGGGGATTTCGGGCAGTACGTAGACGGGCAGGTTTGCGTCGCCGCGCTTGACGGACTTCTCGATTTCTTCGCGCAGTTCGGGTTCTGCACGGCCGACGATGATTGCGAGCAGATCTGCCTTGGAAGCGAGCAGTTCGGTGCGTGCCACGTCAACTGCGGTGACTGCTTCTTCGACGGTTGCTTCCTGTGCGCCGACGATAGCGACGACGGGCAGGCCCAGGTCGCGTGCAATCTGGACGTTCAGGTCGAACTCGACGGAGAGCGCGTTGGCGGGCAGGTAGACGCCGTCGACGATTACGACGTCGCTGTTTGCTGCGACCTTCTCGTAGGCGGAGACTGCGCGTGCGGAGATCTCTTCGGTGTCGCCTTCTGCGATGAGTGCGAGGGCGTCGGTCATGGAGACGGCGCCGCCGACCTGCTCCTCAGCGAGGCCGAAGTGCTCGCGGATGAGGCGTGCTACGGGGTCGTCAGAGATGGTTGCGCCGTCAAAGACGGGGCGGAAGAAGCCGACGCGGTCTGCGCGCTTGATGAGGGAGTCTGCTAGGCCCAGGGCGACGAGGGACTTGCCCGAGTTCTGGGACATAGCGGAGAGGTAAAGACCGGTGGTCATAGTTTTACTTTCCTTCTATGCGGATGTTCGGCGCTGGGTCCCGCGGCTGCGCAGGGGTGTATGTGCTCCTGTGCGCGGGTGCGTCGAGCTTATAGGTCATCTTCTATCTTAAGGCGTTGTGAGGGTGGCGCCTAACAGGGTGTGCGGTGCGCTGCGTCATGTGGGCGGGCTGTTCCCCTGTTTGGGTGTGCTGTTTAGGGGTTGAGGATGCGCGCGTACCGCACGCTGTGGCCGGGGGCCCAGGAGCCGCGTGCTTGGAAGTACACGCCTTCGTTGTGGTAGCCGAGACGCTCGTAGAAGGAGAGCGCTCGTTCGTTTTCTGCCATGACCCACAGGTAGGAGTTTTCGTCCGGGTAGATGACGGATTCGTAGAGTGCCTGCCCGAGGCCGGTGCCGTGCGTGTGGTTGAGGGTGTACAGGTGCGTGAGTTTGCGGGTGCCTGCGGGCAGTTCGGTGAGGCTGTCGGCGCGTTCGAGTTCCCAGGAGGACTGTTCGCACAGGGAGAGCGCCAGGCCGACCGGCTTATCCCAGTCGATCTGCGCGCCGATGGAGCAGGAGAGCCCGCCGTCGGGGGTCCATCCGGGTACGTCGTAGGCGAAGAAGCCACGCACGGTGGGGGAGGAGATGTGGCGGTGGAAGTCTTCGAGGTATTCGTTGCGTTCGGCGCGGTGGCGGGCGGTGAAGCTTTCCCCGAGCG
Organism: Rothia mucilaginosa; assembly: GCF_964211445.1. GTDB lineage: Bacteria > Actinomycetota > Actinomycetes > Actinomycetales > Micrococcaceae > Rothia > Rothia mucilaginosa_E. The sequence continues at coordinate 90,999 of NZ_CAXOQT010000003.1, read as the reverse complement.
CGTCGAAGTAGAGCGGGTCGTAGGTCTGCTCCATGCAGTCCAGCTGCAGGTTGACGTATTTTTCGGCGTCGGTTGGTTCAATCGGTGCGAGCGCGTAGCGGCCCTGACATACAAATCCCATGGGTTCTAGTCTACTCAACCGGTTTCTGCGAAGGCGGGCTCTTGCGGGTGCGTACGCTAGGGGCGTGCGGGCTGCGGCTACTGGGTGGCTCTGTTGCTTTGAGGCTTGTCAGCTAGGCTAGTGGGTATGGCGAAGAAGAGCAGGGCACCCAAGAAAACCCAGAAGACCCAAAAGGCGCAGAAGAACCAGAAGAACCGCATCGACGATACCGAGAACACCCCCGTGCAGGGTGCCGCCGCTGGCGTGTACCCCATCTCCACGGGTGAGGCGGAGCTGGTCCCTGACGGCTACCACGCTGACGGCTGGCTGCTGCTCATTAACGGCGTGCAATCCTCCCACGTAATCGTGGGCGAACCCCGCCAGCTCGACTTCGAGTACATGCGCTGGATCGCGGCGGTCGTCTCCTCCCACGTGGAGGAGCATCTGGATGCCGCTAAGCTGCGCATCACCCACCTGGGCGGCGGCGCGTGTTCCATGGCGCGCTATTTCGCCGACCTGTACCCGACCAGCCGCAACACGGTCGTTGAGCTGGACGCCAAGCTCGCCGAGTACGTGCGCGCCTGGTTCGACATCCCCAAGGCGCCGCGCGTGAAGATTCGCGTGGGCGAGGCGGGGGCCGTCACCTCCACGTTTGCCCCGGCTTCCCGTGACGTGCTGATTCGTGACGTGTTCGCCGGGGATACCACTCCCGAGGCGCTCACCACCGTCGAGTTCACCCGCACCGTCGCCGAGTCGCTGGCGCCCGGCGGCCTGTACATCCTGAACTGTGGCGACGGGCCGGCACTGACCGGTGCCCGCGCGGAGGCGTCCGCGTTGCTTGAGGTGTTTGAGTACGTGTGCATTGTGGCGGATTCCGCCATGCTGAAGGGTCGCCGCCGCGGCAACGTCATTATTGCCGGTTCGCACGCGCCCCTGCCGGAGGCCGGCTCGGTGCAGGCTGCCGCTATCGCCCGTGAGCTCATGAGTGGAGGCGTGCCCGCCCAGTACTGGGACACCGCGCGGGTACGCCAGTTCGTGAGGTAGCGGTTTCAGCCGTGATTTAGGTCTTTCGGTCATGACCTAAGTTTTTCGGTCATGACTTAAATTTTTCGACCATAGGTTAGCGACTTTGGTGGGGGCTTTTAACTACCGCCAAAGACCGTAACCTATGACCCAATTCGGCGCCCCCTCCACGGCAGACGCTACTATAGTGGCATGCGATACACCTACCTTGGCCCCTCCGGCACCTTCACCGAATCCGCCCTGCTGAGCGTCCCCGGCGCAGCCGACGCCGAACGCATCCCCGCCACCAGCGTGCCCGACGCGCTCGCACGCCTGAACGCGGGCGAGGTGGACGCCGCCATGGTGCCCATCGAAAACTCCGTGGAGGGCGGCGTGAGCGCCACCCTGGACGCCATCGCAGCCAGCGAGGGTGTACGCATCATCCGCGAGGTGCTCGTGCCGATCCGCTTCGTGCTGGTCGCCGCGAAGCCCCTCAGCATTGAGGACGTCAAGACCATCTCCACCCACTCGCACGCCTGGGCGCAGGTGCGCGGCTGGGCGCAGGAGAACGTACCCACCGCAGCGTACCTGCCCGGCTCCTCCACCGCCGCGGCTGCCGTGGGCCTGCTCGAAGAGGGCTGCACCTACGATGCGGCAATCTGCTCCCCGGCGCTGCTCGCCTACCACCCCGAACTGCACGTTCTGCAGGACAACATCGGCGACAACAAGAACGCCGTGACCCGCTTCGTGTTGCTCTCACGCATCGCCGACATCCCTGAGCCGACCGGCTCCGATAAGACCACCCTGACCGTGCCGCTGCCCGCTAACCGCGCCGGCGCGCTCATGGAACTGCTCGAACAGTTCTCGGTGCGCGGCGTGAACCTCTCCCGCATCGAGTCGCGCCCCACCGGTGAGGGTATGGGCTCCTACTCGTTCAGCATCGACGCCGACGGCCACATTTATGAGGCACGCATGCGCGATGCACTGCGTGGCCTGCACCGCGTCTCCCCGACGCTGAAGTTCCTCGGCTCCTACCCGCGCGCCGACCACGAAAACACCGAGGTCGACAGCATCCACTCCGACGGCTCCTTCGACTCCGCACACGAATGGGTCGAGTCGCTCTTCCCGAACGGCCGCCCCGCACAGCTGCAGCGCCACTAGCGGCACCACCACCGGCGGCACCAACTAGCCGCCCGCCGCTAGATACCCCCCCGCACCTACCCGTGCCCCACCAGCGCAAACCCCGCCCACAACCCACCTCAAGATTAGGTAGGATAAAACAGTGATTGATATTAACCTCCTCCGCGAAAACCCCGATGTCTTCCGCGCCTCCCAGCGAGCCCGCGGCAAGGACGAAACCCACGTCGACCGCATCCTCGAAGCCGACACCGCACGCCGCGCACTCATCGGCGAATACGAGAACCTGCGCGCCGAGCAGAACGCCTTCGGCAAGAAGGTCGCCAAGGCACCCAAGGAAGAAAAGCCCGCCCTCGTCGCACAGGCGAAGGAACTTGCCGCCCGCGTCAACGAGGCGAAGGCAGCCTCCGAGGCGAAGACCGCCGAATACGAGGAACTGATCAGCAGCATCGAGAACCTCATCATCGACGGCGTGCCCACCGGCGGCGAAGACGACTACGTGGTCGTCAAGAAGGTCGGCACCCCCCGCGACTTCTCCGCTGACGGCTTCGAACCGCGCGACCACCTCGAGATCGGCGAGCTCGTCGACGGCATCGACATGGCCCGCGGCGCGAAGGTCTCCGGCGCACGCTTCTACTTCCTCAAGGGCCAGGTAGCACGCCTCGAACAGGCACTCATGTGGATGGCGCTCGACCTCGCAACCGAGCACGGCTTCACCATGATGACCACCCCCACCCTGGTGCGCCCCGAAATCATGAACGGCACCGGATTCAACGTCAAGCACGACGACGAAATCTACCGCCTGGAGCGCGACGACCTGTACCTGGTCGGCACCTCCGAGGTGGCGCTCGCCGGCTACCACACCGACGAGATTCTCGACTTTGAGAAGGGCGCGAAGAAGTACCTGGGCTGGTCCTCCTGCTACCGCCGCGAGGCTGGTTCCGCCGGTAAGGACACCCGCGGCATTATTCGCGTGCACCAGTTCAACAAGGCTGAAATGTTCGTCTACTGCCCCGTCGAACAGGCAGAAGAGATGCACGCAAAGCTGCTGTCCCTCGAAGAGGAAATGCTGCAGCGCTGCGGCCTCGCATACCGCGTGATTGACACCGCCGCAGGCGACCTGGGCACCTCCGCAGCCCGCAAGTTCGACTGCGAGGCGTGGGTCCCCACCCAGGGCACCTACCGTGAGCTGACCTCCACCTCGAACTGCACCACCTACCAGGCGCGCCGCCTGAACATTCGCGAGCGCACCCCGGACACCGTGGACGAGGCAGGCAACGTGCGTAAGGGCCGCACCCGCTCCGTGGCAACCCTGAACGGTACCCTGGCGACGACTCGCTGGGTGGTTGCCCTCCTGGAGACTCACCAGCAGGCAGACGGCTCGGTCCGTATTCCCGAAGCCCTGCGCCCGTACATGGGTGGCGCTGAGGTTATCCCGGCAGTGGCTGCTGAGTAAGGGATTGCCCGCCCGCTAAGGCGTATCAAAACCAGCTGAAAAACCCGCTCACCGCGTAAACGGTGGGCGGGTTTTTGCGTGGGCGGGTAGTCTAAGAGTTATGCCTCTTTACCGTAAGCTCCTTGGTGTTTCCGCGGCGGCGGCTCTGACTGCCTCCGTCACTCGCGCCCGTAAAAACGCGCGTCGACGCGCTATCGAATTGGGTGCGCCCTTCGGCGTTCTGCCGAGCCTGCCCACCGGTGAGGCGCAGCGCGTGGGCGTGGTGTACAACCCGAGCAAGCCCGGTGCTGCGGCGGCTATCGAGATTCTGGAACGTACCCTCGCGGCGAACGGTCACCCGCAGGCGCTGGTGCGCACCACCCGCGTGGACGAGCCCGGTTCCGAGGCCGCCCGCGAGCTGATCGCTGAGGGTGTTGACCTGCTGATTGCTGCCGGTGGTGACGGTACGGTGCGTGCTGTGGCGGCGGCGCTGGCGCATCATGAGGGGCGTAAGCCGCGCCTGAGTATTCTGCCGATGGGTACCGGTAACCTGCTGGCGCGCAACCTGTATATTCCGGTCAGTGACGTGGCGGCGTGCATTGATATTGGGCTCAACGGTGCAGGTCAGACCGTTGATGCGATTGAGATGACGACGACGAGCACCACCGGCGAAGAAACCGAACACACGTTCTTTGTGATGAGTGGTGCGGGCTTCGACGCGCTCGTCATGAACGATACGAACGAGGAGATTAAGGCGAAGTTCGGTTGGGTGGCGTACGTGCAGTCCGGCATGAAGCACATGCTGGGCAGGTCGCATCCGGTGAGTATTAGCGTGGATGGTGGGGAGCCCCGCATCCTGCCGATGCGTTCGGTGCTGATTGCGAATTGTGGCCGCCTGCAGGGCGGTATTCGTCTGGCGGATATGACGGATGTGAATGACGGCAACCTTGAGGTGATTGTGGCGTCCCCGCGTGACCTGGTGGAGTGGGGCCTGCTGATGGCGAAGGTTACGCGCCGCACGATTTTGGGTTCGCCGCGCATTGAGTTGCCGGTGATTCGCCATCTGGTGGGGTCTGAGGTGGTGTTGGAGTTCCCGGATGGTGCACAGCCGGTTGAGGTGGATGGTGACCCGGCGCCGTCGGCGTACCGCATTAGCGCGCGGGTGCTGCCTGCCGCAGTGGAGGTGGCGGTCCACCCGGACGTGCTTTAGCTGGGGTGGTTTGCTTACTCGCGCCTGTTTTTTGAGGAATCGCCCAGGTGGGTGACGTATTCTCGGGAGTGTTGATGTATACACCGAGTACGTCAGGAGACAACCACCTATGAGCAACCAGCCCGCCCTTCAGCAAGCCGCACCGTATCTTTCGCACCCCGCAGATTATCTGCAGGAGAAGCCGCGCCGTGGCTTCTGGAAGACTGTTCTGCGTATCATCGCCTGGGGCATGTACGTTGTGAGCGTGCCCGTGTGTTTGATTGTAACGGGGGTTGTTATTGTCGGCCTGGTGTTGCTTGGCGGCTCGATTGATAACGTGATTCTTCACTTTGTGGTCATGCTGGTGATGCCTTTTGTGGCTCTGGTCCTTGGTTGTGTTGGGCTGTATTTCTTTGGTGTGAAGATTATTGGTGGTCTTTTCACGTATTCGCGGGCTGATAGCGAGGTGGAGGACCGCAGTGAGCGTTTTGTGATAGGTACGTACGAGCTCTTTGCTGAGATATTTTCGGGCCTCCCTGACATTGACTTCTTCTGACGGAGGCGGCGTCTAAGTACTGGCTCTTAGAGTTGGCTTAAACCTATAAACGCGGTGGGGCGCGACCTCATAAAGGTCGCACCCCACCGCGCTTTATTGCCCGTACGAGCTGTTAGCTTTTAGGAGCCCCAGGTAATGAACTCGTCAGGGTCAGCCTTGCCAACTTCAGTAGGAGTAGCAGGAGCCCAATAGTGCCAGTCACCATCGTGCCACTCCATCACCATATCGGCAGACCAGTACGTAGCCGACGGGGTCTTGATCAGCAGTCGCACCGTTGCACGCTCCGGGGTGTAGGAGATGTAACGGTAACCGGAAATGTGGAGAACCGGAGCGGTCGTAGTGTCCTTTTTACGGAGTTCGCGGAGCGCATCGGCGCCGGGGCCAACAATCGTCGGCATATACTCCTTCGGGGCCTCAATTATCTGGATATAAGCCCAGGTTGCGGCATACAATCCGCCTTCAGCCGAGTGCTCAAAGCAGTTACGAATCGGTGAGTTTGCTACCGGACCTGCGGTCTTCGATACCGGACCCATCCAACCCCCATCGGTGGTTACCCACGTGGTGTCCTTGGGGGCTGCATCCAGTACCGCCTGGTCGTCTGAGGCGCCAGCGCCGCAGGTGCCTGCCGCTACCGTTGAGGTGGCCTTCGACTGAGCCGCACCGTTCGAACCGCCCGCGGCAGAGGTGTTGGAATTATCGCCGCCGCGCGGAATGAGCACGATGACCAGTACGACGAGGAGGGCGACGACGGCTGCTGCCAGTCCGAAAGCCCAGCGGGGGATGGTGACTCCGCCTTTGTTCTCCATAACAATCTCCAAAATACGTAGACCCCACAATTCGGGGCGCGACAAACCCACCCCCAGCAGGAGGGCAGAGATTGAATGAGTGATGAGAAACTATGCGGTGCCGCAGCAGAAGCGTCTGAGCCAGAACACAACATCGAGGACTGCAAGACGAAAAAACACGGCGGCACGTGGTTATCGGTGTCAAAAGATACCCTATCATGCCTATAGATATCCTGCAGGCGCTCGCCCTGAGCTACCATGATATGAGCTGGACTGCACGAAAAAGAACCGAATTCATACTGCTAATCCGGTACCTAACCGTGCACCCACTATGCGTCAACGCCCGACGCAGACACCAACCGCAGGCGGTCGCAACGCTACACAGCCCAGCACATGCCCCGCCTAGACGCATCACACCGATATATAGATACCGTTCATCAGAGAAAGCCCCTCTCCATGACCCGCAAAATCACTGCCGCCGCCGCCGTACTTGCCCTGCTCGCCACCGGCTGCTCCGCTAGCACCGATAGCTCCGCACCGGGCGGAACCCTCATCACCGGTGGCGCCTCGACCGCAACCAGTACCCCCAGTCCTACTACTACTCCTGCACCTGCAACCACCACCGCAGGTCGCACCCCCACTGTCGCCGAGGTGACCGCCTCCCCGAGCGCAGAGGCAAGCACCACCGCAGCATCCACCATTGCGGCAGCCACCCCGACCCCGACCGTGAGCCTTGACCCCTCACCCCTGGCAGGAACCGGTGGCGGACCTCAGCAGCCCTCCAGTGTTCCCACCCTCAACAGCATCACTGACGAAGACCGCGGTCGTGCCCTTGAAGCCGCGAAAGCAATCGTCGCCGCCTACACCAGCGGCAAGCCGTACAAGGAATGGTCAGAAGAGCTCTACCCGATGGTTGACCCCGAAGTGCAGAATGAGTACGGGCCTAACTCGCGTATTGACCTTTTGAAAGGAACCGTAATCAGCGCTGAACTGGTTGATGACCCGACCCTGAAAGTTCCTGGTGGGGACAACCCCTACTGGCTCACGGTTAGCGTGCGAGTCGAGGGAAGCCTTAGCCCCGCCTACTATGTGCGTTTGCACCGTACCGCGGAGCGACCCAATAAGTGGAAGGCGTCTCATATCCTTGAACCGCAGGGCTACAAGCTCTTTGTTGAAAAACGACTGAAGGAACGGAATAAGTAGAGCGGGGGGGGGAGGCACGGCTTCCCGCTAGGATACGCCCCTGCAAGGGAGGCTAAGTCGGGGAGCCCCCCGGCACCCTCAAGTCGCCCATATGTGACCTGGATTATGAAAGAAATCGCGGATTTTTTCACTATTTCCTAAAAATCAGAGGGGATAGTGAAAAAATTGGCGATTTTTTTACACTATTTTTCTTGCCGCCCGCCCCGGTACAGTCCTCGCCTCTAAATGCTGTGACTCGGCAAAAATCCCGATAGCTAGTGGACCAACCCGCAAACGTAGAAACAGGGGGAGGGGCCGCACCGGAATGCGTCCCCTCCCCTGAGTTGTGGTTAAACAGAAAAGGCACCCATCGAGGGTGCCTTATGCGCAAGGTCCGAGCTTCGACCAGAATCCACCAGTACACCCCGCTACGGCTCACCCGTTATACCTCCTCGCCTTGCGGCGATTGTCTCAGGGTTCTTGGTTTACCTTGCTAACTCCAACTATACCTAAGCTCTGAAAACACGACCAGTAATTAGGTCATTCCTAAAACCCGCCAGCCTTTCAGCCGGTCACGGCGACCGAAAAGAAAACCCCCACCCAACCCACGCCTCCTGACCCCGTTAATGCCCTGATACCGCCCGCGACAAAAACCCCCGTTAAAAACACAGTCGGGGCCGTCTCGCACGCAGGCTCGAAAAGTGCGAGAATGGAACGAAAAGAAAACTACGAAAGAAGATACTTTCATGCTTATTCTCGTTGTGAACGCTGGTTCTTCCTCCCTGAAGTACCAGGTGCGTGACACCTCCCTGCCCGAGGCAGAGCAGATGCTGACCTCCGGCCTCGTCGAAAACATCGGCACCGACGTCCCCAACCACGAAGTCGCATTCGACATCATGTCTGAGAAGCTCGAGCCCGTCCTGCACGGCCGCGAGCTGCAGGCAGTCGGCCACCGCGTCGTGCAGGGTGCAGAGAAGTTCACCCACCCCACCCTGCTCACCGAGGAAGTTGTCCAGCAGATCGACGACCTCTCCCCGCTGGCACCGCTGCACAACCCCGCACACGCTCAGGGTATGCGCGCAGCAATGCACAAGTGGCCCTCCCTGCCGCAGGTTGCTATCTTCGACACCGCGTTCCACTCCACCATGCCTGAAGAAGCATGGCGCTACGCAATCCCCTACGACCTGGCTGACAAGTACAGCATCCGCCGCTACGGCTTCCACGGCACCAGCCACGAGTACGTCTCCCACGTTGCAGCTGACATGCTCGGCATTGCACGCGACGAGTTCAACGGCATTGTTGCTCACCTCGGTAACGGCGCGTCCGTGACCGCTGTGAAGGGCGGCAAGTCCGTCGACACCTCCATGGGCTACACCCCGCTGGCTGGCCTGATTATGGGTACCCGCTCCGGCGACATTGACCCCTCGGCACTGACCACTATTCTGGTTCGTGAGGGCATCGACGGTGCCCGCCTGGACACCATCCTGAACAAGGAGTCCGGCCTGCTCGCACTGGCTGGCTCCAACGACATGCGTAAGGTCGTTGAGGCTGCACAGTCCGGTGACGAGCGTGCACAGCTCGCACTGGACATGACCTCCTACCGCCTGATGAAGTACATTGGCGGCTACAACCTGGTTGTTGGCGGCGCGCAGGCCCTGATCTTCACCGCTGGTATCGGTGAGAACTCCGGCGACTTCCGCAAGCTGGTCCTGGACCGCCTCGGCGCACTGGGCGTCAAGTACAACGAGGAGGAGAACGCTAAGCGTTCCCCCGAGCCCCGCGTGATTTCCACCGAGGATTCCGCTATCAAGGTGCTGGTCATCCCCACCAACGAGGAGAAGGCTATCGCTGAGGCTACCGAGGAACTCGTTAAGAGCCTCTAAGCCCCACGTACCCCGCCGTGTAGGCGGTTGAATATAGGCAGTCCGCTGCAGTTCCCGTTCCGTACGGGTGCTGCAGCGGACTTGTTTGTGGGCATCCATTAGCATGAATATATGTGATTCAACTTACTTTACAATGCAATATTACGGCAATGTGGCATGTATTGCATGTGTATCATTCATCACTTAGAGAACAAGAATGAAAGTTGGTTGAAAGTGTGGGTTTGGATACTACATAAAGTGTAAATTTATTGCTTGCTTGGGAAAGTTGTGCAGGGGGGGGGGTATGTATGTATCGACTCGCAACATTCCAACATTGATGGCAGTTAAGGTTGAAAGTGAAAAAGATCGACAATCCTAGATCAATGTTGATAGAAAATTTTTTGTCAATCCAGGTTATTGCATTCTGTGAAGCAATGAGTGTAAATTTTTGTGCTTTTATATCTATCGGCACTCATCGAAAAGAGCTGGAGCGGATTTATAGTCGCAAAAGCATACTGAGAGTGCATTCTGAAGTACACGTTTAAACACATACTGCGATAACTTTTATTTTTGTATTTTGTATGCAGAAATAAAGTGAATCAATGTATAAAACTCATTCCAATGAGAGAGATTTGGTAATGGATATTCACTCGACTAAGAGCCACTCCAAACAGAGTGGAAAGCTGATGGGCCGCCGCACCCTGGTCAAGGGTGCAGCATGGGCAACGCCCGTTGTGGCAGCAACCGCCGTAGTACCCGCCTACGCCGCATCCAAGAACCCTTGTGAATACGGCACCATCGTATCCGTGCCCTGGGGTGAACGTGCCGAACGTCGCCGCTACAAGGGCACCGTCAACGAAGAGTACGAATGGGCAGTGATGCCTACCTCGAACTGCAGCCCCCAGCCGCAGACCTACTTCATCGACAACACCACCCCCGAACGTAAGCTTGCTTACCCCTGGGGTCGTTACGAGGGTGTGACCGACTTCCCGCCGATTTACCCCCCGAACGGCAAGGACACCCCTGACTACACCTCCAAGGACGGCGTTGGTGGCGTTGGTGGCGGCGTTATCATCAACGTTCGTGTTGAGAACGTTGCAGGTGACGTCTCCTACGCACCGACCCCCACTGGTGCGGACCGTTTCGCATTCGGTGAGGCCGAGGCAAACCGTAAGAACAACATGTACTACGCCGAAGGCTACAAGGGCAAGGGTGCAAACCCCCCGGTTGTTCGCCTCAACGACAACTACAAGGGCAGCCGCTCTACCTACATTGCTCACGGTAAGTACAACTACCTGCACTTCCCGGATGGTCCCCGTCCTCCCAAGGAAAATAGCCCCCTGTGGACTTACGCATACGGTAAGCACTACACGACTGCTGAAGGCCGCGACGGCTGGTCCTGGGACATTCAGGTGATGGCTAACATTACCCACCCTAATGCTGGTCAAGACGTTGTGTCGTACATGACCTACCTGCGTAAGCACACCTACGGTGACCCCGCGCATCAGTCGGCAAAGGTCATTCCGGTGCAGTACCGCGTTATTGTGACTTCCCCCTGGGGTACTGTCACTTATCTTTCGGCAGCTGTTTAATATCAGCTTGCATTTAGGTCTGAAAGGAGTAGTGACCCATTCGACCTATTTCAATCTTGGATTGAGATTTATATATTTGTGATGTTTATTTGAGTATGAAGTTGATGGATTTTTAGTGTATTAGGGAGTGGTGTCCCTAATAAGTAGACGCTATTCTTCTGTCAGCTTTTGGAGGGGCCGGGCCGCGCCACGTGTGCGGAACCGGCCCCTCTGCATGCATCCATAGGGAGAAAAACCAAGCATTGTATCTCTTGGTGGGCGATTGCAGGGAAGACGAGAAGTGGTGAGCGTTCCGTGAGAAAAAGCGCATTCACATTCACTAGTACATGCCCAAAAACGATAGAGTGGAATCAGATAACACTCGATACGAAGCGGACGAGACATGACTCAACCTCCCGAAAACCACCAGCAGCCCGGCGGGCAGTTCAACGCCCAGCCCGGCCAGCAGGCATTCCGTGCCCCCGGTGACCCCCTCCCGCAGGACCTCTCCGCCGGCTGGCTCCCCGAAGACGAGCGCCAGAAGCCGGTCAGCCCCCTGCCCCAGCCGAAGCTCTTCGCCTACCAGTCGATGCTGCCGCCGAAGGTGCTGCATGCGCTGCGTCATCCCTCCGAAATTCCGTGGCTGGTCGCCGCCTACGCGGTCACCGCGGTCGGCTACATTGTGCTGTTCATGGCGCTTGCCGACCTGTTCAGCTCGATGATGCGTTACCTCTTCAGCTCAACCGGTGAAGGTTCGGTTCGAGTGCCTTCTTCGGGTAGCACCTCCGCGAGCCTGGAAGACCTGATTTTCCAGACGGTTGGTCTGCTCATCCTGGGCCCGATTGCCATCTTCATCGTTCGTGCAATCTACTACGCGCAGCAGCGTGTTCGCGGTGTGCGCATCACCCCGACCCAGTTCCCCGAGGCGTACCAGATGCTCGCCGAAGCAGCTGAGGCTGCGGGTCTGCGCCGTGTGCCGGATGCGTACGTCATTCTCGGTAACGGCACCATGAACGCTTTCGCGGCAGGTCACGGTTTCCGCCGCTACATCTGCCTGTACTCCGACCTGTTCGAAATCGGTGGTAAGTCCCGTGACCCGCAGGCGCTACGCTTCATCATCGGCCACGAGGTTGGCCACATCGCCGCAGGTCACGTCGGTTATTTCCGTCTGATTTTCACCACGCTGTTCAACCAGATTCCGGTGCTGTCGAGCGCGCTGTCCCGCTCGCAGGAGTACACCGCCGACAACTTCGGCTACCGCTTCTGCCCCGAGGGCGCTGAGGGTGCCGTCAAGGTGCTTGCGGCAGGTAAGTACCTGAACAAGCAGGTCAACTTCGATGAGCTTGCCGACCGTGCCGTCACCGACCGCGGCCTTGCCGTCTGGTACGTGAACCTGCTGGCAAGCCACCCGATTCTTACCTGGCGTGCACACGCGCTGCGTGACCGCACCCAGCCCGGCCGCCTGTTCTGGCGCCCGACTGAGAACCCGGTCAAGGACTCCGCACCGCGCGTTCCGGTCCTCATTCCGGCGTCTGAGCCGGTGCACATGTGGCCTGACCCGATTCAGTCCACCGAGTTCATGCGTGAGCACCAGGACGCGTGGGCTGATTACACCCTTGAGACCGTGGACGTGTACCCCAAGCCTGAGTACGCCCCCGAGTTCGACGCGAACTCTACGCTGTTCGCTGGCTGGCTCACCGAGCAGGCTCGCGCCTTCCACGGTCAGCGTTGGGATGCGTACGCCGCTGCCGGTGGCATGCCGGCACCGGGTGCGCCCGGTGGCCCGCAGGCGCCCGCACCGGGTCAGCCGTCTTACGGCCAGCAGCCCGGCTTCGGTCAGCCTGCCGCTGGTCAGCCTGCTCCCGAGCAGCCTTCTGCCGGTCAGCCTAACGGTCAGTCCGAGCAGTACGGTTACGGCCAGTACGGCAACAACTCCTCTGAGGGCGGCTCGTACGGTTACGGCTTCGACGGCGACAAGAAGTAGCCACTGGGCCTACTCTAAACGCCTCATCTGAGCCGCACAGCTCAATAACCTTCACGAACCCGTCGGGGTGCTAACGCACTCCGGCGGGTTCGCTCGTTAACTACCTCCCGCGTGACCCCCAGGTGAGAAGGCGCGCCCGCCACTGCACCCGCCGCGGGTCGCAGTTCTAGAATGGAAACCATGCTGTCATCACTTCGCTCCATCAAACTCGACCCGCTGCTGACCATGCTCATTAGCGCGGTCATCCTCGCGATTATCGTGCCAGCGCGCGGCGACTTCGCCGACTGGTTCAGCACCGGAACTAAGTTCGCGGTCGCCCTGCTGTTCTACCTGTACGGCGCTCGCCTCTCCACCGCGGAGGCGATTCGCGGCCTGACCCACTGGCGTCTGCACCTGATGATTTTGAGCTGCACGTTCGTGCTGTTCCCCCTGGTTGGTTTGGCGCTCTCCCCGCTGCGTTTTGTGCTCGGTGATGGGCTGTACATGGGCATTCTGTTCTTGACCTTTGTGCCCTCGACCGTGCAGGCGTCCATCGCGTTTACGTCCATTGCGGGCGGTAACGTGGCGGCGGCGATTGTGAGCGCTTCGCTCTCCTCGATTGTGGGTGTGGTGGCGACCCCGCTGCTCGCCATGCTGCTGATGAACACGGGGCATATTGAGTTCTCTGGCACGGTCTTTCTGGATATCGCTATTCAGCTGTTTTTGCCGTTCGTGCTCGGTCAGCTGACGCGCCGCTGGGTGGGGGAGTTCGCCAAGAAGCCGACCACCAAGTGGCTGGATAAGTTCTCGGTCATGATGATTGTGTATTCGGCGTTCTCCGCCTCGGTGGTGCAGGGCGTGTGGACGCGCGTGGCGTGGTGGCAGATCGTGCTGCTGGTCGTGCTCATGGCGATTATCGTGGTGTTCATGCTGTGGCTGACCGACCAGCTGGCTAAGCGCCTGGGCTTCAACCGCGCCGACCGCATCACGATTCAGTTCTGCGGTTCGAAGAAGTCGCTGGCGGCTGGTCTGCCCATGGCGATCATTATTTTCGGTGCGGGTTCGCTGGGTCTGATGATGCTGCCGATCATGATTTTCCATCAGGTTCAGCTGATGATTTGTACCTGGCTTGCGGGCCGCTACGCGCGCCTGGATGTGGTGGGTGCCGCCTCCGCGAAGGAAGTTCAGTAGGGGGGCTGTTGGATTCCTGCTGGGGCGCCTGTCGGGGCGCTCGTTGGGGTGGCTGCTGGGGTCTTTGGTAGGCACTCCGACAGATACGTGCGGCGCCTCTGAACCTGTGAGATAAGCCTCTGATGAGGGGTTTTAGTGGGAGGCTTCGGATCGTATCAACTGGTTTATGAAGTGATATGGCGCGCACCGCGAAAAATTCCCTGACTAGTGCATTTATGTGCAAAATGTGGTATTTGTACTGGTCAGTTGGTTTTCTGTGGGTTATCTGCACTCTATTGCATAAAAGTGACCGGGGAGACAATCAACACTATCGGGTGTTGAGTGACAAAAGCACCCTAATTTTGCCCTAGAATATTTTGTCGTGGGTTAGACAGATTCGCATCCTGCATGCAAGAATTTATGACTCACATGGGAACGGTTGAGATTCACTCCCTCACACCGCCCACGAGCGTTGATGCAGCGGATTCACTCCCCGCCCGCATCCCACACCGGAAGAGACTCACTCACTCAACCGGCAGGAAGCTCAAAATCACTTATTCACTCAGACACAACTGGATACACTCAGCTTAACGACGCGCATAGGAAGAACTCTATGCGCTAATCGCTGTTCTGTATCCGCCAAGAAAGAGGACACACCATGGCTACCATCATGAGCGTGAACGTATGCGATTCCAAGTACAACGCTGATCCGACCGGCGTACGAGACTCCACTAGCGCTATCCAGAAGGCTATCGACGATGTTGCTGCCCAGGGCGGCGGCTCCGTGGAGATTCCCGGCGGCATGTACCGCGTCTCCTACCCCTTCATCGAAATGAAGCACCGCGTCGAGATTTTCGGCCACGGTCAGGCAACCCGAATCGTTGCTTTCACCGACAAGAGCATCCCGTCGTCCAAGAACGGTAGCTACGAAAGCACCGGCGTTTTCCACACCGGTAGCTACACCACCCCCATGAGCGGTGGCACCAACCAGAACAAGCCCATGCGTATGGGTGTGCGTGACCTGTTCATCCGCACCAACAAGTACAACCTGCCGCTGAACTCTAAGAGCAACCAGATTTTCCTGGAGAAGCACACCCAGCCCGTCGACAACGTTGCAGGCGTCATCTTCCACACCCGCATTGCGGACGCTACCCCCGGCGAGCCGGACGCAGTGCCCACCCTGTCCAACATCGAAATCTGGGACACCGCCATCGGCGTTGCCATCCTGGGCCTGGACGACCAGGGCATGAAGATTGACAAGCTGCGCATCCGCCAGACCCTGCGCCAGGGCCTGCTCGTCGGTAAGCCTGTCGGCCACCCGCTGCGTGCCCGTGAGGGTGACACCCCCGGTGCGGCAGATAACAAGTTCTCCATGATTGACGTCTCTGACGCAAACATGAGCTTCGGCACCTACGCGGGTATCGAGATTTACACTTCTCAGTCCAAGTTCGAGGCGTCCACCAGCTGGTTCAACAAGCGCAACCAGGGTAAGAACGCCCTGTACGAGGTGAAGACCCGCCACGTGGGTGCAGGCTGGTTCATTCAGGGCACCCGCAACATGTTCATTGGCTGCACCGCCCAGGAGAACGCCGGTCACGGCTGGCTCGTGGAGTGGGGTAACAACCAGTTCATTGGCTGCCTGGGCGAGTCGTCCAGCTTCCAGGATGCTGTTACCGGCGCCGCTAAGGGCGACGAGGCAGCGAACTGGTACATTGGCCGTAACGCACGCGGTAGCCGTTTCGTGGCTCCTCGCTCGCACAACCCTTACAGCTGGGCGAAGGCTTCCCTGTACGGTTTCTACATTGAGAACAACATTCGCGATATGCACATTACGACTGCGTCCGCGAAGGATGACCGTATTGGTGATAACAACATGGTTGGCCGCCGCGTTCACGTGACCGGCGCTATGGGCGATAACGTGCTCATCGAGGTGGATCACATCCGCCACGCAACCTTCGCGCCGAAGCAGCTGGAGAAGCGCGGCAACGGCGTGTTCATGGGCTAACCCTCACGGGTTGAGTTGCGCGGGCTGAGGCTCGTGATCACAAAATCTTAAAACGCATACGCTTGAGGGGCGGGGAGTAATCCCCGCCCCTCAAGCGTTTAACGCCCCGCACGATGCGGCGGCAGAGGGCTCTGGCGAGAGCACCGCGAGGCGGTAGGGGAGCGGGTATCACAGTGCCCGGTCGTCGCCTCCACACGCGCAATGCGGTACCCTTGAGCAGGAGGCAGGTCTGCCGGTGCACAGACCCGCACACGCCAACACATCCGCAGAAATGCGCCCAACACACCGCACCACACAAACTCAACACTGCACCCACTCAGCACCGTATTCACTCAATTCACTCGCCACGCCGCCTTCAGCACCGAACGCGGTACCCATCGAAAGAATTGAGCCCCTCATGCCCGATACGCCCATGAGCATCAACGCCATCAACTACGGCGCAGACCCCACCGGTGCCAAAGACTCCACCGCAGCCATCCAGCGAGCAGTCGACGACGTCGCCGCACGCGGCGGCGGATCCGTAGAACTACCCCGCGGCATCTACCGCGTCTCCTACCCCTTCATCGACATCAAGCACCGCGTCGAAATCTTCGGCTACGGCTCCTCAACCGTCGTCATCGCGCACTCCGACCGCGCGATCCCCACCACCACCAACGGCCACATTGAGTACACCGGCGTGTTCCACGTCGGTAGCTATACCACCCCCGTCTACGGCAGCTACAACGCCAACAAGCCCATGCGCATGGGCGTGCGCAACCTGCACATCCGCACCAATGCCGCTAACACCCCCATCAGCAGCTACTCGCTGGATGCGCACACCGCCCCGCTGAACAACGTTGCGGGCGTCATCTTCCACACCCACCTGACCGGCGACCTGCTCAACGAACCGGACATCGTGCCCGTTATCGCCGGCGTGGAAGTCTGGGACACTGCCATCGGCGTCGCCGTGCTCGGCCTGGACGACCAGGGCATGAAAATTGACGACGTGACCATCCGCCGCACCCTCAACCAGGGCCTGCTGCTCGGCAAGCCCGCCGGCCACCCCCGCCGCCCCAACGAAGGCCAGAACTCCGGTGCGGCAGACAATAAGCTGCGCGGTATCGACGTTGCCGAGGCGAACCTCAGCGGCGGCTCCTACGCCGGTATCGAGGTGTACGCGGCGCAGGCGAAGTTCGAGAACTGCTCCAGCAACAGCAACCACCGCACCAGCAACAAGAACGCCCTCTACGAGCCCGCCACCCGCCACGCAGGCGCAGGCTGGATCGTGCAGGGCGAACGCAACATGTTCATCGGCTGTACTGCACGCTCGAACGCGGGCCACGGCTGGATTGTCGAGTGGGCGCACAACATCTTCGTCGGATGCGAGGCGGAAGGCTCCAGCTGGGCTGGCACCGTCAGCGGTGCCGCCGGTGCCGACGAGGCAGCAAACTGGTACATCAGCCGCAACGCGCGCGGTACCCGCATGGTCGCACCCGTCTCCTACAACCCGCCGGAGAAGCCCGCCTCCTTGTACGGCTTCTACATTGAGAACAAGATTTACGACCTGCGCATCACCGAAGGCACCGCCAAGGATGACCGCATCGGTGAGGGTAATATGCTCGGCCGCCGCGTGTACATTACCGGCGCAATCGGTGCGAACGTGGTCATTGAGGTTGAGGAGTTGCGCCACTCCACCTCGCCCGCCGGTCAGCTCACCAAGGAAGCCTACAACGTGATGCGCGGTTAGCGGAGGCTGACGGCAACTGACGGCAGATAGTAGACACGCCCGAACCGGTTCGGAACTTTCCTGTGAATCGTAGGTGGGTACGTGTGCCCTAGTGGGCGCGTTATACCGCCATATACCCGTTAGATACCGGAGCAGCTGCGAATGGAATACATACCATTCGCAGCTGCTCCGTCTAGTTAAACAACATTTATTAGGCAGTTGATATAACTCTCAATTGAATATTGAATAAAATGTAAAGAAATACTTTAGACTTTCTAAAGGCGGCAACAAACAGTCCATTCACTGCACGCCACCCCCTTTTCCTATTCGCTCCATTTGGCGACCCCGCGGTCGACCCAAAAATCGGTTCCTTCCGGCCGGTTCCCAACCACAATTACATAAGGACAGCCCATGCTTCCGGTTATCTCCCGAGTCCTCACACCCACCACTCGCGCACGCCGCGTCTTTGCCCTCACCCTCGCACTCGCCCTCGGCGCCGTACCCGTCACCGCCGCAGTGAATGCACAACCCGCCGCCCACGCCGCTAACGCCGCAGAACCCGCAACCAACCTGCAGGTCGTCAAGGCACAGCAGCCCAAGGATGACCCCAGCTACGTCGGATGCGTCGCCAACTTCCTCGGCACCATGAGCGCCACCCCCGGCGTGTGGGCGGTCTGCCACGGCTACCTCGACAGCGAAGAATACCTCGTCACCCGCCGCCACAGCACCGCAACCGTCACCCGCGGCCAGCTTGTGCGCATGCTCTACCGCATGGCGGGATCGCCGACCGTCAAGAACCTGCCCACGACCTCCCCCTACAAGGATGTGGCAACCACCAATCCCGACTACCCCGCCTACATTTGGGCAGCGGACGCGGGCATCACCTCCGGCTGGGATGACGGGCTCTTCCACCCGGACGAGTACGCCACCCGCCACACCCTCGCCGCGTTCCTCTACCGTGCCGCCGGTAGCCCCGACGGTGCCGCACAGCTGCGCCAGATCCGCCGCCCGCAGCTCGTCGATGCGAAGAAGAACGCCAAGAAGGCTGAACAGTTCAAGACCGAAAACCGCTGGGCAGCCCGCACGCTCGGTGCCTACCCCGAAGTCGACCGCGACGGTGACGGCGCGGCAGACGTGGTGGACCCCGCCAGCCCCCTGTACTTCTCCGACGCACTGTACATGCTCAAGGCGTACGGCGATAAAGGCCTGAAGGTTGTGGGCACTCCCGCCGTTGACTAGGAGTAATGCCGACTAACGTTGTTGCTGGCTAGAATCAGCGCTGACTAGATTCAGCGCTGACTAGCGCATATATTCACCGCCCGCCGGTGCGACCCAATGGGTTGCGCAGGCGGGCGGTGCGCTGGCAAGTTGCGAGCGCCCATGCCGCTGCGCAATCGCTTCCGTGCAATGAAGGGCGCCTGCTCTGCACCCGCTAAGCTAGAAGGCATGAAGATTGCCACCTGGAACATCAACTCAATCCGCGCCCGTGAGAACCGCGTCGAAGACTGGCTCGACGAACACGACGTCGACGTGCTCGCCCTGCAAGAAACCAAAACTAAAGACGAAACCTTCCCCTTCGACCTCTTCGAATTCATGGGCTACGAGGTTGCGCACTTCGGCCTGAACCAGTGGAACGGCGTGGCAATCGCCTCCCGAGTCGGCCTTGAGGATGTGCAGCGCGGCTTCGACAACCAGCCGCACTTCGGCAAGCCCGGTGAGCCCGAAGTCCTGGAGGCGCGCGCGATTGGCGCGACCTGCGGCGGCGTGCGTGTCTGGAGCCTCTACGTGCCCAACGGTCGCGGCCTGACCGACCCGCACATGGACTACAAGCTCCGCTGGATGGAGGCGCTGCGCCAGAACGTGCACAACGAACTTGCTGCTAACCCGCAGTCGCAGCTCGCCCTGGTCGGCGACTGGAACGTCGCCCCCGAGGATGCCGACGTGTGGGATATTGACTACTTCCTGCGCAACGAAATGACCCACGTTTCCGAAGCTGAGCGCCGCGCCTTCGCCGCCCTGCTCGATGAGGGCATGGTGGACGTAGTTCGCCCGCACACCCCGGGTGAGTACACCTACTGGGACTACCAGGCGGGCCGCTTCGCCAAGGATGAGGGCATGCGCATCGACTTTCAGCTGTTCTCGCCCGCGCTCGCCGCACGCGTGGAACGCGCCTGGATCGATAAGGTAGAACGCGCCGGTGAAGGCGCGAGCGACCACACGCCGGTCGTGGTTGAGATTGCCGACTAGATAGCTTGCCGTAGAAACGGTACGCAGCGAGGAGGCGGGGGGAGGGGACCCTCGCCTCCTTGCCGTATCTGCCGGTTTTGCTGTGCCCAGGCTACGTGTCCGAGTGTGTTTCTGTCGGTATTTCAGGGGTTTCTGTGTGGCTTAGTTGAAAAGTTCGTCTAGCCGAACTATTGTTAAATTCCGCCCGGGACGACAGGCGAAAGCGCATTATGATGCCTGCGCAGACACCACGGTGTCCCTAGCGTCCCGGTGCGGCACATCCCACACATCAACCACATACTCAAACCCGTGACTTCCAACGAAGGATGCCTCATGAACGCTCTCACCCCCGCAGGCAGCAACGCACGCCGCCTCGTCCAGGCGCTCTGCGCCGCCCTCGCACTCACCCTGCTACTCGTGCTCACCGGTTGCGGCAACACTGCCAGCACCACCGACGGCGCTAAGAGCAGCAGCGGCAAGAAGACCGTGCTCACCACCTTCACCGTGCTCGCAGACATCGCCCGCAACGTGGCAGGCGACGACCTGAACGTCGAATCCCTCACCAAGCCCGGCGCAGAGATTCACGAGTACGAGCCCACCCCCTCCGACCTGAAGAAGGCGCACGCCGCCGACCTGGTGCTCGACAACGGCCTGAACCTCGAATCCTGGTTCGCTAAGTTCGTTGAAGAATCCCACGCTAAGCACGTGACCGTCTCTGAGGGGGTTACGCCCATTTCCATTACCGAGGACGCCTACGCGGGCAAGCCCAACCCCCACGCATGGATGAGCCCCAGCAACGTACAAAAGTACGTGGATGTGATGATTCGCGAATTTAGCGCCCTCGACCCGGCCCACGCTGCCGACTACAAAACTCGCGGCGAAGCCTACAAGAAGCAGCTGCAGGGCGTGCGTGACGAGCTCGTCAAGGAAATCTCCACCCTGCCCGAAAACCAGCGCGCACTGGTCACCTGCGAAGGCGCCTTCTCCTACCTGGCGGCAGACGCGGGACTGAAGGAAAAGTACATTTGGGCGGTCAACTCCGAACAGCAGGCGACCCCCTCGCAGATTTCCTCCGCGATTGATTACGTGCGCGAGAACCAGGTGCCCGCCGTGTTCTGCGAATCCACCGTCTCCGACAATCCGATGCGCCAGGTTGCGGACGCCACCGGCGCACGATTCGGCGGTGTGCTCTACGTGGACTCGCTCTCCGAGGCGAACGGCCCCGTGCCCACCTACCTGGACATGATCCGCTACGACGCACGCACCATCGTGGCGGGCCTCAAGGGCAACTCCTAGACCCCGCATCGAAAACCCCAGGTAAACCCTAAACCCCCGATAGGATAGGAGGGGCGGTCGCCTTCTTGGCTCCGCTCCTCCCACGCCGTTAACACCCGCTCACACAAGCAACTCATCAACACACCGAAGAAACCCCGAAAGAGCCACCGAATGTCACTTCTCACCTGCGATAACGTGCACGTGAACTACGGGCCAGTCCGCGCCCTCACCGGCGCATCCTTCACCCTGGACGCCGGGCGTATCTGCGGCCTGATCGGCATGAACGGCTCCGGCAAATCCACCCTCTTCAAAGCCATCATGGGGGTCGTGCCCGTGCACGCCGGTAGCATCACCCTCGACGGGCAGCCCGTCGGCGGTAACCGCGGCAAGAGCGCACACCACCACCGCGCCGGGCTCGTCAGCTACGTGCCGCAGAGCGAAGAAATCGACTGGACCTTCCCCATCTCCGTACGCGAGGTCGTGAGTATGGGACGCTACCGCAACCTCGGCATCACCCGCCGTCTGCGTGCCGCAGACCGTGCCGCCGTGGATGAGGCGCTCGCCCGCGTGGAACTGACCGACCTTGCCGACCGCCAGATTGGGGCGCTCTCGGGTGGCCAGCGTAAGCGCGCCTTCGTGGCACGCGCCATCGCCCAGGGTGCCCAGCTACTGCTGCTGGACGAGCCCTTCGCCGGTGTGGACAAGCGCAGCGAGGCGATGCTGATTCAGGTCATCAAACAGCTGCGTGACGAGGGTGCGACCGTGCTGGTTTCCACGCACGATTTGGCGACCCTGCGCCAGTTCGCCGACGAGGCGCTACTGCTGCGCGGCGAGATTCTGATGCACGACACCCCCGAGAAGGTGCTCGCCCCCGAGAACCTGGTGCGTGCCTTCGGCATGGAGGTGGACGCCGGTGCGCCGACTGCCGCCCCCAGCGCTGCCGCCTCCGGCACTACTACGAACAGCTCTGCGGAAGGGAAGAACTAATGGACATCCTCAACTTTCTGGTGGAACCGCTAACCCTGCCCTTCATGCTCCGCGCGTTCGTGGTCACCGTCATTGCCGCCGCCGTCTGCGCCCTGCTCTCCTGCTGGCTCGTGTTGCTCGGCTGGTCGCTCATGGGTGACGCAATCTCGCATGCGGTGCTGCCCGGCGTGGTGCTCGCCTACATTTTCGGTGCCCCCTTCGCGGTCGGTGCGGTCGTTGCCGCGCTCGTGGCAGTGGCGCTCATTGGCGGGGTGCGGCGTAGCGGCCGCGTGCGCGAAGACGCCGCGATCGGCATCGTGTTTACGACCATGTTCGCGTTCGGTCTGGTGCTGATTTCGGTCACGCCGTCGAATACCGACCTGAACCATATCCTCTTCGGTAACGTGCTGGGCGTGTCCTGGTCGGACGTCTGGCAGGTCGCCATCCTCGCGGTGATTGTTGCCGCCGTGCTGCTGGTGAAGCGCCGCGACTTCGTGCTGTACGCCTTCGACCCGGGCTTCGCGCAGGCGGTGGGGTTGCGTCCGCGTCTGCTCGGTGCGTTGCTGCTCATTATGCTGGCGCTGACCTCCGTGGTGGCGCTGCAGATTGTGGGTGTGGTGCTGGTCGTGGCGATGCTGGTTATCCCCGGCTCCACGGCGCGCCTCATCACTGACCGGTTCGTGCCCATGCTCGCGGTGAGCGTGGGTGTGTCCCTGGTGGGCACGCTGACCGGCCTGTACGCCAGCTATCACGCGGATGTGTCCCCCGGCGGTGCCGTGGTCGTCACGCAGGGCATACTGTTCGCCCTGGCGTATGTATTCGCCCCGCGCTACGGTCTGCTGGGCAGGATGCGCGCCCGCCGACTCAGCACTGCTGCAACGAAAACTGAGCCGGTAGCTTCCTAAGAAAGCCCACTGAGTACGCCCACCACATACAGCAATAGGCGGAAAGTCCCACCGTGGGGCTTTCCGCCTATTGCTATCTTCTGAAGGTTAGGGGCGCGTACCCGCCCGGATTTCCGGGCTAGAAGCCCGCCTCTACCGCCCTGTTCCTAGCGCACCGTGCGGGACACAAACAGGGAGGCGGTCGCCTCCGCACCCAACGGAATGATGGTGCCGCCGGGCTTCACCGCGCCCTCCGCGTCGGTCTCGTGCAGGTTGCCGGAACCGGCGCCGACCACGCTCACGTTCACCGCCTCCGAGAAGGGCGCACCCTCCTCAATGTGCAGGCGCACGCCGGGCACAAAACCGTGGCCCTGCAGGTAGCGCAGCAGGCGCGGGTCGTCATCGTTAATGCGTTCGAGCACGACCGTTTCGCCGGGTTCGCACTGGCTCAGCGGCACGGTCTGCGGAAAACTAATATACCCCGAAGAGTCCGGGATCGGGTCGCCGTGCGGGTCGCGGGTCGGGTGCCCCAGCAGGGTGTCGATGCGGTCCACCATGAAGTCGGATACCGCGTGCTCCAGAACCTCCGCCTCGTCGTGCACACGGTCCCACGTGTAGCCGAGAGTCTCCACGAGGAACGTCTCAATGAGGCGGTGGCGGCGAATCATCGCCAGCGCGTAGGAGCGGCCGGTTTCAGTGAGCTCAATAGCGCCGTAGGGCTGATGCTCGATCAGGTCGGCTGCGGCGAGGCGCTTGAGGCCGTCAGATACCGAAGAAATGCGCAGGCCCATGCGTTCTGCCAGGGCGGATGCGGTGGCAGGGGTTTTGGTCCATTCTTCGAGGCTCCAGATTTCCTTGAGGTAGTTCTGGGTGCTGACGGAAAGTTCTGAGAGAGGCATAAAGATAAGTTTACCTTTTCTCTGGTTTTGCCCGCCGGGGGAGTGATTGCGGGAGCGCAGGGCGAGCCGGGGGAGTGAGCCAGGGGAGAAGCGAGCCGCCGGACATTCAGCGCGGGTTTAAAAAGCGTCCCGCCCGGCGGTCCACCCCTGGCAGGGGGTGACCATCACGGGCGGGATCAGGTGTTCGGCTCCGCGCTGACAAGCACGAAAGGCTGGTAGGAACTATAGGCGGGCAGGCGCGAAAGAATGAGGGATGCGCGGCGGCGTTAGGTGGCGCGGCGGCGCGAACGGTCAATACGGGTCAGCAGCTCGATGAGCGCACCGCGTGCCGCCTGCTCCTCATGCCAGAGGGAGCGGACGAGGGTGCGGCTGACCGCCTGGGTGGTGATGCCGAGCGCGGTTGCGGCGGCTTTCTGCTGGCCGCGCACGCCGGGTACGAGCAGGTTTACGACGCGCCATTCGGCGTCGGTGCGGTCGGCGCATACGCGGTAGAGCAGGCGTGCGGAGCCTGCGGCGAGGTCGGCGAGGTGGCGGTTGTCGGCGCTGACGCTGATGCAGCGTACGGGTGCGCCTCCCTGCGCTTCTTCGACGGCGAGGCGTGAGAATTCGAGGGCGTCGCCGGTGCAGTCGGTGGTGCTGACGGCGCCGAGTGCGCCTGCGAAGCGGGGGATGTTGAGCTCGCCGATTCCGATGCCGACCCAGAAGCCGTTATCGCGCGCGGCAATGAGCGCCGCGTGTAGTGCGTCGCTGGCGCGGTCGAAGGCGCCCTGAATTTCGTCAGGGTATGTCTGGGCGAAGGCAACACGCGGGTTGAGCTTTGCGAGTTCGTCCGACAGTGCAGTGAGTGAGTGCTGTGCGGAACGTTGAATAAAGGTTAGAACGAACACCTTCTTATTATGCCGTAAAACCTTCAACAAGCGGCGTAAGGTTCGCCGTAATACCGGCAACATTTAAACCCCCGAAAATGCGCATTGATAAGGGGAATTATCGTGAGAGTGCACTGTGTGCAGAAATCCTCAAAAGGACGTAGAACACCCCCGAAAGGAAAATAATTTTCATGCAAGTGCACGTTGAATTATTCGCTTTCGGGGGCGTTGAGATGAGTTGATAGACGGCGCTACCGCGGAACTACTGCGCGTTCGTTACCTGCGAGATATGGGGCAGCTGACGCAGCGGCTTCTGGAACACCATCACCACCAGCGACAGGAGAATAAACACCGCGTAGAACAGCGCCGTGTACGTAATACCCCAATCAACAATGAGGAAACCAGCCAGCAGAACAGCCAGCGGGGTCAACGCCATATTCGGGATGCCCTGCACCGAATGCACGCGACCAATCATATGTTCCGGGGTGGAGGCGTTGATGTACGCAATGATGCTCGAATTGAAGGAGGGGAGCACAACGCCCGCCAGCACGATCAGCAGGCACACCGCCCACAGCATCGAATGAACCACCGGCAGCAACAGGTAGCAGACCGACATGATGGCAAGGGAGGTAATACCCAACGGGCCGAGCGCAAACTTCTCGGTCAGCGGGCCGACCAGGAACGAACCGAGCAGCACGCCCACGCCGAAGGCGCTCGCAAAGATGCCGATGAAGAGCGGGTGCGCGCCCTCCAGGGTGTAGTAGTAGATGAAGGTGAGCGGAATACCGACCGTTCCAAAGTTCGCAAGCGTTGAAACGAATGCAATGGACACCAGCACCTTGTTCTTCAGGATGTACTCGAAACCGGCTTTTGAATCCTGCCAGAAGCTGGTTTTCTCGCCCTCTTCCCCCTCTTCTGCGGGCTGCTGACTAGCGCCGTAGGTCTTGGGTGCGACGATGAACGCCAGCAGGTTCACAATCGCGTGAACGGCGGTCATGAGCACAGTCGAGAAGCCGATAATAATGCCCGCGACCGGGCCGCCCAGCAGGTTGGCGGTGGACTCGCGCGTCTCGCCCATACCGGAGGCGTACCCCAGGTGTTCCTTGGGGACTACGCGGGTGATGATGGACTGCTCACTCGGGTAGTCGAAGGTGGAAATAATGGCGGCGAGAGAAATCGTAATCACCAAAACGTAAATGTTGGTGACGTTGAAAACGAGGTAGAGAAGAATCGCCACCCAGGACAACGACTGGCCAATACAGGACAGTGCCAGGCACTTTGAGGGGCCGATTCTATCAACCCATGTTCCGGATATCGCTCCGGCGCAGGTGGCGAGAACACCCGCAACGAAGAGGGTGATGCTCGCGGCCTCGGGGGAGCCGGTCAGTGCCAAAATAATGATGGGCGTGGTGATATAACTCATCGAGTCTGAGAGCTGGTTGGCTCCAATGGCGAAAAGAGTATTTCGAAAATCTCTATTCTTGAGTAGCTCGGTGTTGACACTCATGGGGGACCTCCACGATGGGGTTTATGGTGTCGCGCGGTGTGCAATCCGCTGTGCGTAATCCGTAAGAGTGAATACCTCGACGGGCCACTGCGCCCGCCTATTTCTGCTTGTGCTCGTCGG
Organism: Rothia mucilaginosa; assembly: GCF_964211445.1. Classification (GTDB taxonomy): domain Bacteria; phylum Actinomycetota; class Actinomycetes; order Actinomycetales; family Micrococcaceae; genus Rothia; species Rothia mucilaginosa_E. The sequence continues at coordinate 64,594 of NZ_CAXOQT010000003.1, read as the reverse complement.
TCATGATGGGGTGGTTGAGGATGCACGGGGCGGCTCATCGGGAGCTACCCCCCCCCGCACAAATAGTGTGTCGCGCGATACTTTAGATTCTATGAGAGATGTGAATCATATGCATGAGGGCACGTCGAAAAACTTTCCTCATTTTGACTATTGACATTAGGGTTAGGGTGACTATAATTCAGTCTTGGTACTTCCGCCCAACTAAGCCATGGCTGAACCCGGCTAAACCCAATTTGGGCTAAGTCCGAATCAGGGCACGCCAAAGGCACCCGCATTGCTGCGGGGAACTACGCAGTGGGGAACTACTTAGCGGAGCGCTACTCCACCAGGCCCGCGAAACCCGACAGAGCCAGCACCTCCTCAACATCCTGCGGCACTGCCCGCGCCACCAGTGGCGAATGCACCAGCACCGCCCGCCACTGACCGCGCGACACCGCCACATTCAAACGATTCGGCGACAGCACAAACCCCGCACCGCGCCCAGAATCAACCCGCGACGACGCCAACGACACCAACACCACCGCGGCCTCCTGACCCTGGAACTTATCCACCGTGCCCACGCGCACGCCAGCACCCGAAGAATCCGCCAGGCCGGCGGCAATCAGCGCCTCACGCACACAATCAACCTGCGCGTTATACGCCGCCACCACAATGCAATCCTCCGCCGCCAGCGGGCGCGACTCAGCACCAGCCGCCGGAACCCACTCACTGCCCAACAACTCGCGCACGCACTCCACGACCGCCTGCGCCTCCTGCACGGACCGCACCGAACAGCCCGCATGCTCCACCGGATACGACACCACACCCGGCTCAACACCCCGCAAGGCACGGCCATCCGTTGCCACCGCGCTCGCCAGCGCGCCATCATACGACAGCCACGACACCCGCTCGCACAACGCCGAATCCATGCGCCACGACTCACCCAAGAAATAGCCAAAACGAGGATCCAGTGCCGCCGCACCATCAGACAACCAGCCCAGCGCCGAAACATCCACCGGGTACGGATGCACACCCGTCGACACCTGCGGCAACTGCTGCGGGTCCCCCAGCAACAGCACCGAACGCGCCGCACGAGCCGCCGCCACCGTATTCGTCAGCGAGAACTGGCCCGCCTCATCAACCACCAGCACATCCAGCGACCCGGCAGGCACGCGGCGCTCACTCACGTAATCCCACACCGTACCGCCAAAGAGCAGACCGCCCTCACCGGAAATCAGCTCGACCAGCTCGGCATCAGACACCTCGGACCACGGGGCGTCCGGGGTCACCGACTTGCCGCGCAGACGCACCGCGCGCGAAACATCAAAACCCTCGCGGGCACAGCACGCCACCATGAGATTCTCAATCACCGCATGCGACTGAGCGACCACGCCCACCTTCGCACCCTCCGCCACTAGGCGCGCAATCACGTGCGAAGCGAGGAAGGTCTTACCCGCACCGGGAGGGCCCTGAACCGCCACATAGGAGCAGTCGAGAGCGCGAACTGCCGCGTGCACGGCATCCACCGTGGGCAGGGCAGAGCCGGGAAAATCAACCTCACGGGGTAGATTTTCTGCATTCTTAGCGTTTGCGGCGCTCTTCTTCAGGTGCGGCGCGCGGCGGAACAGCAGGTCCGCGGATGCGCTCTCCACACCCGTCAGCGAAGCTGCCGCATCGAGTACGCTCGGCAGGGTGCGGGACGGGGTAGGGGTCTCTTCGCCGGGTGCTTCACTAGGCATGAGGGTGCCGTTGAAAAGCAGCCCGTGCACATCAGACTGCAGAGCCGCCTCAATCGTCGCCGTAGACACCGGATCGCCAGGACCAATACCCGAAGGCAGGGCACGGTGCGGCTCATCCTTCACGCGGATGCGCTCCTGCAGAAGCACCTCCAGGAACTCGCCGGTCGACTCAGCCGACTCTTCGGAACCTGCAGAATCCTCATGCTTGGCACCGAAACCGCCCTGCGCCACCGCCAACACGCGCATGCCAAAGAAACCCGTCGCCGCCAGCTCGGCGGGCACACGCTCACCCGGATTCGACGCACGGAAATAATTCAGCTGCGACTCCATGCGGTCCAGTGCAATCTGCGGGCTTAACCCCGCCCCATACGCACAAAAAACCGCATGGTCAGAGGGCGCAATCACCAGGCTCGGATCAGCCTCAATTCGCGCACGCAATAGGCGCACCTGCGCGCCGCGCACACGATACCAGCCGGGGGCGTCCGGCACCTCGGCGGGCTCCTTCATGGCGGCGGCGAACGCCTCCTCCTCGGCGGGGGCGTTCAGAAGAGTATGCGCATGCTCCACCGAAAGCACCTGCACCCGGTCAAGGTACGCGTAATCGCGGCTCGCCACCCACGCCGTCGGGCCGTCCTCCAGGCGGCGAATGTGCTCCCGCCAGAACGGGGCGCGCTCACGGCGGTGGTAGTTCGTCATGGACAGCAGCATCGCCGCCTCCAACTCACCGGCACCCCAGCCGTGCTCCGCCGCGTGCTCCTCCAGGGAGGCGAGCTGGGCATCCAGCAGGCACTGCAGGCGGTACTGTTCGCTGTCGTTCTCCACCGCGGCGGGCACCCTGTACATGACCGGGTACTCCTCAGTTTCGGGATTCTCGGCGGTATCTTCGGCAGTGTCTTCGGTGACGAGCTCCGGGGCGTCGGTCGCGAGGGCAAGAGATGCCGCCGCGTTCAGGCACGCCGGGCACTCGTCGCAGGTCAGAAAATAGGGGATGCGCTCGGCAAGTTCTGCCGGTTCCGTACCATCGTTCAGCGCCTGGGTGAGCAGGAGGAGGCGCTGCTCCTGTAGGCGAATCAGCGGCAGAATACGCGCCGAATCAACCCGGTGAGGTTGAGGAACGGGGGAGTGGTGCTTGGTGGGCTCCGATTCGGACTCTGCGCCGTACTCCTCCGCGCCGTGCTCCAGGTGAAGGTCAAGGCGCGCGGCATTCTCGGTGTTCTCTGTGCTCTCGGTGGCGCCGCCGGTTAGCAGGTGCGCCGCCAGAGCACCGCGCAATAGTGCCCGATGCGCCGCCTCACCCAGGTGTGGGGTGCAGACGATTCGCGCGGTATTGCTCTCGGCGGTGCTGTTCGCGGGTGCGCCGTTCGTGACTGCGTACTCCAGACGGTCGAGTTCCACTGTGTAGGTCAGCCCCGCCGCGGAGGTTGCCACCAGGGGCACCGGGCGCGCCTTACCGCCCGCGTGCTCACCGCCGACTACTCCACTGCCGACCATCCCACCGGCGGTCAGTACCCGCAGGCACTCGCGGTATGCCTCACGGGCGCGCTCAAGCTCAGTCGGGCGCGCAGACTGCTTTTGTGCACGTTCCTGAAGCTCGGTGTAGAGCCGCAGCTCGCAGGCGGAGGTTGCGGTCAGATCAGCGAGAGTGAAGGTAAGGTCCATGGTGACTTTTCTGCTGGAGGAGAGAGAAACAAGGCGGGCGCGAACCCCGCCGCAGGGAGTGGGTACGAGTCCCGGTTGAGAGGCTTGCAAGAACCCCGAACCACCCCTCGCCTCGAGAGGTTGATTTTCAGGTTTCACGTGAAACACTACATAAAATCAACCTACACAGGATGATTTAGGGGGCGTTGTGGGCTATTCGGCCACACACGCTAAGAGGCTGTGCCCGCCGCAGCCGCCTCAGAAACCGGTGCGCTCGCCCCATCCGAAGCTCCTGCAGGCGCGGGTGCAGAAGCCGCCGCAGAGGGGCCGGCAGAGGCGCCCGCAGAAGCATCGGTAGAGGCACTCGGCGCGGTCGAACGGTTCGCAATCGCCGCCGCGGCAGCGTCCACGCGTTCCTTCGCGGCGGGTAGCGCATCCGCACCGCCCAGATTGTTCAGAATAATCGCGAAAATCAGGCGGGTGCCGTCGGGTCGGGTCGCCACACCGCACAGCGAAGATACCGTGTACAGGGTGCCGGTCTTCGCCTGCACAAAAGTGCGTGCGTGCACGGCGTTCGCCGCACCAAAACGACCGGATAGGGTGCCGCTCACGCCCGCGACCGGGAACGTGCTCATCAGCTGCTCCGCATGCTCATCAGCATTCAGCAGAGCCACAACCTGCACGAGGGTTCGGGCGGTCACGCGGTCCGTTAAGGACATGCCGCACACGTCTGCCTGCACCAGGTTTTCAATGTTCACGCCGGCATCCACGAGTGCCTGGCGCACGGTCTGCTGTGCCGCTTCGCCGCTGCCTTCCTTACCTGCGGCAATGGCGGCGCAACGGCCGAGCACCTCGGCGAGGGCGTTGTCGGATTCGAGCATCATGTGTTGTGCCTGCTCCAGCAGGGTTGCCGATTCGACCGCGGCGATTTCAACTGCTTCCGCGGGGGCGGTGCGGCGCTCCGCGAGGGTGAAGCTCATGCCGGATTCCTTGCCGGCGGTGTTGAGCGCATCCACGAACGCCTGCTGGGCGGCAACCGCCGCATCATCCGGGCGCACCGGGTTGCTTGCGGTGGACTTGCCTGGCACCGTGTGCGATTCGAGCGCAATCGGGTGAATGGGCGTGATCTGGCCGGACGCCACGTCGGCGGCATCCCAGCCGGGGTTCACGCCGGGGCCGCTGAAGAAGGTGCCGTCAAGGTAGACGGGTAGCGCCGCGGTCGGCTTCTCGCCCTCGTTCAGCGCCTTCACGGTCAGCTCGGCGAGGGTGGTTAGGCCTGCGCGTCCGACAATCTGCTTCGGGTCAGAGGCGCCCGCGCCGAGCAGGGTGTCGCCGCCTGCCATGAGGTACAGTCCGGCGGAGTCGCGGGTGACGCGTGTGCGCAGGCGCGCCTGCAGGTTCGCGTAGTGGTTGAGTGCGAACAGGGTCAGCACCTTAAAAGTGGAGGCGGGTACGCGTGCGGTGTCGGCGTTGGCGGCGTAGAGGTCGGCGGGTGCGGTGGCCGCCTTGATGCTGGGCAGGTTCCCGTCCATGCCGGTGACGAGCAGGCTGTACTGCGGGTAGGTGTCGTCAGCGAAGAGCGCGGTAAGGGCGGCACGTAGTTGCTCCTGTTCCGCTTCGGTCAGTGCGGGTGCGAGGGTCGGGGTGGCGCTCGGGGTTGCGGAGGCGGTCGCCTCGGCGGTGCCGGTGGGGCTGCCGGTGGGGCTTGCGGAACCTTCGGGGCGTTTCTGTTCGGTTGCGGCGGATCCGCAGGCGGTGAGGAGGAACATGCCGCCGAGGGTGAGGGCGGCGCGGCGGGTGAGGGTGGTGGTCTGGGTGTTGTGCTTGTTGGAAGGCATCTTTTGAGCATAGCGGGCGGATGGGGTGCCTATCGAATTTACGCGCCGGTGCTGGGATGCTCATGCCGTGCTCCTGCTGCCCCTTATAACCCCTATCTGACCTGTCCGGCATGGTGGCGGGGTGCGGCGGCGGGGTGTGCTGGCGGGCGCGGGACTAGGCGGAATGTTAACTGTGGTGTGAGCGTGGTAAATTACGCTGGTTTTGGCGCCAAATACGCGGTTTCGGTGTGCGTGAACGGGTTACAATGGGTGAGTTCAACACCTAACTTTCGCACCTTGCGCGCCGAAGTCGCCGCGAAAGTGACTCTAACTCACGAGAAAGAAGGTTCCGATGGAACTCGACGTCACTATTGAAATTCCCCGCGGCTCCCGCGTGAAGTACGAAGTGGACCACGAGACCGGCCGCCTGCGCCTGGACCGCGTGCTGTTCACCTCCATGCAGTACCCCACCGCTTACGGCTACTTCGAGAACACCCTGGGTGAGGACGGCGACCCGCTGGACGCCATGCTGATCCTGGACGTTGACGTTGTTCCCGGCGTGCTGGTTGAGGCTCGCCCCGTTGCAGTGTTCAACATGACCGACGAGGCTGGCGGCGACGCTAAGGTTCTGTGCGTTCCCACCGACAAGCGCTACGACCACATCAAGTCCCTGGCTGATGTTCCCGAGCAGCTGAAGGCTGAGATTCAGCACTTCTTCGAGCGTTACAAGGACCTGGAGCCCGGCAAGTGGGTTAAGGGCGAGGGCTGGGAAGACCTGGCTGCTGCTGAGAAGATGGTCCAGGAGGCTATCGACCGTTTCGCAGCTGAGGGTCACTAAGCTGCCGCACCGTTAGGTGCACCCGGTTTTGTAGGGGGCGTGTTCCCTGCGTCTGGTTCGTGCGAGTTTTCGTGCGTGCTGGAGGCGGTGAGCACGCCCCCTTTTTGTGCTCGGAGCCGTTGTCCAGGGCTTTGTTGAGGGGGATTTCAGCAAGTACTTTGCGCGGTGGGGCTTGTAATATTTCTGAAAGTTCAGATTTTTAAAGATATTTCTAAAGTTCTAGTTACATAAATATTCAAGTTTAAAGTGAGATTTTAATAAACTTCAAGTTTATATTGATATATATTTTTTCACGAGAATGAAATATTTGCTTGTGAATACTCGAAACGGTGAATTTTCAGAGTAGGGTTGAAGGAGTGTGGTGTATAGAGCGTCGACGAAGCGTAAACGCCACACACTATTGTCATCACTCAACTTAATTTAAGGACTATCATGTCTGAACTGTCACGCCGGCATGTGTGCCGGCTTTCGTCATTTGCCCTGGTAAGTTTCTTCGCAGCACCTCAGAGCACGGCATGGGGTATTCAGGGCTCTGTTGGGTCTCCCCAGCAAATAGATGGATGCACTGTTGCCCCGCTTCGTGAAGCATGGGTGCCGACTAATGGTGCAGATAATGTCATTCTGTGGTTTCAGCTTCTTCCCTTTTCGGGCCCTTTTGTAGGGGTGCATGCGCTTCCGTCGGTAGAACTGATGGGGAATCAAGAAGAGTCAGCCTTATATGAGGTAATTCGTCCCCATATTCACCGTGATACAGGGCAGTGGCTGTCTAAAATTCCTTCGGGTCAGCAGATTGTGGTTGAGCTTGAACAGCTGAGTGGATCGCAAGAATACATGGTGCAGATGAGCCGTTGGCAGCCGGGTTCTATGGGATTGACAAGCCATTCTCCTGAGGGGTACCCGGCTGCACCATCACTGACAGTGCGTGAAGACTCGGGTCTGAAGGTGGTTCGTGCGCGTGGTGCCTCAACGGAGAGCACTGAGTATTTTTGTGGTGTCTACCAAGGGGAGATGAAGGGAAACGCATCCCTTGGAGAAGATGACGGTGCGTTTATTCAAGCTCAGCGCTGGGAATGGGGTCTTGAGGTAGATAAAGATATTTCTCAGCCGGAAGAGTTGTTTCAACGAGGGTGCTTTGGCGTGTATTTCCCGGGTCGTAGCGAATACGGCGGATCTACTGTGTCGGCTTCCTATCGGATTAGTGTTAGGACGCCGGGAGGCGTGTTGACATGTACCACAATAGCTGCCCCATAAAACAATTATGGGGGTAATCGCAGGGTTGTGGATTCGGGAAATCTTGCTCTGCAAAAAGAGATGATTGATAGGGGGTTGGTACAGATTTAATAGAATTAAACATCAAATCATCTTTATGTATAGATATTCAGGGAAAATTGGTGGGTTGGCATTCAAACTATTTGAATGCGTTTGAACTACATGGCTTAAGAAAGGAATACAATATGGTTGATTATAGTAAATCAAAGCATGTGAATGTTTTGGATTTTGGTGCAGACCCAACCGGTACGAAGGATTCCGCACCAGCAATTCAAAATGCCATTAACTCGGTGGCCGCTGTTCCCGGTGGTGGTTCTGTCGAGATTCCTTCGGGAATCTATCTTGTGAGTAATGATTTTATTAATCTCAGGGATAGGGTAGAGGTGTATGGTCATGGATTCTCAACACAAATTATTGGGTTTAATAAAAACCCGAAGATTTTAAGAGATGTTGATGGTGACGATATGGAGTGTCAGGGGGTATTTCATATGGGGTCATACAATACCTTTGTGGGTGATATGGGAACAAATATACCAATGCGTTTTGGGGTACGGGATATGTTTATTCGTGCCGCCAATCTTAATCTTTTGAATCCTAATATTCGTAAAGGATTTTTTGAGTATCAAATTGCTCAGGGTAAGCACGTTGCTGATAATTATATACCGGATAATATTGCGGGCATTATTGTTCATACAAGATATGATATTTTTAATGAACCTGAAGCTGCCCCTATTATTTCAAATATTGAAATCTGGGATACGGCAATCGGAATTGCCATCCTGGGTGAACATGATCGTGCTATGAAGGTTGATAAGGTCCGCATTCGTAAAACTCGCAGACAAGGGCTCTTGGTGGGAAAGCCGGTGGGTCATGTTCAGCGTAGAACAGAGAGTTTGAACTCTGGAGCTGCGGATAATAAGTTTGTGATGGTTGAGGTCTCTGATGCCAATCTTGGTGGCGGATATCATGGGGCAATTGAGGTGTACGGAGCTCAATGTAAATTCGTGGCATGTACCGCCTGGTTTGCTATTCGCAATAAGCCAAATTCCGACCTTTATCACGATAGAGATCAGTACCGCAGAAAGTCTGGTGCCGGGTGGGCGATTTTTGGCGAACGGAATATGTTCATCGGATGTACCGCTCAGGAGAATGGCGGGCACGGGTGGGTCGTAGGTTTCAAGGATAATCAGTTTATGAATTGTCTAGGTGAGTCCTCGAGTCTCGAGAATTCACTTATTCTTAAGGGAACTGCACGCACTGATGAAGCAGCTAATTGGTATATTGGACGAAATGCTTCTGGAGCACGCCTAGTATCGCCGCGTTCGGCTAATCCGAAAGTTGGCCAGCGTTCCTCGCGTTACGGGTTTTATCTGGAGAATAAGCTGGATGATATTAGTATTGTGGCCGGTTCATCGCGTAATGCCCGTGATGGTAATAAATTGACTTCGAATGATGGTCGGCACCTTTTCTTTAGGAGAGATCGCAGCGTCCCCTGGGGCAATTTCTATATTGATATTAATTTTGTGGTCTATAGGACCTCGCAAGATAATGAGATTAATCGGAATAGTCAAAATGACGTAAAAGTTTAATCATTCTGAAATAATTGCGCGGAGAGTGAATCCCGAGTATGTTCAAAGGGATTCACTCTTCTTCTAATCTCACACCTTTCACCGAGGATAGAAAATGAAGAAAAACCTTTCGACCCGCGGCGCGGCGGCACTGTTGGCACTGGCTATGGGGTATATGGGCCAGGGTGTAGCCCAGGCGGCATACATTCATCCGAAATCTGCACAGCCTGTTGAAGAGCTGGAATTTGATATTAATTGTTTTGATATGTACTTCTATTACGGCAAGAACGCTATAAGCAGTTTGAAGTGGGCAGAGTGCACTGGCCTGATTACGAAGAATCAGGTTGTTGGGCTGGCTACAACCGATGAAGATAAGTTGCCGAACGGGGTCATGACTATCTCGCGTGGCCGCTTGCTGGAGTACCTGTACCATCTGGCGGGTTCACCCGAGGTGAAGAACCTGCCGGAGAAGTCCCCGTACACCGACCTGACTCCGGGCGATGCTCGTTATAAGGTTGCTATCTGGGCGACCCGCGTGGGTTTGAGCGCTGGTTGGTCTGACGGCTCCTTCCACTATGACACTCCGGCGAGCCGTGGCGCCTACTTTACCTTCCTTTATCGTGCTGCGGGTAGCCCCAAGGTGACTCTGGAATCCCTGGATGCGGCGAATGCTGTGCGTGCTGAGAAGGGTGCTGCTCCCATTAAGGAAGGGAGTGAGTTGCATCGAGCAATGAGCTGGGTGTACCAGCATGCGCTGGCGAAGGGGGGAGATATTCGGGCGTATGACACTAACTTCTTCACTAACGGGTACACGCCGTGGGATTTCAATAAAACACCGGATTTCTATTACGCTTCGTACCGCACTATTTTCACCCCTCTCATGGTTCTTGATTACCACGAGGAGTTGGCGCCCATTGTGGCTCGTCTGCAGTCGCTGTCCTAGCGGCAGGTGAGCGGAGGGCTTGCTGGGCGTGTTCCCCGTGTCTGGTTCGTGCGAGTTTTCGTGCGTGCTGGAGGCGGTGGGCACGCCCCCTTTTGTTGTGCTCCTTGATTGTGTTCGGAGGTTCCGTGGAAGGGTGCGTAACCGAACTATTCTTCGGAAAATAGCCTCAGAGAGCTTCTCGAGGTGCTATTATGGGCATATTACGAAGAATAGTTCGTATAACGTGAGGTTCTGTAGCGGTGAGGAGGAAACCCCCATGGCATTCGACGCAACGGGGTTCGCACAGGAATTTGGTGCCCAGGTTCGCGCCGTCCGCAAGTACGAAAAAATCACCCAAATGGAGTTGGCATGGATGGTTGGGCTCAGCGATAAAACAATCCGCGATATTGAGCGTGGGCTACCCGGCCCGTCAATTGGTGCGGTCCTCAAAGTCGCCCAAGAGCTCGGTATCGAGCTGGCTATCACCAACCCCCTCACCTAACCCCTCCCGCACGCCTATATAAAGGAACCACCATGCAGAATGGACGCGCAGGACGCCTGCACCCCGCCGTCGGCACTGCCCGCCGCCACCTCGCCACCGCCCTCGAAAAGCTCCTCGGCGCCGGAAGCATCAAAGCCACCGGACGCTCCCGCACCGCCTCCACCCCGGACGCCGCCGACCTGCCCCTGCTCCTGGTCGCCTGCAGCGGCGGCCCCGACTCCCTCGCCCTGGCGGCAATTGCCGCGCACTTCGCCCGCCGCAGCGACGTGCGCGTAGGCGCCATCATCGTCGACCACGGCCTGCAAGAAGGCTCCGCCGAGGTTGCCGCGCAGACCGCACAAACCCTCACCGACCTGGGGCTTCACCCCGTCATCACCGAAAAAGTACAGGTTCCCGTCGGCAACATGGGCCCCGAAATGGCGGCACGCACCGCCCGCTACACCGCCTTCACGAAAGCCGTCGAAGCCACCGGCGCCCGCGCCGTGCTCCTCGGCCACACCCTCGACGACCAGGCAGAAACCGTGCTGCTCGGCCTAAGCCGCGGCTCCGGCACACGCTCCCTGGCGGGTATGCCGCCCGTGCGCGTCGAAGAGGGCGTCACCTACCTGCGCCCCTTCCTCGGCCTGCGCCGCACCGACATGCTCGACATCTGCGACGCCGAAACCCTCACCCCCTGGATCGACCCGACCAACACCGACCAGTCCCTCATGCGTGCCCGCATCCGCCACAGCGTGCTGCCCTACCTTGAGGAGCACCTCGGCGGGGACGTCGCCCGCTCCCTGGCGCGCACCGCCTCCGTAGCTGGCCCCGACGCCGAATACCTCGATGAGCAGGCACAGGTAGCCTACGAGCAGGCGCTCCTACCCGGCGGAACCGCCGTGCGCGGCATCGAACGCGAGGACGCCGTGCTACTGGACCGTGCGCAGGTGGCGGCGCTGCATCCGGCGCTTCGATTGCGTGTGCTTGCGGCCGCCTGCAAGGCTGCCGGGGGAGAGAACCCCGGCTTTGAGCGACTGCAGGCGCTGGACTCTTTCACCGCCGAATACGCGGTAGCTGGGCCCGTTCAGATGCCCGGTCACGTGAGCGCGTACCGCCGCCGCAAAATTGTGCATCCGGCAACCGGTGAACGCCTGGACGTGCTCGTATTAGTGCCAACTCGACCCTAACTAGGTGCCCAGCTAGGTGCCCGTGGAGCGCCCTCAGCACACACTATCTGCGTGGTGAGGTGCGCCGCGGCGCCGTTTTAAGCCATACTTAAGGCGAACACCATCCACATTGTCCGCTGTGGGAAGGCATGAAACCCCCGCCCCCGGGGCCCCCGGCGGAGGCGCAGAGCGTCTAAAGATACGAAGGAATACATCGTGCAGGCTATCGACGTGCAGGACGATATCAAGAACGTTCTCTTCAGCAAGGAAGAGATTAATGCGAAGGTCGCCGAACTGGCGGCGCGCATCGACGAGGACTACGCCGGTAAGGACGTGCTGTTGGTGGGTGTTCTCAAGGGCGCCATCATGATTATGGCTGACCTTTCCCGCGCTCTCAAGGGCCACTACACCATGGACTGGATGGCTGTTTCCTCGTACGGTTCCGGCACCAAGTCCTCCGGCGTTGTGCGTATCCTCAAGGACCTGGACACCGACCTGGTGGGCCGCAACGTCCTAATCGTTGAAGACATCATTGACTCCGGCCTGACCCTCGCATGGCTGCAGCAGAACCTGATTTCTCGCGGCGCAGCTTCCGTTGAGATTTGCACCCTGCTGCGCAAGCCCAAGGTCGTCAAGGCTGACGTTGAGGTCAAGTACGTCGGCTGGGACATCGAGCCCGAGTTCGTTGTTGGTTACGGCCTGGACTTCGCTGAGAAGTACCGCAACCTGGACTGCGTCGCAACCCTGCACCCGCACGTTTACTCCTAAGCCTTCACCTCAGCAACCCTGCTGTAGGTGGTTACGCCCCGCCTCCTCACGCTTGTGGGGGAGCGGGGCGTTGCTGTACCCGCCGGTGGATGTACGTGGAGGCGGATGTACCCGCCGCGGAAGATGCACTTTCACCCCCGCCGAGTGCTACAACCCTTTAGCCCGCAGGTGAAATAGAGAAGCCCGGTACCTAGCCGCCCGCCGGGGTAGGGTACATTTAAGGTTGCACCGTTGGGTGTTCCGGCAGGCATGCCGCACCCCAACGGGTTACAGCCGCAACGTAAGGACAAAGCATTGGCGCAAAACCCCAATACTCCGCAGAAAGGCTCGGAGGGCTTCCTGAAGAAGCTGATTAACGGCCCCTGGTTCTGGCCGGGTGCAGCTCTCGTAATCATGCTGGCTTTCCTCATGGCCTCCTTCTTCACTCAGCCCTCGCGTCAGGTGGACACCAACGTGGGTCTTCAGCTGCTCAACGACCACCAGGTCAAGAGCGCAAAGATCTACGACGGCGACCAGCGCGTCGAGCTGCAGCTAAAGGACGACTACAAGAAGGGCAACGACAACTACGGTAAGTCGGTGCGCTTCTACTACGTGCAGCCCCGCGGCGACGAAGTTGCTAAGGCAATGGAATCCGCCGAGCTGGAAAGCTACACGGACCAGCCCGTTGAGCACAGCTTCCTGGGCTCCCTGATGTCCCTGCTTCTGCCGATTCTGCTCTTTGGTGTGCTCTTCTGGTTCCTGATGGGACGAGTCGGAGGCGGCTCCTCCGTCATGAGCTTCTCCAAGTCCCGCGCGAAGAAATTCACCAAGGACAAGCCGGAAGTCCGCTTCAGCGACGTCGCCGGCGTGGACGAGGCGCTCGCCGAGCTGGAAGAAGTCCGCGAGTTCCTGGCTGAACCCGAAAAGTTCACCCGCCTGGGTGCAAAGATTCCCAAGGGCGTGCTGCTGTACGGCCCTCCCGGCACCGGTAAGACCCTGCTCGCCAAGGCTGTGGCGGGCGAGGCTGGCGTGCCGTTCTACTCGATTTCTGGCTCTGACTTCGTTGAAATGTTTGTGGGTGTGGGTGCGTCCCGCGTGCGCGACCTGTTCAAGGAAGCGAAGAGTGACCCCGCCGCCATCGTCTTCGTTGACGAGATTGACGCTGTTGGTCGCCGCCGCGGCGTCGGTATGGGTGGCGGTAATGACGAGCGTGAGCAGACCCTGAACCAGCTGCTGGTTGAGATGGACGGCTTCGACGGCAACTCGAACGTCATCGTCATTGCGGCAACGAACCGACCCGACGTTCTGGACCCGGCGCTGCTGCGTCCCGGTCGTTTTGACCGTCAGATTGGTGTGGACGCCCCCGACATGCAGGGCCGCGAACACATCCTGCGCGTTCACGCCGCAGGCAAGCCGATTGCTAACACCGTTGACCTTGCTCAGGTTGCTAAGCGCACCCCCGGCTTCACCGGTGCTGACCTGGCGAACGTCATGAACGAGGCGGCTCTGCTGACCGCCCGCGATAACGGCAACGTGATTGACGACCGCGCTATCGACGAGGCAATCGACCGCGTCATGGCTGGTCCGCAGCGTTCCTCGCGCATCATGAACGAGCACGAGCGTAAGGTCACCGCATACCACGAGGGCGGTCACGCCCTGGTCGCGGCGGCACTGCGTAACTCCGCGCCGGTCACCAAGATTACGATTCTTCCGCGCGGTCGCGCCCTGGGTTACACCATGGTCATGCCGCAGGACGACAAGTACTCCACGACCCGCCACGAACTGCTTGACCAGATGGCGTACGCGATGGGTGGCCGTGCGGCTGAGGAAATCGTCTTCCACGACCCGTCCACCGGTGCGTCTAACGACATTCAGAAGGCAACCGACACCGCCCGCAAGATGGTTACCGACTACGGCATGAGCGCTGTGATTGGTTCCGTGAAGCTCGGCGGCGAAGACACCGAACCGTTCCTCGGTGGCGGCGGCGCTTCGGCACGCAACTACTCCGACGCGACCGCGGCAAAGGTTGACGCTGAGATCCGCGCCCTGCTGGAGCAGGCACACGATGAGGCGTTCCAGATTCTGCTGGAAAACCGCGATATTCTGGACCGCCTGGCGTTCGCCCTGCTCGAGAAGGAAACCCTGCTCGAAAACGAGATTGCCGAAATCTTCAAGGATGTTCGCAAGCGCCCCGAGCGTGAGCACTGGTACTCCAAGCCGACCCGCGAGCGTACCGACATCCCGCCGGTAAAGGCACCGAGCGAGCTGGCTCAGGAGGCGCAGAAGGCTGAGGAAGCACCTGCCGAGGCGCCGGCAGCTCCTGCTACGGCACCTACTGTTCCGGTAGCACCGGCCCCGGTAGCACCTACGCAGCCGTTGCCGCCTCAGGTGCCCCTCACCGACCCGGACGCCGACCCGACCGTCGCAATGCCCACCCAACAGTACCCGAACTACCCCGCCCCTCCGGCGCAGCGCCCGGAGAACGGCACCCCGAACCAGAATGGAGCAGAGAATGAGCGAGGTTAAGAACGCCGTCGACCAGCCGCGTATTGAGGCTGCCGTCCGCGAGATTCTGCTCGCGATTGGTGAGGACCCGGACCGTGACGGCCTGCAGCAGACCCCTGCACGTGTGGCGCGTGCCTACGCGGAGTTCTTCTCGGGCCTGCACCAGGATGCCGGCGAGATTCTGGGTACGACCTTCGACATCGCCCACTCTGAGATGGTGCTGGTGAAGGACATCCCGTTCTACTCGACCTGTGAGCACCACCTGGTGCCGTTCCACGGTGTGGCGCATGTGGGTTACATTCCGGGCCCGGACGGTAAGGTGACCGGTCTGAGCAAGCTCGCCCGCGTGGTGGATCTGTACGCTCGCCGCCCGCAGGTGCAGGAGCGTCTGACTACGCAGGTGGTGGAGGCTCTGGAGGAGCACCTGAACCCGCGCGGTGCGATTGTGGTGATTGAGGCTGAGCACATGTGCATGTCGATGCGCGGTGTGCGTAAGCCGGGCGCGAAGACCGTGACCAGCGCGGTGCGCGGTGCGCTGATGAACGGCGCAACCCGTGCGGAGGCGATGAGCCTGATCTTCTCGCAGCGCTAAGCACTCGGGATGAGCATATAGCTATACGACAGGGGGGGGGCAGGATTCTAAGAAATCCTGCCCCCTGCGCTATGCGGTCGCATTTGTTGGGCTGTATGACGAGAGCCCTTGCGTGAAGAGCATCATCAGCTGTAGAGTAGTACCACTAGTACCGGCACCACTCCTTCGGGAGTACAGGACCGGTCTTCTTTTTAACAACGCTACATATCGCGTTCTTTACGTACCGTTGTTAGCGCAAGCATGGCTGTTCCTCGCCTCATCTGAAACGAAACAACCGCGACCGGTTCCTCCCCTCATGGGTCCAGGACCGGTCATCGTTTTTAAATGATTGCCTTAGCAATACAGATGGCTTACATGTCGTGTAGGTACACCCTTAATATCCTTATATTGATATTATTAAAGAGTTCCAATGATGAAACGACATTAAGTAATGGATAGTGCATGCCTTCAATCGTAAAACCATTTAAAACATATGAACAGCAGGTTGGAATCTTGCGGCAGCGAGGTATGCTCGTAGGTTCGCAAGAACGTGCTGTTCATGTCCTCGAGCGTGTTAGTTACTACCGTCTGAGTGGTTACTACTATTCGTTTCGGCGGTCGTCGGGAAGCGGGCAGCGCTTGGATACTTTCGTGCCCGGAACGGTCTTTGAAGATATTGTGGCCCTGTATGAATATGACCGTAATCTTCGGTCTATTGCGTTTTCGTACTTCTCGCAGTTTGAGGTGTATTTGCGGTCTCGTCTAGGGAATTTACTGGGGGAAGTGGATCCACTCATATACGAGGATGAAGCCCGATGTGACCTTCAAGGTAGTAAAAGGCGCACTGCTTGGAATAGATTCACGAGAAAAAGCGAACAACTTATTCGTACTTCTGAGGAAGAATTCGTGAAGCATCACCGTGAGCAATACGGCGGGAAGTTGCCTGTGTGGGTAGTGGTGGAAGTTCTAGATTTAGGGGCTCTGCAGAATCTGTATTTGGTCTCCCCGCCAAATATTCGGCGAGATATCGCGAAAGCTCTGGGGTGTACTGACCCCCAACTGGAAACCTGGATTAACTCGCTGCGGGTAATGCGCAATATTTGTGCGCATCAAAGTAGGTTCTACAATAAGCTGCACCCAGAGCCTCGCTTGCCGCGTGTGTTGAGAGGTGGAAGAGTTGAGAGCCCTGAAATCCGTGAGGTTGTTGACCTATTTGGTGTGCCACAGGCTGAAGAGAACCATAAGATGTGTAAAACCTTCGGCATGCTCACCCTCCTCAAATATCTGATGGACCAGGGTGGAATCGGGGATACGGAATCTCTAACGCGGATTCTGAAGGAACGTCCTAATATTTCCGTTCCTGGAGTTGATATCTCCCGGGCAATGGGTATACCGCAAGGTTGGGAAGAAACCCGTTTGTGGAGCTAAATTATTCACGGCCTATAGACACGCTAAAAGGGGCGGAGGTTTTCACCTCCGCCCCTTTTGCCGTGCGGTTGTGTCCCTTGGAGCCGACGGCACCGGCAATGGTGCCGTACAAACCCCGAAGAAGACTCAAAGACCCTTAGCGGGCTTCGTTCTTATCGTCCCAACCCAGCGCAAGAGTCACAATCAGGCCCACAGCAATAAAGCCGCAACCGGTTGCGGTGCCGAAAGCAATCCAGCGGACCGCGGGGGCGCCTTCAGCAAGCACAATGGTCACAAGCGCAGCAAGAGCCACCAGGGACAGGATCCAAGCGCCGGTCTTCATATTCACGATGAGTCACTTCCTAGAGTATGTATGTGTATGAGGTGCCCAACCCACACCGCTGTGACGCAGGCAGAGCATACCCTCCCAGGATACCCCTAAATCGGTATGCCATATGCAAATATGGCGCGCTGTGTCATCCGGCAGATTCGGTACGATTAAAACCATGACCGAATCCACCCGTGTAGCACCCCTGCCCTGCGACGCGCTCGCCGCCGAACGCACCCTCGTGATGGGCATCCTCAACGTCACCCCCGACTCCTTCAGCGACGGCGGCAAGCACTACGCCGCGACCGACGCTATCGCCCACGCCGCCCGCATGATTGCCGAGGGCGCCTCCATTATCGATATTGGCGGTGAGTCCGCCCGCCCCGGTGCGGTGCGTATCAGCGTGGAGGAGGAGCAGCGCCGCATCCTGCCCGTCATCGAGGCAGTCGCGCAGATGGGCACTACTATCAGCGTTGACACCATGAACCCGCAGACCGCCCGCGCCGCCATCGCCGCGGGTGCGCACATCATCAACGATGTGTCCGGTCTGAACGTGAGCGATGAAATGATTGAAACCGCCGCGGAACTGCAGGTGCCGTACATCCTCATGCACGCCCGCGGCACCTCCCAGACCATGGACAGCCTGGCGGAGTACCCGCGCGGCGTGGTCATTGAGGTTGTGGAGGAGCTGACCGGCCTGCGTGAGCGTTTCCTTGCCGCCGGTGTGCTGCCGCAGAACCTGATTCTTGACCCGGGTCTGGGCTTCGCGAAGGGCGGTATGCAGGATTGGGAGCTGCTCGCCGCCGTTGACGAGCTACAGGACCTGGGCCACCGCCTGCTCATTGCCGGTTCTCGCAAGCGTTTTATCGCCAACGCCCTGACTGCGGCGGATATGGCGCTGGCTGAGCGCCTGAACGCGAGCGGTTTCACCGCAACCGATGCGGGTGAGGCTGAACGCGAACTGTGGCAGTCGCTGTCGGAGCCGCGCCCGGCTCAGCATCGTGCGGCAGCCTCTGCGGCGGTGACCGCCCTGGTGGCGGCGCGCGGCGTGTGGGCGGTGCGCGTGCACGACGTGCCCGCCAGCGTGGATGCGGTGACGGTCGCCTCCGCGTTGCGATCTGTCAGCTAGACCCACCAACTACCCGAATACCCTCTAGGAGACCCCCCAATGACCCAGGCAGATTACGCCCGCTACGACCGCATCACCCTCACCGGCATTACCGCCAAGGGCTACCACGGCGTGCTCGACTTTGAGAAGCACGACGGCCAACCCTTCGTCGTGGACGCGACCCTGTACAGCGATTTTTCCGCCGCAGCGGCTACCGATGACCTGACGAAGACCACGAATTACGCGCTCGTGGTTGACCTGATTCACCGCCACGTGACGAACGGTTCGCTGGACCTGATTGAGACCCTTGCGGTGAACATTGCCGAGGGTATTCTCGCGATGTTTGAGCTTGTGGAGGCGGTGGAGATTACCGTGTCGAAGCCGCAGGCGCCGATTGAGTTGCCGTTCGGTAACGTGGCGGTGAGCGCGTTCCGCGAGCGTGCTACTGAGGGCGGCCGCTAGTGCCGGGCACCCAGAAAACCGATACGCAGAAACTCAGCACGCAGAAGCACCGCGCGGTGTTGGCGTTGGGCTCGAACCTGGGCGAAAGCGAAGACACCCTGGAGCGTGCCGTCGCCGACCTGGTGGCGGGCGGCGTGCAGCTGGTGCGCGCCTCCGGGTTGTACCGTACCGCCCCGGTGGGTGGCCCGGCGGGTCAGCCGGATTTCGTGAACGCGGTCATTGAGGTGGCAACTGACCTGGGCGCCTACGAGCTGCTGAAGCTGTGTAATGCGGTGGAGGCGGCGCATCACCGTGAGCGCCTGGTGCGTTGGGGTCCGCGCACCCTCGATATTGACGTGATTGACTATGACGGCGTGATCTCTGAGGATCCGGTGCTGACTTTGCCGCATCCGCGGGCGCAGGAGCGTGCTTTTGTGCTGGTGCCGTGGGCGCAGATGGACCCGCAGGCGCGCCTGACGGTGACCCGGCGTGCGGAGCCTTCGGGGGAGCGGCCGGATGAGGTTCCCACACCGCTGAGTCGCGAGGTCGTGAACGTTGCGGAGCTGTCCCGCACGCTGCTTGGGGCGGATGAAGACGCTATTAGCTATATGCGTGAGATGCAGGTACCTGATCAGCCTTAAATGTGGCACTCTGGAAGGTAGAGGAACCTACCGAAAGGAAACACCATGAAGCCCCTGAGTTATCGGGCGATTATTGTGGCGGCTGTGTGCGGTGCCGCTGCCGCTCTTATGGTGAATTCCGTGATGATTCGCGCCGGTTTTGGTGAGCTGAATTTTTCGTGGATGCTCGGCGCGGTGTGCCTGCTGGTTGCGGCGGGTGCCGTGTGGCTGGGTGTGCAGGTGGCTCGTTATCGTCGTATTCAGACGCGTGAGAAGGCACCCCATATGGGCCCGATTCTTGCGGCGCGTGCGGTGGCGTATGCGCAGGGTTCCATCATGACCGGTGCCCTGTTGACGGGCTGGTGCGCTGCGATTCTTGGTTACCATGTGGCGATGGTGTCTGTGCGCGGTTTTTCGGTGGTCTTTTGGGAGGTTCTTGTTAATTGTGTGGGCAGTGTTGCCCTGCTGATTGCTGGGCTGTGGGCTCAGCATTGTTGTCGTATTCCGCCGGAGGATGATGAGGATGCGGCCTCCTCTTCCGGTGCTGTAAAGCCGCGAGAGGGAGGAACCTATGTCGGCTCCTAACCAGAATAGTTATTCGCCGAATGGCCAGTACGGGCAGGACGCCCAACAGGGTCAGTATGGTCAGTATGGTCAGAGCCAGCCTGCTCAGCAGAACCAGTACGGGCAGTACCAGCAGGCGGCTTACGGTCAGCCTGGTGCCCAGTATGACCAGCAGGCGCAGTATGGACAGCAGGTTCCGCCCGCTGCCGCGTACCCGAACGCGCCGCAGCCAGTGTCTTCTCAGCCGGTTTCCGCGCAAGCCGTGCCGGAGCCGCAGTGGGTGCCCGCCGCCTCCGGCTACCTGACGGTTCGTTTTGTTCACACTATTTCTGCCCTGGCGTTCCCGATTCTTGCGGGTGTTGCCCTGTATTGTGCGGGTGCGTTCTTCGGCGGCCCGGAGGCGCTACGCATCGTCGGTCTGGTGGTGGTCGCGGTGTTTGGTCTGTGGGGTCTGTGGTGGATTCTGACCACTCCGCGCCGTACTCGCGCGCTCGGCTACGCCCTGGAGTCGAATCACCTGATGGCTCGCCGCGGTATCGTGTTTCGTTCGATGAGCTCTATGCCGTACGGCCGCATCCAGTATGTTGATGTGGATTCGGGCCCGCTGGAGCGCATGTGCGGTGTTGCCCGCCTGACGGTGCGCACCGCGGGTACGACCACCGGCACGATGGTGCTGTTCGGTATTCCGCTGAACGTGGCGGAGGAGTTGCGTGCGGATCTGGTGCGCCGCGCCGATGAGCGAATGGCGGCGCTCTAATGAGTACCCCGGTTCCGAATAATAACGCCCCGAACTCTCAGGAACAGAAGTGGTGGCGTGCCGATATCCGCACGTTTATCATGAACCTCTGGTTCGTTATTCTGCTGGCGTTCGGCTTCTTCCAGAGCATCATCCTGAATATTCTGACGACCCCGCCGAATGAGTGGGGCGCGCGCCTGACGCAGGCATTCGACGAGAACAGCAGCTATTTCAGTGCGACGTACTCGCAGCTCATTGGCCTCGGCGTGCTCCTGCTGATTCTGGTTGGCGGCTCGATTGATTGGTGGTTTACCCGCTACAGCCTGGACGATTTGGCGATTCACCGCCGTAGCGGTTTTCTGTTCAAGAAGAACCGCACGATCCGCCTGGAGAGCGTGCAGAGCGTGGACATTTCGCGTCCTCTGGTGGCGCGTCTGCTGGGTCTGTCGGAGCTTCGTTTTGAGGTGGCTGACGGCTCTTCGGAGGCGCTGCACATCAAGTACGTTTCTGCCCGCAAGGCGGAGGTTCTGCGCCGTACCGCGATGGCGAGTATTAACCTGCTGCGTTCGGAGGCGGCTGGCCGCCCGGTCGACGTGCTACCCGAGAGCATGCAGATTTCGGCGGAGCGCATGCCGGACGCCGACCAGCTGCATCAGCCGTTCGAGGCCTCCTATGGTGCGCCCTATGAGGCGTCTTATGGTGCGCCCGCGCAGGACGGCGCCCAGCCCGCTCATCAGCAGGCGGCGCCTCAGCAGGGCGGCTACTCGCAGCCTGCACCCGAGCAGGGCATCCAGCAGCCCGGTACTCAGTACCCCGGCGCATCCCGCCGCGGCGCTCGCCGCCCGATGCCGACCCCTGCTGACCCCTCGCAGCCGCCGATTTTCCGCATCTCGAATGTGCGTCTGATTGCCTCCATCATGCTGGAGCACTTGGTGTGGCTGGTACCCGTCGTGAGCCTCATGCTGGGTGCAGCCGTCATCGCTGCGGTGGTGAGCGGTGAGAGCCCGTTCTTCATTTTCATGGCGATGCTCCCGGGTACTTTCGTGCCGTTGCTCGGTTACCTGGGTACGTTGTGGGCGCGTTTTGACGGTGCCGCGAACTTCAAAATCACCCCGAGCGGTCAGGGTGGCGTGACCCTGCGCTACGGTTTCACCGGCACGCACACTCAGAACGTGATGGTTGAGCGTATTCAGGCGCTGGTGGTGGAGCAGTCCATTCTGTGGCGTGCGTTCGGCTGGTACCGCATCAAGATGACCATTGCCGGTATCGGTGTTGAGCAGAACGATAACCAGAAGCTGGTGACCCGCAATATTGCCCTGCCGGTTGGTAATAGGCAGGAGGCGCTGATGGTGTTGCGTCTGCTTCTGCCCGCCCTGGATGAGGTGCAGGCGCAGGTGCTGCTGGATACCGCCGATGGTTCGTTGAAGCGTCAGCAGCCGCAGGTTCCGGCAATGATTGTGACCCCCTCGTCGGCGCGATGGATGGACCTGCTCACCTGGAAGCGTAACGGCGTGACCACGGTCGGTTACACTGCCGGTTCGGTTCAGGCGACCACCCGCATTGATTCGGATGCGGCACGGGCGAGCGTTGGTGAGCATACGCAGGGCGACCTGCTGCTGATTCGTGGCGGCTGTTTCAACCGCACTCTGGCGATTGTTCCGGTGAGCCGCGTGCTGAGCGTGAGCTGGGGACAGGGCCCGCTACAGCGTGCCTTCGGATGCGCGAGCGTGCATTTCGGTACGGTGCCCGGCCCGGTGCGCACCCTCATGATGCACCTGCCGCCGCGGGTCTGTGAGGACCTGGTGTTGCTGATGACGGTTCGCCTGGAGGGTATTGAGCCCTACTACCGCGTACCTGAGCCGGTATTGAGCGGGCGCCCCTAAGCCAGCCCGCCAGCTAAGCTAACCCGCTAGCTCAGCGATACAACTAGTAAAACTGCAGAACCCATCCTGCCGTCGGTGTTCTTCGTGACACCGGCGGCAGGGCCTGCGTGAAAGGGAGAATATACTTAAAGCCGTGATACAGCATTCAAAACCTGCGCGTTTGGGCATTGGAATTATTTCCGCCGGGAGGGTTGGCGCCGTCCTCGGCGCGGCTTTGCGCGCCTGCGAACACACTATTGTGGGTGTTCATGCGGTGTCTGAGGCTTCTCAGGAGCGCGCCGCGATGCTGCTTCCCGATGTGCCTCTGCTGTCGGTGGAGCAGATTGCCGAACGTAGTGAATTGCTGATCCTTGCGGTTCCCGATGATGAGCTACCGGGCCTTGTCACCTACCTGGCGTCCTCGGGAAGTGTTACCGCCGGTCAGATTCTGGTGCACACCTCCGGCCGCCACGGCACCGAGGTTCTTGCGCCAGCGACCGCGCTGGGTGCTATCGGTTTGGCGATTCACCCCGCCATGACCTTTACCGGCATGTCCGTGGACCTGCAGCGCCTGAACGGCACCTGCTTCGCCGTGACCGGACCGGCGCCTTTCATCCCGATTGCTCAGGCACTCGTGGTGGAGGTGGGCGGCGAACCCGTGCACGTTGCCGAGGCTGACCGCGCGCTCTACCACGCAGCCCTGGCGCACGCCGCGAACCACCTCGTGACCATCCTGGGCCAGTCCCAGCAGATGCTCGCCTCCATCGGTATTGAGGACCCGGCACGCTACATGGGGCCGCTCGTGCGAGCCGCCGTGGACAATGCGCTCGCCAGCGGTGAGGGGGCTCTGACCGGGCCCGTGGCACGCGGAGATTCCGGTACCGTGAAGGCTCATCTGCATGCTCTGAATGAGTACTCAGAGCATGAGAAAACAGGTGATATTACAGACTCTTATGCCGCTCTGGCACACGCAACCGCAAAAAGAGCGCATAATAGAGGTTTGTTAAACGATGAACAACTGGGACGAATTGAGGATCTGCTGGGCGATTCTTCGGAATGCAACCACCCCGGCGATATTGACGATTCAACCCCCGAAAACAAGGAGTTCTCGTCATGACTGAGACTTCGAAGCCCCGAGTCGTGACCACCATTGCGGAGTTCCGCACGGCAATCACCGAATCTCTTGCCGCAGCGCAGGAGGAACTGGACCGTACCGCACGCCAGGAGGCGGAGCAGAACGGCACCGCAGTTCAGTACAAGAACGCATCCCTGGGCTACGTGCCCACCATGGGCGCCCTGCACGACGGCCACGCAACCCTGTTGCGTCGCGCCGCTGAACAGAATGATGTAGTGGTCGCCTCCATTTTCGTGAACCCGCTGCAGTTTGGCCCCGGCGAGGATTACGAAGCATACCCGCGCACCCTGGAGGCAGACGCTGCCCTGGCTGGTGCCGCCGGCGTGAGCATCATTTTCGCCCCCTCGGTGGAGGAAATGTACCCCGACGGTGACCCGCTCATCCGCATTTCGAGCGGCGAGCTGGGCACCAAGTTTGAGGGTGCGACCCGCCCCGGCCACTTTGACGGTGTGCTGACCGTGGTGAATAAGTTCTTCAACATTATTCGCCCCGCTGCGGGTAACCACCCGGTGAATGCGTACTTCGGTCAGAAGGACGCTCAGCAGTACATCCTGATCCAGCGTATGGTTCACGACTTTAACCACGACGTGACCATGCGTCCGGTGGCGATTGTGCGCGACGATAACGGCCTGGCGCTGTCTTCGCGTAATAGCTACCTGTCGGATGAGGAGCGCGAGTCTGCCCTGGTGCTGTCCCGCACCCTGGCGATGCTGCGTGAGAATTCGCTGAACCGTGGCTTCCACGAGATTGATTTGGAGGGTGCGCGCGAGCGGATTAATTCCACTCCCGGCGTGCGCCTGGACTACTTGGAGTTGGTTGATCCGATGACTTTCGGTGAGCCGACTGAGGAGTCGGAGCGAGTGCTGGCACTGGTTGCTGCGTTCGTTGGCCCGACCCGCCTGATTGACAACATGGACCTGCGCTAAGCGTTCGCTCGTTTAGAAGAGTCCCCAACACACTACACAGATAGGTATCACCGTGAGCACTGAGCACACTGCCGCACCGGCGATTGCTGATATGTCCGAGCAGATGCAGATTCGCCTGGAGAAGCGTGCGAAGCTGATCGAGTCGGGTCGCGAGGCATACCCGGTGGGTTTGCTGGATTCTGAGGGTAACCGCGTGGAACCCAACCACATTGAGGATCTGCGCGCCGAGTACGATCCGAAGCTGGCTGCTGAGGAGCTGAAGGCTGGCGACGAGACTGACCGTGTGGTGCATGTTGGTGGCCGCGTGGTGTTCGTTCGTAACACCGGTAAGCTGTGCTTCGCGACCCTGCAGGGTGGCACCGAGGGCAAGCGCATCCAGGCGATGCTGTCGCTGGCTGAGGTGGGCGAGGAGTCCCTGGCTGAGTGGAAGTCCCTGGTTGACCTGGGCGACCACGTGTTCGTGACCGGCCGCGTGATTGTTTCTCGCCGCGGTGAGCTGTCCATTATGGTGACCGACTGGAAGATGGCGTCGAAGGCTCTTCGCCCCATGCCGGTTCTGCACAAGGACCTGAACGAGGAAACCCGCGTTCGCCAGCGTTACCTGGACCTGATGGTTCGCGAGGAGGCTCGCGAGCTGGTGAAGAAGCGCGCCCTGATTACCCGCACCGTCCGCCGCGTGCTGGAGGATCACGGCTACATTGAGGTTGAGACCCCCGTTCTGCAGCTGGTGCACGGTGGCGCGACTGCTCGCCCGTTCCGCACCCACCTGAACGCTTTCGACCAGCCGATGACCATGCGTATTGCAACCGAGCTGCCGCTCAAGCGTGCAGTGGTCGGTGGTATTGAGCGTGTGTACGAGATTGGCCGCGTGTTCCGTAACGAGGGTGTGGACTCGACCCACAGCCCCGAGTTCACCACCCTGGAGTGCTACGAGACCTACGCAGACCAGTTCGTGATGGCTGAGCGCATGAAGGAGATTATCCAGAGCTGCGCGAAGGCTGTCGGTACCGAGCGTATTGAGACCGAGAACGGCACCATCGACCTGTTCGGTGAGTGGAAGTGGGTTGGCGTGTACCCGGGCCTGTCCGAGGCTGTGGGCGTTGAGATCACCCCCGAGACTGACGCTTCCGTTCTGCGCGAGATTGCTGAGAAGCACGAGGTTGATATCGACCCGAAGTGGGACGCTGAGAAGCTGGTGACCGAGCTCTTCGGTGAGATCGTTGAGCCGACCCTCGTGAACCCGACCTTCGTGTACGATTACCCGCCGAGCGCTCAGCCGCTGGCTCGTCCGCACCGTTCCGGTGAGCCTCTGATTGAGGCGTGGGACCTGATTATTGGCGGTATGGAGCGCGGTACCGCGTTCTCCGAGCTGATTGACCCGGTCATTCAGCGTGAGCGCCTGACCGCTCAGTCGCTGCTGGCTGCTGCCGGTGATGATGAGGCGATGGAGCTGGATGAGGACTTCCTGCGCGCCCTGGAGCACGGTGCACCCCCGATGGGTGGCCTGGGTCTGGGCATTGACCGTCTGATTATGCTGCTGGCGGGCGACCAGGATCCGGAGCGTCCGGGTACTGTGGTGCGTCAGCCCGGTATTCGTGAGACTATTCTCTTCCCCCTGATGAAGCCGGAAGCCTAAGCTTTAGCTTCACCTTGAGAGGCGATAATGCGGCGGGTGCCGCGGATACGGTGTGTATCTGCGGCACCCGCCGTTTTGTGTGAACTGTTTTGCACGGTGTATAGCGTGTGCTGTGGGCTTAAATTGGTATTTGCACAGGTCAGAGGCTTTTTCGGTGCTTTTTTGTTCCATTCTGGTGCTGATTTATGCTGCTCTATTCATTCTGGCGGGGGTTTCTGTTCTTATACACGAATGTGTCGTATAGAAAAGAATGAGGTGCTGGGATAGGGGCAGAATTTCGCTTTTGAATGGTTCGGAAATGTGCGGCGTGAATGGTCTATTGTGGGGGTCTGTGTGGGTGGTGCATTTCCTACAGATTGTTGGGCGGTGCTGGGTGCGCATTATTTGATATTTGTCTCCGTGTGTGCGCAAGAGAATCCAAAGTATTTGCACTCCAAACTGCACATTAATGTGTGGGGTGGGTACGGATTTATGCGGAGACGAACGGAATGGATATATCGCTCAGAGCGATCAGCGCATTATTTCAATATTCAGGATATTTTCGGAATCTTTAATATATTTCTGTTACTATGTGAAAGAAAATTAGTACATAAATATATCCGGCACACTATTTTCTCAATCTCCGATAGAGGCTTTTGGGTTTAATCCACAGGATATATGCAATCAGATGAGGAGGTGCCTCAATGGCACAGAAGGTTCGCATCATCCTTGAAGACGATCTCGACGGCGGCCCCGCAGACGAAACCATCCGTTTTGGCCTGGACGGTGCTCACTACGAGATCGACCTGTCCTCCGCTAACGCAGCTCGCCTGCGTGACGCTATCCGCCCCTTCGTAGCGAAGTCCCGCCGCGTGCAGGGTACCGCTACCCAGCGCACCCGTGCACCCCGCGGTACCGCTGCTCCGGTCAAGCGCAACCCCGAGACCGCAGCAATCCGCGAGTGGGCTAAGGCTAACGGCCACAAGGTCTCTGACCGCGGCCGCATCCACCAGGATATTCAGGACGCATACTACGAAGCAATGAAGGCTCAGGGCTAAATAGCTCTCAGGCTTATGCATTGTGCATTACCGGAGGGGCTGGTTCCTTAGAGTTCTATGCTTCCGGTATTCAAGGCGGACGGTGTTCTCACCGTCCGCCTTTTGTTATGCCTTCATGTGCATGCTGATATGTTCTGCATATCTGAATAGGGGAGGGGATGTTTTGTTTCAAAATCCAATTAACTATTTACATGTAAAATATATTGGGTGTCCTGATGGTACATTCTGCGCAATGATGAGAGGGATGTTGGTCAACCGTAACGACATATCCTGCATTTGGAAACTGCGTTCATTTAGATTTCATGCATCGGCAGGAACACTAAAGGTGTTAGCGCATTAATCTCTTCGGCACTGTTGTTATTTGCTGGGATATTCACTTGGTATGGGCCGCGGTGCATGCGCTGAATGGGGTAGAAAATAATAAGCGTGCTGCCCGTGTGCTGTCGTGGAGATTTGCCATGATACTTTCCTGATGTCGAGATGATTGTCGGAGGAAATTCTGCTGTGGATTGCCTGGGAATTATGTGGAAATATTCTGCCAATAATCGAGCCGTATATATTTTTGCGAATTATTGAAATTTCTCACGTAAACATATAAATTTTTAAAAATTTCTGCAATATATTCACGCGCGTGCAGAAAACTGGGGGTTCTCGTGTGGGTCTGTGTGGCTTCTTGTGGGTTCTGCTCTCCCGAGCGCCCTCGTATCGGCGCTACCGCCCCTCAGAGCCCACTTGCAGAGCCTCCGCACCTGCTTTCCGACCTCTCCCTCACCGGTGGGAGCTACTCCTTGGAACCTCCCCAAAATCCCGCGGAACCCCCTCCTAGGCGCCCGAAACCGCGCCTAAAACGCCCCGAACAGCTCATCTGTTCTCTTGATGGCGAACAGGCGCCCACACGCGGGGCATAAACCCGCAGCTCAACGTACTCTTGTATCAATAGGAAAATGCAAGGAGTGCGTAAATGTTTGAACGCTTTACCGACCGAGCTCGGCGCGTTGTGGTGCTTGCCCAGGAAGAGGCACGCATGCTCAACCACAACTACATCGGTACCGAACACCTGCTGCTCGGTCTGATTCACGAGGGCGAAGGCATCGGTGCTCGCGCCCTGGAATCATTGGGCGTTACCCTGAACGCAGTACGTGAACAGGTTCAGGACATCGTCGGCCCCGGCCCCCAGGCGCCTAACGGTCACATCCCCTTCACCCCCCGCGCGAAGAAGGTTCTCGAACTGTCCATGCGCGAGGCTATTCAGCTGAACCACGGCTACATTGGCACCGAACACATCCTGCTGGGCATGGTTCGTGCAAACGAGGGCGTGGCAAACCAGGTGCTGGTCAAGCTGGGCGCTGAGCCTGCCGCTGTGCGCCAGGCCGTCATGGACCTGATTTCCGGCTACCCCGGCAACAACTCCGGTGAGAAGGAAACCGCCGGCGTGGGTGCAGGTAACTCCCGCGAAGGCACTCCCGCGGGTTCGACCATCCTGGATCAGTTCGGCCGTAACCTCACCGCCGCAGCGCGTGAGGGCGAGCTGGACCCGGTCATCGGTCGCCACAAGGAGATGGAACGCGTCATGCAGGTCCTCTCCCGCCGTACCAAGAACAACCCCGTGCTGATTGGTGAGCCCGGCGTCGGTAAGACCGCCGTCGTGGAGGGCCTGGCACAGGCTATCGTGCACGGTGACGTCCCCGAGACCCTCAAGGACAAGCACCTGTACACCCTGGACCTGGGCTCCCTGGTCGCAGGTTCGCGCTACCGCGGTGACTTCGAAGAGCGCCTGAAGAAGGTCCTGAAGGAGATTCGCTCCCGTGGCGACATCATCCTGTTCATTGACGAGATTCACACCCTTGTCGGTGCGGGTGCCGCAGAGGGCGCGATTGACGCTGCCTCCATCCTCAAGCCCATGCTGGCTCGAGGCGAACTGCAGACCATCGGTGCCACCACCCTGGATGAGTACCGCAAGCACATCGAGAAGGATGCCGCCCTGGAGCGCCGCTTCCAGCCGATTCAGGTGGACGAGCCCTCCCAGGAGCTCGCCGTGCAGATCCTCAAGGGCGTGCGCGATAAGTACGAGGCACACCACCGCGTCACCATTACCGACGAGGCAATTGAGACCGCCGTGAACCTCGCGGCACGCTACATCTCTGACCGCTTCCTGCCGGATAAGGCTGTCGACCTGATTGACGAGGCGGGCGCACGCCTGCGCATCAAGCGCATGACCGCACCCCCGGAAATCAAGCTACTCGACGAGAAGGCAGCCAAGCTACGCCAGCAGAAGGAAGACGCCATCAACTCCCAGGATTACGAGAAGGCCGCAGGCCTGCGTGATCAGGAGCAGAAGGTCCTGGCTGAGAAGGAAGAAGCCGAGAAGGCATGGCGCGAAGGCGGCGACGCATTCGGCACCGTGACCCCCGAGGTTATTTCTGAGGTTCTTGCCGCTTCCACCGGTGTTCCGGTCTACAAGATCACCGAGGAAGAGTCGACCCGCCTGCTGACCATGGAGCAGGAGCTCCACAAGCGCGTTATCGGCCAGGAGCACGCTATTGCGGCGCTGTCCCGCGCTATTCGCCGTACCCGTGCAGGTCTGAAGGACCCGCGCCGCCCCGGTGGTTCGTTCATCTTCGCCGGCCCGACCGGTGTGGGTAAGACCGAGCTTGCCAAGGCTCTGGCGGAGTTCCTGTTCGGCGATGAGGATTCGCTCATCACCCTGGATATGTCCGAGTACCAGGAGAAGCACACCGTCTCCCGTCTGTTCGGTGCGCCTCCCGGCTACGTTGGCTACGATGAGGGCGGTCAGCTGACCGAGAAGGTGCGCCGCAAGCCCTTCTCCGTGGTCCTGTTCGACGAGGTGGAGAAGGCTCACTCCGACCTGTTCAACTCGCTGCTGCAGATTCTTGAGGACGGCCGCCTGACCGACTCGCAGGGTCGCGTGGTGGACTTCAAGAACACCGTAATCATCATGACCACCAACCTGGGTTCCCGCGATGTGAACCGCCGCATCCCGGTTGGTTTCCAGGCGATGGACGACACCGCAGCCGACTACGAGCGTATGCAGGCACGCGTGATGGAGAACCTCAAGGAGCACTTCCGCCCCGAGTTCCTGAACCGTGTGGATGACATCATCGTCTTCCCGCAGCTCTCCGAGTCTGAGATTCTGCAGATTGTGGACCTGTTTGTGGGCCGCCTGGCTAAGCGCCTGGCGGAGCAGGATATGTCCATTGAGCTGACCAACGCTGCGAAGGTTCTCATGGCGGCTAAGGGTTACGACCCGTCCATGGGTGCCCGTCCTCTGCGCCGCGAGATGCAGCGCAACATTGAGGACGCCCTGTCCGAGAAGATTCTCTTCGGCGACATCAAGCCTGGTGAGAAGATCACCGTGGACGTTGAGGGTGAGGGCGACTCCGCGAAGTTCGTCTTCTCTTCTCAGCCGATGAAGGAGCTGGCTCTGGACTCGGTGCAGGAGCTGAACGAGGATGCCGCAGAGGCTCCCGCAGCTGAGGCACCCGCCGCTGAGGGTCAGGGCAACGACTAGGCTCTGGAATAAGCTCTAGGTAGCTAGGCTTTAGCGCACTAAACGCCTGTGGGGCGGTACCGGAATGATCCGGTACCGCCCCTCAGGCGTTTCTATGCTTTTGGGAGGCTCCAGGAGCCTCTCTGCGGCGGGTACTAGAGCGAGACGAGCACTGTATCACCCTGCGTGACTTCGCGGGCGAGAGAGTCCGCCAGCAGCCCCGCATAGCAGCGTTGCAGCTGTTCGGCGGCAGGGGAGAGCGCATACAGTGCCTTGAGCGGGCGGTGTACCGCCTCGGGTGCATCCACGGGGAATACCAGGTCGGGTGAAGAGGTTGCACCGGCAGTTGAGGACGCACCCGCGCTCAAAATCAGCTCGCGATTCACCGGCTCATGCGCTGCACGCAGCACCGCCATGACCGCGCCGCGCACCTGGCGGTCCGTGCCGTGCCAGCTCTGGCCCTTGGGCGTGTAGTCCGCCTCCGGCTTGCCTGCCGCAACCCAGGCGCATAAATCCTCCACCGGGCACAGCTGACAGGTCGGGGACTTCGCCGTGCAGACCAGCGCGCCAAGCTCCATGGTCGCCGCATTCCACAGGCAGGAGGTGGGGGTGTCCGCGGGCATGAGCTCCTCCGCCAGGCGAGTCTCAGCCGCCGTCAACGAGCGGGAGGGCAGCGCCTTGCCGGAGACCGCGCGCGCGTGCACGCGGCGGATGTTCGTATCAATGACCGTGGCGCGCAGACCGAACGCGAACACGCTAATCGCCGCCGCCGTGTAGGAACCCACGCCAGGCAGAGCCAGCAGCGCCTCGTAGTCGGCGGGAACCTCGCCGCCGTGCTGATCCACAATCGCCACTGCGGCACCGTGCAGACGCTGCGCGCGGCGCGGGTAACCCAACCTGCCCCAGGCGCGCACCGCCTCCGAGGCGGGCTCGGCGGCAAGGTCGGCGGGGGTGGGCCAGCGGCGCATCCACTCCTCCCACACGGGCAGCACGCGCTTGACGGGGGTCTGCTGCAGCATGAACTCGCTGACCATCACACCCCAGGGGGTGCACTCGTCGCGACGCCACGGCAAATCGCGTGCCTGGTCGAGGAACCATCCATTGATTCGGTGGTGGAGTGCCTCGATGTTGGTGCCTTCGGGTAGGGCGGGTTCGGGGCGTGTGCGTGCGGTGCGTTTGGGCTCTGAGGTCATCCGAAAAGCCTACGCCACAGGGCATATATTCCCAAAACCGCATGAACGGGGTTCACTGTGATTCTCAGGGTTAAACCCGGTATCCTTAAGGGTATGTCTGAAAATGGTCCCGTTCTGCCTCCCGAAGTCTACCGCCGCCGTCGTATCGTGGCGGTCATTGCTCTGCTCGCTGTCATTCTGCTGCTGGTCGCCGGCGTGACCTCCATGGTCGGCATGATTAACGGCAAGAAGGACGCCACTGTAGCCTCCACCGCGACGGCTTCCGGTGCACCCTTCCAGAGCTTCAGTGCTCGCCCCTCCGAAACTGCTTCGGCTACCCCGTCCGCTAGCGTGACTGCCTCTGCGTCGGCTAGTGCTACTGCTTCGGCAACTCCTTCGGTGACCGCTTCTGCGGCACCCACCGCAAGCGTGACCACCGCGGCCGCAACCCCTGCAGCAACCACCCCCGCGGCGACCCCGACTGCTCCCGCACCGGCACCCTCGGTGACCACTGCGGCTGTTGTTGCGGCATGTACCGCGAACGACCTAAAGGTGACCGTCACCCCCGCGAAGCGTACCTTCGCTGCCGGTGAGCAGGTGTCCTTCCACGTGACTTACACGAACTCCTCGAAGACCCCCTGCGCTGTGGGCGGCGAGGGCGCGAACACCGGCGTGGACCTGAACATCACCTCCGGTGCGGCTCAGGTGTACACCCGCAGCCTGTGCGCGGCGACCGCCGTTCAGAAGGCTGAGGTAGCCGCAGGTGCCGAGGGTGCAACCGACCTGGCGTGGGACCGTAAGATCAACGTGCTGGGTTGCTCCTCCGCTTCGACCGCTCAGAAGGGTTCCTACTGGGCTTCGGCTACGGTCAATGGTGTGACCTCGGCTCCGGTGAACTTCGTGATTCAGTAGTTCACTTCTATAGTTTTTGCCCCGTGTGGGCGTGAGAAGCCCCCGTGCTGGATGTTCTTCCGGCACGGGGGCTTTAGCTTTTATTTGGTTATTACTTGGAGGCGCGAGGCTTAGCAAAGCGGCGCTCGCCCAGGTACCCGAGCAGACTACCGAAAGCGGTCCACTGCAGTGCCGCCAGTAGCAGGGTGGACAGGTCGGTCACCTCAAAAGAGTTTGGGATGACCTTGAACCACAGTAGCGGCAGGTAAATCAGGAACAGAATGGGGGATGCCCACACGAAGAATGGGACAGAGCGCTTAGTTCGTGAGTACGACATTGTGACCTCCTGGGGGTGTCAAGGTGTGAAGGGTAAGCTTCACTGTCACTACATCATAATGCAAAAGGTTCTCGTGAGGTCAGAAAAAAGCCCCCGTGCTGGATCTTCTCCGGCGCGGGGGCTTGTATGGGTCTTCTTAGAGGTACTTTTCCAGGCTGCTCTCCGCCATGCGGGAGAGCTGCTCACGCACTGTGCGGGCACGAGCCTCACCCACACCGTCCACAGCGCGCAGGTCTTCAAGGGACGCCGCCATGAGTGCCTGCAGGCTACCAAAGCGCTCCACCAGACGCTCAGAAATAGCGTTCGGGATGCTCGGAATACCGGCGAGCAGACGGAAACCGCGCGGCTGCAGGGGGAACTCCAGGTCCGGGTTCTCACCAAAGCCGACGGTGCGGGCAATCGTGCGCAGATCCACGATGTCCATATCGTCCAGGTTCTGCAGAGCCTCAACGCCGGCGGTAATCAGCTCGTCGTTCACCTCGGGCAGGTAGTCGCGCAGGATCAGGTCGCTGGCGGTCATCTCGGGGGCGCGCAGCTCCTCCAGCTGCAGGGCAATCAGGCGGCCGTGCACGCCGAGCTCCAGCACGTAGTGGCTGACCTCGCGGATAATGCGGTTCACCATCTCCATGCGCTGCAGGGTCATCGCCACGTCGCTCAGGGAAACGTTCGACTCAATCTCCTGGGAGGAGAGGTTGGAGAGCACCGAACGCAGACGCTTCTTATAGCTTTCAAGGGTCTGAATCGCCTGGTTTGCGCGAGCCATCAGGTACTGGCTGTCCTCAACCATGTAGCGGGTGCCGTCAACGTACACCGAAATCACGGACATCGACGCGCTCACCGAAATCACCGGGAAACCGGTCTGAATCGCGGTGCGCTCGGCGGTGCGGTGGCGGGTGCCGGACTCGTTCGTTTCAATGGAGGCGTCCGGCATGAGCTGCACGCCGGCGTGCAACAGGCGGGTGGCGTCGCGGTCGCAGATGATAGCGCCATCCATCTTCGCCAGCTCGCGCAGGCGGGTTGCCGAGAACTCAGTGTCGATGTTGAAACCGCCCGAGGACAGGGAGGATACGGTGCGGTCGGATCCGAGTACGATGAGTGCGCCCGTACGGCCACGCATGATGCGTTCCAGGCCCTCGCGGAGCTCGGTGCCGGGGGCGATTCGGGCGATAGTTTTAAGCAATAGGTCACTATAATTCATCTGCACGAAAACCATTGTACCCGTAAGGGTGGTTATTGAGCCAGGTCAGGGGCGGAACGGCGGGCTAAAGTGCCTCAAAAACGAACGGATATTCTCGATATTTATACGGGAGTGCACCGGGCTAAACTATCTGCGTTTAAGAGTAAAAATGCGTTCTGTGGCACCCCATTTCGCCGTGACCA
The DNA here is from genome assembly GCF_964211445.1 of Rothia mucilaginosa. Taxonomy (GTDB): domain Bacteria; phylum Actinomycetota; class Actinomycetes; order Actinomycetales; family Micrococcaceae; genus Rothia; species Rothia mucilaginosa_E. The sequence goes on along the minus strand of NZ_CAXOQT010000003.1, from coordinate 30,266 downwards.
AACACCGCGCACCATATCGCCCCAGACCCTAAAATAGACCCATGACCGCGCGTACGAAAAACACCAAAACCGCACCCGCCTACCGCTGCACCGAATGCGGCTGGACCACCGCCAAATGGGTAGGCCGCTGCGGCGAATGCCAAACCTGGGGCACCGTCGAAGAAGCCGCCGGGGGCACCCGCGCGCGCACCCGCGCCGCATCCAGCGTGCAGAAACCCGCCCAGCCCATCGCAGAAGTCGACTCGCGCGTAGCCGCCTACATGAGCACCGGAAACCCCGAATTTGACCGCGTGCTCGGCGGCGGACTCGTACCCGGCGCGGTCATCCTCATGGCGGGCGAACCCGGCGTGGGTAAGTCCACCCTGCTGCTGGATGTTGCCGCCACCTTTGCGCGCGGCACCGCCGGAATCGCGGGGGAGAAGGGCGCGCAGAACAACCCGGCGCAGAATAGCGCACCCCAGCCGCCGCGCCCGGTGCTGTACATCACCGGCGAGGAATCTGCCGCGCAGGTCAAGCTCCGCGCCGACCGCATCGGCGCCATCGCGCAGACCCTCTACCTAACCAGCGAAACCGACCTCGGCACCGCCCTGGCGCACATTGAGCAGGTCAACCCTTCCCTGTTGGTCATTGACTCGGTGCAGACCCTCGCCTCCGCGGAAGTTGAGGGCAGCGCGGGTGGTGTGACCCAGGTGCGGGAGGTCGCAGCCTCCGTGATTGCCGCGGCGAAGGAACGCAATATGTGCACCCTGCTCGTGGGCCACGTGACCAAGGAAGGCACCATCGCGGGCCCGCGCCTGCTTGAGCACCTGGTGGATGTGGTCTGCCAGTTCGAGGGTGATAAGCACTCGAATATCCGCATGCTGCGCGCTATTAAGAACCGCTTCGGACCCACCGATGAGGTGGGCTGCTTCGACATGCACGAGGACGGCATCGCCCCCGTGCTGGACCCCTCCGGCATGTTTGTTTCGAGCACCCCGCACCCGGTGGCTGGCACCTGCGTGACCGTCACGATGGAGGGCCGCCGCCCCCTGCTCGCCGAGGTTCAGGCGCTGCTGGATCAGGCGGTGGCACCCGCCCCCCGCCGCACCGTTTCCGGTCTGGATTCGGCGCGTATCCAGATGCTGTTGGCGGTGCTGCAGCGCCGCGCCGGGCTGAACGTGGGCAAGCTCGACTGCTACGTCTCTACGGTGGGCGGCGCGAAAATTGCCGAGCCCGCCGCCGATTTGGCGTGCGTCATGGCGCTTGCCTCGGCGGCGCAGAATAAGCCGCTACCGCGTAAGCTCGCGGTCTTTGGCGAGGTCGGTCTGGCGGGTGAGGTACGTGCCGTTCCGGGCATCCGCCAGCGCATTGCGGAGGTGGGCCGTCTGGGCTTCACGCACGTGCTGGTGCCCGCCTCCCCGACCGGTGTGGGGGACGTGCCCGAGGGCGTGACCGTGCGTGAGGTAACCACCCTGGGTGAGGCGCTCGCGCTCCTCTTCCCGCAGAAGTAAAACCTTTAAGAACACAGTAGAGGGGGCTCCCAGCTGGCGTGAATGCCGCCGGGAGCCCCCTCCGTTGTGCGTCTTGGTGGGTTGCCGCTGACCCCGCTAGAGCCGAGCTAGAACCCAGCTAGAACCCAGCTAGAAACCCTCCAGAAACCTGTTAGGAGGAGCGGCTCTCCTCCTCGTTCTCGTGCAACATAATGTTGATCGAGCGGGTGTTGAGCTTGTTCGTGCGGTGGGTGTTCACCGCGCTATCGGTCACGTCATCAACCACCGTGGAGTCGTCCATGTCAGCGTCGACAATCGGGATTGCCGAGGTTCGTGGTGCGTGCTTCGTGACCGCCTCACCCAGGGGCACCAGAACCGCCACGGCATCCTTGTGGGACATGCCGGTCGCCTCCAAAAAGTCGACCACAATCAGGCGGAGCATCAGCACCAGCGACTCACCCTCAAAGGTCGCCACACCCATGGTGCGCGGCTCGAGGGTGCCGGCAAGCTTAATCATGCGCTCGCGTGCCGCCATCATGTAGTGCTCGCGTTCGCCTTCGGTGGGTGCAGACATGCCCAGGCCGAGGCTTTGCGCCGCCAGCGACAGCTCGGTTAGCGCGTCACTGAGCGAAAGCTGTGCGGCAGTACGCAGCTGCACGTGGTGAATCGTGGACGCCATGCGGCGGTTGAGCACGCGGTCGTTACGAATCGCCAAATCCACCGCGGCGAGGGTCTTCGCCATGCGCGCCAGCTCGCCCTTGCTCTTGCGGCTATTCCACGACAGCTCGCTCATGCCCTGCGCGGTAATCAGGTCACCGCGGCACGCATCGTAGAGCGGCTGCAGGGCGCGCGCATCGAGCAGACTCTGGTACGCCTTGTTGTAATCGTAGTAGCGGATTGCCTCGGAGGAGAGCTGGAAAACCTTCGCGAACGCATCCATGAGGGCCTGTGCGCGGGCACGCGGGTTCTTACGCGGGTCGCGCGGCATCAGGTACATGGCGAGGAATGCAAAGGCGCCACCCACAATGCCGTCGAAACTGCGGGTGAACGCATCGTCAGGTACGGGCAGCAGCAACGTGAAACAGGCCTGGAAGCTGAGCTGAATCGTAAAAATAATGCCCTTATCAATAAATCGGGCAATAATCACGGTCAAGAAAAGCACCACTGCCGCCTGCCAGGTACCGTGACCGAGCAGGATCAGCAGAAGGTCGCCAATGAGAATGCCGAGGGTCACACCGAAGGAGACCTCAAGGATTCGGCGGGAATGCTTAGCACCGCTTACATAGCCGAGGGATACGAGGGCAGCCACCGGCGCGAAAATGGGCTCGTGGTGGCCCAGAACGCGCTCAGCGAAAAGCCAAGCGCCCATAGACGCCGCAACAATCTGCACAGACTGAAAGAAGTCTGCTCGGACTCGGTGAATACCCTCACGGATGAACTGTCGGGTGTTCTGTTCAGTAGTGCGTAGAATGTCTGCGAATCGTGCCATGGGCACCATCATACCGGCGCACATGCGGTGCACAAGGGGGTAGGGGAGTGTTGGGTTGAAGTGTGAGAGACCCCGCGCCCCGAACCCCGCTTAGCGCCCCGGCTTGGGTGGTTTTGCGTGCCGAAACCTCAGCTTGCGTGCCGAAACCCCAGTGCAAGGGGGCTTAGCCGCGAATCTAGCCGCGGAGGCGGCGCGCCACCCTCGCCAGCAGGCCCGGCTGGGCGGGGTGCATCTTGGCGGGTGCTTCAGAATCAGGCTCAATGGTGATGGGGCGCGTTTCTTCTGCACCGTGTGCCCCGTGAATACCGTGCGCGCTGTACCCGCCGATTGCGCGGGCGCGCTCGAGCTGCCGGCGGTGCTCGGCATCCCAGGAGTGCGCCCGGTCAGACATCGCCCACTCGAACCCCGCGGTGAGGGAGGTTTCGGTGAAGAGCTCGCGGGCGGCACGGACGGTCGCGCCCAGCGGTTCGGGGAGCGCCGGAACCTGCTCCACGGCGGGGAAGGGTGCGGGTGCTTCTGCTTCGCCGTGATTTTCTGACTCGCCGCGAATTTCTGCGTCGGATGCAAGAATCTGCGCGAGCAGGTAGGCGCGCTCGGCTCGTAGCGCCTCCAGCAGTTCGATGCGGCGTGCATCCGATGCCACCGCCGCGTGCCGCAGGGCGGCGGTGATCATCAGCTCGGGAACACCACCGGCAAGCATGCCCAATGGCAGGGTGAACTCGCCCAGCCCGTACAGGCTCAGGGCGCCGCCCACGCGCATCTGCGTGAAGGCGTCCGGCACGAGGGCGAGCACGGGAATACCTGCCGCGGCGGAGAACACCGCCGGGTGGTAGCGGCTGGTCAGGGTGAACGCCGCGCCACGGTGCACGGTGACGCTCTGGTCGGCGTGCAGAATCGGCAGCAGGGTCGCCGGGGTGGAGGTGCTGAGCCGCTTGGCGATGCGCTGGTGCACCTGAATATCGCCGCTTGCCGGGTCCTGCGGGTCGCCGTAGTGGCTCAGGAACACGGGCGCGTAGCTGTGCTCGCGCCACATGCCGTCGAGCAGGTGCGCGATTTGCTGTGCCTGCTGGTCGGTGCACTCGTTGACGGTCACACAGACGTGCTGCTCGGGCAGCTCATCAAGCGCCTGACCTGCGGAAATACCCTCCGCATAGTGCAGGGTACGCGCCGGGGAAGCCACCCGATAGTCGGTGGCATCGTCCACGCTCAGGCGCGCGTCAATACCCCGCTCACGGCACCAAGCGAGGGAAGAACGTTCACGCACCGTCACCGAGTGGGCGGTGCGTAGCATGCGCTCGAGAACCTGCGCGTCCTCGGGGTTGAGGATCGGGCCCAGGGACTGGCCGGTCACGTACACGGGCACGCCCGCATGCTCGGCGGCACGCACCGCAGCGGCGCGTTCGTAGAGCAGCCAACCGTAGCGGGAGTTGAGGTTACCGCCGCCGGAGACCACGACCGCGTCCATGGCGGCGATGGAGCCTGCGAACTCCACCATGCGCTCGACGGTCTGCTCCAGCGGATGCAGCACCTCGGGCAGTGCCTGCACCTGCGGTAGCGCCACCAGCTCGGCGGTTGAGGGGCGCTCCCGGTTGGCGTGCAGCTCCACCAGGATGCACTCGAGCGCCGCAAGGGTCAGCTCGCGTTCAGCCGGTGCCCAGGGGAAGAGGAAGAACGGCAGGTACTCGTAGGGGGCGCCCGCCTTATGAGCAGCCGCGCCGATATAGCGCGCTGAATGGCCCACATCGCGGGTCATGAGGGTGACCGCCGCGCCGCCTTCGGAAAGCGCCTGGGCGCTCGCAATGGTCATGGCTTCGTCGCCCACGTGGTAGGTGTGCTGGCCGATATCGCCGATGACGAGTACGCGCGGTGCTTCAGTAAAGTGCGGTGCTTCAGTAACGGGCGGCGCTGTAGAAGAATGATTATTCTCTGTCACGGCTATGCGTCCTTCTCGCCGGTAGAACCTGCCTCAGTACCGCGACGAGCCTGAGAACGCTGATTGAGGGAACGCTGCGCAAAGGAACGCAACGCACGGCCAGGCGCGCGCAGGTACTTCAGAACCCGCAGGCGCTCCTCAATGCTCTGCTGGCGGGACTCAATAGCCTGCTGACGAGCCTCAATACGCTCCAGGCGGCTCTCAATAGAGCGCAGAATGTCCAGGGATTCACGGGTCAGATCGTGCCCGTCAATCACGCGGCGCTCCAAGTCAGCCGCCAGATGCGCCTGGTACAGGTACGCGCCCGGTCGGGCACCCGCCTGCAGATCCTCACGGATAGCGCGGGCACGCACCATCGAATCGAAGCGGGCGTGATCCGCCTGACGCTTCACGCTATTCGCCTCGGAACCCTCCGCGTCGGGGCGCAGCGACCAGTACGCCAGCGGCTCATCCACCAGCAGAATATCTGCAACAGAGGCGGCACGCAGGTTGAACTCCCAATCGCCGACCACCGGCAGGGACTCGTCATAGAAACCGACCAGCTCGTGCAGGCTGCGGCGGTACAGAATGCCAATCGGCACGGCACGGTTCGTGCGGAACAGGAACTGCAAACCCACGCCAGGTAGGCCATCGTGGAAAATACGCTCCTCGTACACCTCGAACTCACCGTCGGCGTTCTCGCGTTCGTACCGCTCCACAATGCGGGTGGTGCACATGAGCGCGCCGCTCTCTTCCAGCGCCGCGACGGTGCGCTCCAGGAACTCGGGTGCCCACAGATCGTCGTCATCGTGAATCGCCACGAATTCGGAGGTGGTCGCCGCCAAACCGGCGTTGGATGCCGCCTCCATGTTGCCGCCGGCGGTGGTCAGCAGCTGCACGCGACCGGAACCCTGCGCATCAGAGCCCTGCAAACCCAGCGGGGATGCCTCAATGATGGCGCGGGTCGCCTGCTCGTTACCACCGTCGTTAATCACGCAGACCGTGTAGTCAGTGAAGGTTTGCTGCGCAATATTCTCCAGGGCGCGGCTCAAGAAGCGGGGGCGGTCCTTCGTGCGGACCAGAATAGCTACGGTAGGAGAAGACATAACCACAATCAGTCGAGGGTGAGTGGGCGCGTGCCAGCCCAAGAACTCAACCCATTATGAAGGTGTGCACTGTTCAGACTCAACCCGCCGCCCGGCTATCCCGCGGCAGTGGGCACGGTGGGGTATGCACCGTCCCCAAAATCTAGTGGATGGACTGTAGCGCCACCATTGCGAGCACTCCGAGCACAAAGCACGCCGGAATGGTCACCAGCCACACCAGAAGAATCTGCAGAACAATCCTGGACTTCAGCGCATTAAAACGCTGGTTCACGCCCGCGCCGAGCGCCGAGGCGGTCGCCAGGTGCGAGGAGGAGAACGGCACCTGCAGCAGGAAGTAGCCGAGCACCTGCACAACGGCGGTCGTACCCTGGGCAACCGCGCCACGGAAGGGATCCAGGCGCACCATCTTGTAGGCGAAGGTGTAGCCGATGCGGCGGCCACCGGTCAGCGTGCCGGCACCCAGGCTGAGGGCAATGATGAGGGCGCCCAGCAGCATCCCGCCCCTGGTGAGGGACTGGAGTAGCGCCGGGTCCATGATGCGTTCGCTCAGCAGCGCCCACAGCAGCAAGTACAGGTAGCCGGTCTGCAAGCCGTGCAGCAGCGAAATTGCGGAGGCGGACACCGCCAGCACCTCGCGGGCGTGCTGATTCACCAGGCGCGGGTTATGGCCCACTACGAGCCGGTAGAACGGCACCACCATCAGCCAGGACAGCAGAAAAATGAGCGGCGGCAGGTAGAAGAGCGGCAGCAGGGTCGCCCCAAAAATATGAGGCAGGAAGGCGAGGGAACCGAAGGCTTCAGCGCCGTCCTCGAGTTTCGTCTGGGTCCACCAGCTCACCCCGGCAAGGGCGCCCACCAGCGCGTGGGTCGAGGAGGAAGGCAACCGTAGGAACCAGGTGAGCACACCCCAGATAACGCAGACCAGCAGCGCCGCAACAATGCCGTTCAGTCCGGTGGTACCGTCCGGAGCGCTCACCCACGAGGCGGAATACTCACCGAGTAGCAGGAACGCGCCGACCACGCCGAGCACGTTGAAGAGCGCGGCAAGGTACAGGGCGGAGCGCTCGCCGAGGGCGCGGGTACGCACCGGAATGGCGACGGCGTTGGAGGCGTCGTGCAGAGCGGTGATGTAGACCGCGGCGATGAAGGCGCAGCAGGCGAGAAGACCCAGGAGCATTAGGATTCCTGAACGATGATGCGGCCGATTTCGGCGGACACATCACGCATAGCGTTGGAGGCGGCGGTCAGCTGCGCCAGGAAGGTGGCGTAGCGGCGGTACCGTTCGGGGGTGTAGCGTTCGGCGATGTACGCGTCGTATTCTTCGGCGGTGCGCAGCGCCTGGCGGGAGATGCGCAGCATGTCCATCCAGTAGTTGTCGAGGCCGCGAATATCGGCAAGTTTGGGGATGACGGCGGCGGTCAGCACCGCCTGACGCTGAATAATGTCCAGGATTGAGGTGATGTGCGTAGCGAACCCGTCGATGCTGTGCAGGGACAGCACGTGCGCGGCGCTGGTGAGTTTCTCAACGGCGTTGGTGAGCTTGCGTGCCAGCGTGTACAGGTCTTCACGCGGGATCGGCGGGGAGAAGGAGCTGCGCACTTCGGTGAGGGTGCGGAACAGCAGGTTCGTGGAGTCCGCCTCGTGGGTGAGCATGCGTTCGAAGAGTTCGGGGTACTCTGCGACGGGGGAGCCGACCATTTCAGAGAGCAACGCGGCTGCCTCACCGACCTGCGCTGAAATTTCAGCGAGGGAGGCGAGGGATTCGTTAGCGTGGGGAAAAAGTCGGTGCAGCATAGTTCCCAGTCTAACCAGTATTAGGGGTTGCGGGTGCGCGCAGCTCGTGGGTATCTCACGGACACCCGGTTTTCATGCGCAATCGTGCCGAGCTGATAGCGGCCTCTTGACCGGGGTTAAACATAAAACGGTGGGGGTCGATTTCTCGACCCCCACCGGAACGTTTAGGGATGTCGGGTTGGGAGCGCCTCTCGGCGGAAGGCCGCTCGAAGCGGCTAAAGATTTGGAGCCCGGGGCTACCTATTAGCAACCCGACATCTTGTAATTATTATCCACCCGTACCCGGCACAGAGTCAATCGAAAACAGGCTTTTCACGCCTGCGTGACCCAATGTGGAACCTGTGCCAATTCGCGGCACGAACCCGCATTTTTGGGCGCCTCAACGGCGCAGAAGACTAGAATGCTTCGAGGTTGGTCTGCGATTTTTCCTGCACAGAATCAGCCCCCGAACCCCCATTAACCTGCTGACTAGCCTCAACGGCGCGTAGCTGGGCGGCGACCGCCTCCAAATCGTGCGCGATCTGCTCCATCTGCTGAGCCTGACGCGGCAGGCGTGCACGACGCTCCACCGCCTCACGCTTCACTTCGTGGCTACCCGGAACCGCACCATCCTGCCCGGCAGAGCGCGCATAATCGGTGCGAATACCCAATGCCACCACGTGCGCAAACGCAGCGCAACGTTCCATCGCAATGTCCATATCGCCGGTGTACAGGCCCGCCAGAATCTCATCAATCGTACGGACCACCTCATCGGTGCCGGGCGGGTCGGGAACACCCGCCACCACGTGCGAACGGTAATCCTCCGCCATGCCCAGCTCAAAGGCGCGGCTCACCCCGCGAGGCGAACGATGCACCACGTCCCGCAGCCAGTACATGCGCCACAGCGCACCCGGCAGGGAGTGTGCGCTCGCGTGCGACCAGAGTTCGGCGAGCATCTCAATACCGTAGTCGTCGGTGAAGCTGACGAGCCGCTCGGTCATCTGCTCGTCGGTGCCCCGTCCGCGCATCAGCAGGATGCGTGCGGAGGCGTGCGCCGCCTCTTCGCGTGCGGCGGGGTCCATGCCGCCTTCGTGGCGTTCGAACTTTTCGGCGGAGTAGAGGACGGGTCGGTGGTGGGTTCGGTGTCGTGAGCGCCCGGAGGCGCCGGTTGATGCTGCGGGTGTAGACATAGGATTTCCCAGTGTACCGTTCATTGGCTGGGAGCCGGTAGTGTATAGTATTTCTATCTGCACACTTTCAGTTTTGTGCGGATAGGAGCGCCTTTAGCTCAGTCGGTAGAGCTACGGACTTTTAATCCGCAGGTCGTGGGTTCGAGCCCCACAGGGCGCACTAGCCGACCCGTCGCCTCCCGCTTTGCGGGGGTCGGCGGGTTTTTGCGTCTCCACCTCCGTTTGTGGGTGCTATACCTTGTGTGGTGGGGCGTATTCTGCCGGGTTGGTCTGGCAGTTTTTGATTCGTGTACGTTGACCTGAAAAGATGAGGAAACCCCGTGAGCGTCACCATTAAGAACCCTGAAGAGATTACGATTCTTGCCACTGGCGGCACGATCGATAAGTTCTATTCGGTGGCGGGCACCATGGATATTGGTGAGCCTGCCGCTAAGGACCTGCTGGACCGCGTTATCACTGATGTGCGTTTCGATATTCGCCCGCTGATTGGTAAGGACAGCCTGGACATGACCGATGAGGATCGTGCCGAGCTGACCGAGGCGCTGAACGCTGTCACTAACGACCAGGTGCTCATCACCCACGGTACCGACACCATGCCGGAGACCGCCCGCTACCTGGTGGAGCACGCCGACCTGGGCGATAAGGTTGTGGTGCTGACCGGCGCGATGCAGCCTGCCGTGATGGCTCGTTCGGATGCTGGCTTCAACCTGGGTGCCGCTATTGCCGCTCTGAACCTGCTGGAGCCGGGCGTGTACATCAGCATGAGCGGCCGTATTTTCCCTGCTGAGAGCGTGCGTAAGGACCGTTCGCGCGGCATTTTTGAGGGCTAGTATGGCTGATTCCGCTCGTATGCGGAGGGGCGAACCGGTTTCTGCCGCTGAGCTTGCGCCGGTGGCGGGTTCCTCGGATCTTATCCCGCAGGAGCATATGTCACAGGCGCAGCTGATGCAGTTGCAGGCGATGGAGGAGCTGGAGCAGCAGGCTGATGAGTTCTGGAATGTTGCCAGTGAGTACCCGCTGCCGGCTAAGAACCTTTACCTGGTGCGTGTGCTCCTGCTGGTGGTTCCTTCGCTGATTATTGTTTATTACTTCATTCGCGTCACGCTTTTCCCGATTGGTGCGGTGCCGCTGGTGTACCTGGTGATGCACATATGGCTTGCCATGATTTACCGGGCGAATCGTTCGGTGAAGCTGGTGCTGCTTGCGAATGTGGCGTCCGGTGTTGCGGCTGCCATCATGACGGCGTTCTTCACCTATGTACTCGTGACCCTGCACGGCCCGCAGACCCTGCTGGACCGTGTGGGCATGTTCTATACGGTGAGCCTGCTGACGGTGATGGCTTCCTTCGCGTTGGAGGTCCTGTTCTCGCTGTTCTATAGTTTGGCGGTTCGCAGGGGCCTGCGCCGTAGCAAGCGGAAGAAGGCGGAGGAAGAGCGCCAGAATGCAGAAGAGCAGAAGGTAGCAGAGCCGAATGCGGAGGTTTCGTAGGCGGCGGAGCAGGGCTAACCTGCGCCTCAACAGGGGCAAATAATGATGCTGGGCGGCGTTGCCTGCGGCGCCCAGCTACTGCTCAGATTCCCTTAAAGTACGCGTGATACGGTAGAGACAGAAACACGACCCGCACCTGCCAGGAGGCCACTCATGGGCGCTACACACCTGAATACAGATGCCGCTTCATCCGAGGAACGCCCGGATGAGGATACCGGTATGCAGACTCGCTTTCAGGCGCCTATTCGTCACGTGACTCCTGCTACGCCGGAGGTGTCTGTCCCCTTGAACGCACCCCCGGTGGTGACCGGTTCGCATCCGGTTATTTCGGCGACTTCTACCGTCATCATTCAGGATGGTACGAACCCGCCGATTGTGGTGCGCACGCACCCGACGGGTCCGCTGCCGCCGTTCCCGGGGCAGGGTCAGGTTCCCGCTTTTCTGCGCACTTACACCGCTGAAGAGGTGAAGGAGCGCCAGCAGATGCTCAAGAAGAACCTGCTGGTCCGCGCGGTTATTCTGTGTATTTTGAGCCTGGTTGAGGGTCTCATTATTTCTCAGTACACGCAGCCGTTGGCGATTTGCTTTGGTTTTGTGGCGGCGCTTTACCTGGTGGTTCAGATGTGGCCGCTGGTGCGCCCTCCTCGTGATTCGGCGGACGCCTCCGTGTATAGCGTCTGGGCTATCTGCTCCCTCATCGGGTATGTGGCGGTGGGGCTGGTGCTTTCACCCATCACGTTCCTGTTGTTGATGCTTGACTGGGCTGGGGTTTCGATGGGGCTTGACCCCATGCTGGTGCTTGTGCTCTTGGGCTTGGTCTGGTTGAGCGAGGTCGGTTTATCGTTGCTGACCATTTACCGCTTCAATAATTTGAGGATTGCGATGGCGAATCAGGCAGATTCGCCGTCGTTACCTGACAGTATTTCTGCGACGGTTGACCCGTCCATTTCTGCCTAAAGTTTTTGAGGCGGCGCGGTAGACGAACGCCGCGCCGCCACCCACACACCACACACTCGCTCATACATCTTCCGCACACTATCAGCCGACATTCGAAAGATTCAGCTATGTCCGCCGTTGAGTCCTCTCCGCCATCCGCTCCGAACACCACCCATCCTACGAAGCCTGCCACCCCGACCCTCGTGTCTGTGGCGGGTTGGGTTCTGCTCGCTATTGCTGTGGGTTGGCTGGTGCTGATTGGGTACACGGGTGTCACGTATGCGACGACGCAGCTGTCGCATTTTTCGACCTGGCGCGCACAGTCGCTGGTGGAGGCGCAGGCGTACTACCCGGTGATGTTCTTGCTGGTGAGTGCGTTCGGTAACGTGACGTTGCATAGTTTTTGTACGGTGGCGTATCTGCGCGGTTATCGTTGGGCAGCGCTGGTGCTGTCGGTGGCGTTGGCGTTGGGTGTGTTGGCGTCCCTGCTGATTATGCTGGCGGTTGCGGCTCTTCTGGGTACGTTGAATGGTGCACCGAGCCAGGATGTTGAGCTGCTGCTCAGTAGCGCCTCCCCGCTGTACACGCCGGTATATATTGCTGCACCGTACATGCTGGTGTGTGTGGTGGCGTTGGCGTTGGTGTGGTCGCGTCAGTCGCGTTCGTACATGGAGGCGCGCCGTGATTGGCGCCTGCGCCGCAGCGAGGACTACTTGATTTAGCCCCATAGATTCTAGCCGCGGGTCCACGACGGCCTGCGGCTCACCGATAACTTTATTCACCAACCACCGTTAGGATGACCCGTGCACCCTACTTCCGAACCTGCACACGATTCCGCACCGCAGATTAGCCCCGGCGCCTCCACCGCCCCTGCCGCCCCTAAGGTGCTGCTTCCGCCCCGCCCGAAGTCGCTGCGCGGCGTCATGTGGTGCGCTACAGCCATTATTGTTCTGTCCGCAATCCAACGTATCTATGTATCTATCCATAACGAGGTCCCAGACCGCGTTATGGAAAATATGCCGGGCATCATCATTTCAGGCATATTTGCTACCTTCATCTTCTCTCTCATACCGATTTTTGTTCTCCGCCGACTGTGGAAGGGCCGTAGATGGGCGTACTTCCTCACCCTCTTTGGTAGTGCTTTTGTGGTTTTTATCGGGGCGATGAGTTTGCAATCTTTCATCTCGGCTGATTATTTCTCCAGGCTGGCGGATGAATCGTTGACTTCAAGGCCCCGAGACTACGTAGTTTCCATCGTGGTGAGTGACATTATGGGAGCTTTTCTCACGGCCTTCTACCTTCTGATAGTTGTGCTGCTCTTGAGCCGCTCCACCAGGTCGTTTATGGCTACTGCGAGGTTGGCATGGATAGAAGCACGTGAACAGGTGAACGCCGCTGACGGTTGGATCGTTGTGCGTCAGGACACAGAAACGCGTGCTCACCTGGAAGAAGAGCAGACACGTCGGGAAGAGAAAGAAGCTAACCGACGGGCTGAAGAGGCAGCCGCTCAACAGTACAAAACGACCCGCCGTACGGATGCACGGAAGAACTCCCGCAATGATCAGCGCGGCTACAAGGACACTTCCGTGTACACCGAGGAAGGCTACCGCCTCAACTAGGGCGGGAAGCCCCTCCCCTTGGGAGACTCTTTGCTACCCCGCCCCGTGCTACAGCGCGCGGGGCGGGGCGCGAAGAGAAGAAAGGAACAATGATGTCAGAACGTACCCCGAAGCAGCCGTTGAACGATCCGGAGTACACGGTTCCCGAGTACAGCGTGCTACTGCCCTCTAACGAGGCAGAAAATAGCACGGCAGAGGGCGATGCCGCCCCCGAAACCAGCGTCCCCACCAGCACCGCCCCCAGCGGTGCGGTAGATACTGGTGCGGCGGAGGATAACGCACCCGGCGGTAGCACCTCCGAGCACGCCAGCACCCCCGAGCAAACCACTACTGGCTACCGGGAGGCGACCGCCGGCTACACTGCCGCCTCCGAGCAGGTAATTCCGGAGCGCCCGAAGGCTATGCGTAGCGTCATGTGGTGCGCTGCCACCATTATCGTGCTGGGGCCCCTGAGTAATTTTCTGCCGATTCTAAGCCGGTCGTATATCGATTTTAAGATGGTGGTGAGTGTTTTCTTCTCTGCGCTGGTGGTTACCCTCATCCTCTCCGCCATCCCGATTTTTGTTCTCTGGAAGATCTGGGATGGCCGCGAGTGGGCGCGCATTCTTACCATCATCTACTGCGCTCTCGCGGCTGCTAGCGGTGTGCTTATTCTTGCGGATAATTTCTCGGAGTTAAGCTCTAGAGCGGCTGCGGCGTCCAGCCTGGTGCGTATCGTGAGCGGCGTTTTTACGCTCGTTCTCTACCTCCTGATGATTGTGCTGCTGACTCGTGCTCCTATTAGGACGTACACCCAAATCGTTAGCGGGGCACGCGCACTAGAACACCAGCAGATGATGTCTGAGACGAGACAGGCTGCCGGTCAGGTGCCGGCGGAACTTCGAGAGCTTTTCGCTGATGACGAGGACGGCGAACGTACCTCATCAGAGAGAAACAACCCTCGCCCGCCACACCGTAGTGCGGGATGGGGCACGTAGAAAGGCGCACCAACGTTAGGAGTTCCGAGGCTGGCTCTCGGAATGGTGTACGTGGTGACTCGGGTACCTCTGAATACGCTGAGAAAGGGTACCGCCTTCCTGGGGTGTGGCGCGCCTCCTTATATCCTTGGGGTAAGACTCTTTAACGCCCGCCCCGTGCACTGAAGCGCGGGGTGGGTGCCAGGGGAGAAAGGAATGACGATGTCAGAACGTACCCCGAAGCAACCGTTGAATGACCCGGAGTATACGGTTCCCGAGTACAGTGTGCTGTTGCCCTCCGACGAGGCTGAAAATAGCACGGCAGAGAGTAACGCCGCCCCCACCAGCACCGCCCCCAGCGGCATTGCAGAGAGTAATGCGGCGGGGGACAGCGCACCCGGCGCCAGCACCCTCGAGCAAACCACCACCGGCTACCGGGAGGTGACCGTCGGCTACACTGCCCCTACCGCCTCCGAACATGCGGGGCGGGTACGCCCGAGGGCCCTGCGCAGTGCTAAGCGGTGCATGACCGTCATCATTATTCTGTTGCTTTTCAGGAATATTCAAACGTTCATACTCCTTAAGAATCTAACCTCCAGCTTGGGGGCGCTGTCTCTTCTCTTCACGCTGGGCTTCCCCCTCATCTTCATTCTTATCCAGATTTTCCTCTTCTGGAAGACTTGGGAAGGGCACAGATGGGCGCACATACTTATCCTCGTGTGTAGCGCCTACGAGGTCTTGAGCCGTATGTATTGGTTTGCCCAAGATTTCTTCATGGATTCCAGATATCTCACCTGGCTGATGGAATATTTGCAGTCCTACGACTCTATGGACCTGGCGATTTCTCTTCTCTTAAGTACCGCGGTTGGTGTTGTCATTACTATCCTCTACATCCGGAACATTGTGTTGCTGACCCGTCCCCCTGTGTGGGCGTACACAGCTACCGGCAACACACCGCATAGCCAGGTGGTCGGTCAGAATCCGCCAGAACCCGGTGCGAACTCCAACGAGGGCGGGAACCGCCTCAACTAGGGCGTTTGTCCCAAACGGCACCACTATCACCAAAAGACTCAGAGTATGAAAAGGGTGGGGATACCAAACGGTATCCCCACCCTTCCGCGTTAAACATCGCAATCTTCTAGCTGGTAAAACCCTTTGAGTTGCCTAAAAGGTTCCAGCCTTTCTATAAAAAGCCCTATTTCCCTCGAAGGGCTTACCCTATACTGAAAAAGTATTATTCTCTCAGCTAACTACATCAAATGACTCTTTTAGGTAGGTTTCGCGTAAATCTACCTAAAAAGTGGAACAACCACCGATTTGCGCACCGTGGTGCGAGCATACGAGAGAAAGAACGACGATGTTGAACAATACTTCCGGTGCCTCAGCGGGCACGCTGGACCCCCAGACGCCTCAGCCTAATGCCGCAGCACCGAACTTTCCTGCACCGAACTTCGCAGCACCTGTAGCGGTGGCACCTCAGCCTCCGGTTCCTGCAGGTGCCCGCCCCGTGCACGGTGCACCGGGTACTCAGCGCGCTATTAATCTTCCGTCGCGCCCCATTGCCATCTGGGCTGTATCCCTATTCTTGGTGCTGTACATGTCCACATACCCTCTACAGCCTCTTGTGGGCCTAGAATTTACGGGCGCTTACATGTTTGCAGGTATGACGATGGGGCTTACGATGGTTCTCCCCATTGTCCTTGGAGCAGTCTCTGCCTGGTACCTCAATGAGGGTTATGAGTGGGCGCGAGTGGTGATTATTATCGAGGGCGCGTTACGCATGATCCTGGATATTGTGTATGTAGTTCTCTGTGCCCACGTTTTCTTTGACAATGGATACAATTCGCAAATGCTTAGGGTGTTGTTCTTTGGCCCGTTTATGACCCTTGAAGTCTTGTGCGCGAAGCTCGCCTTTGATTTTATCAGCCGCATCGTGATTATTGTTCTTCTCTGCCAGCCGCAGGTGGGGCGATACATCCAAATGCGTGGAGACCTGCGACGCATGGGCCTAAAGTAACCCCGCGGAGGTAGTAACCCCGCGGAGGCGTAGCTCGCTTCCGGAACGTCGCCTCCACCGGGCTTGAGAGAACATAAAAGGGGTGGGGATACCAGACGGTATCCCCACCCTTTCTCATTCCCGGCTCAGTAGCCGAGAAGGACTCACGTATTACTCAGCAGATTCCTGCTTCGCCTTCGAACGGCCACGCAGGTACTCGATAATAACCGGCACCACAGAAACCGACACAATAATCACAGCAATGTACTCAATGTTGTTGTGCACGAACGGGATACCGCCCAGCAGCACACCCGCCAGACCAATCGAACCAATCCACGCAACCGCACCAACAACATTCCACAGGTGGAACTTCTTACGGTCATACGAAGAAATACCCGCCGCAAGAGACACAAACGTACGAACAATCGGCACGAAACGACCCAGAACCAGAGCCAAGCTACCGCGCTTCTGGAAGAACTCCTCGGTAGTGTGCAGGTTCTTAGTGCTCAGAATCTTCGCGTCATCCTTGAAGATCTTACGGCCGTAACGGGCACCAATCTGGTAGCCAACCTCAGCGCCAGCAATAGCAACCAGCACCAGGACCGGGAAAGCAACCCACAGGGACAGGCCCATCTGCTCATGCAGCATACCCAGAGCAAAAATCAGGGAGTCACCCGGAAGAACCGGGAAAAGAACACCGGACTCAATAAATACGATAATTGCCGAAACAACCAGAACCCAGGGGCCGGTATCGAGCAGGAACTGCTCAAGGTCAAAGCCCAAGAGCGCAACCGGAAGATGCGCCAAAGCGGTGGCAAGAAAAGTCATGAAAAATCCTGAACTGTGAGTGGACCGCACACACGGATCGGCGGCGGAGTAACACCAGCATAGAAAGCGTACCTATGGTGAACATTGCGCATAACTATGCGGAGGCTGTGTATTACTGGCACAATTCTACCGGCAATTACGCCGGATGCACGGGTGAGCGAGGCGTAAATCTCTCCATCATCGGGGCTAAACAACCGGAGGTGACGCGGCGCTCGCACGCCTCCCCAAGAAATGACCGTCCACAGAGCCGTGCGATACGGGGTGTGACATGATGGAAAGAGAGCACGGCGCGTCGCGGCGTAGCGATGACCCCAACCACCCACCGTCAGAGAGAACCATGAACCCCCAGCAGTCAGCCTCCGCCCCTAGCCCCGACCCCCTGCAAGCTGAAGCTCTGCACGCTGAAGCCCGCGAAGTGCTGCGCCGCCTCACCGGCGTCCCCGATGCTGAGTTCCATGACGGCCAGTACGATGCGATTCGCGCCCTCGTCGCTGACCGCGCCCGCACCCTCGTTGTGCAGCGTACCGGCTGGGGTAAGTCTGCGGTCTACTTCATTTCCTCCCTGCTGTTGCGTGCCCGCGGTATGGGACCGGCGCTTATTGTCTCCCCGCTGCTCTCCCTGATGCGTGATCAGGTCGAAGCGGCATCCCGCGCGGGGGTGCGCGCCGCAATGGTGAACTCCGCGAACGTGACCGAATGGGATGAGATCCGCACACGCCTCGAAGCTGACGAGCTTGACGTGCTGCTGGTGGGCCCCGAACGCCTCAATAACCCGGCATTCCGCGAGCAGTGGCTACCGTACCTGCTGCCGCGCCTGGGTCTGCTCGTTATTGATGAGGCGCACTGTATTTCTGACTGGGGCCATGATTTCCGCCCCGATTACCGACGCATTGGCTTGCTCATTAAGTCTCTGCCTGCAGGGGTTCCGGTGCTGGCGACAACCGCGACCGCTAATGACCGCGTTAGCCGCGATATCGCCGAACAGCTCAGCACTGACACCGCCCCCGTGCACGTAATCCGCGGCCCGCTTTCCCGCGACTCCCTGCGCTTGGGTGTGCTCACTCTGCCTAATGAGGTGCAACGCATCGGCTGGCTGCTCACCCACCTGAACGACTTGCCCGGATCCGGCATTATCTATGCGCTGACTGTTTCTGCGGCAGAAGATACCGCAAACGCTCTGCGTGCCAGCGGCTACGAGGTGCTCGCCTACACGGGTAAAACCGACCCGGATGAGCGTCTGGTCGCAGAGCAGGCACTCAAGGAAAACCGTGTCAAGGCTCTTGTGGCGACGAGCGCCCTCGGTATGGGTTTTGATAAGCCTGATTTGGGTTTTGTGGTGCACCTGGGCGCGCCGTCTTCGGCGGTGAGCTACTACCAGCAGATTGGTCGTGCCGGTCGAGGCGCCGCCAACGCTGATGTTTTGCTCCTGCCCGGTCGCGAGGACCGCGCTATTTGGGAATATTTTGCGACCGCCTCTATGCCTAACGAGGAGCAGGCGCTGGCTGTCCTGGACGCCCTGGAGAAGAAGCCGGAGGGGCTGAGCGTCGCCGCGCTGGAGGCGCGCGTTCAGCTACGCCGCTCAACCCTGGAGCTACTACTGAAGGTGCTGGACGTTGAGGGTGCCGTCGTGAAGGAAGGCAACTATTGGCGCCGAACCTCTTCGCCGTGGCGGTACGATAACGCTCGCTATACGGCGGTGGCGCAGGCGCGTGTGGCGGAGCAGAACGCCATGCTGGAGTATGAACGTACTAGTCAGTGCCGCATGCTTTTCCTGGCTCAGCAGCTTGATGATGTTTCCGCTACCGCTTGCGGTCGTTGCGATGTGTGCGCGGGCCCCTGGTACCCGGCGGAGGTCCCCACAGAGGCGCTGCAGGCGGCACAGAGCAGCTTCAATACGGTTGGCGTGCCGTTGCAGCCGCGTCGCATGTGGCCGAGCGGGTTGGATCAGCTGATGGGTGCGGATGCGCCGCGCGGTCGTATCCGCCCGGAGGAGCAGACTGAGCCCGGTTATGCGTTGGCGCGTCTGAGCGACATGGGGTACGGCACTCGCCTGCGTGAGCTTCTGGCGACAAACGAGCTGGGTGAGCCGGTTGATTCTGAGGTTCCTGCCGATCTGGGTCGTGCCTGCGTGAAGGTGCTTGCTGCTTGGGAATGGTCTGAGGCGGGTCGCCCGGTGGCTGTGTTGACTCTGCCGTCGCCGGTGCGTCCGCGTTTGGCTCGGTCTCTTGGTCGGGGGCTTGCGTCGGTAGGTCGCTTGGTGGATTTGGGTCAGGTTTCTCTGGTGGATGAGCCCCGTTTCTTTGGCGGTAATAGCGCGTTCCGTTGCGCGGATGTGTTGCGCTCGTACCGGGTGCCGGCTGAGGTTCTGGACTACGTGCGTGAGCATCGGTGCCCGGTTCTGCTGGTTTCTGATGTGGTGGATTCGCGGTGGGCGTTTACGGCTGTGGCACGTGAGCTACGACTGGCGGGTGCTTCTGCGGTGTATCCTTTCTCTTTGGCTGCTACTCACTAGTCGCGCTCGATAATGCTTCATTTATTCCCCTGACGAGGATTTATGTCATATTCGGAATATTCAAAATTAACGGTCACTGACGGTTCCTCCGCTGTGCTCAGCGATATTCCCGCTCGCTCCAAACACAGCGAGTGGATGGCACGCGCCCTCGCTGAGGGCGCTACCGCGGGTGAGCGTGGAGAGATTCCTATCGGTGCCGTGGTGGTGGACGAGCGGGGCATCATTATCGGTTCGGCGGGCAATACCCGCGAGCAGGAGCATGACCCTAGCGCCCATGCGGAGGTGAACGCGATTCGTCAGGCGGCGGCACATCGCGGGCAGTGGCGCCTGGACGGTTGCACCCTGGTCGTGACGGTTGAGCCGTGCCTGATGTGTGCCGGCACGATTTTGGCGTCACGCGTTTCGACGGTGGTTTTTGGTGCCTGGGAGGAGAAGACCGGTGCCGCCGGTAGCCGCTACGATGTGCTGCGTGACGGGCGGGTGGCTCCGGCTCCCGAGGTGTATGCGGGAGTGCGTGCTGAGGAATGTGCGCAGCTGATGGTGGATTTCTTTAAGGAACGCCGCCCCTAACCGTCACCCGTGGTGGCGCTTCAGGAACTGTTTTATATAACGCGAAAAGCTACGTGAGAGCGCGTGGCTTTTCGCGTTATTTGTACGAAACCCCCCATTTATTTGAAAAATACTTCAAAAATTTCAAAATTGGTACCCAATTTCGGACCAAAAGCCCACTACATCACACATGTCCGGGTCTACCATATATAGGCACTGGAGCCTCCGTCTGCTCGCGACTGAAAATATGTACCCTGCGCATAACCCGCGGAGTGCTCCCCGAAACTCACCTGAACCGTCCTGTAATCGAGGGGATTTACTCGTGCTTCGCGTTAACAATATTTGGGCTAAGGGGCGTCACCACGCCCTTTTTGGTCGTACCTCTTTTTCTGTAAATCAGGGCGAGGTCATCATTATTCAGGCGGATAGCCAGATGGAGCGCACCTCGCTGGGTTTGGCTCTTACCGGCCGTTTGCCCCTGTCGGGTGGCGAGATTTTTTGGAGCGATGGTGATGCGGAGCCTCAGCCGATTTCGATGAAGAAGCTGCGCCGCATCAGTGACATTGTTGATTCTCCCGATGTGACTGCCCCGGAGCAGCACATGCGCGTGCACGATTATGTGTCGGAGATGCTTTCCTATAATCTGCCGATTTTTGGTCGTTCCCGCGCAAGCCGCTGGCTGAAGGAACGCGGTCTTGAGGATTTCGACGGCCTGTGGATGGACGAGCTTGACGGTGAGATGAACATTGAGCTGATGACGGCTTTGGCGCAGGCGAGCCCTTCGGACCTGCTGGTTTTTGATACGCCTTCCCGTCACTTGAACCATACGAGAATGTGGCTTCCGTACCTGGAGGAGCTTGCCGCTGACGAGGAGCGTCCGCGTACCGTGGTGGCAATTGTGCCTCATATTTCGGAGTCCTGGCAGGGTGCTCGTGCTGTGGTGGGTAGCGTTCACATGGATCAGGACGGTGAGTTTGAGCCGGCTGAGGAGCCTGCGGAAGAGCTACCCGAGACGGAAGAGCTAACTGAGACTGAACCCGTGATTGATGTGATTGAGGTGCGTGAGGTGGAGGAAATCCCCCTAACCTCTTCGATTCCTTTGACCCCCGCGGTATCCGGCACTTCCGGAGCCGTTCAGACCGCTGAATCTAAGACTGATAACCAGAAGACCGGCAACCAGAAAACTGTTGCCCAGAAGACCGCTGAGAAGGAGTAAGAATGACTGTTCTGCGTGTAGCTCTTGTTGAGCTTAAGCGCCTGACCAGCGGTGTTTTGCCGGTTCTGGTGCTGCTTGCTATGTCCTGTATTCCGCTACTGTACGGTGCTCTGTACCTGTACGGTAACTGGGATGCTTACGGCAACGTGAACGGTATTGTGGGTGCTCTCGTGGTTGAGGATGAGGGCGCGACGGATTCTGAGGGTCAGCAGGTGAATACCGGTGCTGACGTGAAGAAGAATCTTCTGGATGCTGGCACGTTTGATTGGCGTCAGGTGCAGACTCGTACTGAGGCTGTCGAGGGTGTGGAGAACGGCACCTATGACTTTGCGATGGTGATTCCGAAGGACTTCTCCCGCAATTTGCAGAGTGCCGGTTCGTTTAAGCCCGATGCTGACGGTAAGACGGGCACTATTGATGCGCGTTCGGCGGGTATTGAGGTCATTACGAATGACGCCAATAACTATGTGCTGACGAATATCGTCACGAAGGCGGGCACTGCGGTCCGTGATTCGGTGGCTGAGAAGGTCGGTAATTCGACGGCTAATTCGCTGTTGGCTAGCTTCACGACGATTCATTCGAAGATGGGTGAGGCCGCTGACGGTGCGTCGAAGGTGAATAACGGTACGGTGAAGCTGGCGGACGCTATCACTCAGCTGAAGGACGGTACCGCCACGGTGAATGATGGTGCCGTGAAGCTGAAGGATGGCACCTCCTCCCTGGCTGATGGTCAGTCCCAGTTGTTGGATGGCCAGAAGCAGTTGGCGGAGGGTGCCGCGAAGCTTGCTGATGGTGTGTCGACTTTGGATTCTGGCGCCGCGAAGCTGGATTCTGGTGCGTCGAAGCTTGCCGATGGTGCGTCGAGTTTGAAGGATGGTTCGTCGACCTTGGCTTCGGCGGCGGCGTCTGCTTCTGATGGTGCGTCGAAACTGAAGGACGGCGCGGCGACCCTGGCTGAAGGTACTGCGAGCTTGAAGGATGGTTCCGCGGCGGTTGCGAAGGGCGCTAATGATTTGGCATCGGGTATCCATCAGATGCGTGAAGGCATGGATCAGGCGGGTATTCGTGAGTTGCCGGCTCAGCTGAATGCGATGTGCATGCGCCTGCATGAGACGGATACTTCTGCCGGTAGTGGCGATTTTGGTCGTGATCTGTCGAATACTGTGGTGTCTGCGACTGCGCAGAAGATGCGTGCTCAGTTGGCGCCGTTGGTTGAGGCGGGTACGTTGACTCAGGAGCAGGCTGATCAGCTGGTGGCTGCTGTTGATTCTGAGGAGACGAAGAATGAGGTTGCTGAGCTGAATCAGAAGGCTCTGCAGTCGCACCTGGCTACTCGTGATGCTGCCGCTGCTGATGCTCTGTCGAAGTTGAGCGCGTTGAAGTCGAGCCACTGTGTGTCTGATGGTACGTCGTCGACTGCGGCGAAGGTTCAGACTTTGGTTTCTGGTGTGGATTCGCTGGATTCTGGTGCTGCGTCGTTGGCGAAGGGTGCTTCGTCGGTGGCTGATGGTGCCGCTCGTGTGGATGCTGGCGCATCCTCGTTGGCGTCGGGTTCGGCGACTTTGGCTGATGGTAATTCCAAGATCGCTTCGGGTGCTTCGAGCCTTGCGAGTGGTTCTGCGACTCTGTCCGGTGGTGCTTCTGAGCTGAAGGAGGGTACTGGTTCTTTGAAGAACGGCACTGCCGAGCTGAAGGATGGTAGCGGTACTTTGGCGGAGAAGGAGCAGTCTGCGGTTGAGGGTCAGCAGAAGCTGGCTGATGGCGCGAATGAGCTGAAGGATGGTGCGTCGCAGCTTTCTGATGGTACGGCGAAGCTATCTGATGGTTCTACTCAGCTGAATGATGGTGCTTCCGAGTTGAAGGATGGCACTTCGTCGCTGGAGAGCGGTCTGGCTTCTGGCGCTAAGCAGGTTCCGAGCCTTGCGCCGACTGATCAGGCGAAGGTTGCGGATACGATGTCGAACCCGGTGACTTTGTCGCATGAGTCGCTGGCGTCGGGCCGTAACTATGGTGAGGGCATGGGTCCGTTCTTCATGTGTCTGGCGCTGTGGATTGGCGGCCTGATGCTGGTTCAGACGCTGCGCGTGATGAATAACCGTGCGTTGGCTTCGCATGCTCCGTCGATTCGTGTGATGCTCGGTAGCTGGATGCCGTTCGGCCTGGTGGGTATTGCTCAGGCGACTCTGATGTTCGCGGCGATTAAGTTTGGTTTGGGCTTTGAGATGGCTCATCCGTGGCTGGTGTGGCTGTTCCTCTGCTATGTGGCTCTGGTCTTTACCGGGTTCATTCATGGTCTGACGGTGATCTTGGGTGCGCCGGGCAAGCTGGTTGCTTTGGTCATTCTGATTCTGCAGCTGATTACTGCGGGCGGCACGATGCCGTATGAGACTCTGCCTGAGTCGATTCGTTGGATGCATGATTTCTTCCCGATGGGTTATGCGGTAGCGGGTACGCGTCGTTTGGCGTACGGCATTAATGAGTCGAGCCTGTGGGGCATCATGCTGGTTTTGACCCTGTGGGGTTTGGCTGGTTTGGTGTTGGGTTACATTGGCACGCGTCGTGATCGTACGTGGTCGCTGAAGAAGCTTGCACCGGAGATTACGGTGTAACGCGCCCTGTTTGGTCGCACCGGGGAAAACTGTCTAATAAAATAGAGATATATCTGCAAAAAGGGAGGGAGGACTTCTGATGTTGCAGCGCCCAGTCGCTGAAGCTGCAAGTCGTCGTCCCGGCCGTACTGGTAAAACTCAGTTGAAGTTGTTCAACGCTGCCATGGATATCATGACCCAGAAGGGGCTTGAGTACGCCACTGTTGAAGAGGTGGCTGCCCGGGCGGGTGTTTCTAAGGGAACCGTGTATTACAACTTTGGTTCTAAGAAGACCATGGTGGATCAGCTGGTCCAGTACGGCACGCAGTTGCTGCTGAGCGATGCGCGTCGCGCGGCGTCGGTTCATTCTGATCCGCGTGAGGCGTTGCGGAGTGCTATTCGTGCCGCGTTCCAGTATCTTGAGGACCGTCCGGGTTTTACTCGGATGTGGCTTGCGGAGGCGTGGAAGGGTGCGGATGGTTGGACCGAGGCGATGAGCGATAACCGTTTGGATCTTCTGAATTATTTGGAGGAGATGACGGAGGCTGTGGCTCGCCGCTATACGGTTGATACCGCTCAGAATCCTCGTGCGATTGCGATCTCTATGTTCGGCGCGATTTATATGCTTGCCATGGATCGTGAAGTGCATCAGGCGGAGCGCAATGCTGAGGATGCAACGCGTGCTGTCATGCTGGTTGTAGATGGGTATATCCGTCATTAGGCGGACCTGTTGTGGTCTGCGGACGTAGCCGGGACTTCGGTGTCGGGTGTCGAAAAGGGCACGGTTAAAGGGGCCGTGAAAGAGGCGACACCCGGCTGCCGTACGCGCACGATATGTAGGCTCGTTCTTGCCCTCCTATTGGGGGGTGTGCTATAGTTTTCCACTGTTGGTGGTGTGTCCGAGCGGCCGAAGGTGCATCACTCGAAATGATGTTTGGTGTAAAAGCCAACGGGGGTTCAAATCCCTCCACCACCGCACCAACGAAAACCCGTCGAGATTCGTCTCGGCGGGTTTTTGTATGCCCGGATTGTTTTGGGGTGGTGTTGGCAGGGGTGTCGGTGGGCGCGTTGGTGGGTGTTTGTGCGGCGGTATTGGCTGTGTTTTATAGGGTGTGTGCCACTTCGGGGACTTTCCCGGTGCTTGCGGTTTCGGGGCTGGGTAAAATCGTATTATGCGTATTAAGATTCTTGACCACCCGCTGGTCTCTCACAAGATTAGTGTTCTGCGTGATAAGAACACTCCGTCCCCGATTTTCCGTCAGCTGGTTGATGAGCTGGTGACTCTGCTTGCCTATGAGGCGACTCGCGAGATCCGCGTGGAAGAGGTTGAGGTTGTGACTCCGGTGGCGACCACTACCGGTGTTCGTATTGCTGATCCGAAGCCTCTGGTTGTTCCGATTCTGCGTGCTGGTTTGGGCATGCTAGAGGGTATGACTCGCATGGTTCCGACCGCTGAGGTGGGCTTCCTGGGTATGGCTCGTAATGAGGAGACCCTGGACATCGTGACTTATGCTGAGCGTCTGCCGGAGGACCTGACTGGTCGTCAGGTGTACCTGCTGGATCCGATGCTGGCTACCGGTGGCACTCTGATTGAGGCTATTAAGTTCCTGCGTAAGCGTGGTGCTGAGTCTGTGACTTGTGTGTGCCTGATTGCTGCTCCTGAGGGTATTGCTGCTCTGGAGAAGGGCGTTGAGGGCATGGAGAATGTTGACCTGTTCTTGGCTGCTCGTGATGAGCGTCTGAACGAAAAGGCGTACATTATTCCGGGTCTGGGCGACGCCGGTGACCGCCTGTACGGTCTGGCTGAGTAATAGCCTGGCTGAGCGAGCTTATTTGCTTACGGTGAGCGGGCGCCTCTGCATATGTATGTGCGGAGGCGCTTTGCTACGTCTTGTGAGTATTCGGTGGGTTGCGTGCCGCGGTGTGGCGGTGCGTGTCTAATGCGTCCGGGGCTTGGGTGGCGATGGTGCTGCTGGGTGTTGGTGTAGGCTATTGCAACACCCTCCCAATATGTGATTAGGAACACACTAGGGTATTTGAGGATACTTCAAAACTTCAAGCGTATTCACAGCTTCACATGAAAATGCAGGGCGTAACCCATACATAACAGAAACCGTGAATATTTATGTGGGAAAAAAGCTGAAAGCCTCAGGTTCCGCATGAAACCTCCCAAAATAGGGGAAGGGTATTGTACTCCCCTTGGCGATAAAGGAGAATCCACTATGCTGAATCCGCTTGATTTATCCGTCAAATAGGAGAAATATTAAGTATGAGGATTGAGACTCGAACAGGTATTGGGGACTGTTTGACTCGGCGTCACTTCCGGCGCACCCCACACCATGTACGAATGGGATCCCGTACACAGACTTTGAGAGAAGGTTGAACCATGTCAGGCGCTGTACCTGGATATGTCCACATCTCCCAGCGCGGCCGCGCCGCTAAGCGCCAGGTCGTGCAGCCTCAGCGTCCCGCTGCTCAGGCCGCAACGTTGCGTCCGATGACTTTCTCAGCTGGCGACCCTGCCCACAAGCAGGCTCAGGAAAATGAGGCACGCGGCTTCGTGCTTTACGTGGGTTTGAATGAGGAACTTGCCGCTGCGAACGGCACCTCCCTGGTGCGTATCGTTCAGGATTTGCGCACCTATGCACACCACCTGGCACCTGAGTCGGAGTCCTACGCTGCTGTAGCGTTGGCTCCCGTGAATGCTGAGGGTAGCGACCTTGAGGTTGTGCGTAATGCGTTGGGTGATCCGACCGCAATGTACATGCATCCGGAGGCGAATGTCGCCCGCGAAGCAGAGACCACGAACAGCCACTCCTCGGGCGTTCTGATTGACCTGGCGCGCCGCGAGGTGTTCCTGGACGGTGAGCCGCTCATGCTGACTTTCAAGGAGTTCGAGCTGCTGGCGCACCTGGTAGAGAATTCTTCCCGTACCGTGGGTCGTGAAGAGCTGCTGAAGGCGCTGTGGAGCTCGGGTGACGAGCATCCGCACGAGCGTACGATTGACGTGCATATTCGTCGTCTGCGTTCGAAGCTGGGTCGCCTCTCGGGTACCGTGCGCACGGTGCGCGGTCAGGGCTACCGCTTCTTTGAGCACCCCGAGGTTGTTGTCTGGGCTGCTCCGGAATACTCGATTTAGCGTGTGCAGAATTTAGCTTCTGTAGAGTGCACCCCGGTGTGCTGGCGTGATGCCGGCGCGCCGGGGTTTACTTGTGCCTGCCTGGGGGTGTTAGTGTGCTTGCTGTGGCGGCGTGCGGCACGTTCCGGCGCCCTCTAGATAGAATGGGTGTATGGCTGAAAATTCTTCCAACACTGCATCTGGCTCGCACCGCCGCGGGGCCAAGCGTCTGATTATTATGCGCCATGCGGAGGCTGATTGGGGTCTGAATGATTTTGATCGTCCGCTGACGAAGCGCGGCCATGAGCAGGCTGCCGCCGCTGGTGCCTGGCTGGCGGCTCGCGGTTATATTCCGGAGCAGATTATGTCTTCGTCGGCGTTGCGTACTCGCCAGACGACGACTTGGGTTTCGGATGGTTTGGGTGCGAAGGCGCCTACTGCTCATCTGGATGAGGGCCTGTATGAGGTGTCTGCGTCCCGCATTATTGCGCGTATCAACAGTGTTTCTGAGAATGTTCATTCTCTGATGGTGGTGTCGCATCTGCCCGGCGTGCAGGATGCCGCGCAGCGCCTGATGAGCCCTGATTCTGACCCGAATGCGTCCATGGATGTGTACTATGGCTTCCCGCCCTCTTCCATCGCGGTGTTTGAGGTACCGGGGGAGTGGGCTCTGCTGGATGGTGCGGATGCGCGCCTCGTGGACTTCAAGAGCTTCTAGGTCAGGAGCTTCTAGACTTCGCGCCCGAATATAGTTGGGCATAGCAAAAGCCCCGTACCAACCGGTACGGGGCTTTTAGTGGCGGAGACGGGGGGATTTGAACCCCCGGTCGAGTTTAACCCCGACCCTTCATTAGCAGTGAAGTCCATTCGGCCGCTCTGGCACGTCTCCACGGTGCGCTCGTGAGCGCATCCCTATAAGAATATAGGCTGTTTTGCGCTTGGTCAATTCGACCTGTGTAGCAGGTGAGGCGTAGGCAGGGGAGGTAGGCCTCTAGGGGTGGACTACCGGTCGTAAACATTGAGGTTCATAAGCATGTTCGATACACTGCATGAGTCCCAACCGATAAATAGAGAGCATCTCTGACGTTTTATCTTCCGATACAGCACAGCCAGAGGCGCCTCATCACTCAGCGAAGCGAGAAATCATGTCTGAAAACCCCAACAACCCCCAGCCCCAGTTCAACCAGGATCCCCAGTATGGTCAGCAGGCTCCGTACGGTCAGCCGGTCCCGACCCCCGAGCAGCAGGCTCAGATGAAGAGGGCGAAGATTCTGTCGATTCTCGCTATTGTATTTGGCGCTGTTGGTCTGGTCCTTCTCAGCCCGCTTTTCAGTGCACTGGGCCTGGCTTTTGGTTTGGCGGCTCTGCGTGTCCCTGAGCTGCAGACCCGTGGTCTGGCACTGACTGGTTCCATCATCGGTGGTGCTGCTCTGGTCCTGAGCATTATTGTTGTGGGGCTGGGTGCTATCAGGAACCTGGGCTAGAACCCTATAACGTTTTAGCCAGCATCCTCCATGGACACTGGCTACAGAAAGCCCGCGAGCGCCCTGTGCGCACGCGGGCTTTTGTGCGCTCTGTAAAGCCCGTGCCCAGTGCATCAAGGCGCATTGTGCGGGGTTGCATAACGGACTTAGTTGTACCCGTCCCATTCATGGGTTAGGGTGAATTAGGTTTAACACACACCAGCCGTACGAAAGTGAGATGCCATGTCTCAGAATCCGCGGGGCGCTGACCCCTACGACTACAACCCGGACTACAACCGTCTGAACGAGCAGTACAACCAGAACGGTCAGTATGGGCAGAATACCCAGTACGGACAGTACGGGCAGGGTTCATACGGTCAGTACGGCCAGGGCTCTTATGATCAGTACTCCTACGACCAGTACGGTCAGAATTCGTATGGGCAAGACTCGTACGGCCAGAATCAGTACGACCCGTACGGTCAGCAGTACCAGCAGCAGTACCAGTACGGTCAGCCCATGATGATTCCCGTGGGTATCATTCAGAAGACTCCCGAGCAGCTTGCCGGTGAGAAGGCTGCTCAGACTTCCACGGTGCTCGGTATTATCAGCTTGGCTTGTATTGCGACTCTCAGCTGGTGGATGTTCGGTCTGCCCTCCCTGATTCTGGGTGTTATCGGTATCTTCAAGGCGAACGAGGCGGAGCGCTACGGCGCGGCTGCTTCGGCTGGTCGCATCATGAACTGGATTGGCGTAGCCATTGGTGGCATGTTCTTGGTGCTTTTCGGTGGTGGTATGCTGCTGGCGATTATGCTGGCTCTTTCGGATTCTGCCGCAAATTCTAGGCTCGTGGAGACGGCGCAGATGATGGCGCTTTTCTAAATACTTTCGCCCTCGCTGGAGGGCACGCGAAAGCCCCGTTCCTCATGGTGAGGCGCGGGGCTTTGCTGTATGTATGCCGTGTGTTTCCTGGATTGGGCTCGACATGCTTGTTTCCCCGGTGGGGAAAGCCTAGGGTGAAGTTAACACCCCTTGCGTGTGGAATGTGAAAGGTTGTGGATACGATGTCGTCCTACTACCCGCAAGAGCCCAACCCCTTTGACTCAAGCTTTGGGTACAAAGGGTTGAAACAGAATAAAAGCACAAGCGAACACTACGACGACTACAACCCGAATGACCGCTACGACCCTGATAGTCGGCCCCCGCTGACACCGCTCTCACAGAAGAGAAGAGAGCCTTTTGAACGGGATTTGGGGGAACGCGCATCCCAACTCTCACTTGCCTTTGGCGTGCTCAGTCTTGTCAGCGTTGCGGTATGGGGCTGGTGGCTTTTCGGTATTCCGTCTGTTGTGCTGGGTACTCTTGGTCTGTGGAAGGCTAAGGAAGCAGATCGCTACGGTGCGATTCCTGCCGCGGGTCGCGTATTGAGCTGGGTTGCCATCGTCAGCTTCGTGCTCGTGAACGCCTGGACACTGTGGGTGTGGCGCACCAACTAACGTGTATGGATTCTGAAAGGTTGTGGATGCGATGTCGCACCTACCCCAAAACAATGAAGCCTTCGATAACAACCCCGAATACGCCAAGCTCTACCAGATGAACAACAGCGTGCAGTCCGACACAGGCGATGCGGACGACTGGGGTCAACCTGCGAGTGAGCTACCTCCCGACGTGCAGAGGGAGCAAGCCGGTAAAAGAGCAGCGAAATTTTCCCTACTTTTTGGCTTCCTCGGCCCGCTGTCTTTCGTTCTAGGGTTTCGGTGGTCTGCCTATGGCTATGAAATCGGTTCACTCCTGGCTCTCACTGCCCCATTGCTAAACATCTTGGGTATCTGGCAGGCGTTCGTGGCACGCCGGTACGGTAAGCGCGCCATCGGTGGTCTGATTCTCAACGGGCTGGGGCTATGCATTTTCATTGGTATCGTCGCCCTGATCATCATGATTCTGAGTGCTTTGTCTGGATTAAATGATTCAGGCCCCTCGAGGAGCCTAAACGCTCTTATGCTGTACTGGAACTAGCCTCGAGAACTCAGAACCTTGAACACGAAAAGCCCCGCTCCTCAT
>NZ_CAXOQT010000002.1:0-116603 GCF_964211445.1 Rothia mucilaginosa | reverse complement strand
CCATCGGCCGATGATCTTTTCCTTCAGCCAACGGTAGCGTGAAACGGGTCATCCTATGAGCCGGGTTCTGTCTAAAACGCCGCCCGAAGGGGCGTTTCGAGGCAATCATCTATCTAGAACGTACGTTGCCGCACGTCTCAAGCAGCCTACCCGAATACGCACCCCGATTAAGCGGGGATCGGGCGCACTACCCTACCATGGCGTATTCTGTTTGACCTTGCTCCGAATGGGGTTTACCTAGCCGGGCACGTCACCGCGCCCGCTGGTGGTCTCTTACACCACCCTTTCACCCTTACCGCGGCGAACCGCGGCGGTTTACTTTCTGTGGCACTGGCCTGCGGGTTACCCCGAGTGGATGTTATCCACCATCCTGTGCTGTGGAGCCCGGACTTTCCTCGAAGCACGTATGCCTCGCGATTGCCCGGACGGCCCGTTTCACCTCACCCATTATACTCATACCCCTGGCGGCGGCTATTTCGCGGGTTCGTCTCACAGGCGTGGTTCCCTCACGGGCATGCCGGGGCCTCGTAGCTACGCTGCGTCTCGCGGATGTCTTAGCGGCCTCGCGGGTACACTGGAGAGATGCTGATTCTTCTTCCCCCTTCCGAAGGTAAGACCCCCGCCCCGGCTGGCAATGCGCCGGTTTCATTCGCTGACCTCTCGTTCCCCGAGCTGACTGCCGAGCGTGAGAGCATCCTGGAGGAGCTGGCCGCGGTCAGCTCTAGCCCCGACGCCTTGGCAGAGCTCAAGGTGGGCGCATCCCTCGAGGCAGAGGTGGAACGCAACACGCGTCTGCTCACCGAACCTGCACAGCCGGCAATCCGCACCTACACGGGTGTTCTCTTTGAGGCGCTGGATTATGCAAGCTTCTCCCCCGCCGAACGCGATGCCGCACACTGGTCGCTACTGATTTCTTCGGCACTGTGGGGCGTGCTTCGCCCCGAGGACGCAATCCCCGCCTACCGCCTGTCCATGGGCGTGAAGCTGGGCTCGATTGGTGCGCTCGCCTCCTTCTGGAAGGGGGCGCTGGGCACCGCCCTGGAGGCAACCGCGAAGGACCAGCTGATTCTGGATTGCCGTTCTGCCGCCTACGCGAAGTCGTGGGTGACTCCCCCGTCGCAGACTCTGGCGGTTCGTGTGGAGCGTGTGGCTGCTGATGGGTCGCGTAAGGTCGTCTCGCACATGGCGAAACATTACCGTGGTTTATTTGCGCGTTACCTGATTCAGTCGGGTTTGGCGGCTCGTCCTATTGATGGCTCTACGGCTGGTATTGCCGAATTTTTGGAAGCGGTCAGCGAGGATTGGTCGGTGGAGTGTACCCTGCCGACGGCGCGTAAGGCGGGTATTTTGACGCTGCTGGTGCATGAGCAGTAGCGGCTGTTTGCTGTTATTTCTGACTATTTTCATGTGTCAGCACGAAGATTTTTTAACTATTTTTTCGGGGATTTTTAATGTATTTCCCCCTGTAAAACCACTTTTTCCCACATTTTTTGGGCTGGTTTTAACGCATCAAGAAGGCGGATGGTGTCTATCTATCCGCCTTCTTTTTATGCACAGAAGTGCTTATAGTATTTAATGACTCGCCACTGGTGGCGGGCGATTCACTCACTACCATTCACACTTGCAACTCAACACACATGGAACACGAAACACCACATACGTAAAGCAGATAGTCAGCGGTTCACTCCCCTGGCTATAGGTTTGCTAGCGTAAAAATAACCGCTCAGAAACACATCGATGGGACAACGTTATGTCTACTTTTTCCTCTCGTCGCGCCCTTTTTAAGGGTGCAGCAGCACTAACAGTCGCTGGCGCTTTGGGCGCTTACCACGCCAGCGAGCAGAACGCCCAGGCTGCCACCTTGGACGTTAAGACTACTCCGCTGACGTTCAAGATTACCGAGGCGTCGTTTGATATTAGCGGCTTCAACCTCAGCTATGAGATTACCGGCTTGCAGGCCGTGATTGATAGCGGCCTGTACACCCCGTACATTGAGGTCGGCTACTACACCAAGGAGAAGGGCTTCACCCAGTTCTATTTCTTCTCTCTTGAGCCGAAGAAGCGCATCGAGAATGATGTCTACATTAGGCATCACGTCATTGATCCTGAGATCACCGGTGGCCCGAATGCAGACTTTGGTGTTCGCCTGTCTCTTCGTCCGCGCCGTGAGCAGTACACCATTCTGCGCACTCTTGAAGTTCGCCCCAAGATTGACACGGAGTTCGCGTGGGCACCTTTCATTGTGGATATTGATATGGATGGCGAGTACGCCCCCGATATCTACAGGTCATGTAAGGCAAAGGTTCTGCTGCTCGATAAGGAACGTTGCTTCTACCCTAAGCGTGCGGTGACCCGCGGCGACCTGATGGATGCAATCTACCGAGGCGCCCGCTCGCCGAAGGTGAAGCTTCCTGCGCGTTCTCCTTTCCCGGATTTGTCCCCGAAGGATGAGCGTTACCCGGCGTATATTTGGGCGTATCAGAACGGTCTGACTTCCGGCTGGTCTGACGGTAAGATGCACCCGGAGGCGGTGGCTAGCCGCGCTACGATGGCTGCGTTCTTCTACCGTTACTTTATGCTTACCCCCGGTCGTCGTTCTTATTGGTTCCGTCCCACTACCCCGCAGGATATGAAGCCGGGTGCCCCGTTCTACACCGAGTCGGTGTGGCTGCACTCGTCGGTGAATATCGATACGAGATATCACTATAAGAGCAAGGATTTCCGTCCGACCAAGACTGCTACCCGCGAGGAGCTGGCTCGTGTCCTGTCAATGCTCGACATGCTTGACACCATCCCCAACAGCCCCTATATCGATGATTAGGATTCGGCAGGTGCCTTGAACCGTACGGTTGCCCCTGCGTGTTTTAGCTTGGGTTGACTTCTAAGAACAGCAGCTGAAGATAGTGGCTATAGAAGGGGCGGTGAGAGTTTTTCTCTCACCGTCCCTTTTTGTGTGCCCGTTTTCTGGTACTGGCGCTGCTGGGTGCCGTTTTTAGCGTTGGTGATGCTTCCATTTTTGTCTCTCTATTGTGTGGTCTTTTTGGGGTTTGGGCTTTGTATAAAACATGGGCGTAATTTTTGAATTTTTTGTCTTATAACTCTCTTCGACATGTTTTTTCTCGTGTTTTCATTGAATGTTCGAGTCAGGGGTTGGTAGGCTGAGATTGCACTTCAGCATGCTGCCGCTTCGGGTCCTCTACGATATGGATTCGGTGTGGATTCGGTGCGGTGGACTGTCACTCATTTATCCTCTCAACTTCTTTTCTCATTCGTCCTCTTTCATGCAGAAAATTCAGATTGGATAATGATGTCCTCGTTCTTTAAGCCTGCTCGCAGCACGCACCGAAAGGTTGCGGGTGCTTCCCTGGTTTTGGGTTTGAGCCCGCTGCTGGCTTTGACGCCGGTGGCGGCCCAGCCGGCGCCCGCCTCCCCCGCGCAGAACGCACCCGTACAGAACGCGCCCGTGCAGGGTGATAAGCAGGATGCTTCCCTGCCGACCCTGCGCGTATCCAGCGGCTCCCTCGACATTCTTCACGGCGATACCGTGCACGTGGAAGGTACCGGGCTGAGCCCTGAGTTCTTGGCGCATCACGAGCTACGTAGCCTCACGATTGCCCCGAAGGGCTCTTCGACCTACGCCAACCCCTACCAAAAGGTCGATCACCGCGGCCTCGTCTTTGACGCCCCGAAACCAGCTGCCGACGGCAGTTTCAGCGCCGACCTGACGGTTCCAGCGAATAGCCTGCCGGCAAACCTGGAGTACGAGGTCATTCTCACCTACCGCCCCGTAGATGAGGCGCACCCTTACGCATGGAACACTGAGGATCGCGTCCGTACGGCGCTGCCGGTGGAGTTCAACCTCCCGAAGGCGCAGCTCCCCTCCATCACCTATGATGTTTCGGCTATTTCTGAGGAGCAGATTGCTTCCGGCCAGCCGATTGAGGTGACGCTGACGGGTACCGGTTTTCAGGATGTCAGCTCCGTGGACTTCACCCTGTCCGAGCATGATGAGCAGGGAAAGGTCACGAACTCTAATGTGGCTTCGCTTGGTGAGCTGAAGGCACCGGATACGGAAGAGAATCAGCGCATTTTCAAGGGTCTGATTCCTAACGGCTATTTCCAGAAGAAGATTACGATCCCTGCGGGAGTCCTGAAGTCCGGTAAGGGGTATTCCCTGGATGTTTCCGGTGTAGAAACCCACGGGGGGAACGGGTGGAAGAAGCTGTCGCGTAAGTTCCCCTTCGTTCCTGTGGGCAATCACCCTGCGCGCATGGCATATCAGGATAATTCGTTCAGGAATACCCTGCCGAAGGTATCTGTTGCTGCGCAGGATTTTGATCCCGGTCAGGACCGCGTCTATAAGGTGACTATTTCTAATATCTCACCCGAGGTGGACCTGGGGTACTACCTTGAGTCTGTGGCGATTTATAACGCTACCTCTGGTGAGAAGGCACCTTTTGCGAAGAATGATGTAGCCGACCAATACTATAAGCGTGACGAGCTGGTAACCCGCAATGCTGACGGTACTCTGACCGTGGAGGTTGAGTATAAGGTTGACGGTTATTCCAGCTATAGGCCGACTTCTCGCGGTTCAGTGGCTGAAGTGCGTGTGGTGTTCTCGGACTATGAGTATTCGTACGGTCACCATAAGTTCACGGTGAGCACCCAGCTTCCGATGGCGCCTCTTGCCGCTGATGCTTTTGATTGGGTGAACCCGGCAAATGTTCAGTTGAAGGTCGATTCGGGAACCCTCAATATTTCTCAGGGTGGCACGGTGTCGGTGACGACTTCTCCGTTGAGCGCTGAATTCCGTAAGAAGTACACTTTCTACGAGCTGGTTCTGGTGCAGCGCGGATCGTTGTACGCGTATGCGGAACACAATAGTTATGCGCCTCTCGACGAGTACGGCGGGTTTCTCAAGGACTTGAAGCCCCAGGTGCGGGAGAACCCGGACGGTAGCCTCACCTACACGTTTGAGGTTCCCCCGCAGTACATTGAGGCTGCCGACGGTGAGCTCTTCGATGTGGTGATGACGTACTACTGGTCGTCGGATGAAGCTGAGCTGGAACCTTGGAGTTTGGCGGACCGTTTGTATGCCCGCGCCCATATTGATGTGGTTCAGGATGCGCAGCCGACCCGTGGGACCTACACCTTCAGTCAATCCGCTATCAATGACCCGTGGAAGGATACGACGCTGCGGGTTGAGGGACGCCATGTCCTCGTGCGGGCTAGGGAACTGATTTCTAATGATTCTCCGGTCATCGCTATCTATGAGGCTGACCCTGCAACGGGAAAGATGGTGGGTGAGCCTGTGTTCACTCAGCGGGTGGACTACACGTACTACGGGGTTAACTCCAGGTGGTTCCGCAATAACTATTTCAGCACGGAGATGAAGATTCCGGCGGGTACGTTGAAGCCGGGCAAGCTCTACTTTATTGGCATGTATGGGGACGGGTTGCCTTACCCTGGCATGGAAGATTCTCCGGGTTCTATGCTGAATGATGTTGCTGAGTTCCTTCCGGTGCATTCTCCCGAGCACGAGTCCACGGGGCCCACACTGCACCTTGGGTCGGTGGGCCTGAGCCCGTACGCGAAGACGAACTCGTTTACGGCACGCGCTACCGGGCTCTCTGCGCCGGGTGAAGGATCGTACCGTCTCTCGGTGCATCATGTTGATGAGCAGGGACGTTTGACCGGTCAGACGGTACTCCAGCAGGCGATTCCCGCCGATCGCATCCAGAATGGCAGGGTGGAGATGGACCTGACGATTACTCAGCAGCTGAGCTATTCGGGCGCTTATCGTCTGGTCTTGGAGAAGGTCACCCCCGCTAAGGATGGTGCCGCGGAGTCGGTGGAGCAGCTTGATGTCGAGGATATTCCTCTGAAGCTGACGCGTGAGGATGAGCTGCAGGCGGCTGAGAGCTGGTTTGCTGAGCGTGAGATTCTGCCTGGTCCTTCGCCAATGTCCTGGAATAGCAATCTGACGCGCCGCGATGTGACGGTGGCGCTGTACCGTTTGGCTGGTTCCCCGAAGGTTGAGCTACCTGCTTTTAGCCCGTATGCGGATGTGGCATCGAGCGACCCGGACTACGCCGCGTTCATTTGGGCTCGTCAGAAGGGTATTACCTTCGGTTGGGCGGACGGCAAGTTCCACCCGGATGCGCCCCTTTCGACCCCGTCGACGGTGGCGTTCCTGTACAGGTACCAGAAGGCGACGGGTCAGGTCACGCCGAAGGCACCGACCTCTTCTTCGTTGCCGGGTAACCAGGATGCGCCCCAGAGTTCCGGTGGCTGGCAGCATCAGGTTCGTGAGGGTAGCGCTTTCTGGCGTGAGGCTCAGTGGGCTGTTGATTACCGCATGTGGGGTTACAGCGTTGACGGGGAATACGCCTATGAGGGCTTTGATAATTCTTCCATTTCCTCTGGTGATTTTGCGTTGATGCTGTACCGCTTGGAGCACGGCGGCAGCCACCTCAGGTAGCGCCCGGTCGTGGTGAGGAGTGACCGGTGGGCTGGGATGCTCGACGTAGTTCGGCTTTTCAGCCCGCCGGTGCAGCCTCTTTCCCCCCTCCCGAGCGACTTCTCTTGCCTGATACCAGGATTTACGGGGCTTCTTCTCCCCTAGCCTGGCTTTTCAGGCTCTATCCGCTCGACTTCTTCGCTCGCTTCACTCACCATACAGTTTTTTGTAGAAGGGATAATGATGTCTTCATTCTTCACACCACGAGGTGCCTCGCACCACCCGGCGAGCGCCCGTGCGCTCAGCCTATCGTTGCTGCTGGGTTTGAGCCCGCTTGCAGGTATCACTCCAGCGGCACTGGCGGCGCCCGAACACCCGGCGCAACCGGCACAGGTTGCACCCGCTCAGGCAGACCCGGAACAGGCGACCCCAGCCTCCCCCGCTGCAGCTTTGGTTCAGAAACAAGCAGACAACCAGCAGAATCCTGTAGCCCAGGGCGAGCAGACCAGTTCGCTACCGACTCTGCGCGTCACTAGCGGAGCGCTAAGAATTTATGCTGGCGGCACGGTGCATGTTGAGGGTACCGGCTTCACTCCCGAGTTCTTGGCACACCATGAGCTGCGTAGCCTCATTATTGCGCCCAAGGGTTCTTCTACCTATGTGGGCCCTTACCAGGAGCCAACATACCAGGGGCCGCGCTTTGATGTTCCGAGGCTTTCAGCAGACGGAACTTTCAGCGCTGACTTGGAAGTATCCTCCAACGGTATACCTGCAGGCATGGAGTACGAAGTTATCTTGACCTACCGCCCGCTGGATGACGCACACCCCTATCAGTGGAATACTGAGGATCATATTCGTACGGTGCTCCCTGTGACGAATGATTTTCCGGCATCTGTTCTGCCTTCTATTACCTATGATGTGGATTCTATTTCTGAGGAGCAGATTAATTCCGGAAAACCGATTGAAATCAATATGACGGGTTCGGGTTTTGACGGGATGAATAAGCTAAGTTTTACTCTCGTAGAATATGACCCGACTGCAAATGTTACCCATAAATATCTCAAGGAGCTGGAGCATTTTGACCCTTCAGATTCTCCGTACTTGAAGCGGGTTTTTCATGGTCTGATTCCTAACGGTCATTTTCAGCGTAAGATTACGATTCCTGCCGGTTTTTTAAAGCCTGGTAAGGGGTATTATCTGAGCGTGGTTGGATCTTATCCCTCTGGGGTTGATTCTTCTCCCTTCGGCATTAACGCTATAGCGCGCGATTTCCCCTTCATTCCTGTGGGTAAGAAACCCGCGAAAATGCCTTACCAGAGCAATACGTACCGCAATACTCTTCCGAAGGTTTCACTGTCTCCTCAGACGGTTGATCCGTACCATGCAGGGAAATATAAAGTTACTATTTCTAACATTTCCCCGGAAGTTGATTTGGGGTATTACGTCAAATCCGTCGACATTTATAGTAAAACCGCTCGAAAGACTATCGTCGGAATTACTGACATTCCTTACTTTGATCATGACATTATTGTTGTCCGTAACCCTGACGGTACCCGCACCGTAGAACTTGAAATTGACTCTGCAGTCATCAAGGAGTTGCAGAATGTGTACCTTGGTTCTGAGGCAGAGCTGAGGGTAACTTTCTCAGATTCTCTTTATCAGAAGGGTAGTCACATTTTTACGGTCACTGCGCCCGTGCAGCTGGCTGCTCCTCCGACCCCGATAAATCCTCCCGCATCTGATGAAGTGCGTTTGAGTGTCACTTCAGGTACCCTCAATATTTCTGAGGGCGGCACTGTCTCTGTGACGACTGCGCCGCTGAGTGCTGAGTTCCGCAAGAAGTACACGCTCTTCGAGTTCGGCATTGTGGAGCGAGGGAAGGACTACGAGTGGTCAAGCTACGGCAGTAAGCTACCTGAAGCCCAGTACGGTAAGAGAGTCGCTACCCTTCGAAATCAGGGGAAGGTTCATGAAAACCCTGATGGAAGCATTACGTTCACCTTTGATGTTCGCAAGCAAATCTTTGATGTACCCGAGGACACTCTCTTCGATGTCGTGTTGACGTTCTACCCGTCTGATGAAGCTGAGCCGGATTTGCGTTGGGAGTCGACAGACCGCCGTCTTACGGCACGAGCTTCTCTGCCGGTAGTGCGTGACCCTGAGCCGGTTCAGCCAACGTACCGCTACAGTCTCTCGGCAATTGACAAGCCGTGGCAGGATACCACTTTGACAGTTGAGGGCTACCATATCCTCGATCCTCATGCGGTAGGTGGTCATGAATCGGTTGCGCACCTCACCCTCTACGAGGCCGACCCGGCCACCGGAAAGATTATGGGACGCCCTGTTTTCTCCGGCATCATTCCGCTGACAGAGTGCGGACAACTTTGCGGCGGATTCCATAATCGTTACTTCAGCACGGAGATGACAATTCCGGCGGGTACGTTGAAGCCGGGCAGGCTCTACATGATTGGCATCTACGGTTCTAATCTGCCTCGTCCTGGCGAAGAGGAGTACAGCGGTAGCCTACTGACCAGTGTCGCTGAGTTCCTTCCCGTGCGGTCTACGCAGCCTAACCCTGACCAACCTGTAGCGCGTCCGGACTTGTACATTCTGAATAAGCGCATCAGCCCGTACGAGGAGATGAATACCCTCACCGCGCGTGTCTCGAATCTTCCGAAGCTTACCGATGGTCATTACCGTTTCTCGGTTCAGGCAACGGATGATTCTGGCGAGCCAACCGGCGAGAAGGCCCTGGAACAGGTCATTCCTGCTGAGCGCCTTCAGAATGGTTCTACGGATGAGAAGCTGAATATTCCCGGTAGCGCTCTGAATTATGAGGGGTCTTACAGGGTTGTTCTGGAAAAGGTAACCCCCGGCAAGGATGGCGCCGCGGACACGGTCGAGCAGGTCACTTCTGAGGGCCTTGAGCTCTTTGTAAGCTACACTGCGGAGCGGGAAGCGGCTGTTGAGTGGGTTAAGCAGCAGGCTCTTCTGGATGAGCATAAGGCTGTGCTGAGTCGCCGCGATGTCACGGTGGCGCTGTACCGCCTGGCGGGCGCGCCTCATGTTGAGCTACCTGCAACCAGCCCTTACGCGGATGTAGCCCCGGATGATCCAGACTATGCCGCGTACATTTGGGCTCGTCAGAAGGGTATTACCTTCGGTTGGGTCGATGGTAAGTTCCACCCGGAGGCGAACCTTTCGATTGCCTCGACGGTGGCATTCCTGTACAGGTACCAACGAGCGCTAGCCCCTGCGTCTTCGCCGGAATCGAGCAGTTTGCCGTCTTCGTCTATACCGAAGAGCGATACGTCAGATAGCAGTAATGTACCGGAGGAGTCTCCCACACGGGATTCACGTTCGCGCGTGCACTGGCCTGAGTATGAGCGTATGGATACTGCGTTCTGGCGGGAATCATTGTGGGCTACCCAGCAGATTATCTGGGGATACGCAGAATATTATCGAGGCCACGGTGAGAATTTCAGCTTGGATACTGTTTCCTCTTGGCAGTTCTCACTGATGCTCTACCGTATGACGCACGGTGGAAGCCACCTCAGGTAACGCCCGGTTGTGGTGAGGGGGTAACCGGTGGGCTGGAATGTTCGGACTAGTTCGGCTTTTCAGCCCACCGGTGCCGCCCTTTCTATTCGCCTCTCCAGGATGCTTCTTCTCCCCTGTTCGGGGTTTTCTTTTCACGCTTTATCCACTCGCTTCACCTGTTTGCTCGTTTCATTCACCGTACAGTTTTTTGTAGATGGGATAATGATGTCTTCATTCTTCACACCACGAGGCGCCCCTCCGCACTCCGATACCCCGCGCCGCCCGGCGAGCGCCCGCGTGCTCAGCCTGTCGTTACTGTTGGGTTTGAGCCCGCTTGCCGGTATCACCCCGGCGGCGCTCGCAACACCGGCCCAGGCGGCATCTGACCGGCCGACTCAGGTTGCCCCCGCTCAAGCAGCCTCCACCTCCCCCGCCGCAATTCTAGAGGACGCTAACGAGTCCGAGCAGACGCTTCCGCATGTGCGAGAAGAGCCCCGCAACCCTGAAATGGACGGGTTTAAAGTCTCTCCCGAGACTCTCAACATTTCTCGAGGCGGCACCGTAACGCTGACGACGCCTCCGCTCAGCGCTGAGTTCCGTCAGAATTACGAATTCTACGAATTTTCTCTGGTCGAACGCGGTTCTTCTTACTTCCATCTTGGGCACAACTACTTCCGCACGCCGGGTACCCAGTACGGCTACGTCTTTGACCGTGACCCCAACCCGGAGCAGATGGTAGAAAACCCGGATGGGAGCTACACCTTCTTCCTCAATGTTAAGCCGCTCGTTATTGAGGCTGAAGAAGGCACTCTTTTCGACGTCATTCTGACGTACTACCAGAAGGGGTACCATCCGGGGCCTTGGCAGTCTGACCTCCGTCTCGTGGCGCGTGCACCTATTAATGTTGTGCAGGACCCTAAGCCTACCGAGACGAAGTATATTTTCGGTACCTCCGCGATTGATGACCCGTGGAAGGATACGACTCTGACGCTTGAGGGGTTCCACATTACTGCGAGCGGTAATCGTGAATACCTGGGAGGTCCGGCGCTTCTGGCTCTTTATGAAGTCGACCCGAAGACCGGAAAGATTGTAGGCGAACCGGCATTCACCGATTGGATTCTGTATACGGATTGCGGTGAGTTCTGTAGCGGC
Organism: Rothia mucilaginosa; assembly: GCF_964211445.1. Lineage (GTDB taxonomy): Bacteria > Actinomycetota > Actinomycetes > Actinomycetales > Micrococcaceae > Rothia > Rothia mucilaginosa_E. The sequence continues at coordinate 105,451 of NZ_CAXOQT010000002.1, read as the reverse complement.
TTCCTGAATGAGCATTTTAAGACGTCTATTACGATTCCTGGGGGCACGCTTAAGCCGGGTAAGGTCTATAAGATTGGTTTCTACGGTTATGACCGTCCGGATGATGAGAAGTACCCCGGTGAGTTGCTGAAGGATGTTGCTGATTTCATTCCGGTACGTTCGCCTAATAAGGAATCGGCTAGCCCTGAGATGTATCTGAAGGCTACGACGATGAGCCCTTATGATGGGGAAAATATTCTGCCGGTACGTGCTGTGGGTCTGAAGAAGCAGCCTGGGGTTTCTTACCGTTTCTCGGTGCAGCATGTTGATGAGCAGGGACGCTTGACCGGTCAGAAGGCGCTGGACCAGGAGATTGTTGCTGAGAGCATCCATGACGGCACGGTGGATGAGAAGCTGAACGTCCTCGGTGAGGCACTGAATTATGACGGCTCGTACAGGCTCGTTTTGGAGAAGGTGACTGCCGGTAAGGACGGTGCGGTTGAGTCGGTTGAGCAGCTTATTTCGAAGGACCTGCAGCTGGAGGTGACGAAGGATAAGGAAGGCGATGTTGCCTGGGAGTGGTTTAGGTATCGTCAGATTCTTCCTGAGTTTTCTGAGTCAGGTAGGAACAGCTATATGACGCGCCATGATATCACGGTGGCGTTGTACCGTCTGGCGGGTTCGCCAAAGGTTGAGCTTCCGGCGACGACTCCTTATGGAGATATCACCCCGGATGACCCGGATTATGCGGCATATATTTGGGCTCGTCAGCAGGGTGTGACCTTTGGCTGGATTGACGGGAATTTCCACCCGTATGTGCAGCTTTCTCCTCGCTCTATTGTTGCGTTCCTGTACAGGTATCAGCGTTCGCACGGTAAGGTGTCCCCCAGCTTGCCGACTGCCGCACCTCAGCCTCGTAATGGTAGCTTGCCGGGGTCGAAGGATTCTGAGCTGAGCACTAAGAATTGGGCTACGGAGTTGGAGGAGGGTAGCGCTTTTTGGCGTGAATCTCGGTGGGCTGTACAGCAACGTATTTGGGGCTACGCCAAGGATGGGCGACACGAGTACTTTACGTGGGAGCAAACGCCCACCGAAGACTTGGCGTTGATGCTGTACCGCATGGAGCACGGCGGCAGCCACCTCAAGTAGCCGCCTCAAGTAGTTGCCGTGAAGTAGCTATTTAAGAGTCACCTCCTGCGGCAACACGGCATGTTGTTGTAGTGCTTTACAATCGGTGATGGCGGGCTGAAATTTTCGGGCTGATTCGCCCGGCTTTTCAGCCCGCCAGCACTTTCGCTAAGACGCACTGTGCACCCCTTTTTCTACTCAACTTTTCGTTCATTTCTCCCCTTCCACTCAACGTTTTCCCTCACTCACTTCAATCACCGTACAGAAAGCCACCGTGCAGAAAACCACTGTGCAAGAAACACCGTGTAAAGCCCCGGTATAGAAAGCACAGTGCAGAACATTAGATGGGATAACCGTGTCTTCTTTCTTCCGACCAACCACAACTCAGGGCGCTAAGACGCCTGCCCAGAAAAACCGCCTTCAAAATACCCGGGGCAAAAAGGCGATTAGCCTCTCCCTGCTGTTGGGCATGACCCCACTTGCGGGTATTACCCCGGCGGCACTGGCGGCGCCGAACCAGCCTGCGCAAGCGGATGCGGCGAGCCCCGCCTCCCCTGCCGCATCGTTGCAGGCAACCCCCGTAGCTGCCGCCCCCGCTGCCTCAGGTACAGGTGCCGCAGCCACTGGCGTCAGCGATGCTGACAAGATTGATTTGAAGGTCACCACCGGCACCCTCAATATTTCTCAGGGCGGCACGGTGTCCGTGACGACTTCCCCGTTGACCCCCGAGTTCCGTAAGAAGTACAAGCTCTTCCAGTTCGGCCTCGTGAACCGTGGTACCGGTTACGAGTGGTCCCGTACCGGCGAGGCAACCCAGAATCCCCTGTACCGCGGCAAGGTCGATCATCTTCGAGAAGACGGTATCGTCCGCGACAACCCGGACGGGAGCCTCACCTTCACCTTTGAGGTCAAGAAGCAGACCATCCGGGCTACCCCTTCGCCTGCCCTTGACGTGGTGCTGACCTACTACCCAGCGGGTGAGCGCGAGCCGAGCATTGAGGAGTATGAGGATCCCCGTCTTACTGCCCGCGTTCCGCTCAGCCTGACTCAGGACCCTGAGCCGGATCATACTACTTACGTGTACAGCATGCCGGCGATTAATAACCCCTGGGTTGATACGCAGCTGACGATTGAGGGCTACCATATTCTCTCTAAGCAGCTTCTTGAGCCGGGGAGCGCCCCGGCGTATCTGATGCTGTATGAGGTTGACCCCGCCACGGGTTTGATGGTGGGCAAGCCCGTTTTCACTCATGCGGTTCGCTATACGGATTGCGGTGAATACTATTGTTGGAGTTTTCTGAACAACTATTTCTCTGCGGATGTGACAATTCCTGCGGGTACTCTGCGACCGGGTAAGTCGTACATGATTGGCGTCTACAGCGGTCTCTTCCCGAATCCGGATGAGGAGAAGGTACCCGGTAGCCTCTTGACGGATGTTGCCCCGTTTATTCCGGTGCGCTCGCCCAACCCGAACACCGAGGTGAAGGATGCTGCCCCGGTGCTGCGTGTTGAGTCGCCGCAAATGAGCCAATATCATTCTGACTCACCGCAGGTGAGCCCCTATTGGGAGAAGAACACGTTGCAGGTGCGTGCCGTGAATCTGCCGAACCTCGCTGAGGGCCATTACCGCTTCTCGCTGCAGGCTACGGATGCTTCTGGCAATCTGACGGGTCAGAAGGCGTTGGAGCAAGATATTGCGGCTGACCGCATCCAGAGCGGTTACACGGAGGCTACGCTCACTATTCCTGGTGAGGCACTGAATTATCAGGGCGGTTATAAGCTGGTGGTGGAGAAGGTTCTTCCCGGTCGGGGTGGTGCCGCGGATTCTGTGCAGCAGGTTGTTTCTACTGACCTTGGTTTGGTGGTGAACGCGTTTGAGGAGCGTGAGGCTGCGAAGAGGTGGTACAAGGCTCAGCATCTTCCCAAGTCAGAGTCCTATTTTTCTGAGAATTTGACGCGCCGTGATCTGACGGTGGCTCTCTATATGTTGGCGGGTTCGCCGAAGGTTGAGCTTCCGGAGACCAGCCCGTATCCGGATGTTCAGCCTAACGACCCGGACTACGCCGCATATATTTGGGCTCGCCAGAAGGGCATTACGTTCGGTTGGATTGATGGTAATTTCCACCCGGATGCAAAGGTTTACGATTCTTCGGCGGTGGCGTTCCTGTATAGGTATCAGAGGGCGCAGGGTAAGGTTCCTGCGGCGAAACCTCGTCCTGTTTCTTCGGCGTCAAAGAAGAGTAGCCTGCCGGATGGTTCTTCTGAACGCGGGTGGAATACTGTTCTCGGCTGGCATTACTCGTTCCATAAGGAGTCCCAGTGGGCGATTGATCAGCACATTTGGGGCTATATCAGCGAACAGTCTATCTATGAGGCGTATGGGCAGTCGTTTATTGGGCACACGGAACTCGCTACGATGCTGTACCGTATGGAGCACGGCGGCAGCCGTCTCACATAGTGTCTCGCCGTGGCGTTAGCTATTTTGGGTAGCTTTCGTCAAATAGGCGACTTTACGACCCTGTTTATGTGCCACTTTTATTGTGAGTGACTTTTATGTTGCTTTGCCCACCGCATTGTGAATATTCTCAACCTGCAGAGGTTGCATAGGTGTGAATTTTTCGAATGCGGTGGGTTTTTTGTGCTTTCTTTTTTGTACAGTGACCAGTGTTTGTGCTTATCAGCACACTATTTAGGCATATTTTCCACATCATGCAGACACTTTTTAAAGCTATACTTCACCTTAAGATATGCAACAAAACACACAGACATTTTCGCGCTGATGACCTTTCAGGTTCCAGCACGTCTTATCTATTTGCTACGGTGTTTATGCGCACCACACTCGATGCGTGACACCGATAAAAACTGATTGGATTACAATGTCCTCACTTCCCAACCACATGCGCTTTGCGCTACCCAAAAACATGGCCAAGAGCGGCTGCGCCATCACCCTGGCGGGCGCCATGCTCTTGCCCCTCTCCCCCGCATTTGCGGCGCCTACTGCTACTCCGGTAGCAACCCAGGCTGTTGAGCAGGGCGAGGCTCAGGGTGCTCAGCGTCTGCAGGTTACCTCCGGCACTTTTGACATTCTCAAGGGCGGCAACGTGACGGTTAGCGGCTCCGGTTTCTCCAAGGACTTCGTCAAGGGCAAGTCGTTCCGCCTGTACGTTGTTCCGAAGGGTGAAAGCGTTGCTTTCCCGCCGCACCGCCCGCGTGATTACCCGTTCTATGTTCAGGATGTTCCCGCGTCCGCTTTTGCGGCTGACGGTTCCGTGAACCTGACCGCTTCTATCGGCGCTAACTATCTGGAGGCCAATGGCTCGTCCTTCGATGTTGTGCTCGGTTACCGCGATGACGCTGAAGACGGCTGGATTCCCTCGGATGAGGTTCGTGCTGAACTGAAGGTTGCGGATGTTCCCGCCGTTGATTCCCCGACCCTGTCGTACGGCGCTTCGTCGGTGAATGCTTCTGAGAACACTAAGGTCACCGTGAACGGTGCTGGCTTCCAGAACATTTCGTACAACGGTAGCGAGTCGCTGATTGTTGCGGTTCGTGCGGTTGATCCGGCGACCGGTAAGGCGACCGGCCCCGCACTGGCGCAGTCGGAGGCTAAGTTCACCTCCTACTCTGCTTTCTTTGGTCAGTACATGGGTTACACCAACGGCCGTTTCTCGACTGTTCTGGACATCCCGGCGGGCACCCTGAAGTCTGGTAGCTCCTATGTTGTGCAGACTTTCGAGTTCAACGTTCCGGAAGATAACGATGAGGCGAACAGCCAGGCGCTGAGCACTCAGGCGTTTGTTCCGGTGAACGGCGAGAACGTTAAGAAGGCGTCTCCTTCGGTTTCTTTGAGCACTGACAAGGTGGATCTGAGCTCTTCGACCACTATCCGTGTGAAGGGTAAGGATTTCGACGTTCCCGCTGGTGCTACCGTGAACGTGCTGTTCTCGGCTGCTGAGGCTGACGGCAACCCGACCGGTGAGGCTCTAGATAGCATCACTCTGAACGCTGACCGTGTGGCGACCGGCGCGTTTGAGACGACCGTTAACGTTGACGGCACCAAGCTGGATGAGGATAGCCACTACGCTATTTTCGTAACCATCAACTACGCCGATGGTCAGCGTGAGCGCATCGCGGCTGATTACCTGACTCTGACCGGTGAGTCTGCGAACAAGAAGGCTCGTGAGCGTTTCGCTGATGTTCCGGCTGCTCACGCGAACCACAAGGCTGTTCTGTGGGCTGCTGATCAGAAGCTGATTGATTCTCGTGAGAAGGATTGGTTCGGCGTTAATGATGATGCGACCCGCGGCGAGCTGACTGTTGCGCTGTACCGCATGGCTGGTTCCCCGAAGGTTACCCTGCCGGCTACGAGCCCGTACCCGGATGTGAAGACTGATGACCCGAACTACGCTGCGTACATTTGGGCTCGTCAGAAGGGCATTACTTTCGGCTGGTCTGATGGTAAGTTCCACGCGAATGCGTCTGTTTCTAACGCTACTGTTGCGGCGTTCCTGTACCGTTTCGATGGTAAGAAGTCGGTTGCTGTGGCTGAGGCGCCGTACACCGATGTGAAGGTCGGTTCTGCGTTCTACCGTGAGATTGCTTGGGCTAAGCAGCAGAAGCTGCAGGTTTTCCCGGGTTCTGAGTACCACCCGTCTGCGCTGGTGAGCCGTGGTGAGCTGGCTGGTTTCTTGATGAACTACAAGGTCCGCTAGGGTTTTGCTAGTTCGCTGGGTTTAGGTTCTAGGGATTATGCCGGGCTGGCGGCGATGAAACGTTGGTTTCATCACCGCTGGCCCGGCTTTTCTGTGCCCTTGCGGGGCAGCTACAAGGTGCTTACAGGGCGCCTCAAGGGGCGTGATCGGAGCTGTTGTCCGCTAATGTTCCGCGGTTTTTCGGGGTCTTTTTGCCGGTTGCCACGCTAGTGTGGGCTGTACCGCATGTGGGGCGCACCTCATGCGGTACCCGCTATTGGGCGGATTTTTGGGGTGCTCCACTCCCCTTTTTAAGAATGTTCTGTGGAGTGTAAATTAATATTTTTCAAGCTGTGGTTTATGCTTAGGACTGTTGGGCCCCCTTGGTGCGCGCCCTTATCCGGCTGGGTGCGTAGAACTATAGGGAGCCCATTACACACCGATACATCAACCACATTGAGGATTTATGTCCCAGGATTTTAAGCAGTCGACTGATACTGCCCATAATTCTTCTGCACCTCTGCTGGCACCGGAGGGCACCTCCGAGGCTTCTTCTCAGGCTGAGTCGAAGAAGCGTAAGCGCCGCCGTATTGAGCTGGCTGTTGGCGCTGTGGCGCTGGCGGGTGTTTTGTATCTGCCGTTCTCACCTCTTTTCTCTTTTTATGATCCGTCGGAGGCGCGTCTTTCTTCGGCGGATACTGCTGCGCCGGCGACCGCTTCGGCGATTTCTACTTCTGCTCTGGTGTCGAGTTCTTCGACCCAGGGCCCGAAGATTCTGCGTCCGTCCGTGACCGCGCCGGATGCGAACACTATTTTTGCTGATGCCCCTGAGGATTCTGCGTACTATGCGGGTATCCGTTGGGCTGTTCGCACCCAGACGATGGAGCCGGTTTCTGAGGACCAGTTTGGTGCTGAGGATCCGGTGGCTCGTGGCGAGTTGATCACCATGTTCTATAAGCTGGCGGGTGCGCCGGCGGTGGCCCGTCCGGAGCATTCGCCGTATGCGGATGTTGATGAGTCTGACCCGAACTATGATGCGTACCTGTGGGCGCGTCAGGAGCGTATTACGTCCGGTTGGGTTGATGGTAAGTTCCATGCGGAGGCGCGCCTGTCGAATGCTTCCGCTGCGGCGCTTCTGTACCGCGCTGATGGTGCGCAGAAGATTCAGATGTCGGGTACTTCCCCGTTTAGCGATGTTTCGTCTGCGACTCCGTTCTACCGTCAGATTGTGTGGGCTTCGCGCCATGGCGTGTCGACGGTGTCTGAGGGTAATGCTTTTGAGCCTACGGCTCAGACGTCCCGCGGTCGTGTTGCGATGATGATGTACCTATACTTCCGCACTTCGTAGTTTTTACACTTCGTATTTTTGACGCTTTGCTTTAGCGTTTGGTTAGTGTGTTTGGCGGCCCTGTGCTCCTTGTTGGGAGTGCGGGGCCGCTCGTATTTTGAGGACTGTGCGCGGGGTTGCCTGGGGGTTGGGGCCGCCTGGGTTTTGGGTTTCCTGTGCGCAGCATCATGCACGCAGTGAAATATTTCGGAAGGTTCAAGTTTTTCTTGAGTAACGTACCAATTTCTACTTGAAGGTTTGTTAGGGTGAGAGTGTTTCCTGAACCGATGGGGACACTCAACCACTTCTCATTGGGTTGGTGCAGATTCGACGGAGATTTCTCATTCCTATTTAGAACCTGCATCGGCGCAATGGACATGACCGATAAGGAATGTTTATGTCCGCTCTTCCGAACTCTAAGTCTTCACTCCTGTATGCAACTCGCAGCTGCAGTGCACTGGCGCTGGCGGGTGCGATTATTCTGCCGGTGACTCCGGCGCTTGCCCAGAATGCTACTGCAGATACTCCTGTAGCGGCTGGTTCTCTGCCGGGTGATCGCGTCCGTGAGAATCCCACTGATACTTCTACTGAGTTTAATCCCCATTTGGGCTACCACTCGTTGCAGAACACTGACGAGGATCAGGTTCTGGACTTCTGGGGTTGGGGGTTTGAGGGTGATTTTAACTCCCCGAAGGGTGTTCAGGTTGTTGTGCGAGAGGTGGGTTTGAACTCCCCGGTTCTGGTGGTTAGCGACATCGTTGAATATAACCACGAGAATCTGGCTTTCGCTTACCAGAGCGGCTACATCCACGGTACGGCGAAGATTCCGGCAAACACCCTGGATAAGGAAAAGGATTATGTTATCGAGGTGTGGGGTAACAACGGCTATGAGGGCGACGAGTTCATTACCCCCGTCGTGGGTCAGGCACCCGAGGGTCGCGGTACCCTGCTGGCTACCCAGGAGCTGGACTTCGAAGGCTCTGACGGCACGACAGCTGCGGATATTCCGGGTAAGACCCCGCAAAAGGTTACGTTCAGGTATCGGTACGACGGCGAGGATTCGTACCTGTACACCGCTGAGGGCGGCACCATCCATGTGAAGGGTTGGGGCTACACCAAGGAGTGGCATGAGAAGCACGGCAAAGTAGTGTTTTATATTGCTACTTCTCGGGGTGTTCCTGACGACGGTGATTTCCTGCCTGCTAAGGATGTGTTGCTCCGTTTTGAGGAGGGTAAGGATTTCACCATTGCTGAAAACGGCACCCTGAATGCTCAGTTGAGGGTCAAGCCCGGTGAGCTGCAGAACTACTACGAGCCTCGCATCCCCTTCCCCGGTGCTCCGAGTTACGAGAAGCGTTACGAGGTGAATTATGAGATTGGCATGTTTACCGAGAAACAGGGTCAGCCCCAGATGACCCTTGATGATCTGCGGGCTGGCAAGAACGTACTGTTTCATAGTGCGCTGTACACTCAGGCGTTCCGACCCAGCCCGTTTGCTCCCAAGGTGGAGTACAAGGCTCTGGGTGATACTACCGCTGATCAGAACATTTACTTCTTGGGTACCGGCTTCTACGGCCAGTTTAACTTCTCCAGGGGTGTTCAGTATGTGATTCGTGAGAAGGGCTCAAACACCCCGGTTCTGGGGACGAGCGACATTTTTGAATATAACCACCCTAGCCATATTTCTGAGTTCAAGAACGGCAAGGTACGCGGCGTCGTGAAGGTTCCGGCGAATACTCTGGATCCGGCGAAAAAGTACGTGGTGGAGGTTTGGACTAACAACGGCTACAAGAACGGCGAGAATGCCGGCCCTGTGGTGGGCAAGGCACCTGAGGGTCGCAGTGAGCTGTTGGCTTCTCAGGACCTGAACTTCAAGGGGTCTGACGCTGATGAGGGTAAGCAGCCCAGCCTGACTGATGAGCAGCGTAAGGAACGCGCTACCCGCGGCGAGCTGACGGCGGCACTGTACGCTCAGGCTGGTAGCCCCAAGGTGGACCTCCCGGCGGTCTCCCCCTGGCCGGATGTAAAGACCACCGACCCGAACTACGCCGCCTACGTATGGGCTCGCCAGAAGAGCATCACCTTCGGCTGGTCTGATGGTAAGTTCCATGCGGAGGCAAGCATCTCGAACGCTACGGTTGCGGCGTTCACCTACCGTGCAGCGGGTTCCCCTACCCTTGATCATGACTGGCACTCGTACACTGATCTGACCCCGGATTCTGCGTTCTTCCGTGAGATTGTGTGGGCTGGTCAGAACAGGGTTGCGCTAAGCACCAGCGGCACGTTTGACCCCAAGCATATGGTGACTCGCGGTGAGCTGGAGGTTCTAATGATGGCTTTCTAGGTTCGCTAAGATAGCCCCCTCTGAATAACCCCGTGTTCCCGAATGGTTTTTCTGTTCGGGAGCACGGGGTTCTGTTTTTCGAAGTTCAGCGTGCTGGGTTCTTAGCGGCTGGTCAACCTGGGAAAACCCTCAGAACCTTCAAGTCTCTCTTGAGTGTTCCTGACATCTGTTCAACCCTTTGCTAGGGTGAAAGTGTCCCCTGAATCGACGGGGATATTCGACCATTTCTCATTGGGTTGGCGCAGATTCGACGAAGATTCCTCACCACCTTTTAGAAACTGCATCGGCGCGATGGGTTCGACCGATAAGGAATGATTATGTCCGCTCTTCCGAATTTCAAGGCTTCGTCCTTCTTCCGTGCAGCACGGGGTTGCGGTGCATTGGCGTTGGCTGGCGCGATGGTTTTGCCGATGGCTCCGGCACTTGCCCAGAATGCTACTGCAGATGCGCCTGCAGCTGCGGCGGCTGGTTCTCTGCCGGCTGACCCTGCTCCGAAGGCCGCTGTCGCCCAGAAGGCTGAGGCTGATGCTTTCGCTCCTCATTGGCGTTACAACGCTCTGACTGATACGTCCAAGGATCAGGAGCTTCGCTTCTCCGGTTGGGACTTCAACGGTGACATTCAGTCCCCCAAGGGTGTGCAGATTCTTGTTCGCGAGAAGGGTTCGAACACCCCGGTTCTGGCTATTAGCGACATCATCGAGTACAACGACCCCGAGTATTCGTCCCAGTACCAGCATGGACTCCTCAACGGTAACGTTAAGATTCCCGCTAACACCCTGGATACGGCGAAGCAGTACACCGTTGAGGTGTGGGGTAACAACGGCTACGATAACGACGAGTTCATTACCCCTGTCGTAGGTAAGGCACCCGAGGGCCGCGGCACCCTGCTTGCTTCTCAGGCGCTGAACTTCAATGGTTCTGATGGTTCGCAGGCTGCGGATGTTCCGGGCGCTAAGGCCACCCAGGAGTCTACCCCGACGTTTGAGGTTCTGTACGACGGCAAGGCTCAGCTGCTGTACACCTCCGAGGGCGGCGCCGTTCACGTGAAGGGTTCGGGTTTCACGAAGGAATGGCGTGAGAAGCACGGCAATGTGGCTGTTTATATGACTGCTTCTCAGGGTGTTCCTGCTGGCGCTAATCTTTTGCCCGCTGACGATGTTCTGCTCCGTTTTGAGGAGGGTAAGGACTTCACCATTGCCGAGGACGGCACCCTGGATGCTCAGCTGACCGTCAAGCCGGGCGCTCTGCTGAACTACTACGAGCCTCGCAACTACTTCCCCGGTATCCCGCGTTACGAGGTGCGTTACGAGGTTGACCTGGTTGCTGAGAAGCAGGGCGACCCCCAGCTGACGGTTAAGGACCTGTGGGCTGGTAAGAACGTGGTGCAACGTATTGCGGTACAGACTCAGGCGTACCGCCCTGAGAAGTTTGCTCCCAAGGTGGAGTACAAGGCTCTGGGTGACACCGCGGCAGATCAGGATATTTACTTCTCGGGTACCGGCTTCTACGGTGAGATTGCTTCCCCCAAGGGTGTTCAGTATGTAATCCGTGAGAAGGGTTCGAACACCCCGGTTCTGGCAACCAGTGACCTTATTGAGTACAACCACCACGACCGAGCCTTTGAGTTCGTAAACGGTGAGCTGTCCGGTAGCGTCAAGGTCCCGGCGAACACTCTGGATCCGGCGAAGAAGTACGTCGTGGAGGTGTGGGGTAACAACGGTTACGAGGACGGCGAGTTTGTCGCTCCCGTGGTGGGTAAGGTACCCGAGGGCCGCGGTACTCTGCTGGCTTCTCAGGACCTGAATTTTAAGGGTTCTGATGCGTCCAACACTGATGATAAGAAGCCTAGCCTGACCGATGAGCAGCGCAAGGAACGCGCTACTCGCGGTGAGTTGGCGGTGGCTCTGTACCTTCAGGCTGGCGCGCCCGAGGTGAAGCTGCCGGAAGTCTCTCCCTGGCCGGATGTGAAGACTGACGACCCGAACTACGCTGCGTACATTTGGGTTCGTGAGAAGGGCATCAGCTACGGCTGGTCGGACGGCAAGTTCCACGCTGACGCTGGTATTTCGAACGCTACCGTTGCAGCGTTTACTTACCGTGCGGCGGGTTCTCCTGCGGTGACGGGTAATTCCCCCTACGTGGATGTTAAGCCTGGTGCTCCGTTCTATCGTGAGATTCTGTGGGCTAGCCAGAACTTGCCTACTGTGTACGGTGGTCAGTATTTCCTTCCTAAGCAGCTGCTGACTCGCGGCCACTTGGAGACTGTTCTGACTGCTTTCCAGTCTCGCTAAGCTAGCTCGCTAAACTGGCTCTACTTATCGACTAGTCGCACGAATAACCCCGTGTTTCCGAGTGGTGTTTCTATTCGGGAGCGCGGGGTTCTGTTTTCGGGGTTTAGCTTGCTGAGTTTAGCTTGCTGGGTTCAATTTTTAGTGGCTGATCAACCCGTGAAAAACCTCAGAACCTTCAAGCCTCTCTTGAGTGTTTCCTGACATCTGTTCACCCCTTTGATAGGGTGAAAATGTCCCCGAAACCGACGGGGATATTCGACCACTTTCTCATTGGGTTGGCGCAGATTCGATGGAGTTTTCTCACCCCCAGGAACCCTATGAACCTGCATCATCCCGGTGGGTACGACCCGTTAGGATGATGTATGTCCACGCTTCCGAACTCCAAGTCTTCTTTCCTCCGTGCAGCACGGGGTTGCGGTGCATTGGCGCTGGCTGGCGCGATGGTTTTGCCGATGGCTCCGGCGCTTGCCCAGGATGCAGCACCTGCCGCTAATGCACCGGCAGCAAATGCTGTAACCCCCAAGCCGGCAGCTCAGGACGCTGCCGCGCAGCCGACGTACTCCACCGACTATGACGGCATTCTGTACACCGGTGAGGGCGGCACCGTGACTCTGAAGGGTACCGGTTTCACCAAGGAATGGCGTGAGCAGCACGGCACCGTTGTCTTCTACATTGCTGCCACGAAGGATCGCCCCGGTAACGCCGAGCCTTCAACGTCGATGCTCCGCTTTGAAGAGGGTAAGGACTTCACCATTGCCGATGACGGCACTTTTGAGGCAAAGCTGACCATCAAGGCTAAGGCTCTGGAGAGTTTCTACACTCCCATCGATTATTTCCCGGGTATCACCCTGGATGAGGTGCGTTACGAGACGGGTATTTTGACCGAGGCTAAGGGCCAGCCGCAGTCGAGTATTGAGGATATTTGGGCTCGCAAGAACGTTATCGCCCACCACCCGATGTACACCCGCGCCTACCATCCTGAAGTCATGGCACCTAAGTGGAAGTATGATGCTCTGAAGGACACCACGAAGGATCAGGAACTGCTGGTCCAGGGTGAGGGTTTCGTTGGTGAGGAGCTGCCCGGCCGTGAGGGTGCCATGTACGTGATTCGTGAGAAGGGCACCGGCACCCCCGTCCTGGCGATGAGCGATATGAAGTCCTACTATGAAGGTCCCGATGGCGTAACCCGCCTGGAGGGAGGCACTCTTTACCGCACCATCAAGATCCCCGCAAACACTCTGGATCCGTCTAAGCAGTACGTCATTGAGGCGTGGAGCGACTACGACTACGACCTCACCAAGAAGGACAGGCCCCTCATCACCCCGATTGTGGGTTTGGCGCCGGAGCACCGCGGTGTTCTTATGGGCCGTCAGGATCTGAAGTTTGAGGGTGTTCAGGACTTCGCGGATGCTACCGTGCCTAAGGGAGAGTACAAGAGCCTGATTTCGAAGCTCACCTACCAGGAGCAGCAGCAGCGCGCTACTCGCGGTGAGCTGACGGCTGCGCTGTACGCTCAGGCTGGTAGCCCCAAGGTGAATCTCCCGGCAGTCTCCCCCTGGCCGGATGTGAAGACCACCGACCCGAACTATGCCGCCTACGTGTGGGCTCGTCAGAAGGGCATTACTTTCGGCTGGTCGGATGGTAAGTTCCACGCGGATGCAGGCATTTCGAACGCTACGGTTGCGGCGTTCACCTACCGTGCAGCGGGCTCTCCGGCTGTTTCTGGTGTTTCTTCGTTCACGGATGTTAATCCGAGTTCCGCCTTCTACCGTGAGATTCTGTGGTCCACGCAGCAGTATGTCATTAATCCGGATTTCGGCGCTTTTAATGCGACGGACCTGGTGAATCGTGGTCAGCTGGAGCAGATGCTGTTCAACTTCCAGAATCGAGCTAAGTAGAACGGTGCCAAGTAGAACCAAGCCAAGTAAGGCGGACTATTTCTAAGCTGAATACCCCGTGTTCCAGAATGGTTTTTCTATTCGGGAACACGGGGTTTTCTATGCCCGTTTTCTCTGCTTTTTTCTGCACTATTTTTGGGTGCTCGCGGAATCATTGCGGCACAAAAATTCAAAACTTTCAACTATTCCTTGAGATTTCTCGCGACTTCTCATTAAGGGTTTGATATGCTGAGGCTACCCCCAAAACCGATGGGGATAATCAACGATTTTCTTATTGGATTAGCGCAACTTCGACGGTGAAGATTCGGCCGGAAATCATCCTGCAGGAATTGCAAACATCCAATGGGACGTACCATAAGGATGCTTTATGTCCTCACTTCCGAGTTCTAAGTCTTCATTCCGCCGTGCAACGCAGGGTTGTTGCGCTCTCATGTTGGCTGGCGCTATGGTTCTGCCGATGACTCCGGCGCTGGCTCAGGATACAGCACCGGTCACTAACATTTCTACCCCTAACGCACCGGTTGCCAATACCGCGTCCCCGGTTTCTCAGGACGTCACGGATGGGCCGTCTTTCACCATTGATTATGGGGAAGGCGCTGCTTTGTACACCGATGAGTACAACCAAATTACGGTGAAGGGCACCGGCCTCACCAAGGAATGGCGTGAGCAGCACGGCAAGGCAGTCCTTTACATTGCCGCTACAGAGTATCATCCCGATAACGTTGAGCCTTCAAGGTCGGTGCGTTTCTTTGAAGAAGGTTGGCGTTTCCCTATTGCCGATGACGGCACTTTTGAGGCAGAGCTGACGATCAGATATGGCGACCTGGAGAGTTTCTACACCCCCGCTTATGGGGTCCCGTATTTCCGCGGGGAGGATGTGCACTATGAGATTGGCATCCTCACCGTGGGCGAGGATCAGCCGTGGCCGACCATTGAGGATATTTGGGCTCGTAAGAACGTGGCTATTCACAAGCCAATATATACCCGTCGCCATCCTGAAATTATCGGGGCCCACTGGAGGTACGATCCACTGAAGGACACCACGAAAGATCAAGAGCTGATGATTAAGGGTGAGGGTTTCAGCGCGTATGAGCTCCCCGGTCGTGAGGGTGTCATGTACACGATTCGAGAGAAGGGCACCGGCACCCCCGTCCTGCTCATGAGCGAGATGGAGCGCTACTACGAACGTAGCGATGGCGTAATGGCGCTGTGGGGAAACGCTGTTTACCGCACCATCAAAATTCCCGCGAACACTCTGGATCCGTCTAAGCAGTATGTCCTTGAAGCATGGAGCGACTATGGCTATGTCAACCAGACGGATAAGACTCTCATCACCCCGATTGTGGGTTTGGCGCCGGAGCACCGCGGTGTCCTTATGGGCCGTCAGGACTTGAAGTTTGAAGGTCTTGAGGAATTCACGAATGTATCTCTACCCAAGCCCAAGTATAAGCATCTCTTCTCAAAGCTTAGCGATGAGGAACAGCAGCAGCGTGCTACTCGCGGTGAGCTAGCTGCGGCACTGTACCTTCAAGCTGGCGCCCCCAAGGTGAACCTCCCGGCGGTCTCCCCGTGGCCGGATGTAAAGACAGACGACCCGAACTACGCTGCGTACATTTGGGTTCGTGAGAAGGGCATCAGCTTCGGCTGGTCTGATGGTAAGTTTCATGCGGATGCAGGTATTTCACGCGCTACTGTTGCGGCGTTCACCTACCGTGCAGCAGGTTCCCCAGCTGTTTCCGGTGTTTCTTCGTTTACGGATGTGAATCCGAGTTCCGCCTTCTACCGTGAGATTTTGTGGTCTGCTCAGCATGGTGTCATTAACCCGCAGAGGGGTATTTTTGAGGCGACCACGATGGTAAATCGTGGTGAGCTGGAGCAGATGATGTTTATTTTTCAGAACCGCACTGACTATGGTGGGTTGCTTCTAGTCTGAGTCATAACCCCGTGCACCCTGAGAGTCTTCTTCTCACCGGGTGCGCGGGGTTCGGTTTTTATCGGCTGATCAACCTGTGAAATACCTCAGAACCTTCAAGTCTCTCTTGAGTGTTCCCTGACATCATTTCGAAGGTTTGATAGGGTGAAAATGTCCCCGAAACCGACGGGGCTTCCACCCACTTTTCTCATAGGGCGCAGCAGATTCAACGGCGAATTCCCTACCCGCCGGTGAACTCGCAGGGCCCTGCGAGAAACAACTTTTAAGGATGTGTTATGTCCTCGCTTCCGAGCTCTAAGTCTTCATTCCTCCGCGCAGCTCAGGGTTGCGGCGCGCTGGCGTTGGCTGGCGCCATGGTTCTGCCGATGGCCCCGGCGCTGGCTCAGAATGCCGCTCCTGCCGCTGATGCAGCCGTTGCTGCCGCCACCCCGCAGGCAGGTAACCAGGACGCTGCGGATACCCCGACCCTGGATGTATCCATCCCTGACGGTTACAAGTACGACGGCGTGAACCCCTTCCTCATCACGACCGAGGGCGGTACCGTTCATGTGAAGGGTGCGGGGTACACCAAGGAGTGGCGTGCTCAGCACGGCACCGTGGCGCTGTACATTGCCCCCGCGAACTACGCACCGTCCGGCTACGAGATTCCGACTTCGAAGATGCTGCGCTTCGTGGAGGGTCAGGACTTCACCATTGCCGATGACGGCACCTTTGAGGCTGACCTGAAGGTTGAGGCGTACAAGCTTGCCGCCTACTACTTCGTTGATGATGACAACTTCCACGATCCGACCGGCGGCACCAAGTACGATGTCCGCTACGAGATTCACGTGGTTGCTGAGCAGAAGGGCCAGAAGCCTCTGACCGCTCAGGAGCTGTGGACCAGCAAGAACGTGGTGAGCACCCAGGTGCTGAGCACTCTGGGTGAGAAGCCGGCACCGTTCGCACCGCGCCTGGGCTACAACGGTGTGGCTGATCCCGCGAAGTCGCAGGATCTGAACGTTGGTGGCCAGGGGTTCAACGGCGATATCCACTCCGTTAAGGGTGTTCAGTTTGTGGTTCGTGAGAAGGGTTCGAACACCCCGGTTCTGGCAACCAGTGACATCATCGAGTTTGATCACCCCACTGAGTCGTCGGCGTACCGTGACGGCAACCTGTACGGTAACGTGCATCTTCCGGCAAACACTCTGGATGCTTCGAAGAAATACGTGATTGAGGTGTGGGCTAATGACGGTTACAGCGAGACGGGCGAGCTGCTCGCACCGGTTGTGGGCAAGTCCACTGAGGGTCGCGGCACCCTGCTCGCATGGCAGGACCTGGATCTGAACGGCACGAACGGTTACAAGGATGCGAACCTGCCCAACGCTCAGGACCCCAAGAAGGACGACAGCCAGAAGCCTGATCCTTCCGATGAGAAGCTGAAGACCCCCGCAACCCGCGGTGAGCTCGCGGCCGCCCTGTACATTCAGGCGGGCACCCCCGAGGTGAAGCTGCCCAAGACTTCTCCCTGGCCGGATGTGAAGACCGACGACCCGAACTTCCCCGCCTACGTGTGGGCTCGTCAGAAGGGTATTACCTTCGGCTGGTCGGACGGCAAGTTCCATGCTGATGCCGGCATTTCGAATGCTACCGTTGCGGCGTTCACCTACCGTGCGGCTGGTTCGCCCGCAGTGACGGGCAACTCTCCCTACAGTGATGTGGCTCCGGGTTCGGCGTTCTACCGCGAGATTCTGTGGGCTCAGCAGAACAAGGTGGTGCTGAACGCTAGCGGTGCTTTTGACGCTCAGCATATGGTGACTCATGGTGAGCTGGAGACTCTGATTGAGGCGTTCCAGGCTCGCGCTAAGTAAGGTCGCTTAGACCGCCTGCGTCTCCCTCGTACCTTGAGGGAGAGTGCGGCGCATCGGATAGTTCTCTGAATCCCCCGTGTTCCCGAATGGTTTTCTATTCGGGAGCACGGGGATCAGCTTTTAACAGCTACCGCTGTGTGAGATTTCCAAGAACCTTCAAGTACCCCTTGAGTGTTTCCTGACAATCGTTCAACGCTTTGATAGGGTGAGGATATCCCCGAAACCGAGGGGGGATTTTCAACCACTTTTTCTCATAGGGCGTGCGCAGATTCGACGGTAGATTCTCAGCCGGCCGGTAAGCTCGCGTAGCCCCGGAGAAATGACCTTAAGGATGTCTCATGTCCTCGCTTCCGAACTCTAAGTCTTCATTCTTCCACGCGGCTCGGAACTGTAGCGCGCTCGTACTGGCGAGCGCGATGGTCCTGCCGATGACCCCGGTGCTGGCCCAGGACGCAGCCCCCGCCGCAAATGCACCTGTGGCTAACGTGCCGACTGCCAATACCCCCGCTCCTGCAACTCAGGATGTCGCGGATGAGCCGTCTTTCACCGTTGTCTATGAGGATTACTACTACCAGGACGGCCGTGACGTCTTCATGCAAGAGGGCGACGGCCTGTACACCGGTGAGGACAGTAAAATTACGGTTGTGGGCACCGGCTTCACCAAGGAGTGGCGTGAGCAGCACGGCAAGGTGGTTATCTATATCGCACCCGAGGAGAACGTCCCCTATAACGCTCTGCAGATTACCGACACTCTTCTGCGGTTCGAGGAGGGCAAGGACTTCACCATTGACGAGGACGGCACCTTTGTCGCTCCGCTGAAGGTTGAGGCTAATACTTTGCCGAGTTACTACACCCTCACGGAGTATTTCCCGGATATGACCCTGGACAAGGTGCGTTACGAGGTTGGCATCCTTGCCGAGCCCGAGGGTCAGCCGCAGTCAACCGTTCAGGATATTTGGGCTCGCAAGAACGTTGTGACGCATCATGGTCTGAGCACCAATGATTATCACTTCGATACCTTCGCACCTAAGTTGAAATACGATGCTTTGAAGGACACCACGAAGGATCAGGAGCTGCTGATTCAGGGTCAGGGCTTCGTAGGGACTGACATCCCCGGCGTTGAGGGCATGATGTACGTCATTCGCGAGAAGGGCACGGGTTCCCCCGTCCTGGTTATGAGCGAGATGAAGCATTACGTCCAAGGCGATGATGAGTACGAGAGGAGCCTGGAGGGAGGCTTCGCTTTCGTCAATCTCAAGATTCCCGCGAACACGTTGGATCCGTCCAAGCAGTACGTCATTGAGGCGTGGAGCGACTACGGTTACCCGAGCAAGACGGATAAGACTCTCATCACCCCGATGGTGGGTTTTGCCCCGGAGCACCGCGGCGTTCTTTTGGCGCACCAGGATTTGAAGTTTGAAGGTGTCCAGCGGTTCACGAATGCTTACGTACCCGTAGAGGAACGTATGTACTTCTCGACATCGCTGAACGACGAGGAACGGAATCAGCCCGCCACCCGCGGTGAGCTGGCTTCCGCCCTTTATGAGATGAAGGGCAGCCCCAAGGTGGATCTCCCGGCGGTCTCCCCGTGGCCGGATGTGAAGACGGACGATCCGAACTACGCCGCCTACATTTGGGCTCGCGAAAAGGGCGTTACTTTCGGCGGACCTGACGGAAAGTTCCATGCGGAGGACGGTCTCACGAATGCAACCGTTGCCGCAATGATTTACCGTGCGTCTGGTTCACCGGAAGTATCGGGTGTTTCGTCCTTCCCGGATGTTACTCCGGATTCCGCGTTCTACCGTGAGATTCTGTGGGCTACCCAGCAGAATGTTATTACTCCCGAGACTGGCGTGTTTGAACCGAATCATGCTGTGACCCGCATTGAGTTGGACTGGATGTTGTTTTATTACCGGCATCGTGTGCTGAACCCCATCACTACCGGCTTGTATCGCATCGCCAACTAAGTAGGCAGGGCCGGTTCTAGCCCGGGCACCTCGTCACGATGGACGGGGTGCCCGGGCTCTTACGCACTGAGTACGCTCTGAGGGAATCCGCGCGGATTCTTCTAGAGTTCTCGCCCCTAGAATTCTCGCCTTAGAGTTCCCATGCGGGGGCTGCGGCGGTGCTTGCCGAGTGCGCATCCTGACCGGTTGCCACGCCGGTGGAGACGGTGAAGTCCCACGGGTCGGTGTTCAGCGCGGACAGCTTCGTTTCGATGGCGAAGCCGCGCTCGGCGAGCAGGGCACGCAAGCGGTCGGCTGCCGAACGCAACCACAGCGATTCACTGGCCGGATGGGAGCAATCAATTAGCGCAATATTGCTGCCGGTAACGCGTGCGGTTTCACGGAACTCGCTGGCGGGGTGGTGACGCAGGTCTGCGGTAATGTACACCTGCGCGTCGGTGGCGCGCACAGCGTCGAAGAGGGAGTCACCGGCACCACCGCAGAGGGCGACGCGGCGGATCGGCTGGTCGGCACGTCCGGCGATGCGCAGGCCTCCGGCGGTTGCGGGCAGTGCCGCGGCGAGGCGCTCGGCGAGCTCCTTGAGGGTGATTTCTTCGGGCAGGGTGCCGAGGCGGCCGGTACCTACCGCGTGCTCCTGCTCGTCGAGCACCTGGGTCTGTGCCTCGGTGAGCGGTTCGCGGTCGATGAGGCCGATAGCGTCGCAGAGTGCTTCGTTTACGCCTTCGACGGCGGCATCGGCGTTGGTGTGCGCGCCGAGCAGGCCACATCCGCCCTCGATGAGGGTGTGCAGCACGTTGCCCTTGTAGTCGCTGTCAGGGATGAACTTTGCGCCGCGCAGCAGCAGCGGGTGGTGGGTAATGAGCAGCTGCGCACCTTCGGCGATAGCCTCCTCGGCGGTAGCGGTGAGGGCGTCCACCGCGAAGAGCACGGTGCTCACTTTGGCGGCAGCGCGACCGGCGACGAGGCCGGAGGCGTCCCATCCGGCGGCGAGTTGCGGCGGGAAGAGCGTGTGGAAGGCGTCGACGACTTCTGCGAGGGTGGGGGTTTCTAGTTTTTCAGTCATACCTCTATTGTGGCAGGTGGCGCGGCGGGAGTACTGGCGGTTTACGCTGATGCAGGCGGGAGCTCAGGAATATCTGCCCGCCCTGCGGTGTTCTTTAGGTAGTGTGGATTTCTAAGTGTTAGTTCAAGGCTAAATATTCGAGGAGGAATCATGACTGATGTTGTTCTTGCCGGCGGCTGCTTCTGGTGCCTGGATGCGGTGTACCGCCAGTTCCGCGGCGTTGAGGCGAGCGTCTGCGGTTATACGGGTGGTGAGACTCCCGACCCTGATTATCGTTCGGTGTGTTCGGGTACGACCGGTCACCAGGAGGCGCTGAAGCTCAGCTTTGACCCGCAGGTGATTGACCTGGATACGGTGCTGGATATTTTCTTCACGAGCCACGACCCGACTAGCTGGGATCGTCAGGGTGCGGATACCGGTTCGCAGTACCGTTCGGTGCTTTTCTACGCTGATGAGCAGCAGCGTGAGGCGTTTGAGCGTGCGGTGGCGCGTGCTCAGCAGCTGTATTCCTCCCCCATTGTTACGGAGATTAAGCCGCTGGGTGTGTTCTATGAGGCTGAGGAGTATCACCAGAATTATTACGCATTGAATCCGGCGCAGGGTTATTGTGCGTTTGTGGTGAGCCCGAAGGTGGCGAAGGCGCGCCGTAATTTTGCGCATCTTCTCCGCTAGGTTGTACGCCTCTCCAGTTATTTTGCCCCGCGGCTGTTGTTCCTTCTTCGAAAATATTCGGAACAACGGCCGCGGGGCTTCTTCGCCTATACCCGTCTATACCCGGTTGCACTCCCCTGTGCTCGGCTATGCTCGGGTATTTGTTGTTCGCCGGTTGCTTTACGGTGGCTCTAAGGTGTGCCCGGTATGATGGGGGTGTCGACTCACTCCTCCTCCTCATCTGTTGACCTCTTCGAAAGACTGCTGATGACTAGCTCTTCTTCTAAGTCCATCGCTTTGAGCCGCCGCGCCGTATTGGGTGTGGGCGGTATTGGTCTTGCCGCTGTGGTGTCTGCGTGTGCGCGTACGGTGCATCCGCCAGCTGATGTTGCTGAGTCTGGCTCGGCGAGCGCGAGTGCTTCAGCGAGCCCGTCTGCTTCGTCGGCGCTACCGCCTGCGAATAAGTCGTATCAGGGTAAGGTCATCTTCGATAACTTTGAGAAGAACGGCGAGTATGTTCCTGCTACGGCTGAGCAGAAGGCGCAGAACGTACCCAAACCGATCATGCCGGAGAAGGTGCAGGAGCTGAGCGTTGACGGTATTTATGCGCTGATTGGCTATTGGATTTCTAGTTTTAATTATTTGGCGCTGACGGGTGATATTGAGCCGTTGAAGAAGACGGATCCGAGCAGCGATTACTATAAGGAGCTTGAGCCGATGGTTAAGCTCTATGAGACGGGGCGCGGCTGGATTTATGACACGAGTGAGCCGATGTCTGTGTACCTGTTGACGGATACTCCCACGCAGATTGAGGGTGACCGTATTCGTTATTTCTGGCGTGCTCGTTCCCTGGTTGATCAGAATGCGAAGAGGCATCTGACCGAGGGCGATAACCGCGATAAGTCCCTTGTGGGGGCTGAGGATTCTCAGGGCCAGGCGATGCGGATTGTTGTGGAGTATAAGGAGGGTGCTTGGTTTATGAGCACTCAGAAGGATAAGGATGCTGATAAGAGCTCGGATTCTGCGAGCCCCTCGGCTTCCTAGTGCACTAATTGCAGCTTTTTGGGTTTCTTCTACTCAAAAGTATATGAATAGCAACATTTGATAGTCATTCACACACTTTAGGGTATGATAAGGGTGTCAACTCACTCTATTTCCTTTGTTGACCTCTTTTGAAAGGCCAATTATGATGAGCCCTTCCCCCATCTCTGCTGGCGTGAGTCGTCGCGTGGCGCTGGGTGCAACCGCCGCTGGTGCACTTGCCGCGTTGACTGCGTGTGCCAGCGATATTCGTCCACTGGCTGATGGCTCAGCGTCAAGCCCCGTTTCCGGTTCTGCTAGTGCATCCGCGAGCGATTCAGCTAGCGCCTCACCCAGTGCTTCGGCTAGTACTTCGGCATCTGCTTCTTCCGGCAAGCCTTATAAGGGCCTCGTGAAGTTCGATAACTTCGAGAAGAACGGCGAGTACATTCCGGCAACCGCCACTCATAAGGCACAGAACGTGCCCAAGCCCCTCGTTCCGGCGAACATGAACGAGCAGAACGTTGACGGCATTTACGCGTTCGTTGGTTATTGGTTGGCGAGTTCCAACTATCTGCTGATGACCGGTGATTCTGAGCCGCTGCAGAAGGTTGAATCTGCGGATGCACTGGAGAATTACCGGAATTTGACGGTTGCCTATGAAAATAATGCGGGCTGGCTCTACGGTGCGGATACTCCTATTACTCTTGAGTTGCTTTCTGATTCACCGCAGAAAATTTCCGGTAGCCGAATTCGCTATGACTGGTTGGGATACATGAGTTACAGCGCGGATATGAAGATTCACGCTGAAGGTCAGGGCCCTGACGAACCCTTTATGGAGGATAGTTCACGGGAACTGACGAGGGTTGGTGTGGAGTACAAGGACGGTAAGTGGATTATGGTCACCAGTGAGGATGGCTCTTCTTCGGCGGCTTCTGGTTCTTCCTCGAGCTCTTCTTCTGTCTAAATTTCTGGGAGCTTGAGATAGGCTTCTCCCCCGCCCGCGGTAACGCACCGTGGGCGGGGTTTCTTTTTGCCGGAACTCGGTAATGCTTCGCAGCGGCGTGAGGTTGCTATGTCATCGGCACCATATGACGACCGTTAATGGGTATCTGCGTTTTTGCCGGTATGATGGGGGTGTCAACTCACTCAATTTCCTTTGCTGACTTCTTTTGAAAGGCTGATAATGATGAGCCCTTCCCCCGTCTCTGCTGGTGTGAGCCGTCGCGTGGCGTTGGGTGCTACCGGTGCCGGCGTACTGGCGGCATTGACTGCGTGCTCTAGCGATATCCGTCCGCTGGCTGATAGTTCCCCCTCCGGTGAGGCTTCAGCGAGTGCGTCCGAAAGCGCATCCGCGAGCGCCTCAACATCGGCTTCGTCTTCCTCTTCCGACAAGTCCTATAAGGGCCTTGTGAAGTTCGATAACTTCGAGAAGAAGGGTGAGTACATTCCTGCCACGGCTGAGAAGAAGGCACAGAATGTGCCCAAGCCTCTCGTTCCGGCGAACATGAACGAGCAGAGTGTTGACGGCATGTATGCGTTCATTGGCTACTGGCTGGCGAGCTTCAACTATGTGCTGATGACCGGTGATGCTGAGCCGATGAAGAAGGCTGACCCTGCAGATGTGTATGCGAAGAGCCTGCAGGAATTTACGTTGATGTACGAGAGTAATCTGGGTTGGATGTACGGTACGGACACCCCGGTTACTATGGAGTTGATTAGTAGTTCACCGCAGAAGGCTTCCGGTAGCAGTACCCGTTACAACTGGCCGGGCTACATGAACTACAGTGCCGATGCAAAGATTCATCGTGAGGGCAAGTCTGACCTACCTTTTAAGACGTCTTCTAGTCCGAACGGCAAGCTGATGAAGGCTGCTGTGGAGTACAAGGACGGTAAGTGGTTTATGCTTACCGGCGATGAGGGCTCTTCTGCATCTGCTTCTTCTGGTAGCTCTTCGTCTGTCTAGGCCGTTGTCTTTGACAGCGTGAATAGGCTTCTCCCCCGCCTGCGGTAATGCACCGTGGGCGGGGGTTTCTTTTTGCCGAAACGCTGCCAGAACTCTGCGGAAACCCAGGGAACACCCAGGGGGAAACTCAACAAATGTTCTGAGTTGGCGGAGGGTGCCTCGGGTACGCTTAACGTATATACATTGACGTACTACATGTGGTCTTTGCCTGCAGGTTGTGAGCCCCGTACCGACGGCTTTGTGGGTGAAGAATCCGACGAAGGACTTCTGATGACTACTTTCTTCACTCGACGTACCGCCTTGGGTATTGCTGTTGCGGGTACGCTCTCTGCGTTGACTGCGTGCGCTAGTGATATTCGCCCGTTGGCTGGTGGTACCGGCTCGGCTTCTCCGTCGGAGGCGGCGACCGCCTCCGAAACTGCGTCTGCTTCTGCAAGTGCTTCGGCTTCTCCTTCTGTTTCAGCGTCTGCGAGTGCTTCTGCTGCTTCGGGTCTTCCGTCTTCAGGTAAGTCCTATAAGGGTCCGATGAAGTTCGATAGCTACGAGAAGACCGGCGAGTACGTTCCGGCGAGTGTTACGCATAAGGCTGAGAATATGCCGAAGCCTGTTCCTCCGGCGAATATGAAGGAGCACAGCGTTGATGGTGCATATGCTTTCTTGAGTTTCTGGCTTGCTAGCTTGAACTATTTGATGATGACGGGTGACCCTGGACCGATTGAGGTTGTTTACCATGATGGCTACGGCATAGAGAAGTATCCTGGCACGCTGAAACTGTATGCGTCGGGTTTGGGTTGGGTGTACGGTACAGAAACTCCGTATATTGTTGAGCTACTGACGGATGCTCCTCGTGAGGTGCCGGGTAGCGACAATACCCGCTTTATTTGGGAAGGCTATTCCTATATGGACCCGAAGATGATGCGGCATTATGAGGGTCAGCCTGAGAAGGCGACGAGCGCTGATGAGTCGAAGAAGAAGGTGGCGAGGTTCCGTCTGGAGTACAAGGACGGCAAGTGGGAGCTGTCGAGCGCCGCTTAGCTACCGCCTAGTTACCGCCTTGCAGAGGGCTCGCTCTCGTAGTGATTTCTTATGCGGTAAGACCCCGCACCTGGTAAAACGCTGGGTGTGGGGTCTTAATTTTCTGAACACTTGAGGTGGTCGCGGGGCTAGGTGGTGGCTCTCGGGTAACCTTAAAGGTGTATACATTGACGTACTGATAGGTCTTTACAGGGCGTCTACGCCTGCTCTGGCGCACGGTGTTTTTATCTGCTCTGTATTGGCTCCTACGAAGGGCTTCCGATGACTACCTTCTTCACTCGACGTACTCTCCTGGGCGTGGGTGCGACCGGCATCCTTGCGGCGCTGACTGCGTGCGCTAGCGATATTCGCCCGCTGTCGCAGAGTTCCACCGGTTCCTCTGGTTCGGCTTCTGATGCTGCTTCTAGTGCGGCTTCCTCTTCTGCGAGCACCTCTGCGTCGCCTTCTCCGACCGATGATCACACTCCCGGCTCGTATGTTGGTCCGATTAAGTTCAATAACTACGAGCGGAACGGCACCTACATCCCTGCGACTGCGGATGCGCCGGCGCAGAACGTGCCGAAGCCTCTGATTCCGGAGAAGATGAAGGAGAACAGCCCCGAGGGTGCTTACGCTCTGATGGGTTATTGGCTTGCTTCCCAGAATTACCTGATTCTGACCGGCGATGTTGAGCCGCTGATGAAGGCGGACCCGGCGAAGGCTTTTTTGAGGAACTCTCGGACCATGATTAAGCTCTATGAGTCGGGTCTGGGTTGGATTTACGGTTCGGATCAGCCGTACAAGATTGAGATTGCGGAGAATGAGCTTCAGCCGGTTGCTAATAAGCCGGACCGTTACGAGTGGCTTGTGACCGTCGCGTATGACGCTGCCGCTAAGTACCACATTGAGGGTGAGCCTGATGCGACTATCGTTGAGGAAGAAAAGACGATTCCTCGCACGACAAAGTTCATCATGGAGTACAAGGAAGGCATGTGGCGCATGCTTCTGGACAACAACAGCTAGTTTTCCTCATCTTCTGATACGCACTATTTAAGGATTTCTGATGACGACTTTCCTTTCTCGACGTGCAGCCCTACTAGCTGCCGGTGCGGGCGCTATTACGATGCTGAGCGCCTGCTCCAGTGATATTCGCCCGCTGGCGGATAGCTCCCCGTCTGCTTCTGGGGAGGCTTCCTCTTCAGCAAGTTCTAGCGCCTCTGCTAGCCCCTCTGCCTCCGCTAGCTCTTCTGCCTCTGCGGGTGGTTCTTCTGAGAAGTCTTATCTGGGGCCGGTAAAGTTCGATAACTATGAGAAGAAGGGCGAGTACGTCCCCGCGGATGAGACGCATAAGGCGCAGAACGTGCCTAAGCCCCGCCCGCCGGCAAATATGCATGAGAACAGCATTGATGGCGCATACTCTGCCTTTAGTTTTTGGCTTGCCAGCGTCAACTATCTGGTGCTCACCGGTGACAATGAGCCCTTGAAGGAAGCTGACCCCTCCGGCAGGGACGTTACGGCTTTCAAAGATTACGTGAGTTTTTACGAGTCCAATGAGGGGTGGTTTTACGGTTCGGAGCATGCGCTCCAGGTTGAGATGATGACCCCGCAACCTGTAAAGGCGGAAGGCAGCGAGCCTCTCTATTACTGGCGTATCACGCTGTCCAAGGATTCTAAGGCGATGATGCATGTTGAGGGTAAGGGAAACAGGCCTATGTACCAGAACACTTCCATGGAGCCTGAGCTTTCCGACCTGAAATTGTCGTATCAGGATGGCAAATGGTTCACTTACCCCACCAAGGTACGCGGCCAAAGCACGGCGAGCCCAAGCGCTAAAGCATCCGATAAGGCAAACTCTGATAACTTCTAAAGCATCGTTGCAACGTTCGTCTTAGCGGCGAGGATATACTTCGCTCACAGGCCCATAAAATCTAGGGACTCGCTCCCTCCCCTACATATCACCTAAGGATTTTTCATGGCAACTTTCCTTTCTCGACGTGCCGCACTAGCGGCTGCTACCGGTGCCGGCGCGGCTGTGGCGCTGGCTGCCTGCGCTAGCGATATCCGCCCGCTGGCTGATAGCTCCACCTCCGGTGAGGCTTCGCCTTCGGCAAGCGCTTCCGAGTCTGCGAGCGCATCCGCCTCGGCATCTGCGACTACTTCCGCTAAGAAGTCGTATAAGGGCACGGTGAAGCTCGATAAGTACGAGAAGAACGGCGAGTACGTTCCGGCAAGCAACACTCAGAAGGCGCAGAACGTGCCCAAGCCCGTTGTTCCGGAAAAGATGAACGAGGCGACCGTTGAGGGCATGTATGATTTCCTCTGCTACTGGGTGGCAAGCTTCAATTACATGTTCATGACGGGCGATTACGAGCCGCTCAAGAAGGCTGACGCTGAAGGCCACTTTGCGAACGAGGGCAACAATGCTGTTCTTATCTACTCTTCCGGCAAGGGCTGGGTGTACGACACGGAGGCACCGGTTACCGTTCAGCTTCTGACCGACGCCCCGAAGAAGGTTGCTGGCGGCCCCAACCGCTACGATTGGCTCGGACGCATCATCTATGATTCCAACGCGAAGGTCCACGTTGAGGGTCAGGATCCTATTCCCTTGGTGGAGGGCTCTACCAAGAGTGAGGCGACCAACTTTGCGTTGGACTACAAGGACGGCGCGTGGTACATGCTCGATGATGAGACAGCTGATGCTTCCTCGTCCGAGAAGAGCAGCGCTAGCGCCTAATACGCGTTCCTAGTCGCTTATGGTGAGGGAAGCTCCCGTGTGCAGTCATGGCTGCACACGGGAGCTTCCCTTTTTTCCTGCTTGACTTGCTTGAGGTCACGTAGGAGCGTTCGCCTATGCGACCATGAGCGGGCTTTGAACATGTGTCAGTTCCTTCGGGTACGCTTAAAAGTACAGAACAAACTATTGAGGGGTTCCCATGCCTACCTTCGTTACCCGACGCACCGCCCTGGGTGTTGCCGCTACTGCTGCGCTCGCCTCCCTGACCGCCTGCGCCAGCGATATTCGCCCACTGGAGGACCCGAGCGTGGTTGACCCGATGGGCCCCTACAAGGGTGACTTGAAGTTCAATAGCTACAAGTCCACCGGAACGTACCGCCCCGCAAGCGCCTCGAAGAAAGCGGAGAACCCGCCCATGCCCGTTCCGCCCGAGAATATGAAATCGAAGACGACCTCGGGCATGTACGCAGCTATAGGCTACTGGGTCGCGTCCGTGAACTATCTGACGGTTACCGGCGACGATACGCCACTCAAGGCCGTGGATATGGACGTCATCTACGTGCAGAAGATGGAGTCATACGTAGTGTTGTACGCGAAGAATGAGGGGTGGATGTACGGCACCGAGACGCCGCTCTTGGTTGAGCTGACCGAAGAGACCCCGCAGAAGGTTAACGATGAGCAGTACCGCTGGAAGGGTGTTGCCCGTAGCCATAAGGATGCTGTTCTCCATTATGTGCCCGAGGACAGGGATATTCATATTGCAGATACGAGCGGTGACTCCAGCGACGATGAGGTCACTTTTGTGGTGGAATACCGGTATAGCGCGTGGGCAGTCACCGTTGAGACGAAGAGTTCCTCAACGACTTCTCCCGGATCCTCGAGTGGAAGCGGTTCTGGCCTCAACGTATAGGATGCGGCGGCGCGGCACGATACCGGCGCGGGAAACGGCTGCATCGGAAGATAATGGCTTTTCCCCTAGTAAACAGTACTTTTCGTTAGCTAACGTAGCTTTTGTAGCATTTTCCCAGGTTTGACACCTAAAAAATCATAAACATACCCAAATGCACTAAGGTACCCTGAAATAGATACACCGATAATCTATTGAAGGGTACCTTATGTCTACCTTCGTGACCCGACGCGCCGCCTTCGGCATCGCCGCCACCGCCGCGCTCGCCTCTTTGACCGCCTGCGCCAGCGATGTCCGCCCGCTCAGCGACCCGAGCATACTTGATGCTCAGCGCGTTTACAAGGGTGAGCTGAAGTTTAACAACTACGAGTCGCGAGGAACTTATATTCCGGCGACCCATGAGAAGAAAGCCGAGAATCCGCGCAAACCCCTGCGCCCTGCAAACATGAGTAACAAGACTAAGGGCGGCATGTACGCAGCTTTGGGATACTGGATGGCTTCCCAGAACTATCTCATGATTTCTGGGGATATTGAGCCTCTCAAGAGCGTAGACGCAACCGTAGACCAATACTGGGAAAAGATGAAGAAGGCATACGTAAAAATGTATTCAGAAGGTAGCGGCTGGCTATACGGCACCGAAACACCCTGCCTATACCAACTGACCGAAGAATCTCCTCGAAAGATTGACGAAGACCGCTACCACTGGGAAGCTACAACCTACATGCATAATAGGGCTGTAGTCCACACCACGGCCCAGGGTTTGGAGATTTCGCTGGCCTACACAAATGACCCAGATGGTCCCCGCAAAATCATGTTCGAGCTGGTGTACCAAAATGGTGCTTGGACAGTCGGCCCTGCTGGAGGAAGCAACGTAGCAAATTCGATCCAGCCTACGACAAGCAGTTCTTCTCCGGCTTAGAAAGCAATGATGTTACTACCTCACAGTGTCCCGTGTTTTTCGTCATCTCCCGCCGCTGTTACGGTTATGGAGGCACGCACAACATTGGGCTGGCCGCTCCCCTGCGATATTCTGGAATTAGTTCAATACCGGCACATACTTTATTCACCTCAGAAAGAGCCCCATGTCTACCATGTATACCCGCCGCACTGCCCTGACCGCACTGGGCCTGGGCACCGCCGCACTTCTTGCAGCTTGCTCCTCGAAGTCTTCCGAGTCTTCGGCAACCGCGAGCGCATCCGCTACCGAGTCTTCGACCGCAAGCGCTACCCCGTCTGCATCCCCCACTGCGGAGGCAACCACCACTGTTGAGCCTGGCCCCAGCATGAAGGGTGAGGTCGTTCTTGCTGACTATTCCTCCACCGGCACTTTTGAACCCGGTACCAAGGAGCACAAGGCAGCGAACGTCGCAATCCCCGTGGAGCCGGCGAAGCTGCGTGAGAACACTGTTGAGGGTCTGCACGCGTTCATTGCGTACTGGCAGGCTACCCTGAACTACCTGCTGCTGACCGGTGACGGCACCCGCTTCACGAACATTGACCACACCGGCGATTACTCGACTGTGGCTGAGTTCTTCCAGAGCATGTACGCTTCGGAGACCGGCTGGGTTATTGGTTCGGAGCGTCCGATGGTTCTGTCGCTAACCGCTGACCGCCCGACTAAGGACACCCGCACCGGCTACTACACTTGGGCAACCGAGATGGTGATTGATGGTACTGAGGGTGCTGGCGTGTACAGCAAGACCAACGATCGTGTGCAGCCGCTGACCGAGGTGTTCAAGTACCCGGGTAAGCCGGTGGCTGGTCAGATTGTGGCACACTACCAGGACGGTACTTGGCGTATGGTGCGCCGTGCTCCGGGTACTGCGTCCGCTTCGCCGGTTCCGTCACTGAGCCCGAGTGCTTCTGCTGAGGCGACTGCTGCAGGTTCGGCGGAGGCGACTACTGCTTCTGCTGAGGCGTCGGCACAGTAGACCAGAAGGCACTGTAGACTCCGGAGGGTAGTTTTCTGCTCCCCCTATACTGCCGAGAAGCTACATGTGTTTGAAACACATGTAGCTTCTCGCTTTTATTCTTTAATCAGATAAACAAAAAGCCTGGTTTCCGAAGAAACCAGGCTTTTTCCTAGTGTGACCCCAACCGGATGCGACCCGGTGACGGAGGGGCATGATGCCGAGCGCGCGAGGGATTCCATCATGCCCCGCAGTGCCGCGACGTAAGGAGCGGCGCCGTGAGAGGCTCACGGCGGCACCATAGAATCTAAAAGGTTTACCGACATATACAGCCATAAACAAAAAAGCCTTGATTCCGAAGAATCAAGGCTTTTTCCTAGTGTGACCCCAACCGGATTTGAACCGGTGTTGCCGCCGTGAGAGGGCGGAGTACTAGGCCGCTATACGATGGGGCCGTGAGATTTACATCTCTTTTACCAGGTCTCCCTGGCAACACATATAACTATACAGAGGTTCCCGGAAACAACCAAATCGAAAAGTGGTGAAATAGGTCACATATTTTACACTGAGTGCAAGGCGCTCAGCATAGGCTCTTTTCCAGCTACACCAGACACTCCCCCGGCAGCTACCCAGTACCTGCCGCGCCCGCCTCCGCACCCGTGCCCGTCTCATTCAAATACAACGACATCAAGGCACAAAAATGCGCCCCGCACAGTGTACGGGGCGCATCCGCTCAAACTAGAGCAAGAAACTATGCCTTACGGCGGCGAAGCACCATCACAGCGGCACCGGCAATCAGCGCGAACGCACCGACAGCAGCCAGGCTCAGAACATTCTGAGCACCGGTCTTAGCCAGCGAGCCCTTGCTCTGAGGCGCAGACTTGGTAGCCGAAGCGCTCACCTGAGCATCGGAGCTAGAGCCCTTAGGCTGGGACTCCGACTTCACCGAAGAAGAGTTCTTCAGCGGCGCGGTCTTCGCGGTGGTTCCCAGCTGGTCGTTAGCTTCCTCACCCTTCGGCTGTTCACCCTTGGGCTGATCAGCCGCCGGCTTCTCCGCTACTGCAGCAGATGCGGAAGGCGATGCCGAGACGTTGGCAGGGAATGCCGGCTCGTCAGCCTCATCGCGGTTATCTGCGTTGCCAGCGTCCTTCGCATCGTTGACGATCAGCGAAACAGCCGAATCATAATTGCGGTTGGTAGCCACATCAGAACCAGCGGTGACGGTACCGAGCAGGTAGCCCTGGCTGTACTGCATGGTATTCGCGGGAACACGCAGGGTCGCGTCGAAGGAGTACTTGCCGGTGCGTGCGTTGTAGACGAACGCGCTCGCCGGAACGATGGTGGACACCTTCTGGATGCTTGCCAGTTCACTATCGGTCAGCTTGTCGAAGCCCATCGACCATTCGCCTTCCTTGACGAGGAACAGGCGAACACCTTCGGCCGGGGGCTTCTCAAAGTCGTAGCCGGACACGTGGAAGGTGTAAGGGCGGGTGATGTCGACGGTGCCCTCAGCGAAGTTCAGGGTGGGGTCGATCAGCACTGCGGTAGCCTGCTTCGGGTAGCCCTGGAAGGGAACCTTAGCGGGGTTAATGGTCGCGGTGGAGGTGAACTCACCCTCGGAAACCTCAGCATAGAACTTCACGATGGAGTTCGGCACCAGCTTCTGCTGCGAGGAAGGAACAGCCTTGCCGTTACGGTCCACGGTCGCCTTGGAGGTGTAGGTGTCGGTCATGGAGCCGTCACCGGTCTTCGAATTCAGCACATAAGGTACCGCCGCGGTGGTGTTAGCAATGTCCTGCTTGTCCACTGCAATGACGGAGCCGTCCGCGGTGACAGTCAGGTCGTTAGCCTTACCACCGTTCATCTCAACCTCACCGATGACGCGGTCGGTCTTAGCGTCGAAGATGGCGATCTTGCCGGTGCCGAAGTCGGTCACATACACCAGATCGCGGCCCTCATCGTTCTCCATGGACAGCGCCTGGGTACCGAACTTAACGAACTTCTTGAACGCGCCGGTGCTCAGGTCGTAGACAGAGATACCGGAGTTCACGCCGTCAACACCCTGGGAGGAGACGTAAATTTCGTTCTCGGAGTGGTCGATGGTGACGTCAGAGGGACGAACCTCAACGGAGGAGTTCTCGCCGCGAGTCTGGATAACCTGCTCAGTCTTGAAGGTCTTAGTGTTGATGACGAAGACCTTACCGCCGGTGCGCTCAGGCACGTACAGCTTGTCGCCATCAATGGTCATGTTCATGCCGACGTAGCGGGTACCGCCGTTGGGGGCGCCCTCCAGCTGCAGCTTGGTTACCTCGAAGGTCTTCATGTCGATTGCGGACACATAGTAGCGGCCGGTCACGAACACCTTGCCGGAGTTGTGATCCACCAGCACGGAGCGGGGGTGCTCAATCCAGTTCGGGTCGCTCTCGGCGATACCGTGGTTAGTCCAAATCTGCTCCATGGTGTTCTGATCGAACACAGACAGGGAGTTGTCAGTGGTGTTAGTAACCCACACGGTGCCGGACACGTCATCAACAGTGATGCCGTACGCGGAAATGTAGCCAAATTCGCCGTTCTTATCCAGCTCGAAAGGAAGCGCTGCTACTTCTTCAATCTGAAGAGTGTCTGCGTTGACACGAGCAATGGTGGAGGCGAGGTCGCCGCGTGCACCCACGCCGACCATCCAGATCTTGTTGGTCGCCTTAGAGTAGGCAACCTGGTACTGACCGGGCAGACCCTGGGTAATCTGCGCGACGGATGCGGAGGTGTCAACAACGCGGCTCAGCGATGCGGTGGAAGGAACCGAGGCGCTGGTGGTCGCGGTCTGGTTTGCGGTGTTCGGTGCTGCGAAGGAGGCAGGAATCATGGCTGCGCCGGAGATTGCGAGCGCGAGGGAGCCGACAGCGAGCCCCTTCAGTGCTTTACCCGAGGAGGGAGTGAGGTTCAATGTGTGTCCTTCAAATGTGTAACGGAAGTGCTCACATGCCGCATGCGAATGCTAACGAGACACCCGTGAATACGCGGTGACATATTCGACGGCACGAAAAGCAGAAATGCAGGTAACGCATAAATTTACCTACCTTCTAATCCTCAGTGTTTTCTCAGGAAAATACAAGCAGCAACGTGGGTGTGTTTTGTGTTTTTGTGAGTGATCCCCTAATTCGCCTTCAGTATCACGTGAAGGTTGAGGTGTTTCCCGGGTTTTTCCTTGCCCTTGCAGGCAAAAACCCAGGTCGCGAGGGGTGTTGTGATGCTTTTATATTTACACATTAATGTAAAAGTTTAGGTGAGGCGCACTTGCGAGATTCACCACGGGTTTCACATTTTCTCGGCATTCAAAACCTATATTTTTACAGGCAAGTGCACATATATAAATATGTCCTAAAACCACCTACCCAGCATTAGCCCAAGCGGGCACACAAAAGGCGGGTACCCCTCCCCCAGATTCGAAGAATCCGAAAGAGAAAATACCCGCCTTTTCACGCGTTATATCGAGCAGTTACGCCCGAGGGCTAAACGCTACGCTTTATGCCTTGCGGCGGCGCATCACCAGAGCAGCACCCGCAATCAGAGCCACAGAAGCGAAAGCAACCAGCGGCATCACAGCGTTAGCACCGGTGTTCGCCAGAGCGCCACGCGAGGAGCCAGCCTGCGAGGAGCCTGCGTCGCTCTTAGCTACCGAGGAGCCACCGCCCAAAGTATCGGAACCGCCTGCGGAGGAACCGCCGTTCTTCACAGCCGAACCGGACTTATCAGCCTTCACAGCATCCGGAGCAGACTTGGAATCCTGTGCACCGGTCTTAGCGTCAGACTTGGAGTCAGACTGAGAAGCCTGGTCCTTGGAGGTCTGGTCCTTAGTGTCTGCGGTGTTCTCAGACTTAACGTCCTCAGACTTCTTATCTTCAGCCTTCTTGTCCTCTACCTTCGGATCTGCAGGCTTCGGATCTGCAGGCTTCGGGTCTGCAGGCTTCGGGTCTGCAGGCTTCGGGTCAGCAGGCTTCGGGTCAGCAGGCTTCGGATCTGCAGGCTTCGGGTCAGCCGGCTTCGACTCCTCAGCCTTCACACCGGTCACCGTCGGGTAACCAGCGAACTGCAGCGAAGTCGGGGTGATACCCACCGGAGCTGCGCTCGCGTCAGTGTCCTTCAGACCAACCTTGAACTTCAGAATCGAGTTAGCCTTCAGCTGCTGAACCGATGCGGGAACGTCGTTACCCTGGCGGTCCTTGGTGGGCAGGGTGGTGTACTCGCTGGCGGTGGTGATCTCGCCGGTGGTGCCGTTGAGCACGTAGGGCAGGGTGACCTTTTCGTCGCGGTCCTTCTTGTCGAGGACCAGCACGGAGCCGTCCTTGAGCAGGGTCACGTCGTTTGCTGCGGCGCCGTTCATCTCGACTTCGCCGATGACCTCATCAGCACGGCCGTCGAAGACAGCTACCTTGCCGGTACCGAAGTCGGTAACGTACACCAGGTCGCGGTCCTCATCGTGCTCCAGAGCGAGCGCCTGGGTGCCGAACTTGACGAACTTCTTGAACGCACCGGTGTTCAGGTCGTACACGGAGATACCGGAGTTAACGCCCTTCACGCCCTGAGAAGAAACGTAAATCTCATTCAGCGAGTGGTCCACAGCAACGTCGGAGGGGCGAACCTCAACGTTGGAATCCTCACCCTGAGTCTGGATGGTCTTCTCAACCTTGAAGGTCTTGGTATCCACGACGAAGAGCTTGCCGCCGGTACGCTCGGGAACGTACAGCTTACCGCCGTCCAGGAACAGGTTCATGCTCACGTAGCGGGTGCCGCCGTCGGGTGCGCCCTCGAGCTGAATCTTCTCAACCTGCTTGGTCTTCAGGTCGATTGCGGAGACGAAGAAGCGGCCGGTCACGAACGCCTTGCCGGACTCGTGGTCAACCAAAACGGAGCGGGGGTGCTCGATCCAGTTCGGGTCGTCTTTCTTCACGCCCTCGTTGGTCCAGATGAGCTTGAGGGTCTGCTGGTCGTATACTGCCACGGAGTTGTCGGTGGTGTTGGTGACCCAGACGGTGCCGTCCACGTCATCAACGGTCACACCGTATGCGGAGGTGTAGCCGTACTGGCCCTTGTCGTTCTTCTTCACGGGCAGCTCGGCGAATGCCTCGGTCTGCAGGGTGTCTGCATCCACGCGTGCCAGGGAAGAAGCAAGGTTGCCACGCGCACCCACGGTGGGTACGAACAGCTTGTGGTTCTTCTTGGAGTAACCAACCTGGAACTGACCGGGCAGACCCTGAATGATGTTCGCAACGCTACCGTTTGCGTCCACGGTGCGGTGAGCCTCGGTGGAGGGGGTGGTTGCGTTGTTGTCAGTTGCCTTGGTCTTGGTGGCGGTTGCCGGGTAGCCCTGGAACTCGCGGGTTTCAGGGGTGACCTGCTTGACCTCGGAGTTGTCGCCTGCGGTTGCGGTGACCTTGAACTTCAGGATGGAGTTCGCCTGAATGTCGGTGGTCTTGGCGGGTACGTCGTTGCCCTGGCGGTCCTTGCCGGGCTTGCTGGTGACCTTGTCCGAGGTGCTGACGGTGCCGGTGGTGCCGTCGAGCACGTAGGGTACGGTTGCGGTTGCGCCAGCCTGCTTGTCCACAGCAACTACGGAGCCGTTGGGCAGTACGACCAGGTCGTTTGCCTTGCCGCCGTTCATAGCGACCTCTGCGATCAGCTTATCTGCTGCGCCGCCGTCAATCACGCCGACCTTACCGGTGCCAAAGTCGGAGACGTACACCAGGTCGTTCGCCTCGTCGTTGTCCAGGGAGAGTGCCTGGGTGCCGACCGGGATGAACTTCTTGAACTCGTGGGTGGTCGCATCGTAGATGGACACGCCAGAGTTCACGCCCTTCACGCCCTGGGAGGAGACGTAAATTTCGTTCTGGGAGTGGTCAATCGCGATGTCAGAGGGGCGAACCTCGCCCTCAGCGTTGCCCTTGGTGTCGAAGCTGCTCTCCACCTTGAAGGTCTTGGTGTCGATGACGAAAATCTTGCCGCCGGTACGCTCGGGAACGTACAGCTTACCGCCGTCAACCAGGATGTTCATGCTGACGTAACGGGTACCGCCGTCGGGTGCGCCCTCGAGCTGGATCTTCTCAACCTGCTTGGTCTTCAGGTCGATAGCGGATACGAAGAAGCGACCGGTCACGAACGCCTTGCCGGATTCGTGGTCGACCAGAACGGAGCGGGGGTGCTCAATCCAGTTCGGGTCAGTCTCTGCGATACCTGCGGTGGTCCAAACCTGCTGCATCGTTGCCTGATCGTACACAGAAATGGAGTTATCGATGGTGTTGGTAACCCAGACGGTACCGTCCACATCGTCAACGGTGATGCCGTAGGCCGCGTCGTACTGGTAGCCCTTGTCGTTCTTGACGATGGGCAGCTCGGCGACTGCCTCAATCTTCAGGGAATTCGCGTCAATGCGAGCGATAGTGGAGACGTGCTTGTCGCGGTCAGCGGTGCCCGCAACCCAAATCTTGTTGGTCTTCTTGGAGTATGCGACCTGGAACTGGCCGGGCAAGCCCTGGGTGATCTTTGCCATCGCCTTGTCGGTGATGGTGCGAGCGTCAGTGCTCTGGCTTGCCGCCGGGGTGGAGTCTGCCGCGAACGATGCGGGGATGGTGGCAACACCTGAAATTGCCAGTGCCAGCGATCCAACGGCGAGGCCCTTGAATGCCTTGCTCGAAGCGAGGTTCATATGTATGTCCTTTATCGTGTGGGTGGTGTGTGGAGGGGCGCCTCTCCCCCGCCTACGGGGGGGGCGGTGAGGCACCGTGTTTTTCTGCCTTTACGGCGGGTGTTTCGTGCACCCACAAGGAGTGAACTAGCCTTCACACAGTATTAAGTAAGGCAATCATTAATTTACCTTCTAGGTAATACTTACTTAGCTTCCAGGTTTTTGCAAGATTTCAGGTATATATGACGCAAAATTTCATATGACAGGCACAGCCTGTCACTAAACCCGCACAACAAAACCCCCGCCTCCAGCAAAAGCCAGAAGACGGGGGGGGTTCACGAACCCCAACAGGCACGCGCAGTGCCGGGGTTAGCTAAATTTAGGAGCCGTACGAGGTTTAAGAAACGTACGAGAAGTCAGTGAACAGCAGGTTCTGCAGCTTGTAACGGCGAATGAAACGAGCCAGCTCCGCGCGAGTAGTCGGCGCGGTCGGCTTGAACATACCCGAAGCGTCGAGCACGATGTCGTTCGCGCCAGCCCATGCAACGTAACGGTGCAGGGTACCGGCACCGAGCACGTCGCGGAAACGAGAACCAGCAGCCTCGTTCATTTCGGTCAGCTGAACCTCCGCGTTGTACTGGAACAGCACAGCCGCCAGCTCTTCGTGAGAAACCGGTGCGGTCGGGTCAATCTTGTCGCCACCGGTGAGCGGCTCGGTAATCTTGCGGTCACGAGCCCAGTGCAGGGCGTTCGCGGTCGGGCGGCCTGCCGCATCCGCGAAGGGCGCAACCTCAGAGTTTTCACTCACGCCAGCGTGGCCGGCAGCGTGGTTCAGCAGAGCAATAAGCTCCTCACGGGTCACGGGGCGGTCCGGCTCGAACGCGCCAGTCTGCGGGTTTGGCATCAGCCACTTCTTCTGGTTCGCCATGCGGATATCCTCAGCGAACGGGTGGTTATCCGGAACGTCTTCGAAAGAAGTCTTCAGAATCTTGGTCTCGGCCACGGGGATGCGTGCAGCAATCTGGTGGGTAATCTCCTGGCCCCACGGGTCGGAGCAAATATCCAGCTGCAGGGCGTAATCGACACCCTCACCCTGCATCAGCTCGATGGGGAACTGGTCGCTACCGCTGAAACTGTCAGCGTCACCGTCAAATTCGGGGGTGAGCGGCCAGGAGCGCAGAGTTTCGAAAGAGTCGTTACGAACGTAGCCGTGGCGTACGGTCAGGGTGGTGCCTTCGGTGAGGAATTCGCGCAGACCGTGTGCGGTGTAGTTGACGGTCATACCGGTTTCGGTGATGGTGGCGCGCTGAATGACGAGGCGCGGGCCTTTAGTTTCCTCGGTTGCCGGGGCGGCAATGTTGGTGGGTGCTTCGTCTGCCTGAGCGGCCTGTGCCTGCAGGGTCAGTGCGCCTGCAGCGGCGGCGGCGGAAGCACCCTTTACGAAGAATCGTCGTGAGAGTCGATGGGTAAGCAAGGGCATGATTGTCCTATTCAGTTCTTGTTTGAGTTGAGTGAGTTACGGGTGGCAGGACGCGCGGACAGCGGCGTAAACGGTGAGTGAGGCCGATACGTTGGGTTCCCTCCCCCTCTGGCGTGCGTGAGTGAGACGCAGCGTGCGGGGTGCGGGTGTCTGTCGGGCGGATGCGCGGTGAGTGAGACCGGCATGATTCCTGGACCCAGTCATCTAGCGTACCTTAAGGTTTCTGTTAAAGCGAAGATGAACCGGCGGTGATTTTACGCCCATTTTCGGTGTTCGGCGAGGTAGGGGCGTTATCTGGCAAGGTTTGCCGGAAGTTGGTATGGGTTTTTGATGGGGTGACTTCGGGTTGTTGTACGCCGAGGCGTTCCGGGATGTGGAATATGTGGGCTTCTGCGGTTTTATGTGCGACACGCCGTTTCAAACCCTTTTCAAAGAGTTATAGTTATTGGTACCCTATCACTGTTTCTATATCCTCAACAAAGGAGTTACCCATGGAGGCCAAGGAATTCTCTGAGAAGGCCCTCCTCTTTTTCGCCAAGTCCAAGTACGCCGACCTCTTCGGCGTGGCACTGGTTATCACCATCGCAGTCGCATCAGGATACCTGAGCACCCGCCTCGACAAATACGTCGACTGGGGCCCGATCACGGCCTTCATCCCCCTCGGCGTGATCTCCGTGATTAACGTGGGTATTTCAATGATGTCTACCCGCCTGACCGGCCGCCTCTCAAACATCGGCAACGTGCTCGGCATTATTAACACGGCGCTGTCTGGCGCGATTGACTACATTCTGGGCAACAAGGCAGCAATCATCACCTACCCGGTGACGTTCATCGTGTACACCTTCGCGATTCGTAGGTGGCAGAACTCCGAACGCGGCAAGGCAATGGAACCGCCGACCGGCGCTAAGGGTCAGCTGATTATCAGCAGCATTGTGGTGGGCTCGTTCGCGTTCTCCCTGGCTGCGAACTACATTGGCTACGGCGGCAAGACCTCGTTCCTGTTCTGGATCACGACCGTAGTGTTTGGTCTCTCCCTGTCAGCCAATATTTTGAACGCGCTCAAGTTGACGATGCAGTGGCAGTTCTGGTTCGTGTACAACACCGTGCAGTGCGTGAAGGCGCTGACCCAGGGCAACTTCGCGAACGTCGGCAAGTACATTTTCTACATCATCAACAGCGTGGCAGCGCTCCTGCTGTGGACCCGAAGCGGCACCGCAGCCAAGGGCACCGTGGCGGTGGCGTAAGGGGTGGTTCCCTAGTTTTCTAGGGCTGACCTTTCTACCAGCTAATGCATGAGGAGGCCCCTCGACCTGCAGCTTATTGCTGCGGGTCGAGGGGCCTTACCCATGCCCCGCGAGTGTGGGGAGTACACCCGCAAGGGCTTTGCCGAGACCACGCAGACGGGCTCATCCCCGCTACTGCGGGGAACAATGCGGACGTCATGATTGGCCTTGCCGGCATGGTCGGCTCATCCCCGCTCGCGCGGGGACCATACGCGGTTTGAAATCACCAGGTGGTCGTGCAAGGGCTCATCCCCGCTCGCGCGGGGAACATCACCATCAACGCACTCAGCATCTCCAAGCGCTTCGGCTCATCCCCGCTACTGCGGAGAACACAAAACGACACCGCACGCACGCTTCGTCCCTCAGGCTCATCCCCGCTCGCACGGGGAGCATCAGGGTCACAAGGCAGACGGAAGCCCCGACGCCGGCTCATCCCCGCTCGCGCGGGGAACATCGGCTATTGCAGGCGGTATCGGTGTTCTTGCTCGGCTCATCCCTGCTTGCGCGGGGAACATCGCCAATCTGTCGGGTGCTCATGGCCACCTTCCGGCTCATCCCCGCTCGCGCGGGGAACATCTCCAGTCGCCCTTGATAATTGCGGTCACCGTCGGCTCATCCCCGCTCGCGCGGGGAACATTTCTGGAACTCTTCTACCCAGCGGCCGGGGTTCGGCTCATCCCCGCTCGCGCGGGGAACATGGATGCGGTGGCGGGAATGGTGACGCTGCGTCCGGCTCATCCCCGCTCGCGCGGGGAACATGCTCTGCTGCCGGTGCGTGGGCTG
The DNA here is from genome assembly GCF_964211445.1 of Rothia mucilaginosa. Classification (GTDB taxonomy): domain Bacteria; phylum Actinomycetota; class Actinomycetes; order Actinomycetales; family Micrococcaceae; genus Rothia; species Rothia mucilaginosa_E. The sequence goes on along the minus strand of NZ_CAXOQT010000002.1, from coordinate 64,556 downwards.
CGGGTTGGCGGCTCATCCCCGCTCGCGCGGGGAACATTGAGCCTCGGTTACCTCAGCTAGGCGGCGGGCCGGCTCATCCCCGCTCGCGCGGGGAACATGGCGAGTGGAAAATCACGCACTCCCCTAAGGACGGCTCATCCCCGCTCGCGCGGGGAACATCCCCGAAAGGTTCTCTTGATTGGTGCCGTTGCCGGCTCATCCCCGCTCGCGCGGGGAACATATCCTTGAAGCTGAGGCCGCAAACGCGCAACTCGGCTCATCCCCGCTCGCGCGGGGAACATGGTTTTCTCGAAAGTTTCAGGAACACTCTCGGCGGCTCATCCCCGCTCGCGCGGGGAACATTAACCTATCCCGCCGCGTACGCCTATCCTGGGTGGCTCATCCCCGCTCGCGCGGGGAACATGCCCGTCAGGGAGCAGACCGCGAATTGTGTTCCGGCTCATCCCCGCTCGCGCGGGGAACATCGTGGTTCCGTGAACGAAGCCAGACATGCCGCCGGCTCATCCCCGCTCGCGCGGGGAACATAGCTCGACGAGACCAATAAGCGACTCATCCAGCGGCTCATCCCCGCTCGCGCGGGGAACATTCTTACGGGGGGTTGCCATTGTGGTGTGTCTCCGGCTCATCCCCGCTCGCGCGGGGAACATCGTCTAGTACAGGGTCGCCCAGGTGGCGAACCTGGCTCATCCCCGCTCGCGCGGGGAACATAGCCCCTTGATGACCTCAAAAATGGTGGTGGTCGGCTCATCCCCGCTCGCGCGGGGAACATCGTCGCTTACTAACCGCAACGTCCCGGTGAATCGGCTCATCCCCGCTCGCGCGGGGAACATTTGAGACCGTCTTCATTGACATAACCCAGCTCCGGCTCATCCCCGCTCGCGCGGGGAACATTCCGACAAGAGTTCCAACATCATGGCGGTGGTTGGCTCATCCCCGCTCGCGCGGGGAACATCGGGCACCATGACCGATGGTCTTTCCGTCAGTCGGCTCATCCCCGCTCGCGCGGGGAACATCGCCACAATCGGCTCAAACCTGACAGTTACAGCGGCTCATCCCCGCTCGCGCGGGGAACATCTACCATGCTTGCGTGGTCTTGGGCGCTCGCACGGCTCATCCCCGCTCGCGCGGGGAACATGCGTATGCACGTGCCGCGCGGGACTTGTCTACCGGCTCATCCCCGCTCGCGCGGGGAACATGTCTTGATCTCTACGAGTGCTGCAACATGGTCAGGCTCATCCCCGCTCGCGCGGGGAACATTCAGTAAACCTTTCTGTGAGGTTGGCGAGTAGCGGCTCATCCCCGCTCGCGCGGGGAACATCTCCCTCTAGATTTTTATACGGTGCGTGCCGCCGGCTCATCCCCGCTCGCGCGGGGAACATACCATCAACGCGGTCAGCATCTCTAAGCGCTTCGGCTCATCCCCGCTCGCGCGGGGAACATAGAGCGGTATCGACGTCAATCTCCTCTAGGGGCGGCTCATCCCCGCTCGCGCGGGGAACATCCCTTCTTAAGCTTCTCGCCACGCTCTATAACCGGCTCATCCCCGCTCGCGCGGGGAACATTTGCCCAGGCCGCCGGTCGCCGCCTCTGCTTCCGGCTCATCCCCGCTCGCGCGGGGAACATAAATCCTCACCGAATTTACCGCCTAGGCCGCTCGGCTCATCCCCGCTCGCGCGGGGAACATTCTTAGGGGTCTTCTCGGTCATTATCGGTTTCCGGCTCATCCCCGCTCGCGCGGGGAACATAACATACCTAGTCAAGCGCAATGATGATTATGCGGCTCATCCCCGCTCGCGCGGGGAACATGCGACCATCCAGTGGCGTGATGGTGCGGGTCTCGGCTCATCCCCGCTCGCGCGGGGAACATTTGCTTTAGCCATTCTTGCCGGTAAGTGCCGCCGGCTCATCCCCGCTCGCGCGGGGAACATATGCCCAAGGAGGGCGTCGGTCGCTGCTACCTCGGCTCATCCCCGCTCGCGCGGGGAACATCGTAAGACCCGCTCTGGAGAGTGGGGCACCCCAGGCTCATCCCCGCTCGCGCGGGGAACATGTATTTCAGTGGCCCGCGCTCGCCCTCCGGCGCGGCTCATCCCCGCTCGCGCGGGGAACATTGGACGATACCCGCCGGCTCGTACTTGCCGCCCGGCTCATCCCCGCTCGCGCGGGGAACATGCGCGCTCGCCGCCGCCGGCCTGTCGCTAGACCGGCTCATCCCCGCTCGCGCGGGGAACATAAAGTAGCGCACCACTTCCGATTGGTGCGCTACGGCTCATCCCCGCTCGCGCGGGGAACATTACCGGGCCATTGTGTCGAGTCCAGCTAAAAGCGGCTCATCCCCGCTCGCGCGGGGAACATGACTGCATCTTCACCATCTGTTGCAACCTCAGCGGCTCATCCCCGCTCGCGCGGGGAACATCGGGTATGAATGTTTTGTAGTGCATCTTTTACCGGCTCATCCCCGCTCGCGCGGGGAACATACTTGTTGACATGGGGATTTACCCCCTACATCAGCAAAATAGAATCACTTTGGAGCCAGAGCCTGCATCCAGAATACACGATAAACAGCAGCTCCTAACCACGACGAGCACGGCGATACTTACTCGCCTTACTCCACCCAGATTTCGGCGCCGTTTTACGAACCACCGGACGATAAATCAGCTTCACACCCTCAAAATCGACAGGCTCCCAATCCGCATTATTCACCCGGAACTCAAGCCGCTGCTCATTATCCGCCGGAAACACCATCGTCGCCCGACCAGTACCACCCGCCTCCAACACGCGCGCCCACAACTTCTCACGAATCCTGGCACTCACACGACCCACAAACACGCCAGGATTAATCTCCAAAAGCCACTTCGTCAAATCACCACGAAGACTCACCGGACAAGCAGACAACACAATCACAATCATGACTCGTCTCCAGAGAAGTTCGCACGCGCCGTAGTGCCTCCCGTGTACTCATCCCACAAAAGCATCTCAGTACTATCAAGCATCTCCTCAGGAACCTCCTCAGACAGCAGAAGACGCTGAATATCCCGCACAACCCGCTCCATCACCTTCTCAGAACGGATCCGGTCACGCACCGCCCTACGCGTCACAGACCCAATATCCATGCCCTCCGTATAGCCAGCAACCACCTCAAACGCAGCAGGAATCGTAACCTCAGCCTTATACAAATCAGCAACGTCATACACAAAAGAAGAAGCATGACCCGTATGCACAAAACCCAGCCCAGGCGCACACCCCAGAGACACAATCGCCGCATGAACAATCCCATACAACGCAGCATGAGCAGCCGACAACGCTTGATTAATCGGTGACCCATCACCAAAATTATTCGGATCATACTCGCGGCGCTCCCACGGAACACCAGTCCGCTCAGACCACTGCCTATACACAGAACGCACCCTAGCGCCCTCCCTACCACGCAGCTGCTGCATCGTCAGCTCGCTCGTGTCCTCACCAGGAAAGCGCCACTGATACATCATGCGTGCCACAGCCAAACGGCTCCGCGTATTCGATACCAACTTCGCCTGAGCAATCAACAGACGCGAAGAACGCGCCACAGACTTACCGCTCGCATAATAACGAACACCCTGCTCACCAACCCACACCACCGTAGTACCGCACTCCCCCAACAAAGCCATCGCCTGATGAGTAATACGAGTACCCGGCCCCAGCAACAAAGCGCTCAAGCTCGCAGCAGGGCAATGAACCACGCCCTCTTCCTTCACAAACGTCACCGCGCTATCCGCACGGGAAATCGTCGCATGCTCCACATACACAAAACTCAAACGGTCAGAACTACGAAACAGCTCAGACGAGCTCGGAGGAACAGCCCCCTGCATGATCTTCTCCTATGAACATCAGCGTGCCAGCGTCGGCACAAAAGTATGAGTGAATAAAGAAAGGGCGGGGTACCATCACGCAGGACAGTCCCCCGCCCTTCACCCGCGTTACCTAGCGGGACAGGGGCGCCAAGGTCAGAAGGCCCATACCGTACGCCTTGCCCCTACCCATACCGGAGAGCAGAGACTGACGGAACAGCTCAACATTAGTGATGCGAAGAGCACCATCAAACTGAGCCTTACGGTGAGTCACTTTACCGACCTTACCCTCAGCATTGCGGCGGGCAAACGCGAGGTCCTGACGAGAAGAAACCATCGGGCACTCCTCAATATCCTGACCCTCAACCGCGGGAATTACTTCAAACCCCCACTGCGGCGCGCGCTCACGAATCCACGCCTGCTGCTGCGCAACAGTCACGTGCGGGTACACTTCACGCTTCCCCGTCTGCTTATTCGTGTGACGCTTCACCGGGTTCACGGCAAGACGGAAAGCCCACTCCTGCCCGTTCTCCAGCTTCGCCAGCAGACGACCATAATGAGCGCTCTCACCAGGGCGAGTCTGCCAACCAGCCTGCTCCACAAGAGCGGAAAAATCAGGCTTCTCAGGGCTCAACATGTACAAAATCGGAGCATGCTGAGACTCGTCCAAACGCCACAGGATGCGACCCTCAGAATAGTCCGTATCCGGCGGCAAAGTCGCCATCACGGCTGCATGCATCGCCTGCGGGCTACGCAACAACTTCCACGCGCCACGACGCTGCGGATTAATCATGAAACGAGAAAAATACGTCATGCTTCCATCACCGCCTTCATATAATCAGGTTCAGAATCCTGGACAGAAGAGCTCTTCGCGGAAGCCCCTTCCTCCCCGTTCTGTGCAAGCTGATCGTCCTTGGCATTTACGAGGACAGGCTCAACCGGCACAACCTCACGCGAAGCATACTGCCGATGCTCCGAGCTGAAGCTCACCGGAATATCCCGCACCAAATCGCCACGCTCACCAGGCAACGCATCACGCAGGATACGCAACGCAACCGGGCTCGGAAAGTCCTTGCGACGGTACTCAGGCACCTGCCACTCCAAGGAACGCAGAGTCTCCTCAGCAGACTCATCACGAATACCCATGACAAGGTCGTAACCAGCCGGGCATGCGCGCCGCCCAAGATACAGAGGATATACGGGCTTCTTCAGCGCAGACTCGATAGTCTCCAACTGTTCACGTTCACCTTCCAGAGCCACCACAAAAACAGCATCCGAAAGGTACATGCGGGTCGAAAGAGAAGCCGCACCATTCGGGTTCTTAGCCCAATTCTTAGCGGTCTGATAGTCACGAATCAGGGTACCCGGGGCATCTGTACGCACCGCGAACTTCAACGAAACCAAATCGTCAACCGGCTCGTTACGCGAGCGCCCCAGGGCTGCAGCGACCATTCCAATCACGCCAGACTTGCTCGGCTCATGACCAGCATCACGGCGACGGAAACGGCTCTGAGTACCCCATGACTGCAACGGCCCGCTCATCTTCAAGAGCAGGGTAGGCATTAGGACTCCTGAGAGGTGAGAGCAGTCAGCTGAGCTTCCAGGGAATCCAGCAGGCCCTTCAGAGAAACAGACTCGCCCAGACCAGCCAGTTCTTCCTTGAGGTCGCCCAAAGCCAGAACATACGATACAACCGGCTCGTAACCGTACGCTTCCTCAATGTTCTTAGCCTCAGATGCGAGCGCACGAGCTGCAGCCACGCGGCGGCCTTCAACCTCGGTAATAGCCTTCTCGAAGGCGTTCACGTAGGAGATGGGGCGGTCGTTGCGAACGGTCACGATAACCGCGTCAGGCAGGGTACGCGCAGCAAAAGAATTCTGCTTACCGGTAGGCATGGAGTTGATGAAGGAACGGACAAACGCCAGGGTTGCCTCGACGCTTGCAGAAGCATCACCCAGGTTAGTGTTCAGTGCATCCAGGTTGATGTTGGCGTAGCGGTAGAAGGTGCTTGCCGCCATCTCAACGGTGCCAATCATGCCTGCGCCGGTTGCGTCATCAGAAGAACGAACGACGTCATCTACCGCGGTGTAGTAATCGAAATCGGGTTCAGAGCCGTGAACGCTCAGGGCGTGTGCTACCTGGCACGCGGCGTCAACATTGAAGTCAGCGGCTTCTGCCAGCATACGACCGAAGAGAGCAATATCAACGCTGTGGTTGGTGTCGAGGATTTCCTTAACATCCTTAGCAACGAGCTTCTCACCGTTAGCATCAATAATTGCCTGCGCCAGCTTATCAATCTGCTGGTTGCTCAGCAGAATCAAGTAGCCAGAAACAGCACGGCCTGCTTCTTCGTCTTCCTTCTTCTTCGGCTTCTCCAGCTTAATCTTTGCCGCCTTGAATGCCTCAACGACAGCCTTCTCAGCCTGATCAGCATCAAACTCAGGTGCAAGGTCCAGGATGCGCGCCACTACCTTGTCAGCAACCAAGCGGGTGCGTACGCCCAGCTTCGAACGGTCAAGGTGCGATTCAAAATCGCGGCGAATAACGGACTTCCAGGCCTGGCTGGAAACGCGCTGGCGCTGAACGCCGCCAAAGAAAGCGGACTTAGGGCTGCCAGTGTCGTCACGGTTAATGTTCGACGGGGGCAGGGTCTGCAGGGCGTGGATATCGACGAAAGTAGTCATGATGTTTTCCTTCTTTCAGGAGTGATAGTTAATTAGTGGTTTTGTTCGCAGCAGCGCGAACAGGAACGATGCCGTAGGAGAAGTCGCGGTTCCAGCGGTACAGAACCTTCTGACGCGTCGTGGGGTTCAGAAGGTACATATAGTCCGCCGCGAATCGACCGTAGTCAAACGCAATACCTTCGGAACGGAGAAGAGTAATCAGGCTGCGCAGGTAATGCTGGCGAGCGTTCTCCGTCTGAGCAGTCAGCAGAGAATCAAAACGCTTCTTCACTGAAGGGGTAGTCTGACTGACCAAGCGACCGACTGCCTGGCCGAAAGAAACACCGGCAACATGCATAGGCTGATTCTGCGCCTGCTGGTGCAGAGCAAAAAGAGTCAAAGCAGTGTACGCTGCGTTCTCCGCGTTACTCGGCTGGTCCCCCTTACCGCGGTACTCTTCGGGGATACCTTCAGTACCGTCTTCCTTCTCCAGAACGAATCCCCAAAGCTCGGGATGAGCCAACGGCGGCTCGCCCGTTCCACGGCGAAGCTTCGCCAGCTGTGCAGTAGCAGACGAAACGCCGCTACTCTTCTGGTGGTAAAGGCGCATCACCTTTGCAGCAATAAACTGCTGCAGGTCATTCTGCGCAGTACGGTCACTCATTCGTGTCCTCCTGAGGTGAGTGAGAGGTGGAGGCTTGATAAGCCAAAGGGATGATTTTACGCAGACGCGCATGGAGCTGTCGTTCTGCGTGAGCAACGCTGTAAAGAACTTCGTTTCCGGAAAGATCCTTACCGAAGAAACCGAGCATAGCCTTGGGCCCTGCACTATCGATAAGGATGTTCGCTTCGTGCTGAATGGCGGTACGTACCAGACGCTGCCATTCTTCCTTCTTAGTGGAGATGTCGTCTGCCGACCCCTGGTCTGCAAGCCAGAGACGGAAAGACTCTTCCATACGGTTAAGCACGGCTTCGGTAGCGTCTGCGCGGAATTCATATTCTCGACCTGCGGCACGCAACAAATTACCCGCAAACTGTCCCAGTGCAATTGCCGCATCCATGGTTGCCTGAATATTTTCACGCACCATCTGGGAGGCGCTCACGCCTTCATCAGTCAGCAGAGAAAGCTCAAGGGTCATCGAGTCAGAAATAATGTTCTCAATCACGGCACTCTGGTTACCGTACTCAACGCCTACCAGCTGAACCTGCACCTCTGCATCAGTCGGGAAGTACCTTCCCGAACCCAGCTGACGAATCACAGGAGCAGGCTTATTCTGTTTCTCAGATTCCGGGGTAAGACGAGTCAGCAGAGCATCAGCGCCACGCCACAAGGTACGTTCAGCCGAATGAGCCTGAGGCATCCACACCTGTTCAGTCTTCGAGGACTGATTCTTGCTGTAGCGATAACCCGTCAGAGGGTCAGTATAGGTATTACGGTCAAACCATTTGTCACCATTAGCAACAAGAACCGAAGTTACGCGTTCGCCATCATGATGCAGACGGATACGACGTGACTGCCAGGTTAGAATCTCGCACATACCGCTCGCGGGCACCGGCTGATCCTTATACTGAGCCGCAGGACCACCAGTGTAAGCACGCGGTGCTGCGGTATCAGGCTCAGCGCGCTCCCATACCGGGAGGTCAAGCGCAAACGACTCATCATCAGTCAGCTGCTCGTAGTCAAGGCTGTACAGCAGAGTTTCCATCATGTTGGCGCCGTGAACAATCACCTTGCCAGTCGTGCCATACCAGCCCACGCCCAGAGGATAGCCCTTACCGCCCTTAACACGGGGGTCGCCTACCGCACCAGATTTAATACCCGAGTAGTCCCAGGCTTGAATCGTCAGCAGGTAGCGTGCAGCCTCAGCAAAGCTCAGAGAGTCCAAGGTCTTTTCAGCGCGAACCGAGAAGTACTCACTTTCCGAGTCCAAAAGCAAGCGGCTAACGGGTTTCGTGTCTCCCTTAGCCGTATGCAGATCATGCACCTGCATAAAGGGACGGTCACCGCCTACCAGCCAGAAATGGTTCTTGAAAATTTCAAGGTATCCCAGAACAGCAGTCAGATTATCGGCATCGGGCTCACGCATCTGGCGAATCCAGGGAGCCGCGCCGCCACAGCTCTTAACACCTTCGCTAAGAAAAGTGGCGCGCGCAAAGATAACGAGTGCAACGCCCAAGATTGCAACATCGGTTAGCGGATTATCCGTTTGAATTCGGTCAATCTCATACAACCGCTTGAAGAAATCATGGAGTGACAGCTCAGCAACCTCGCCCGTTTTCAGTCGAACCGGGATCCATGCTTCATCAACAAGGTTGAAGCGGGGTTCTTCCAAGCTAGCCATTCTCACTCCTTTCATCATCGAAATCAGCTCACTGTCGTGTGACGAATGAGCAGTCATAAAAATTGTTTCTGGTCCACAATAGGAGGAGACCAGCGGTTTAGCCTTGTCAGGAGGCTCTTGGTGAGCCTCCGTCGGCTTGATAGTTCCACTATAGGAGCACCATGAAGGTTAAGTCAAGGCAATCTAACAATATTTATTAATACCTTTAATATTTTTAAGGTGTAGAGTGGAAGAGGAAGCAATAGAAGCAGAATCCCCGCTCACGCAGGGACCACATCAACCAATTTTATAAATACTGGCTCATCCCCGTCTGCTTCGGGGAACATACGCCTCGCACCGTAGCGAGGCACGCACTAGTCTACCGTCTAAGGAGAATCATGGCACCCGCCCCTGAGCATCTTTCAACACCTGAAACGGCATCATTCTGGGCAAAAACAGGAGATAAGGACTCCCCCACCCGCGGCCTCTCCCTCGTTCAGCACATGTTCGACGCCGGCGCTGTCGCCGCCCGACTCTGGGATACGTGGCTCGCCCCCGGTCTACAGAAGCGATTCAGTGAGCACCTCCATCTCTCCATGGAAGATACGCGCGCACTCGTATCCTGGCTCACCGCCACCCACGACATGGGCAAGGCAACCCCCGAATTCTCCGGGCAGCTCGATGCACGACGCGACGAAAACCTCGCTGTGTACCGTCAGCGTATCGAACAGCAGGACTTTGAGTTCCCCGAAGACCTTGTCACTCCTACTAGCGGCTTGCGGTGTCCCCACAGCAAGTACAGCCAGAGCATCCTCATCTACCTGCTCACCAACAATATTGAGGGCATGCCCCGTGAAGTTGCTGAAACTCTCGCTAGTATCTCCGGTGCACACCACGGCACACCCGCAGACTACATGCCTACATCCACTGAACTGAGCAACGTTATTTTGGAGCGCCTCTCCCCCAGGTGGCATGCCACCTGGCAGGAGCTCTACAACATTACCCTGAAACGTTTTGGCGCATCCTCGGCACTACAGCAACTAGCGCAGCACGGACAGGCTCTCCCCGTCTCCGTGCAGTTCTGCATTACCGGTTTCGTCATCATGTCAGACTGGATTGCTTCAAACCCTGATTTCTTCCCCATGGGAACCTTCGGCTCAGCGGAGCAGGAACAGCGGGCACGCATTGGCTGGCAGGCGCTCGGGCTTGAACAGCGTTGGATTGCTGCGTTGGATACCAACCCAGACACTCCCGCTGCTAATCTCTATGCATCCCGTTTTGGGTGGAGCAACCCGACCCTACGCCCCATGCAGGAAGTCGTAGTCGAAGCGGCACGCTCCATGCAAAGCGGCGGCATGATGTGCATCGAAGCGCCCATGGGTCAAGGTAAAACCGAAGCTGGCCTCATCGCTGCCGAGTTCCTTGCGCAGGCGACCGGTCGCACCGGTGTAGCCTTTGCTGCTCCGACCCAGGCGACCTCCAACGCCCTCTTTGACCGTGTTATCGAATGGGTGGAATACCAGACAAACAATGTGGCGCAAGAACACGGCGGACCTCTTGAACCGCATTCCATGTTCCTGGGCCACTCCAAGAACCGCTTCAACAAGTCCTACGAGGCGCTCTCCAAGGCAGATATTTTCGACGAATCCTCTACCCCCGGGCAAGAAAACAATCGAAAAACGCTGCGTCCTGGAACGTCTCTCGCGCGGCACAGCTGGCTCAGCGGCACCAAGAAGGGACTTCTCTCCAGCTTCGTTGTGTGCACCATCGACCAGGTTCTCATGACCGCTCTGCAAGCACGGCATGTGATGCTCCGATACCTTGGGCTTGCATCCAAGGTCATCATCATTGATGAGGTGCACGCTTACGATGCGTATATGAGCGAGTACCTTTCCGCTGCGCTCTACTGGCTAGGTCAGATGAATGCGCCCGTCATTCTCATGTCGGCAACCCTACCGTCAGATACTCGTGATGATCTAATGAAGAACTACGCTGAAGGATTGAAAGTCAGGAAAAAAAGTACATCTGCCCCAAAACGTAACCGATTCTTGGATTTAAACGCTAACTTATCTGCACCGCAGGAAAGCTCTCAAAATATTACTCCCCTCGATCTGGATTACCCCGTCATTCACACGCTCACCGCCGAAGACAACGGAACACCTAAGAAATGGAAGGTTGAACAGCCCGTAGAGCAAACCGAAATCGAGCTGAAACTCATTGACGACAGCCCCAAAAGCGTCCTGAACGTACTCGAACCGCTCGCTAACGACCACGGATGCGCCGCAGTCATCTGCAACACCGTTGGGCGAGCTCAGGAAATGCATGCGTTCCTGAGCGAGCGGTTCGGTGAAGAGCATGTTATCCTCACGCACTCTCGCTTTACCGCCACGCACCGCGCCGAGCAAGAAGAACTTCTTGTCTCAAAGCTCGGCAAGAAGGCGCACTACAGCGAAGCTGACGGGGAGGATTCCTCGCGCCCGCACCGCCTCATCGTGGTGGGCACTCAGGTCATCGAACAGTCACTTGACCTGGACTTTGATGTGATGATTACCGACTTCGCGCCGGTCGACCTGGTGCTTCAGCGCATGGGACGCCTACACCGTCACGATAGCCGCAGCAGTTCAGAACGCACCCCCGCATACCGCAAACCCGTGTGCTACGTACGAGGAGTTGAAACTTTCGGCTCGCACGTTGAGGCACCTGACTTCCCGCGTGGATCTAAGGCAGTCTACGAGCCGATGATTCTGCTCAGCAGCTACGCGCAGCTACTCCCCCACTTCGACGGTGAACCGATTCGAATTCCTGCGGACATCAGTCCGCTGGTGCAGAAGACCTACCAGGAAAATGCATCTGGTGAGATTCCGAATGCATGGTCAGAAGTCTACGAGAACGCCAAGCAGGAATGCGAGAAAGGTAAGGACCAAGCCAAGATTCGTGCTGAAGGCTATCTGCTCTGTGCACCTCAGCGTACACAGTACACCATGGCGGACTGCATGAAGAGTCTTCTCCATTCCAACGACCGGCGATTCTCTGACGAGCAAATCGGCGAGGCAAAGGTTCGCGACACCGACGCATCCCTGGAAGTTATCGCAATCATTGTGGAACGGAACCAACCGGGCAATCCCAAGAGCGCGATTAAAAGCTACCGACTATTGCCTTCCATCAACGGCACAGACGATGCTGATTCTCTCCGCTTTGACGCTTCAGCCGACGAACCGCCGAGTTATTGGCAGAGCATGCAACTTGCGGCTTCATCGATTCGACTCCCCTACCAATACTCAGATGCGCCCAAGAACCGCATCAAAGGCAGGAAGCTCCGCTTCGACGCTGCACTCGACCAGCTAGAAAAGGAACGCATCGAGAACTGGCAGAAGTCATTCATGCTGGAGGGGCAGCTCATCCTACCCTTCGAAGAGGTCGAAGCAGGCGTGTACTCATATAGGCTCTGCGATTACGAGCTGGTATACACCACCAAGCTAGGGCTGCAGAGCTTCAAGCTTGATAACGAAGACTAGCGAAGACTAGCCAAGACAAACAAAGACCCCGCCGGATTCTCTCGTGGAGCATCCGGTGGGGGTCTTTACTGTATAAACTTTTCGGCGCGATTCACGCTGTGCAATTCACCATGCAGGGTTTCGCAGCGCCAGGCGGTGGCTACTCAGACTCGCCGAGCATGCCCTCACGAGCCAACGCAGTCAAACGAGACACCGCACGGAAATACTTCTTCTGATAACCACCAGCCAGCATCTCCTCAGTAAACACCTTGTCAAAAGGCACACCCGAAGAAACAATCGGCAGGTCCTTGTCATACAGGCGGTCAGCCAACACCACAAAACGCAGCGCCACCGACTGCTCAGTAATCGGGTGAACATCACGCCACGCAATACCATCCAGACCATCAATCAGCTGACGGTAACGCGACGGGTGCACCTTCGCCAGGTGCTCCACCAGGTCAGCGAAGTTATCGACGCCAACAGTCTTGCCGCCGAACACTTCCTCAACCTTCGCATCAAACTCGGCGTCTGCCACAGGCTCCGGTGCGGCAGGCAGGCCACGGTGACGGAAATCCTCACCATCCACACGGTGCACCTCAAACTGCGAAGCAAGCACCTGAATCTCACGCTTAAAATCCTCAGCCGCAAAACGGCCCTCACCCAGCGCACCAGGCAGCGTATTCGACGTCGCCACAAGCTTCACGCCAGCATCCGCCAGCTCACGCATCAGACGAGACATGAGCACAGTATCACCCGGATCATCCAGCTCAAACTCATCAATACACACCAGCTTATAGCTGCTCAACGCCTCAACCGTCTTACGGAACGTCAACGCACCCACCAGGTTCGTGTACTCCACAAAAGTACCGAACGCCTTCGGGCCATCCACATAATGCCACAACGACGCCAACAAGTGAGTCTTACCCACACCAAAACCGCCGTCAAGGTACAGGCCAGCCTTCGTCGAATCCTTCTTCTTGCCACCAAACAGGCGACCAAAGAAACCGGCACCAGCGCCGCCACCATTAATCTTGTCGCCAAAATCCTTCAGCTTCTGCACAGCCTCAGCCTGCGACGGCTGATTCGGATCAGGAATATAGCTATCAAAAGACACTTCACCAAAACGCTCAGACGGGCGGAAACCCGCCAGCAACTCATCAGCAGAAACGCGAGGGATACGGTCGGTCAAGTGTACGGTCGTGGTGGGCACAGAAACTCTTTTCTTCAGTGACGGCGTCGTGACTTTCGTTTTAAGTGTAGTACTGTCTAACACCCCGCGTGAGCCGCATGAGTTGCCCGCCACATTGCGGGCATGGGGCGGGAGTGGGGTGTGGGCGTGTTGGGTGCTGTGCGGGGATACGGGTGCGGAGGCGTTCGGGTGCGGAGGTGGTGATTGAGGGTGGTTCGGGCGCGGAGGCTGAGGTGGTGTACACCGGCTGGGTCTGTCTTGGGTGGGCGCTCTTGGGCAGTTGCTGCGTTCGATAGGTTAGTGTCTTCGCCGTGGGTTTTAAACCCGTTGTGAAGGCACTAACCTATCGACTGTTCCCTTAACCTATCGGCTATTCCTCTGCCCCGCTGTCTACTCCCATAGATTGTTGCTCATTCTTTTGGTCTGCGATTCTCTCCCCTGGTCTGCTGTGGGAATTCTTTTGTCAGGGAACACTCACCATTATGTGTAAATTCTTTGCGTGCAGGTAATTATTTGATGCATAAAGCATTGAGGTGTTCGTATGGTGATGTTTCGTCGCTGTAGTACCCAAAAGAATGCAAACGGCTGCAAACATGCGGTAGGGTGGTAACTGTAGTGTTCCGCGGCGCATTGATGCGTTTGCTGGGCGAACTACGGGGCTGTTTTTCTTCCGGAGGTCAGGTACAACCCATAAAACCAGCCCGACTAGTAACTAAACAACACACCATCACCGACGATAGGAGCGCATCTTCTATGGATTCGACCATTTTCAACCGCCGCACCCTGCTGGGCAGCGGCGCACTTGTGGGCCTTGGCGCCCTGCTTGCGGCCTGTGGCCAGCAGGCAAATAACGAGGCGGCAGCCACCGCCTCCGCCGCACCGAGCGAGTCGGCTTCGGCGTCTGCGGCGGCATCTGAGTCGCCTTCGGCGAGCGCAACCCCGTCTACTGTTCGCGGCTATTCCGGTGGTTCGAAGGCACCCGACGGGGAATACCGTAAGGCAGACTCAAAGGGTCCTGCGCAGAATGTCCCGAAGCCTGCGGCACCCGAGGAGGGCTACCGTGAGAAGTCTGTTGCTGGCTTGGAGAAGACGATTCGTGCGTGGATGAACTATAAGAATTATGCGATTCAGACGGGGGATTATTCAGGTGCTGACGCTTTTGTTAGTCCCACGTTTGAGGTCGAGCGCAACTTCAATAAGAAGGTTGAGGATCTGTATAAAAAGGGCGGCTGGGTAATTGATGGTCTAGCTCATTTGAAGGCTAATGGTGCGCCGTGGTCTGAGGATGGGGAGACGTATATTTGGCGTGCTTATCGTGAGTGGACTGTTGCTATTTATGTTCAGCCTGATGGTAGTTGGGAGAGCAAGGAAAACCGTAATCTTGAGGACAATATGTGGGATATCAAGTTGCGTCATAATGGCGAGCGCTGGCTTGTAGAAGCAACCACAAAGGTTAAGTGAAGCTAGGGCTAGAATGAAAAACAAAAAATTCTCAGCAATTCTTCCGGCATTACTACTTTGCATACCAGGAAATTTGGCCTTAGCTCAAGAAGCTTCATTTTCTTCCTATGCAGAATGTGTAAGCTCAAACCCAAATTCTGCAACTGTCTGCGCAAATATTTTTATATCGCCTGTTGAGTCCTCCACCGCCAACAATTCCCTAGAGGGATCCGGCGTAGATTTATCAGGTTCCGCTAGCGTTCTCGAAACCTATGAGAAACTATCTAACGCAACCCAAGTCCACGAGTGGGAAAAAACTAGTAACGCAAACGGATTCACGGTCTACTATTCAAAAACCAACCCCAACGTCCAATACTGCGTCACCAAAGATGGCCGAGTTGGAACCTACAAAATCATCAACCTCTACACCGAAGAGGGATACGGCACAGTAGACCGGGGTCTCCCAACCTATAAAAGGCCCAGTAGCGAGAGCTGCATTGCCTCAGATATTAAGGCTGTTCAGGACACTAAATCCGAAGCAAACAAGGGCCCCACCTGGGAACAAATGATGGCGCAAATCATTGAAGCAGCCCAATCCCTAGAACCGGGCAAGCCGACCCTCCACCAGTCCTACAACAATCCCGCAGGCACCGGCCGAGCAGAAGGCGACCCCAACGTCTACAAGGGCGACCAGGTCAACTTCTACGTCGACGACGGAGGCCCCTACCGCCTCGAAGCAGACATGCTCGCAGGACACGTCGAAATTGAACTCATGCCCTCCTCGTACGTCATCGAGTACGGCAACGGCGACCAGGCGACCCATTACACCGCGGGTAAACCGGTCACCACCTACCCTCGTGAACGTCCGAGGCAGACGGATACCAGTTACGCCTACCAACGTTCGGGTAACTTCCATGCGTATGCGACCGTGCACTACACGGCTCGCTTCCGTGTGGATGGTGGCCCGTGGCAGATGATGGAGGTGACCCCGCAGGCGACCAGTGACCCGCTGCTGATTCGTGTGTGGTGGACCGACGTGGGTCGCGTGGCAGGTGACTGCAGCTATGACGACACTCGTTGGGGCTGCAAGAATGATCCCACCATGGGTAAGAAGGATAATCCGAACCCCAGGTTGCGTAAGGCTGATATCCGCACAGGCCAGCGTTGGCACCTGGACGACAGCGGCGACGGGGATACGGAGTATTCGTTGCACCGAGACTGGCCCGACATGTAGGGCTGCTCCCCTGCCGTGGGTCTTACGTTGAGAAGCCACATGTTCGCCGAGAAGCCACTTTGTTTATGGCTTTTCGAAACACATGTGGCTTCTCGACTATCGGGTTCTTCCTTGCGGCTGGTTACTCTTCCGGTTTCTAACCAGCCCCCTATTCACACACCACGCCGATACGAGGAATACGTTTCCATGACTTCCGTTTTTATTACCCGCCGCGCGATGCTGAGCGGCGGCACTCTCATGGGTCTAGGTACCCTGCTTACTGCCTGTGGCCAGCAGGCTTCTAACGAAGCGAGCGCATCGGCATCATCGGCCGTAGCACCGAGTGAGACTGCATCGGCTACGGCTGCGGCTTCTGAGTCACCTTCGGCAAGTGCTACCCCATCCACTGTCCGCGGATACTCTGGCAGGTCCAAAGCTCCTGATGGTGAGTATCGTCCTGCAGATTCGAAGGGCCCCGCACAGAACATGCCCAAGCCTGCAGCACCCGAAGAGGGGTATCGAGAAAAGTCGATTTCCGGTTTGGAGAAGACGATTCGTGCCTGGGCAAATTGGCGCAACTATGCGGTAGAAACTGGAGATTTCGCTGAGGTCCGACAATACATAGCGCCGTCCCTAAAGTCGGAAGTAAGTTTCTACGATGAGATGAGCGGCCTCTACCAAAAGGGTGGCTGGATTATAGACGGCCATAATGAGTTTGTATCAGGAGAAAACCCTCAGAAGGTAGACGATCACACTTACCTTTGGAAGGTTTACCGCAAGTGGAATTTCGTTATGTACGTTCATCCTGACGGTAGTTGGGAAACCCGAGAAAACCGCGAAATAGACAATAATTCCTGGGAACTTTCCTGCACATATACAGATGACCGTTGGCTCATAACTGGTTTGAAGAAAATCAACAAAGCCAGCTAAAAATTACCTTCACCGATATAAGGAATACACTTCCATGACTTCCGTTATTCTTACCCGCCGCGCGATGTTGAGCGGCAGCGCAATGTTGGGTATTGGTACCCTGCTCGCAGCGTGTAGCCAGCAGGCAAATAACGAGGCGAGCGTCTCGGCGTCCTCGACCGCCGCACCAAGCGAAACCGCCTCGACTGTAGTATCTGAGTCTGTGTCCGCTTCGGCCTCAACTACCCCGAAGCCTGTTGTAACTCGTGGGTATTCAGGCAATTCTAAAGCCCCCGATGGCGAGTACCGAAAGGCGGACGGCTACGGTCCTGCCCAAAACGTACCCAAGCCGCGTAATGAACCCGCTCAGTATCCCGAAACTGAAGAAGGCCTTGCAAAGATGATGCAAGACTGGGATGTTGCTCATAACTACGGTATTCAGACCGGCGACTGCTCATATGCCAAAAAGTATGTCTCAGAAGACACAGAGGAGTACAAGTTCTACGAGTACATTGAGGCTCTCTACCAGCGCGGCGGCTGGGTAATTGAGGGCTTGGACTCTTATCAGAAAGAGGGGGACCTGTTCTATAACCAAGAGTCTAAGGAATATAGGGTAAAAACTCGTCGAGTCTGGACAACCGTGTTGTATTTTGAGCCCGATGGAACAGGATACGATGCGATGAATAAAGACACGAGCGATGATGCCTTTATCTTTGTTTACCGTTACAGTGATGGGTTTTGGAAGATTATTGCAAGTGAAGATCTTCCTGCAAATAGCTAAAAACTGCTAACTCCCCTATTCATTTTGGTAGCCCCGGTTTTCATCTAGCTATATTTTTTACACACCACACCGATATATATAAGGAATACACTTCCATGACTTCCGTTTTTCTTACCCGCCGCGCAATGCTGAGCGGCGGCGCGCTGCTGGGGCTCGGTACCCTGCTCGCGGCGTGCGACCAGCAGGCTGCCAATGAGGCGAGCGCCTCGGCATCATCGACCGCTGCACCGAGCGAATCAGCTTCGGCCCCTGTAGCGGCATCTGAGTCACCTTCGGCGAACGCTACCCCGTCCACTATCCGCGCTACTCCGGTCAGTCCAAGGCACCCGACGGTGAATACCGAAAAGCCGATAAGTACGGCAACGCACAAAACGTACCGAAGCCCAGCCTCCCCGAAGAAGGCTACAACGAAAAATCTGTAGAAGGCATGCGTAAAACGCTTGATGCATGGGCTCAGTGGGGAAACTACGGTATCCAAACTGGAGATTATGCAAAGGCACGAGAATTCATCTCACCTAGTTTCAGCTCCGAATTAGAAGCCTACGAAAGCATCGAAAAACTATATAAGCGCGGCGGATGGGTTATTGACGGTATCGAAAATTTTACAGCTGATGTGTCGCCTTGGTCCGAAGACGGCGAAACATATTTCTGGAAAATGTACCGCAACTGGAATCAGGAAATCCACGTTGAACCAGACGGTAAATGGACTGCTTGGGATAACGAGGATAAAACTAACGACACTCTCAAAGTCAAAATGAAACATGACGGCCAAAAGTGGTCAATTCTAGACTTCGAAGAATTGAACGTCTAAGCAGTATTCACCTTTCACACACCACACCGATACAAGGAATGTATTTCCATGACTTCCACTCTTTTTACTCGCCGCGCAATGTTGAGCGGCGGCGCACTTGCGGGCCTGGGTGCCCTGCTTGCGGCGTGCGGTCAGCAGGCTGCTAACGAAGCTAGTGCTTCGGCGTCTTCGACCGCTGCGCCGACTGAAACCGCCTCGGCATCTGAGTCGCCTTCGGCGAGTGCCACCCCTAGCCCGGTCATTACCCGCGGCTACTCTGGTGGCTCGAAGGCGCCCGACGGGGAATACCGCAAGGCAGATGAATATGGTCCTGCACAGAACGTTCCTCTCCCTAATGCTAAGCCGCAACAGTATCCTGAAACCTTTGCTGGTCTCCGCGAGATGATGCGTGACTGGATCAAAGCCCGCAACTACGGCATTCAGACGGGGGATATGCAATACGTGAGGCCGTACATGCTGGAAACTTTTAAAGAAGACACTGAGTTCTTGGATTATATCGAGAAGCTCTACAAAGGCGGCGGCTGGGTTATCGAAGGAACCTCGGAGTACCAGGCCGAAAGCGACCTGATGTATGACGAAGAAGCCAAAGAGTATTGGGTTCTCACCCGGCGCTTGTGGACTTACGGACTGTACATTCATCCGAATGGAAAAATGCGTAAACGGACCAATACCGGAAATGAAAACGAAACTTTCATGTTCCGTTACCGATACATGGATGGTTACTGGTATTTGTCTGAGTACCGCTCTAATGAAGAGCTCCGCAAGCAAGGAATCATTCAGTAGTTTTACTTGTACGAATGGTTAAGTCTTCCGGTTTCTAACCAGCCCCCCTATTCACACACCACACCGATATAAGGATTTACTCTTCTATGACTTCCGTTATTTTGACCCGCCGCGCAATGTTGAGCGGCGGCGCATTTGTGGGCCTTGGTACCCTACTCGCGGCGTGTGGCCAGCAAGCTACTAATGAGGCGGCAGCCACCGCAACCGCGGCACCGAGCGAAACGGCTTCGGCTTCTGTATCGGCATCTGAGTCGCCTACGGCAAGCGCCACCCCGTCTATTATCCGCGGCTACTCCGGTCAGTCCAAGGCACCCGACGGCGAATACCGTAAAGCTGATGGTTACGGTCCTGCCCAGAATGTGCCCAAGCCCCCCGAGCCGGAAACAATACCCCGAAACTCAGGAGGGTGCTCTCAACATGATCAACGACTGGACCATAGCCCACAACTATGCGGTCCAGACCGGTGATTGCGAATACGCCAAAGCATATGTGAAACCGGGAACTGATGAAGAAAAGTTCTACGGATATGTCGAGCGTCTTTATAAGCGCGGCGGATGGATTATTAATGGTCTCGACAAATATCAGCTCGATGGTCAGTTTATCTATGATGAAAAAACTAAAGAATACACTCTCATGCTGGAACACGTTTGGGAATTCGTAATGTATGTTGAACCCGACGGGTCATACACCGAAGACAAAAATACGGCCGAAGGGGACGATAACGGCGCTTACATTCTCAAATATTCGGATGGATTTTGGACTATTGTTGGCTCGCTTTCTCAAGAGCAACTGAAGGAAAAAGGGCTACTAAAATAGCCCCATAACCGTTGAAAAGCCACATGTGTTTCGAGAAGCCACCATTGTTGTTGCTTTTCGAAACACATGTGGCTTCTCGGCGCATAGGTATCGGCGCATAGGTATCGGCGCATGGCGTCTTCCGTAAAATGGTTGTATGGCTAAGAAAACTAAAGGTAAGAAGAGCGGCGCAGCAACCGCCGCCGTAGCACTGCTGACCGAGACGAACACCCCCTTCCAGATGCGCGAATACGAGCACGTTGAGGGCGTCACTTCCTTCGGTGAAGAGGCCGCGAAGAACCTCGGCGCCTCCGAGGAGCAGGTGTTCAAGACCCTGCTGATCGTGCACGAGAAGGATTTCGCGGTCGCGATCGTGCCGGTGTCTGGCAAGTTGAACATTAAGGCTGCCGCCGCTGCCCTGGGCTGGAAGAGCGCCTCCATGTGCGATCCGAAGGTCGCTGAGCGCCGCACCGGCTACGTGGTGGGCGGTATTTCTCCGCTGGGTCAGAAGACCCCCTCCCCCACCCTGCTCGATGAGTCCGCGCAGCTTTTTGACACGATCATGGTCTCCGGCGGTAAGCGAGGCCTGGATGTTGAGCTCGCCCCGGACGACCTGCTGAAGCTCACCAACGGCAAGTACGCTAACATCCGCGCGTAGTGCACGCTCAGCGGGAATAATCCGCCCGGTCGCGGCGTTACATATGGCGTAGGA
This sequence comes from Rothia mucilaginosa, assembly GCF_964211445.1. Taxonomy (GTDB): domain Bacteria; phylum Actinomycetota; class Actinomycetes; order Actinomycetales; family Micrococcaceae; genus Rothia; species Rothia mucilaginosa_E. The sequence goes on along the minus strand of NZ_CAXOQT010000002.1, from coordinate 43,618 downwards.
GCCTGGGTAAGAGAGCAAGCTAAAGGAGTCATGATGGGCAATTCGCTACCCGGCGTGGGTGCTATCGCCAAGAACTGGCGTGAAGTGCTCAAGCCTGAAGAGTACGCTGTTCTGCGTGAGGGCGGCACTGAGCGCGCGTTCACGGGCGAGTACTGGAACACTCACACGGAGGGTGTGTATTCGTGTCGTGCCTGCGGTACGGAGCTGTTCCGTTCCGATCAGAAGTTCGATTCGCATTGCGGTTGGCCGTCGTTTTTCGCGCCGCTGGCTGAGGACCGTGTGCGCTACCTGGAGGACACGACCTTCGGTATGCGCCGTGTGGAGGTGCGTTGCGCCGCCTGCGATTCGCACCTGGGTCACGTATTTGAGGGTGAGGGCTACCCGACTCCCACGGATTTGCGGTATTGCATTAATTCGGTGTGCCTGACGCTGACTCCGGCTAGTGAGGCACCGGCTGGTGAAGCACAGCCTGGTGATGCCCCGGCTGACGAGGCGTAAGCCGCCGAATAAACCCCGGCAAGCCCCCTCGCGGGCACGCGGGTAAACCCCTTATTGTGAGTCTCTCTAAATTCGAGGCTTTAAGCTCGGGCGGGTAGAATGGCGTAGTGCCTTCGCGGGCACGCCACCCCGCCCGGGCTCGTGTTTGTTCGGGCTTGTGTTTGCCCGGGCTTGTATTTGCTCGGGCGTACGCCTACCCAGGCATCTGGCGCATCGTATGGGCGCGTCGAATCAGACAGAGGAAAAGGATTGAGTGCATGAGTACCGCAGCTGAACAGAATGCCGCAGGCACCCCTCAGCTGACCCTTAACGGTATCGAAGTTCCGGATGTTGTTCCTCTGGAGACCCCTTCCGCACCGATTCCGACCCTTATCAATACGGAGAGTGGTCTGCGTCGTGCCGCTGAGCAGTTGGCGGCGGCGTCTGGCCCGGTGGCTGTTGATACGGAGCGCGCTCAGGGCATCCGTTATGGTTCGCGTGCTTTTTTGGTGCAGCTTAAGCGTGAAGATCAGCTGTATCTGATTGATCCTGAGGCGTTTAAGGATTTGCGCATTATTAACGATGCTCTGGCGGATGCTGAGTGGGTTATTCACGCCGCAATTCAGGATTTCCCGAGCTTGGATATGCTCGGTATGCGCCCGAACCGCCTGTTTGATACGGAGCTGGGTGCGCGTCTTGCCGGTCTGGAGCGCGTGAATCTGGGTGCGACCGTTGAGGAGTTGCTCGGCTATAAGCTGGCGAAGAAGCACTCGAAGGAAGACTGGTCGCGCCGCCCCCTGCCGGAGTCGTGGCTGAACTATGCGCTGCTGGACGTTGACGTGCTCATTGATTTGCGTGACGCGTTGGAGGAGCTGCTCCGCAAGCAGGGTAAGTTGCAGTACGCCCTGGAGGAGTTCGAGTACCTGTGTAAGTCCCCGGTGAAGGATCCTACGGATCAGCCGGAGCGTTGGCGTAAGACGAAGGGCCGCACGATGCTGCGTTCGGTCAAGCAGCTGACGGCGCTGCGTAACCTGTGGCTTGAGCGTGATTCGCTGGCGCGTAAGAAGGATGTTGACGCGAAGCGTCTGCTGCCCGATTCTGCGATTGTGGAGGCGGCACGCACCATGCCGCGTAATGTGCCCGCTATCATGGCAATCCCCGGTTTTCAGACGCGTGGTTTGCGTCGTGAGGGTCCGCGCTGGGTGCGTGCGATTGCCGCGGCGGCACGTGGCGAGAACGCCGTACCGTTCACGTTGCCGTCGACTGCCCCGCCGCCGTTGAAGGCGTGGGAGTCTAAGCGCCCCGAGAATTTGGCGTTGTTCACCGAGGTTCGTCAGGCGATTGATGAGCTCTCGGAGGAGCTGACCATTCCGGCGCAGAACCTGATCACGACCGATTATGTTCGCCGCCTCTGCTGGGAGCCGCCGGCTCGTTTCGACGAGCAGACCCTGCGGGATGCACTCGCCGAGTACGGTGCACGCCCCTGGCAGACGGGCCTGGTTGCCCCCGTGATTGCGCCGATTTTTGCCCGCCACTTGGGGTAGTTTTCTCTAACGCTGAATAGACGTGTGTGCCGGTTGGGTGTGTTGCTGATGCGACCGCCCGACCGGCATTTCTATTCTCTTCACGGGTGCAGGCGGGAACAAAGCTTAGCCTGCTCTCATTCGATTTTTATCCCAAACCGGCATAGGGTGGAGAGAGTACATGAAAGGAACCATCATGCCCGCACCCAACGGATGCTGCCGCTCTCAGGAGGCGTGCGCCTCCCCCGCTACTGAATCTGCAGCCGTCGACACCGCAGTCGATACCGCAGAAACTGAATCTTCTACTCGCGTCTTCTCCCGCCGCGCCACCCTCATCACCGGTGCTGTTGCATCCGGTGCGTTGCTTGCCTCCTGCGCTGAAGGTGACGGCGCTGTCACCGCGCCCGAAGGCACCGTTGAGGTGGGTTCTGCCTCCGCAGTGGGCGTGGGTAAGGCGGCACGTCTGACGCACGGATCCACGACCGTGATTGTGTCCCAGCCGTCCGCGGGCGAATACAAGGCGTTCAGCACCGTCTGCACCCACCAGGGTTGCCAGGTGCAGGTGCAGGATTCTAACCGCATCGTGTGTCCCTGCCACGGTTCCGAGTACGCAGTGGCTGACGGTTCGGTCGTGCACGGCCCCGCGGAGGAGGCACTGACCAGCTACCCGGTGCAGGTGAAGGGCGGCAAGATTTTCGTGAGCGGCACCGGCAACTCCTAAAACCGGCGGCTCAGAACCTACATACGGCAAAGCCCCGCCCATCACGATTGATGGGCGGGGCTTTGTGCTGTCTAGAGCGCGCCTACCGCTGAGGGAAGCGCAGACAGGAACGCTTAGCGGGTGTGGCGCGGCTTCTGGCCCTCTTCACGAGCGAACGGCACCTTATCGCCGGCCAGCTGCGCACGCAGATCCGCAATGATGGTTTCCGCCGTCAGACCGACCTCTTCCAGAATCTCTTCGCGGGAAGCATGCGGAATGAACTCCGCCGGAAGACCCAGCTCGCTCAGCGCGGTATCCACGCCAGCCGCACGCATTTCCTGGCGGATGCGCGAACCCACGCCGCCGGAACGCACGCCATCCTCAATGGTCACCACGATGCGGTGGTCACGAGCCAGCTCAATGACCGAAGGCGGCACCGGCATCACCCAGCGCGGGTCAACCACGGTGGACTGAATACCCTCGGCGGCAAGCACCTTGGAGGCTTCCAGAGCCACGCGGGCCATAGCGCCCACGGCAACGAAAAGTACGTCACGCTGACCGGTCTCCGGGTGGGGTTCGCCGGTGCGTGCCAGCACGTCCACACCGTCGCTGCGGCGCTCCAGGGCGGGAATGTCCTCGCCCACGGAGCCCTTCGGGTAGCGAATCACGGTCGGGGCATCGTTGATAGCGACAGCCTCACGCAGTTCTTCGCGCAGGGTCGCGCCATCACGCGGAGCCGCCAGGTGCAGACCCGGAATGAACTGCAGCATCGCCAAATCCCACATGCCGTGGTGGCTTGCGCCGTCCGGGCCGGTAATGCCGGAGCGGTCCAGCACCACGGTCACGCCCGCCTTGTGCAGGGCAACGTCCATGAGCAGCTGGTCAAAGCCGCGGTTCAGGAAAGTCGCGTAGAGGGCAACCACCGGGTGCATGCCGCCGTACGCCAAGCCGGCACTCATCGCCACGGCGTGCTGCTCAGCAATACCTACGTCAATAACGCGCTCGGGGTGGCGCTTCTGGAATTCGCGCAGACCCACGGGAATGAGCATCGCGCCGGTAATGCCGACGACGTTCTCCTGCTCATCCGCAATATCTGCGATTTCGCGGCCAAAAACGCTAGTCCACGACTCGGCGGTGCTCTTGGAGACAGCATTACCGGTCAGCGGGTCAATCGGACCAACCGCGTGGAACTGGTCGTCCTTGTTTGCACGGGCGGGTGCGTAGCCGTGGCCCTTCTCGGTAATGGCGTGCACGATGACCGGGCCGGCGTAGTTCTTCGCCGCGGTCAGTGCGTTCTCCACAGCCTGCTGGTCGTGGCCGTCAATCGGGCCCACGTACTTCATGCCCAGGTCTTCAAAAATGCCCTTGGGCACGACGACGTCCTTAATGCCCGCCTTCATGCCGTGCAGGCCGCGGTACACCATCTGACCGACCGGGCCGCCACGCTGCAGACCGATGCGCACTGCATCCAGCGCGTGGTCGTAGCGGTGGTCGAGGCGCACACGATCCACCTGCTGCTGCACACCGTGCTTCAGCTCAGACAGCTGGTTCGCAAAACCACCAATGGTCGGCGCGTAGGAGCGGCCATTATCGTTGACCACAATCACGACCTTGCGGGTGCGGTCAGCAGCAATATTGTTCACAGCCTCCCACGCCATACCACCGGTCAGCGCGCCATCACCAATGAGAACCACGGTGTAGCGGTCATCTTCACCGTTGAGCTTATGCGCGCGAGAAATACCATCAGCCCACGAAATCGAGCTGGAGGCATGCGAAGAAGCAATAATGTCGTGCTCAGACTCGCCGCGGTCCGGGTAACCCGACAGGCCGCCCTTCTGACGCAGAGTCTTAAACGCGTGACGACCAGTCACCAGCTTATGCACATACGACTGGTGGCCGGTGTCAAATAGAATGTTGTCCTTGGGAGATTCAAAAACACGGTGAATGCCGAGGGTCAGCTCCACAACGCCCAGGTTCGGGCCCAGGTGACCGCCGGTTGCCGACACATTCGTCACGATGAACTGGCGAATCTCCTTGGAGAGCTCCTCCAGCTGCTCGTAGCTGAGGTTCTGCAGATCCGCCGGGGACTGAATACCCGGGAGTAACTTAGCAGTGGCACCGTCGCCAATGCTGTAGTCTGCGGTGGGTGCGCCACCGGCGGCGCTATTCGGGGTCTCCTCCTGCGGCAATGCGTTTTCAGCGGACATACACCCACACTCCTCAAGGTCGGGGCACGGCTCATTCCGTGCGTTGGTTCTTCAATGATTCTACCGTTTACGGTGCCAAAAAGCAGATTTATGCGCCCGCAGAGCAAGACGCACCGGGTTGAGTGAAAACGGTCTGAAATAACCCCTAGTGGGCTGGCTGGTGAACAGTCCAGCCAACCCAACACGGTGATTATCTACTTACGGCTACTAGCTACGCTCTACTTGGTGCGGCGGCGGCGCGGACGAGGCTTCGCCGGGGCACGCTCAAACAGCGCAACAGACTCCACATGATGCGTATTCGGGTACATATCAAACGCCCGAAGCTGCACCATATCCCAACCCAGCTCACGCAAAATACCGGTGTCACGACCCAGGGATGCCGGGTCGCACGCCACGTACAGAATACGCTTGGGGTCCAGCGCATCCAGGCGTTCCAGGGTGGTTCGGTTCGCGCCCTCACGGGACGGGTCCAGGATCACCGCATCAATGGCGGGGATTTCACCGAACTCAAGGGCGGTCTTCAGATCCACCAGGTGGCGTGCCACGTCGCCGCGAATCACCTCGATGCGGGTGTTCGCGGAGTTCTCTGTGCGGGAGCAACCATCCGGCGCGAAGTTCGAACGCGCATCCTTATGGGTCACCGGCGAACCCTCAATGCTCACGACGGTGCCGGTGGCGCCCACGGCGTCCGCGAGCGCGGCGGTGAACAGGCCCGCACCGGCGTACAGGTCGAGGGTGCATTCGCCTTCCTGCGGGCGGAGCATGGTGAGCATGGTGCCGACCATGGTGGAGGGGGCGGCGCGGTGAATCTGCCAGAAGCCGCCGGCGGACACCTGGTAGCTGAAACGACGAGAGCCGAAGGTGACTTCTTCGGTGACGGAACGCAGGCCCGCACCGAGCAGCTGGTCGCCTTCGGGTACGCGGCGGTAGGGGGTGTGGGAGGAGCCGGGGCGGCGGCGCTTGGGCTTGCCGTTGGAGGTGGACTGCGGGGTGAAGAAGAGCGAAATCTTGCGCTTGGCGAGCAGTCCCCAGGCGTCGGATGCCTGCTGTTCGATGTCCTTGGCGACTTCTTCGATGGAGAAGCGGGGGTCAACGATGAACTGCAGCAGGACCCTGCCGCGGGAGGAGACGGTCGCCTCGACTTCGCGTACGCCGCGCAGGTTCAGCTCCTCGAGCTGCAGGTTGCGCAGTTCGGTGGCGGCGAGGGGAAAGTCGACAACCGGTACGGGCTGGGAGGCGCGGTACGGGTGCATGCCGATGCGCCAGGTGACGGCAGGGCTCTTCTTGCCGCCGTTCTTCTGGTCGCCGGGCTCGTTGCCGGGCTGGGCGCGGACCTTGGTCACGTTGTAGCGCACTCGGGTACGCCAGGACAGACCCTCGCTGTTATCGCGCAGGGGCAGCTCTTCAACCATGAGGTTGGTCAGCAGGGGCGATTCGAGCGGCAGGCCGCCCAGGCGGTTAATCTGGGTGCGAACAATATCGGTCTTGTAGCGTCGCTGCTCATCCAGGTTGATGTGGCCGTACTCCATGCCGCCGAGCAGTTCGGGTACGCCGGTGGCTGCGGCGCGTTCCTCTTCGGTGGCGAGCGCATCCGCCTGAATCCAGGGGTGGGGGCGGCGTGCCAGGGAAGGTACGGGTACGGAGACAACATCTGCGAAGTAGAAGCGGCGCTTGGGGCCAATTGCGGTGATGCGCACTTCTGCCTGTTCGCCGACGATGCCATGACGCACAAAGATGACGCCCTGTTCGGTGCGCGCTACGAAAGCGCCGCCGTGCGCGGGTGCCTCACAGGTGACGGTGAGGGTCTGCCCGACGCTGTATCCGTCTACGTTGTTGGAGGCGGCAGGCGTGGTAGCAGGGTGAGTCACAGCATTGTCTCCTAAAGAATCACTTAATGTGAATTATTTTACACCGGTTTGTACCTTTACTCCGATTCCGACGCCCCGCAAGGGGTGCCGAATAGGGCGTAAAGGGCAAAGTCCAGGCGCTATTCGAGGGGATGTACGAGGCTACGTACGGGGTGTACGGAGGCGCAGAAACCGGCTTAGCCGATACGGCTAGCGCTTCTTCTCACGCGCCACGGCATCCGCCTCGTGCAGGCGACCGCGGTACACGGCGTGGCGGTTACTCTGGATTAGCTCGCGGCCACCACCGGCAGAACGGGTCACGTTCGGGGCGACTGCTTCCGTAGAACCGTCAACCTCTGCGGTCGAATCGTTGGTAGCCGCATCCTTGCCCTGCAGGCGCTGATCAAAAATCTCGTCGTACACTTCGTCCTCGTGCATCGCCCACGGCACGGTCGCAGTCATCACGCCCGGCTCGTGCAACAGCGCCTGCTTGAGGCGGCGCACCGTGCGGCGGTGCAGAAGACGCTGCCACCAGTGCTCCACCACGAACTCGGGCAGGTACACCACCAAAATATCGCGGGGCGACTTCTTGCGGCGGCGGCGAATATACGAGACGACCGCCTCCACGGTGTCACGGTACGGCGAATCAATCACCGACAGCGGCACCGGAATGCCCAGGGCGTACCAGCGCTTCTTCACGACCTCCAGGGCGGCGCGGTCGTTGTTGACCGTCAGCGCCTCAATCGTGGAGGGGCGACCGGCACGGGCATAGGACAGGGCGCGAACCGCCGGGCGGCGCACACGCTCCACGTACACGATGGCGTGCACACGCGAAGGCAGGGCCGCCACATCCGCAACGGATTCAGCGTTCAGGGGGATGTCCAGGGCGGCATCCACCGCATCGTAGTGGCGGCGAGTCACAACCATACCTCCAACCATCAGGGCAATCATTCCAAGCGAGAGCCACGCACCGGCGGCGAACTTCGTCACCACGACGGTGACCAGCACCGCGGCGGTCACAATCACACCCACCGCAGAGACCGCAATATCGCGCAGCAGGGCGCGGCGCGGCATCTGTGCCAGGGTGATGCGCAGCAGACGCATGCGATAGCGCACCACCGCCAGCTGCACCAGCACCATCGACAGGCACATGCCCACGATGTACAGCTGAATCAGCGAATACACGTCCGAATTAAAAACGGTAGTGAGGAAAATCGAAATCGCCGACAGCGCCAGCACACCGTTCGCGTACAGGCCGCGCGAATCCACGCTACGGAAGAACACCGGCAGGTACTGGTAATCAGCCAGCGACGAAGCAATCACAGGGAAGCCCGTAAACGCGGTCAGCGAGGCAATAATCAGCACGCCCACCGTGGCAAAAACCAGCAGCTGCGCAAAGAACGGCGCACCCTGATAAATTGCCAACGCCACCTGGTACAGCGCAGGCTTCTGGTGGAAGTACTCCCCCGGCGTGTGCCCGTCAATGAACAAGAAACGGGTCGTATCGTGCACCATGTGAACGCGGGTTGCCGCCGCAAAACCGAGCAGGCTCACCAACAGAACCGAGGTAATGACGCCCATCATCATCATGGTGATCGCCGCATTATATTTCTTCGGGCGGCGGAAATACCTCACCGAATTAGAAATCGTCGAAACACCCGAGAACGCCACCAAACCGGCGGAGAAAGAACGCGCCAGAAGCAACATCAGCGCCAGACCCTCCAGCGAGTGGGTCTCGAGCTCGGGGGCAATCACATAGGTCGCCGACTCAGCCAACGGCAGGGTACCCGTCGCGGCACGAATCCAACCCACGATAAAGGTGGCTCCCAACAGCGCTAAGAACACGTACAGCGGCCAGTACGCAATCTTGCCCAGCAGCTGCACGCCGCGCAGCGCAAACAACGTCAGGGCAACGATGAGTAGCACCGCAATGAGCGTGCGCCAATCCTGAATCTGCGGGTACAACGCCACCAAAAACGAGGATGCCGAAGACATCGACACCGCCACCGTGAGCGTATAGTCCATCAGCGACGAAGCACCCATCACAATCGACGGCAGCGCACCCAGTTTGCGGTGCACCAGCTGAATATCGCCCTCAGAAGCAATCTGATTAATGTTGTAGCGGTACGTGCCAATGACCAGCAGACCCACCATCGCCACGCCCAAACCAATCCAGGGCGAAAAAGCGAGCGCAGACGCACCCGCGGCGGCAAGGGTCAAAATCATCTGGTCGGCGGCATAGGCGACCGAAGAGATGCCGTCGGCACCGAAAAGAGGCAGGGCGTAGCGCTTCGGCAGCGCGACTGCCGAAAGATTTCGCGTGCTGACCGGCTGACCGGTCAGGGCGATGCGCATCCTATCCCAACGATTCCTCACGCTGTTAAGGCTATCGGTCGCGGCTTCAAAGCTCAATTTTATTCAGCCGAATAGTGGGCATTGCGAGCGGAATATCACGGGGCATCGGCGCGGAACCCCACCCGCCCATTACACTGGTAGAGGTAGACGGTAACGCCTTATCAGCACAAATCATCAACATTCGGAGGGATGTATGCCTCACTTCGTCATTATGGGTGCCGGACGCGTGGGCGTCATGCTGGCGCGCACTCTGGAAGCTTCAGGGCATACGGTCGCCGTCATTGACCAGGACGAACGCGCATTCCAGCCGCTGCGTAAGGGTTTTGAAGGCCGCCTGGTCACCGGTGTTGGTTTTGATGAGGACACCCTCAAGCGTGCCGGCATTACCGAGGCGTACGCTTTTGCCGCCGTCTCTTCGGGCGATAACTCGAACATTATTGCCGCCCGCGTCGCCCGCGAAATGTTCAAGGTCAAAAACGTTGTGGCGCGTGTGTACGACCCGAACCGTGCCGAGTTCTTCCAGCGCATGGGCATTCCTACGGTGGCGTCTGTGCGTTGGTCCACCGACCAGGTGCTACGCCGCCTGTTGCCCGAGCAGGCGCTCAAGGGCGACTTCCGCGAACCCTCTGGCCGCCTCATGCTCACCGAAATTCCGCTCGACGACGGCTGGGCTGGCCACGCGCTGACCAGCATCGAACGTGCCGCCGGGGTGCGCATCGCCTACATCACCCGCTTTGGTGAGGGCATGCTCCCCCGCCCCGATTCCGCCTACCAGCAGGGCGATAGCGTGCACGTGATGATGCGCACCGACGACGTTGCGGACGTAACCCGCATTCTCTCCCGCCCGCCGCGCGTTGAAGATGAAGAAATGGAAGCGGACTACGCCCCCGCATCCGGTCACCGCAAACACCCCCACACTCCGAAGAAGCCCGCCGAATCCGGCGTGACGATCACCCCCGAGCAGGAGCGCAACGAAACCCCCGTTGTCGAGCACGAATTCCATCTCGGTGACACTCCCCCGGAGCTGCCCGACCCCCTCGAACTCATCGGCCGCCATCGTGACTCCTCGAAAGGTGAGAAGTAAGTGAAGGTCCTCATTGTTGGTGCCGGCTCCGTGGGTGCCTCCATCGCTAAAGAACTCATGATGAACGGCCACGACGTGACCATCATCGATTCCAAACCCGAAGTCAAGAAGCGCGCTGACCTGCCCGGCGTGCGCTGGCATATTGGTGACGCCTGCGAGCTGTCCGTGCTGCGCCAGGTGCACCCGAACAAGGCGGACGTGGTCGTTGCCGCAACCGGTGACGACAAGGCAAACCTGATGGTGTCCCTGCTGGTGCGCAGCGAGTTCGGTGTGCCGCGCACCGTGGCGCGCGTGAATAACCCGCGTAACGAATGGCTCTTCGACGACTCCTGGGGCGTGGACGTTGCCGTGTCCACCCCGCGTCTGATGACCGCCCTCGTTGAGGAAGCCGTGGAAGTCGGCGACGTGGTGCGCCTGCTGACCCTGCAGGCCGGCGGCGCGACCCTCGCCGAATACACAGTGCCCGACGACCACCCCGTCATCGGTTACCGCGTGGACCACGTGCAGTGGCCCGTCGATACGGTGCTCACCGCCATTCTGCGTGACGGCGCCCCGATTCCGCCCAGCGCCGACGTGGCAATTGAGGGCGGCGACGAGCTGTTCTTTATCACGACCATTGCCGGTGAGGATCAGATTCGCGCGCTGTTCGCGTAGCGTTTATACGTAAGTTTTTGGGTAGGCGAAAGCCCCGGTTACGGGTACCGGGGCTTTCGCGTAACTTCTATAAAGTTTTCTATGAAGTTGCTGGGGTGTGTTTTAGCGGTTCTCAGAACCCTCAACGCTGTCAGCTACCTCAGCTTCCTCAGCGTTCGGCGCCTCCGAATCCTCGCTCACCAGCGCCTCCTCAGGAGCCGACACGCGCCACGCCAGCCACACGCCCAAAGCGTACAGCGGCAGTCCCATCACCAGGCGGGTCGCACCCAGCGCCTCCACGTTATTGGCAAAGTACAGGGGCACCTGCACGGCAAGACGCAGCATCATCAGCACGGTAATAATCCAGGTGGCAAGCATGTACTGGCGCAGGCGCACCGGGTTCTGACGCCAGCTCAACGCCTCGCCACGAATGACCGCGAAAATCAGACCCATTAGCGGCCAACGCACCAGCATCGACAGCAGATACGCCAGAATGTACACGCCGTTCGTCCAGAAACCGACCACAAAGTAGTCGCTCGCATTACCGGTACGGTACGCCGCAAACGCACAGATTGCCACGCCCACCAGACCGGTCAGTGCGCTCACCAGCTTAGAGCCCTGCACCAGACGGACCAGCGTGAACACACCCGCCGCAGCCAGCGCCGCAATCAGGGACAGGTTCAGTTCCTTCGTCACGGTGAACAGCACCAGGAACGCCACCGCGGGCAGAGAAGACTCCACCAGGCCGCGCCAGCCGCCGATAGCGTGCAGAATGTCCACGTCACCGTTGGCGGTGCGGCGCATATTCGCGCCCATGGAGGCGCTCAGGCTCTGCGCAAACTGGTTCCCCTCCCGCGCCGGGTCAGCAGCCGGGTTAGTTGCGGGGTTAGCGTTCGGGTCGGGCTGGGTCGAAGACTGCTCAGCGCTCATATTTTCCCTTCTCAGCAAAGAATTGCGGCACAATCTCATAGCGCGGGTTATAAATCACCGGCTGATGAGCCCGCACCGACACCACACCGGAACAACGCAACAGCGCACCGGCAAGCACACCGGGCACCATCCGCTGCCCCTGCCACTTCAGCAGAATCCGGTCCCCCGGATTGAACGGCGCATAGGGCGGGAACGACACCTCGTGCTGATCCTGCACCGCCACGGTCGCCAAAGACGCCGTGTTCAGATGGTGCTGCTTCTCGGCTTCCTCAGATTCCTCCTCGAAATCCTCACCGGGCGGCTCCACAATCGGCATGCCAATCAGCGCCAACGGGCTCGACCACTGCAGAGGCTTCGACTTCGCCACCACCAGCTCGGCACGGTACATCGGCTTATCCTGCAGCGCAGGCAACCACACCTGCTCCACGCGTCCGGCAAGGCGTACGCGAAAGCGCTCGGGGTACCCGGGAGCAAGAATCTGCTCCTCAGGAACCGCGAGCGCACTCGGGTAGTTCGAAAACTCAGGCATTAGCCAATCTCGGTAATCTCAGGGCCGCGGCGAGGCATCGGGCGCAGCTTGCTGTGCTCGTTCTCGGTCTCTTCTTCCACGGCGGGCTCTTCCTCAGCCACAACCAGGTCGGCGGGCAGAGTCATGGGCAGCAGTTCGCGCGGCGGGCGCGGGTCGTCGCCGCGGTCCACCACGACGGTGCGGAAGACTTCCTCCACGGAGGCGGCAGCCTTATCGTCGCCGAGCACAGCCGCGCCGGAAATCACGCCGCGCAAGAACCAGCGGGGGCCGTCCACACCCACGAAGCGGGCGATGCGCTCGCCGGGCTGACCGTCCGGGGTGAAGGCGGGCAGGCGGGTCAGCATCTCGGCACCGAACACGCCGGCGTAGATTTCGACGTTGCCGCCCTGGGAGGCGACGGACTCGGTCAGGTCGTGACGGATGTCATCCCAGATGCCGGTGGTGCGCGGTGCGGCGAATGCCTGCACCTGCAGGGTTGCGCCGTCGCGGGTGATGGTTGCGGCGATGACGGCACCGGTTGCGTCGTCGGTTTCGAGGCGCAGGTTCATGCCGTCGAGCAGCTTGATGCGCAGCGCACCCAGGTCGACGTAGTCTTCGAGGTCTTCGGCGGTGACTTCTTCAATGTCGTGGGGGCCGTTGACGCGGTCGTACTTAATGACCTCGGGAGAGTTCTCCTCTTCCTTCAGCTCCTCAACCTCGACGTTGGTCTCTTCGACCTCTTCGGCGACAGCCTTGTCGATGGCGGCCTTTTCAGCCTCCTCGGCGCGCTTCTTCTTACCAAATCCGAACATGGTATTCCTACTTTCACCGCACGCAGGGTGCGGGGGTTTCTTCTCTTCTCTCGTGCGGTTTTCGCGGTGAGAGCAGACTAGTGGATTCCGCTGGAACCGAAGCCGCTGGAGCCGCGTTCGGTCTGATCCAGTTCGTCAACCACGGTAAAGGTTGCGTGCTCGTACTTCTGAATGATCAGCTGGGCGATGCGGTCGCCGCGCTGCACGTGGAAGGACTTGGTCTTGTCAGTGTTGAGCAGGGTGACCATCAGCTCGCCGCGGTAGCCGGAATCAACGGTGCCGGGTGCGTTCACAATGGTGATGCCGTTCTTGATCGCCAGGCCGGAGCGCGGGTGCACCAGACCAACGTAGCCTTCGGGCAGGGCGATTGCCACGCCGGTGGGGACGAGGGCGCGTTCGCCCGGTTCCAGTTCGAAGTCGATGCGGGAGCGCAGGTCAGCGCCGGCGTCGCCGGGCTTTGCGTAGGCGGGTGCGGGCAGCTCGGGGTCGAGCAGCTTAATGTGGACGTTTACGGGGGTCATCATGGTCAATACTCTAACCTTTCGCGGGTGTCTGTGCCATCACCTCGCGCTGTGTTGAGGCTCTACTGCGGGGTGTTTTCGTTGCGTGTTCGCGTTCAGCGCGTGCGGCGGTGTGCCGTGTTGGGTGCGACGCGGCGCTGTTTTTTGTGCGCGGCTTTCACATACTCAACGGGGCGGGTGCACTCGGCACTCGCCCCGTCATGAGGTGTAGGTCGGGTGGGTGTTAGCCCTTCCCGTAAGTTATTAGCCCTCGCACTCGATGCAGTAGGACAGGCCGCCCTCTTCGCGTGCAATCTGCGAGCGGTGGCGTACCAGGAAGCAGGATGCGCAGGTGAACTCGTCGTCCTGAGCGGGCAGAACAACAACGTTCAGCTCCTCGTTGGAGAGGTCAGCACCGGGCAGCTCGAAGCTTTCTGCTGCGCTGTTCTCGTCTTCGTCCACCGCACCGGACTGCATCTCGGAACGGCGGGCGTTCAGCTCCTCGTAGGACTCTTCGTTCTGCTCTTCGTCCTGCTTGCGAGGTGCATCGTAATCAGTTGCCAAACTTTCACGCTCCGTTGGTTCTGTGGCTGTGTGTTGAACTGGGCCACGCTGGTTTAATGAGTGCTCTAGGTGCCGCTGGTGGGGATTTAATCCCGACGGCATGCCAGGTATTGTTCACCATTGGCACCCTATTTGTCTAATCCTGGGTAGGCTTTGGACGATTTAGGCGTCACATTCTAGCTTTTTCGGTCCGAAAAGTACATCTTTTTTTGGGGAAAATCCCGCCTCCGCTACTGATTTACCGCGCTTTCACGGTACCCTGGAAGGTAGTTTGCGTTCCGTGCAACACATTCACGAACGCGTCCGGTTCACCTATGGAGGTTCTCATGCTTGAACTGCGTCTGATTGGCGTTCACGATGACGGCGAAAATCTGGTGCTTGAGTCTGCTGACGGCACCCGTTTCTTGCTGCCGATTGACGCGAACCTGCGCACGAGCATCACCAAGGCTCGCCGTATTCAGCCTGCCCGCGGTCTGGGCGCTAAGGGCACCTACGGCCCGCGCGATATTCAGACCCGTTTCCGTCAGGGTGCCTCCGTTGAGGAAATCGCTGAAGAGTCCGGTTGGGAGCCGGAGCGCGTGCGCCGCTACGAGTGGCCGATCGTGGCTGAGCGTGCCCACATTATTCGTGCCGCTCAGAACGTGAAGATTGGTCGCCGCAGCTCCGCTTCGGGTACCGCACAGATTCCGGTGACCCTGAGCGCCCGCATTGAGGAAGTCTCCGAGCGTTACGGTTTTGAGGAGGCAACCCAGGACTGGACCACCCGCCAGCAGGAGAACGGCCAGTGGCGCGTTGAGCTTGATATTGCGCTGAAGGATTCGGTGCGTCAGAACCTGCCCGCGCAGGTCGTCTTCCCCGCACGCTGGGTATACAACCCCGCGAACCAGGGCCTGTACGCGTCGAATGAGGCGGCATACTTCCTGATGGGCAATAGTGAGGACGCTGTTGCCGCCGCCGCGAAGAAGGCTCCCGTGGAGGTTCCTCCCGCCCGCCTCCCGAAGGCACCCGAGCCCGCACCGGCACCCATTACTTCTTCTGAGAGTGCTGATGAGCGTAAGCTCAAGGAGCTCCTGGAGCGTGCCCGCTCGGTGCGCCCCGCCCAGGTTGAGGAGCCCGAGGTGTTTGTGCACCGCGAGTCCGCTCAGCCCGCTGAGCCTGTAGCACCGGCTGAGCCCGCAGAGGCTCCGAAGGCTGAGGCCCCCACCGCTGAGGCTCCCGTAGCGCCCGTTGCAGAGCCTGCGGCACCCGCAGAGGCTCCGAAGGCTGAGGCTCCCGTAGCTCCGGCACCCACCGAGGCCGCATCTGCTCGCGGCCCGCTGACCGGCGCACCCGCCGCACACACCCCCGCGGCGCATCCGGCACCGGAAGACTACAGCGAGCACGCACCCGCCGCAGAGACTGCTAAGGTACCGGCTGAGCCCGCGCCTGCAGAAGCTGCTGAAGCACCTGCCGAGGAGAAGCCCAAGCCCTCCTCCTCGAAGAAGCAGCGCGTGAGCGTTCCCGCTTGGGACGACATCATCTTTGGCGGCCGCAAGTAAGCGACCGCCCGAGCAAGGGTATTTAGACATACGAAAACCGCTGGTTATTCACCCGAATAACCAGCGGTTTTCTGTATGTCCTCTAGCGTTTTAGAATGCTGAGATTTTAGAAGGTCTTGAGCATACGCAACGGCACCAGACGCTCAGCGTCCGTGAGCGAACCGTGCTGACCAACCATGTGCAGGGCACGCTCCTGGTAGTGGCGCATATCGTACAGCGCCCAGTCGTCGCGAGCGCACACCATCAGGTCGCCGATGCGGCCGCGTGCCGCATCCGTGATGACCGGGCCGAAGTAGCCGGCACGCATCAGCTCGCGCGAGTCAATCACCCAGGCGCGCTCGCCCCAGTACTGCGCCCAACGCTGAGCGGTGGCGGTGCGTGCCGCCTCCGAGGTGTCTTCCAGGTACAGGTGCACGGCGCGCGGCTCACCGGCGGTCATCGCAATGTTGCGGGTCAGCTCCTCAACGCCGGAGTAGTCGATGCGCTGGTGTTCGGGCACGTTCACCATGCCGTGATCGGCGGTCACGAAGAGTGCCGCCCATGCCGGGGCGCGCTCCGCCAGACGCTTCAGAGCCGAGTTCAGTTCCTCCAGCTGCTGCAGCCACTCGTCGCTGCCCACGCCGTAGCGGTGGCCCGCCGCATCAATCTCGCCCCAGTACAGGTACACGGTGGTCGGGGTGCGGCTGGAGAGCGCCTCCAGGGCGTAGGTGACGCGGGCGTTATAGCCGACGGCATCCACAAAGTCGCCGCCGCGCAGCGCAGCCTCGGTCAGGCCGGTGCCGCGGTACTTGCCCAGCGAAATGGTGAGCACGCGGCGGTTCGTATGGTGGCGTTCCAGCACGGTCGGCAGCGGCTGCCAGGTGTGGGGGTCCACCGACTGGTCCCAGCCGGACAGGTGGTTCATGACCGAGCCCGCTCCCCCGTTACCTGCCGGGTTGCGTACCTCGTAGCCGGCGATGCCGTGCGCGCCGGGTGCCGTGCCGGTACCCAACGAAGTCAGGGATGCGGCGGTCGTGGTGGGGAACGCGGCATCCAGCGGGCCCAGGTTCAGGGTCTTACGCAGGGCGGGCGCGTAGCCGCCGTAGCTGTTGATGAGCTGCTCGCCCAGGCCATCCACCATCACCACGCAGGTGTGACGGAACGACGCCGGGTCAACGTCATGCTCCGCGAGGCGACCGGCAAGGTTCAGCGGGTCGGCTGCAGAGTTGAACGCCGGGTCGGAATCCAGGGCGTGCGCGGGGCGCGCCAGGCTTCGCTGAGCCACCAGGGAGGAGGCGGACTCCAGCACATCGGCGATGCTATTGCTGCCGTAGGCGGGCGCGGGAGGCAACGGCGCGCCCAGAACATCGTGCAGAGTGGGCTGTTCGGTGCGGGACGGGGCCGTCATAGGTTCCTCTCGGGTCTCTCAGGGGTGTGACGAGCGCTAATCGCAAGCGCCGTCGGGGTGCAGGCGCGGGATGCCGGTGCTTATCGGCGGGTTGCGTACATGCGGGCACGGTGCAGGGCACGCGCAAAATGCTGCGCACGCTGAACCGACTCCGGGCCGTCAGCGGTCGCAGACACACGCACCGCAATGTCCTCGCGGCGCGCATCACCGGTGAAGCCGTGGTCGGCGTTGCACTGCGGATCCTGGCAACCGGCGGGCGCCAGCTCCATGTGCAGGGAGCCGGTCCAGGCAATCTGGAAGGAAATCTCAGTCGGGGCGGTGCTACCGGCGTTGTACCCCTGCGGCTGGCTGAAACCGTAGCTGATGGTGACCGCGTTCAGAGCGCTCAGGTGCACCGCCTCCACGCTCACATGCGCCACGGTGCCCTGCGCGTCACCTTCAAGGTGCTGGTCGTCCAGGTGCGCAAAGATGACGTGCTCGCCGCAGAGCACCATCACGGTGATGTGGCGGTGAAAATCATCGCGGGAGAAGTGGGTTTCATGCTGTACGAAGTGCGCGTCCGGGTTCATGCCCGCCAGCGCGTCATCCACCACTTCCAGCACGAGGTCGGGGTAGAAACCGGCATGCTTAATGTCTGCGACCAATTGCTCGCGTTCGGGGGTGGTGGCGTACATCGTACCTCTTTCGTGCGGTGCCCTCATGAGGCGACGTCGGTCGGCGCACACGATGAGGGCGGTTAGGTATTACTCCCCTCTACCTTAGAGGGTTCCAGCCGGGCTGTGCTACTTGACCACGCTAATACAGGCTCATATGACGGTGTGCAATCCCCCGGTATGCTTCGGTTACTGCCCCGCAACCGCCTTGGCGCACCCCACAGATGACGCCGACCAACCAGCCCGTCTCATCCGCTACCACCCGCTAAAATAGGAGGAGCGAAAACACACCGACACGAGGAGATATATGGCTCGCCGATCCAAATCCGCCGTCAGCGACTACCCGGTGGATGTGGTAGAGAATATCGTCGACATCGACGTATCCGCCGAGATGGAAACCAGCTTCCTGGAATACTCCTACTCGGTGATTTATTCGCGCGCCCTCCCCGACGCCCGCGACGGCCTCAAGCCCGTGCAGCGCCGCATCCTCTACATGATGCAGCAGATGGGTCTGCGCCCCGATAAGGGCCACGTCAAGAGCGCCCGCGTGACCGGCGAGGTCATGGGTAAGCTCCACCCGCACGGCGACGCCGCCATCTACGACGCGATGGTGCGCCTCGCCCAGCCCTTCGCGCTGCGCCTGCCCCTCGTTGACGGTCACGGTAACTTCGGCTCCCTCGACGACGGCCCGGCGGCCGCCCGCTACACCGAGGCGCGCATGGCACCCGCCGCGCAGGCGCTCACCGCGGACCTCGAAGAAGACGTCGTCGACTTCGTGCCCAACTACGACAACCAGTTCATGCAGCCCGCCGTGCTGCCCGCCGCGTTCCCGAACCTGCTCGTCAACGGCACCACCGGCATCGCGGTCGGCATGGCAACCAATATGGCGCCGCACAACCTACGCGAGGTCATCACCGGCACCCGCCACCTCATCGCGCACCCCGAGGCGAGCCTCAAAGACATCATGAAGTTCATTCCCGGCCCCGACCTGCCCACCGGCGGTACCATCGTGGGTTTGAGCGGAATCCGTGACGCCTACGAAACCGGCCGCGGCACCTTCAAGACCCGTGCGAAGGTCTCCATCGAGCAGGTCAGCCCCCGCAAGCAGGGCATTGTCGTCACCGAACTGCCGTACATGGTCGGCCCCGAAAAGGTCATCGAAAAGATCAAGGACGGCGTCAACTCCAAGAAGCTCACCGGCATCTCCGACGTGGTCGACCTGACCGACCGCACCAATGGCCTGCGCCTCGTCATCGAGGTCAAGAACGGCTTCAACCCGGAGGCGGTGCTCGCCGCCCTCTACAAGCACACCCCGCTCGAGGACTCCTTCGGCATTAACAACGTGGCGCTCGTGGACGGTCAGCCGCAGACCCTCGGCCTGCTCGACCTGATGCGCGTGTACATTGACCACCGCCTGAACGTGGTCCGCCGCCGCACCGAATTCCGCCTGGGCAAGCGCACCGACCGCCTGCACCTGGTGGAGGGCCTGCTCGTGGCGATTCTCGACATTGACGAGGTCATCCAGATTATTCGTGAGTCTGACGAGACCGCTCAGGCACGCGAAAAGCTGAAGGTCGTCTTCGACCTGACCGACACCCAGGCGAACCACATTCTGGAGCTGCGCCTGCGCCAGCTCACCAAGTACTCCCGCTTGGAACTGGAAGCAGAACGCGACACCCTGCAGCAGGAAATCGCGGAACTGCAGCGTATCCTCGGCTCCGATGCGGCGCTGCGCGAACTGGTCTCCGAAGAGCTCGCAGAGGTCGCCGAACGCTACGGCACCGACCGCCGCACCCAGCTCAAGACCAAGGACGATATGCAGGTCGCCATCGAGGCGGTCACCGCGCAGTCCAAGGCGAAGAAGAGCCTGGGCCTCGCCCTCGAGATTGCCGACGAGCCCTGCTGGGTGCTGCTCTCCGCCTCCGGCATGATGGGACGCACCCCCGGCAAGCCCATCCGTGAGGCTCTCGTGGATCCCGGCAAGCGTTTCAAGCACGACGTGTTCGCTTCGATTGTGCCGACCACCGCGCGCGGCGAGATTGGTGCCGTCACCTCCGCCGGACGCATGGTGCGTCTGTCCGTCATGGACATTGCGGTGCTGGACGAGAACGGCGGCACCCCCTCCATGGCGTCGGCGGTGAAGGCAGCCGAGCTGGTTCAGCTCGCCAAGGGTGAGAAGCTGGTCGCCCTCGTACCGCTGAACACGGTGCTGGCGATGGCTACCGCGGGCGGCGTCATCAAGCGCCTCAACCCGGATTACCCGCTGAACCAGACCGAGTGGGACATCATGAAGCTCAAGGACGGCGACGAAATCGTAGCCGCCGCCCCCTGCCCCACCGACGATGCGGTGCTCACCTTCGTCACCCGCGACGCGAAGCTGCTGACCTTCGACGCTACCAAGGTTCGCCCGCAGGGACGTGCCGGCGGCGGTATCGCAGGCATTAAGCTTGCCGACGGCGACCGTGTGATTGCCCTGGGCGTGACCGCGCCCGGCGACGCGGCGGAGGTCGTAACCGTCACCAACGGCAAGGACGGACTGGCGAGCGCCAAGGTCACCGCCCTGAGCGAGTACCCGCAGAAGGGCCGCGCAACCGGCGGTGTGCGTGCGCACCGCTTCCTCACCGGTGAGAGCCAGCTGGCTCTGGCGTGGGTGGGCATGGGCCCGGCGAAGGCGGCGTCCTCCGGCGGTGTGGCTCGTTCCCTGCCGACTGAGCACGGTGCCCGCGACGGTTCCGGTGTGATGCTCACCCAGAGCATCGGCGTGATTGGCCCGAACTACGCGGCGGTTTCCGCGGCGCTGGCGGTTAGCCCGGAGGGTGAAAAGCTCTTCTAGGCGCATTCAAGGCGGCGCCTTTCGTGACGGCGCTACTGCCCGCTTCTCAACGACCGATTGAGCCACCAGACGGTAGCTAAATCGCCACAACTCCAAATGCAGAAATGCCCCGGTACTTTCGTGAAGTACCGGGGCATTCCCATGCACACTATTTTTTCTAGGGGCGTTTTTCTGAGGTGCTCTTCTAGGGCGTCCTTCCGGGGCACATCATCGGCGCGCCCCGCCGCCTGTTAGAGGGCAGCCGCTAGAGGCGAACCACCTCATCGCAGCGGGCAATATCCTCAGGACGGTGCGATACCAGAACCGTAGCCACGGAGCTGGAGCGGGTCGCAGCATCCAGGTCAGCCATCAGCGCGCGAGCAGACTCGGCGTCCAGGTGCGCGGTCGGCTCATCCAGCAGCAGCACCGGCGAGTTCACCAGCAGGGCACGAGCCACCGCCAGACGCTGACGCTGACCACCCGACAGGAACGAACCGCCAGCACCCACCGGGGTTCGCAGGCCCTGAGGCAGAGCGTCAAACCACTCGCCCAGACCCACACGGCGAAGAACCTCAACCAGCTCTTCCTCGCTCGGGCGATCCGAACGGTCACGAGCCAGCAGCAGGTTGCCCTCAAGGGTCGACTCGAAGATATGCGCCGCCTGCGGGCACCACGCCGCGTAGCCGCGCAGCTGCTCGCCCTCCAGGACCTCACCGGAAGCCAGCACACGGCCGGACTCCAGCGGCAAGAAGCCCAGAACGGTCGCAAGCACCGTGGACTTACCGGAGCCGGAGGGGCCGGTCACCGCAGTCCAGGAGCCCGCACGGGCGTTCATGTTCAGATCGGTGAAGACCGGGTGATCCATACCGGGCCAGCGGGCGGCAGCGTCCTGCAGACTCAGGGCGGGATCAGTCTCAGTGACCTTCACGCCGAGCTCCTGCGGGGTACCGCAGCTGACCAGGGTGGGTTCGCCGGGCTTCGGCGGGCGCGGGGTATCGCTCTTAGAACCAGCCGCAGATTCGGGGCGGGCAAAACGCTGGGCACGCTGACGGTCAGCCTCTAGCAGCTCCTCCATCTCAGCCTCCGCGCGGGCACGCAGACGCTCAGCACGACGCGGCAGAACGTGAGTGTCCACCTCAGCCTCGGTCGGCACGGAACGCTTCAGAGTCGAGGTGGCGACAACACCCTCCAGGGATACATCGCGCACGCTCGGGGCGATCGTCGCAAGCAGGCGGCTGAACGCGGGCCAGGAGCGGACCGCCTCAACATGGCCCAGGGAGCTTTCCAACATGCCGGTGCACAGCAGCACCACAATCGCCGCCTCGGGGGCACGCACGGTGCCGTCAACAGCCAGCGGGTACGCAATGATTGCGCTCGCCAGAGCCGCGCCGAACCAGCTCAGGGTCACGAGAGTACGGCCCACACCCTGCGCGGTCGAGCCCTTCTGCAGGGCGGACAGGTTCTCGGCGTCCAGGGCGCCGTTAGCCTTCTCAGCGGTGGATGCCACGCCGTTAGCGCGCAGGTCCTCAGCCGCCGAGAGCATGCCGGTACCCAGGCGCAGCATCTGCGCGGTGGAGCGGCGAGCGAGCGCCTCCGCACGGGCATCGGCGCGGAGCACAATCCACGGAGCCACAAAAGTGCTGACCAGCACGGCAAGCAGGACCGGGACCAGAGCCTGCGGCAGGATGCACGCGGTCGTAATCAGCGCCGCGGTCATGACCAGCAGGTGCGCAGCCGGCGGAATAATAACGCGCGGCACGCCGTCACGCAGCTCATCAATACCGCCGACGAGGCGTTCGAGCAGCGCGTCACCACGCAGCAGGGCACGCACGCTACTCACGCTCTGCCATGCGCCAACCCAGGCGCGCAGACGCAGAATATTCGCGGCGGCAAGAACCTTCGAGTGGGTCATCAGACGCTCAGCGTAGCGGGCGCAGGCACGACCCAGACCGAAGAAACGCACACCCACAATGGCGACCATCAGGTACATCATTGCCGGGCCCTCGGCGGCGCGAACAATCAGCCAGCCGGACAGCGCGGTCAGTGCAGCAGCCATCAGGGAAGTAATCGCAGCCATGATCACCGGGCCGGTTGCGGCGCGAACACCGATACCGGTCAGTTCCTTCAGGGTGCGCAGGCTTGCGAACAGGCCGGCAGGCTCGGCTTCCTTGACCTCGGCAGCTGCGGAGGCGCCCGCCGGGGCGGTGCTTTCAGCCTCGTACTCTTCCCTGTCCTTGAGCAGGTGCGCGGGGGCTTCGGCAGGCACGGGCACGCAGGCGGTGTTCGCCTCGGCGGTCCATGTGTAGCCCTGGGCAGTCTGCACAGCACGAACGAGGGTGTCGCAGCCAGCGGCAAGCTCCTGCTCGTGGGTCACAATCAGCACGGTTGCGCCAAGTTCCGCCAGGCGGTGCAGGGCGCGGGTCACCAGGTATGCCGAGTAGGCGTCCAGGTGCGCGGTCGGCTCATCCACCAGGACGGTCAGCACGGTCTGCTCACCGCCGACACGGTAGATAGCCTCGGCACGAGCCAGGGTGCGTGCCACGGCGAGGCGGCGCGCCTGACCTGCGCTGAGGGCACCGGGTTCAAGGGCGGTTAGCTTCTCCATGCCCAGCTGAGCCAGCGGACCAACCAGCAGCGCCGACTCGGCATCGGTGACGGACAGCTTCTTGGAGTCCATCGCATCGCCGAGCAGAACGGCTGCGCGCTCACGCTCCGCCTCAGTGGCACTGAGTGCGTAGAGAGCCATTTCGGTCCGCACGGTCGGTGCGGTGAAGACCGGCGACTGCGGAATGACCAGGGTGGTTCCCAGGCCGGTCACGCTACCGGTCAGGTGCACGGGCTCCTCCGAGCCGGTGGGCACCAGGCCCTCACGCACGGCACCGGAGAACACGTTCAGCAGGGTGGACTTGCCGCAGCCGGATTCACCCATCACGCCAATAACCGCGCCGCGCTCACCGTTGGCGGTGGCAACGCGACGGTTCAGGTTCAGAGACAGGTTAGTCACCACGGCAGGACGCGCCGGGTAGCTGACCGACAGGTCCTCAACGGTGATGGTGGAAGGCTGAGCCTTCTGCGATGCTGCACTCTGCTCTGCCGAGTCCGCAGCGGCGGCGGGCAGGGGCGCATCAATAATCTTCTGGGCGCTACGCAGGGCGGCAACGCCGTCCTCCGACTGGTGGTAGGCGGCACCCACATCACGCAGCGGCTGGTAGCATTCGGGAGCCAGCAGCAGCACGAGAATTGCGGTGTCCAGACCCAGGGTGCCGTTGACCAGGCGCACACCAATCAGCACAGCAATCAGCGCCACCGAAATGGTGGTGATGAGCTCCAGCGCGAGCGAAGACATGAATGCGCTACGCAGGGTCTGCATGGTGCGTTCGCGGTAACGCTGGCCGAGGGCGTTCATGGCGCGGGTCTGTGCACGTTCGCGGCCCAGACCGATAATGACGGGCAGGCCGCGCACCAGCTCCAGAATATGGTCGGAGAGGCGGTGCAGTTCAGCCTGCGCTTCCGCGGTTTCGTCGCGGGTGTTCTTACCGATCAGAATCATGAACACCGGAATGAGCGGCAGGGTGCACGCCAGCACCAGGGCGCTCATCATGTCCAGGGACGCCACCACGATCCACAGCAGGACCGGCACAACCGCGGTGGAAACAAACGCGGTCAGGGTCTTGGTGTAGTAGTCATCCAGGGCGTTCAGGCCTCGGGACAGTAGCACAGCGGTTGCGCCGGTACCCTCGGGGGTGTCCGCGCCACCGGTGGCGAGCACGCGCTTGAGCAGCGCGGAACGAATCTGAGACTTCGCCCCGGAGGCGGCACGCTGCGCGCTCACAGCCAGCAGGTAGTCGGTACCCGAGCGGACAAGTAGCGCAACCACGGCGACCGCAATCAGGCCGGGGGTGATGGCGTCACCGTCACCGAAGATACCGCCGAGGCCGAGCAGCCAGCCGCCGTGCGCCTCCAGCTGTGCCTGGGCGGAGCCCGAGAACTCAATGTAGGCGCGGTACACGTCCGGTGCACTCGTCTCTTTGAGGCGCGCGTGTTCGGCGGCGACAGCGGCGAATCCGGCGTGCGCCGCGCGGGCAATAATCACGGCGAGGGCGGCGCTGAAAAGCACCGTTGCGAGGGTGTGCACGGCGGTGATGATGCCGAACGTGCTGAGGGTTTTGCGGGCGTCAGGGCCCAGAGGCGGGCGACGGTCAGCGCGGTCGTTGCGCTTTCCTTCGGCCACCTCTGGGGCCTCTGTGTTCTGATGTTTGTCAGCGTGGCGCGGTGTGTGCGTTCGGCTCACGATTTTGTCCTTTGACCTAGTCTCTGGTGTTTTTACCTCCCCTTATTTTAAGGTTTGGGCTATCTAATACCTATTTGACCAGTCAGGTTTCAGGTAATTGGTTGGTCCTCACCCGGCGCTCACTCTAGCCGCGCATCGCGTCGGCGGGGCTCTTGCGGGACGCTACCCACGCCGGGTACGCCGAAGACACCAGACCGGTAAGGGCGCCAACGCCCACGCCGAGCACCACGAATCCGGGTGAGAGAACCGCCTGCCAGCCCTGCACGAGCGAAAGAATAATCGTCGCAATCATGCCGGAGCAGGCGCCGATGGAGCCGCCGAGCACGCCGAGCATGACGCCTTCCATGAGGAAGATGCGGGCAATCAGCCATTTACTCGATCCGATGGCGCGGCGCAGCGCAATCTCTGCGGTGCGCGATTGCACGGACAGGTACATTGCGGTTGCCGCCGAGAGGGAGGCGAGCACCAGCAGAATACCGGAGAGCACACCCACGTACAGGCCCAGATCCGAGGCAATGGACGCGCGTAGGCTCTGCAGGTCGGAGGGGGTTTCCACGTTGATCTGGCTGGGTTCAGCGGGCTTGAGGGTCAGCGGAATTGCCTTGGCGACCGCTTTGCCGTAGCCCCGTTCGGTTTCGGCAATGTATGTGACCTGGCCGCGTCCGGTGCGCTGAAGTGTGCCCGGCGAGACAATGACCGTGTTCCTAAATTCGTAGCCGCTATTGCCGGGGTCGAAGAGGCCGATGACCGGCATCAGCTGACCTTCCACCCAGATGCTCACACCGGGTGCCACCTGCGGCAACCCACCGAGCTTAATGCCGTAGTCGACGGCGGGTAGCTCGCCGGGCCTGGGCTCGGTTGTGGCGTTATCTGCAGCCTTATCTTCGGGAATAATGCCGAGGGCGCGGGCAGCGGAGACCGACACAATAGCGCCGGAGAGCTGCTCGGAGCGTTCACGGTCAGCAACGTTCTGCTGGGTGAGGGTCGAGTTCATCTGTTCGAGCGCACGCAGGGTTTCGGGGTTCATGCGGGCACCGATTTGCTCGAGCCGGGTCTTCGAGGTGGAGCTGAGACCAATCGCCGTTTTGGGTTCGTCCTCGTAGGGGCTGAACCGGGTGATTCGCACGTCGGCGGGTGCCACGCTGCTGACGAACCCGGTGTTCTTCACGTAGTCCAGCGCGCTAATGCGGTCGGCAACATTCTGCGCGGATTCGCCCTGCCGGTAGGTTCCGAGCATGTTCTGGTCATTGTCCCTGTCGCTGATGTAGAGCGTGGATTGTTCGGATCCGAGCAGGCGCTGGTTCACCTGGTAGCTGGCGGATTCGCTCATGCCGGAGGCGCTGATGAGTCCACCCACGCCCAGCGCGAAGGACAGACCCAGTAGCAGGGTGCGTAGCGGTCGTGAGGTGAGCGCGGAAATCGCCTCGATGCTGTCGTCGGTGAGGAAGCTTCCGCGGCGATGCGTAGCGGGCTTCTCCCCCGGTGCGAGGCTGGTGGTAGCATCTACCGGGGCACCAACCGTGGCTTCTGCCGGGGTGTCCGTTGCAACCGGCACAGCCTCGGCAACCGGCACCTCAGCGACCGGCACCGTAGCCAAGTCGGCGCGGCTCTGCTCGTGCAACTGCCCATCCTCAATGCGAATCACACGGCGGGCGGCGGCGGCAACCTCCGGGTCGTGGGTAATAACCAGCACGGTACAGCCGGTCGCGTTAATGCGCTGCAAAATCTCAATGACCTTGGCGCTATTGTGGCTGTCCAGGTTGCCGGTGGGCTCGTCGGCAAGAATCAGCGGCGGGCGCGTGGCGAGGGCACGAGCAATGGCGCAGCGCTGCTTCTCGCCGCCGGAGAGGTAGCGGGTGCGGATGCTGGCGCGGTCGCTCAACCCCAGAAATTCTAGGGTTTCTTCGGTGCGTTGCAGGCGCTCGCTGTAGGGTACGCCCTGCACGCGCAGACCCATGGAGGCGTTGGTCGTGCTGGTTTCGTCCAGCAGCATGTTCGAGGATTGGAAGATGAAGCCGAGGTGGTCTCGGCGCATTTCGTCGCGTTCTCTGTCGCTGAGTCCTTCCGTGTTTTTGCCGAAGAGGCTGTAGGTTCCGCTGGTGGGCGTGTCGAGCAGGCCAATGGCGTTGAGCAGGGTTGATTTACCGGAGCCCGACGGACCAATAATGGCGAGGAATTCGCCGCGTTCCACCACCAGGTCGAGATGGTCGAGGACTGCTCGTTCGCTCCCCTCGAAAACACGGGTAATGCCGTGCATTTCAATAGCGGGCGCGGTACCGAGCCCGGCGGCAGGTGTAGCGGCGGACGCTACGTTGGGCGCAACTGTAGGCGCACGTCCTGGGCTTGCGTCTGGGGTTCTCTTACGGCGGCTCATGAGACAAGCACCTTCTGTCCCGTGCTGAGGTTTGCGTTGATTGCGGCGTATCCGCCGGCGGTGCGTAGAACCTCAACGTTGACTCGTTCGGTGGAGGGCGCATCCTTGCTGGTCGAGGTGGAGCTTCCGCCCTTTTCAACGAGCACGTAGGTGCCCTGGGAGTCCTGGCGTACCGCGGTAGTCGGCACGGCGAGGGTGGTTGAGGTGTTGCCCTTACTGGTGATGGATGCGCTCTGCCCCGGAGTGAGCTTGCTCGGGTCGTCGGCGCTGAATCGCACGCTCTTTGCCGCACCCTTGGAGGGGTCGTTCTGCAGCTCACCAATACTGGTGATGGTGCCCTCCACACTGCCGGTGGAGGTGCGCAGGCTAACGCGGTCGCCGGCCTTGAGCTTATTGGCAACGGAGAGCTCAACGCTGGATTCCACGTAGGGTTCGCTGGTTTCTACACTCGCGATGGGGTTGCCGTCGTTAATGAGCTGGCCGACTGCCGCAACTGCGGTGACGGTGTGGCTACCTGCGGGCAGAATCGCGTAGTTGTTGCGGGCAATGCTGGTGACCCCTTCGCTGGGCACGCCGGTCAGGTGCGCGCGGTGCAGGCGCGTGACTGCGTCGAGGGTGTCTTCGGTGACGGTGCCGCTCTGAGCGGTGGCGTACCCGGCGGAGTTCAGTGCCTTCTGGAAGGCGAGCACGTCGTCGCCGTTATCGCCCAGGTTGAGGTCGCGGTACAGCGGCAGCGGCCCTTCCAGCACGAAGATGGGGTCGGCGCCAATAATGCCGATGAAGTCACCGGCCTTGAGCACGTTGCCGGGCTTCTGGTTCTGGTAGACGAGCACCGGCTCACCGTTGGTGCGCGCGCTAATCGGGGCGGTCTCCCCGGCCTTGGTGGTTCCGGCAATGGCGAGGCCCTCGCTGACGGTGCGTTCTTCAACCTTCGCCCAGACCGGAATCACGGTTTTCGCTTGCACGGTCGGGTCGGGGCCCGTGGCGGCGTAGCGGGTGCCCAGGTAGAAGGACAGCATGAGCGAGCCGATGGCGAGGATAGCCAGCAGCAGGAGCACGCGGGGTCGGGCGATGCGCTCGCTGAAGCGGTGCCCGCTGTTTTGGTTTTTCGTGTGAGTGGTCATGGCGGTGTCTTTCTAAACTGTGTCAGCGCTGTCTATTTCTCTGCGCTGCCTATTTCTTAGCGCCGTCTTTCGGTGCGCTGTCTTTAAGCGCCCCGGTTTACTGGTGCTCCAGAACGTACTGTTTGAACTTCTCGTCACGTTCACGTTCTGCCTTGCGGTCCTGCTCAAGCTGCGACTGGTACTTGCGGATGAGCGGCATCTGGTACTGGGCTTCCAAGTCGTAGAGCTGCTGGCTCATGCCGACCTGTTGGTTGCATTCTGCCATGATGGTGGCGATGCGAATTTCCTCTTCGGAGGCTGGCGCATTCGTTCCCCCGCTCTTGCTATCTTCCTCAGCCAGCGGGGATTCCTCGGCTACCGACCCTGCCTTATTGGGGGTGAGCCCCCGGTTTGAGACGCACTGCTTCCACTTCTCTTCGAGCTCGCGGTGCAGTTTGCTACCGTAAACGGCATTGACCGCCTCGGTGGAGATACGACTGTATGTGGACTGCACATCATTCTCGGGCCTCTTGCCTTCGGGCACCGCGGCGTCCAGGGTCTCGCGGACCTTGTCATCACATTCGATGATGAGCCTCTCCTCGGGGCTGAGGCTTGCCCCTGGGGTGACGGAGATGGGAGCTTTGGCGTTGGGGTCTCGCTTCTGAAAACCGTACTTCTTGGCGTACTCGACGTTCCAGGGGCCGTACATTCGGCCCAAATCGCCACGCGGCGCGCTTTCAGATTGGGGAGCTTGGTCGGGGTCGGTGTAAGTCTGCCCGTGTTCGGCGTAGCACTGCTTCATGGCAATCTGAATGGCCGTGTATTCGTAATGAGTGCCCAGCTCGTAGTAGAGGTAATCGTCCAGGGGCATCTTCACGATGTCCTGCTCCGCGTCGAAGATGGCGTGGACGCTTTCGTCACGTTCCAGCGGCGGGTTGAAGAGCGAGCATGCGCTCAGCGGGAGCACGCCGATGGCCAGCAGGGCACCCGTGGTGAGCAGGCGGCGGCTCATGCCAGTGCGAGAAGTAGCTCCGGTGCGGCGGTTGGGGGACTTCATCGTCAAACTCCTTATCGTGAGAGTGAGTTGTACACCACATTACACCTTTTACTCCCTGTCACGCCCGAATTTCGGGGGGGGTGTGCACCAAAAATTTTTGCGCGCCCACTCGCCTGCCGCAAGCTGCATCCTCTGCGGGAATATCCTCTGGGGACATAGAAAAATCCCCCGAACTTCTCAGAAGAGAAATCCGGGGGATTCTTCAATCAGCTACAGGCTACTTGGTCGGCAGTTCAGCCAGTTCGGTAGCGTCGTGTGCTTCGGGGATGTGATCCACGTGCAGACGCTTACGGAAGACCCAGTAGGTCCATGCCTGGTAGACGAACACGACCGGCAGACCAAGGCAGGTCACAAAGGTCATAACGCCCAGGGTGTACTCGGAGCTGGATGCATTCGCAATGGTGAGCGAGTATGCCGGGTCCAGGGTGGAGGGCAGAACGTTCGGGTACATTGCGGTGAAGATTGCCAGCGCACCGAATGCGAGGAACACGGACAGACCTGCGAAAGCGCGACCCTCACGGCCACCCTTTGCGGAGATCCAAGCAATCAGAACAGCAACCACAGCCAGGATGGTGCATAGCCAGGAGATACCGTTACCGGTGGTGAAGTCCAGTGCCAGAACCCATGCAACGATCGGCAGCAGCAGGACGGGAGCCCAGCGTACCAGGGTGTTGCGGGCACGGTCACGGATATCGCCGTCGGTCTTCAGAGCGATGAAGGCAAGACCCTGAACCAGGGAGAAGCCAACGAAGCCCAGACCGCCGAGCAGAACCGGCAGGGAGACCCAAGCGAAGGCGCCGCCGACGCGGTCACCGTTGTCGTTGATGGGCAGACCCATGGAGGTCAGGCCCAGCAGAGCACCGACGAGCAGTGCAATACCGAAGGAGGAGACGGACAGAGCGATGTTCCAGTTACGGATCCACTTCTCGTCGTTCTTCTTACCGCGGTATTCAATTGCGACCACGCGCAGAATCAGGAAGACCAGCGCGAGGGTCAGGGGGATGTACAGAGCCGAGAAGAGGGCTGCGTACCAGATGGGGAATGCTGCGAAGATAGCAGCACCGCCGGACACAAGCCACACCTCGTTGCCGTCCCAGACGGGGCCGATGATGTTCAGCAGCAGACGACGTTCCTTCTCGTTCTTGCTGAACTTGGAACCCATCAGCATACCGACACCCAGATCGAAACCGTCGAGAATCATGTACATGATGAGGAAGACGCCAATGGCTACAAACCAGAGGGTGGGCAGGCCAGGCTGACCGGCAAAGATATTGAAATCAAAGTTCATGGTGAATCAATCCTTACCCGCCTAGTAGGCGAACTCCAGCACATCGCGCTTGGACTTGTCGTTGGACTCGTCCTCGTGGTGCGACTGAACCAGCTCGGGCATTGCTGCCACCACACCGGCCTTGACGTACTTGATGAGCAGGTAAACCTCAACCACCATCAGCACACCGTAGAGCAGACCCAGGGTGAGCAGGGAGAAGAGGATTTCTTCACCAGAAACACCCGGGGAGATAGCTGCTGCGGTGAACAGGTGAATCGAGGGGTCACCCTGAAGGTTCGGAGCCACAACGAAGGGCTGGCGGCCCATTTCGGTGAAGATCCAGCCCAGTGCGATTGCGAAGAAGGGAGCCATGATGGACCAGACAGCAACGTTCTTGAGCAGCTTGGACTCGGGAACGGTGCCAACGCCCTTCTTACGGGTTACCCACAGTGCGTAGAGGTAGAGGGGCAGTACGACTGCACCCAGACCAATCATGCCGCGGAAGCCCCAGTAGGAGACCTCGAGGGAGGGCAGGTAGTCAATCTTCTGACCTGCACGCTCGCCGTAGAGCGGGTTGTTGGGCAGGTTGGTGCCGAACTTAGCTTCGTACTCGGGCAGCAGGGTCTGAATACCCTTCACCGGGGTGTCGAAGTTGTCGTGAGCCAGGAAGGACAGCACGCCGGGAACCTCGATGATGGGGGTGATCTTGTCACAGCTCTGAGCGCCGAGCTCGCCGACGGTCAGAACGGAGAAGGAGGTGCCGTCGTGGCACGCAGCTTCTGCAGCAGCCATCTTCATGGGCTGCTCGTGAATCATCATCTGTGCCTGCAGGTGACCGGATGCACCAACACCTGCGAACGCGAGGAGACCAACGACTGCGCCCAGGCGCAGGGACTTGAGCCAAACCTGGAAGTCCTTCTTGTCTCGTGCGCCCTTGTCGGACTCACCAACGACGACCTTGCCGTCAACGACCTTGTCGATGCCGTCCTTGCGGCGACGCCACAGCTTGTACCAGGCAATACCGACCAGGAAGCCACCGGCGACCTGAATGGATGCGGTGATGACGTGAGAGAAGGTCACCCATGCGAGGGGGTTCATCAGCACTGCGCCAATGTCGGTCATGCGGGGACGACCGTCAATCATTTCTGCACCGACGGGGTGCTGCATCCAGGAGTTTGCAACCAGAATGAAGAATGCAGAAATCCAGGAGCCGAGAACTGCCATGAACAGCGAGAATGCGTGTACAGCAGGCTTGAGGCGGTCCCAACCGAAAATCCACAGACCCAGGAAGGTCGACTCAACGAAGAAGGCGAAGAGGCCTTCCATTGCCAGCGGAGCGCCGAAGACGTCGCCAACGAA
Organism: Rothia mucilaginosa; assembly: GCF_964211445.1. Taxonomy (GTDB): domain Bacteria; phylum Actinomycetota; class Actinomycetes; order Actinomycetales; family Micrococcaceae; genus Rothia; species Rothia mucilaginosa_E. The sequence continues at coordinate 11,637 of NZ_CAXOQT010000002.1, read as the reverse complement.
GCGGGAGTATTCACTCCACGCCATGCCGAACTGGAATTCCTGAACCAGACCGGTGGCCACACCCATTGCGAAGTTAATGAGGTACAGCTTGCCCCAGAACTTCGTCATGCGCTTGTATTCGTCCTTCTTGGTACGAACGTAGCAAATGTACAGGTAGGTCACAACAAGGCCCAGACCCAGAGTCAGCGGAACCATGAAGAAGTGGTAGACGGTGGTAATACCGAACTGCCACCTACCAAAATCAAGGGGATCCATTGATAGGTCCTTACTATGTGTGTACTTAATGTGTGTTTGTGCCAGATTTCGGGTAGTCCGCCATCGATGGAGGGCATACGAGAGTTACTGACACAGTGTCTCTCATGCTTCTAAGGTACAGGGTTTTCCCGAGGAGCTGTGAGTACGCTGTGCATAGTATGGACGTTTATTGTTTGACGTTTCGCTAAAGGTACCTCGAACGTTATCCCCCGGGGCGGGGGTGGTTTGAGGGTTGGAACACGGAGGGGCTGTGTGGGTCTGAGAGGCGCTTTCAGAACCACGGTAAAACTTTGCAGTTTTATGCAGTTTATGCAGATTTTTGATGACACATTCTCGGAATATGACAGGCACCTCAAGTAATACTTAAGGCTTAAATTTGCATGATTTATGCTGATTTTACGCGGATTTCAGAGAATCAACGTGACTATTCTCACACAAAATTCCTGGATTATGACACGCCAGTCACACACTCCCCCGCAGGTTACATATCGATGTTCTCGGTATCCAACTGATGCGCACCGGCAATGATGAACTCCTTACGCGGAGCCACCTCAGAACCCATCAGTAGCGAGAAGGCGCGCTCGGCAGCCTCGGCATCCTCAATGCGAATACGGCGCAACATGCGGTGACGCGGATCCATCGTGGTCTCAGCCAGCTGGTCGGCGTCCATCTCACCCAGACCCTTGTAACGCTGAATCGGTTCCTTATAGGTCACGCCCTGCTCCTGCAGGGAGTCCAGCAGCTCGTGCAGCTGCTTCTCGGAGTAGGTGTACACCATCTCGTTCGGCTTACCGCGGCGCACCACCTCCACACGATGCAGAGGCGGAACCGCAGCATACACGCGACCCGCCTCAATCAGCGGGCGCATGTAACGGTAGAACAGGGTCAGCAGCAGGGTGCGGATGTGCGCGCCGTCAACGTCAGCATCGGTCATCATGATGACCTTGCCGTAGCGGGCAGACTCCAGATCAAAGGTGCGACCCGAGCCGGCGCCAATCACCTGAATCAGCGCAGCGCACTCGGCGTTCGCGAGTACATCGGTCACCGAAGCGCGCTGAGTGTTCAGGATCTTACCGCGAATCGGCAGCAGAGCCTGGTACGAGGAGGAACGCGCCAGACGCGCAGTACCCAGCGCCGAGTCACCCTCCACAATGAACAGTTCGGAGTGCTCAACATTGGTCGAACGGCAATCCACCAGCTTAGTGGGCATGGACGAAGACTCCAGCGCGGTCTTACGGCGCTGAGTTTCCTTATGGATGCGCGCCGAAACGCGGGTCTTCATCTCAGAGACGACCTTCTCGCACAGGGCGGTCGCCTGAGCCTTCTCAGCACGCGCGGTCGACTCCAGGCGAGCCTTCAGCGCATCACCCACGACCTTCGACACAATCTGACGAACTGCCGGGGTGCCCAGAATCTCCTTGGTCTGGCCCTCAAACTGCGGCTCGGCAAGACGCACGGTCAGCACGGCGGTCAAGCCGGCGAGAACGTCGTCCTTCTCAATCTTGTCGTTACCCACCTTGTACTTGCGGGCGTTATCGGCAAGGTGCTTGCGCATCACGCGTAGCAGGCCCTGTTCAAAACCGGTCGTGTGGGTGCCGCCCTTGGGGGTGGCAATAATGTTCACGAAGCTACGGACCGTCGTCTCGTAGCCAATACCCCAGCGTAGCGCAACGTCAACCTCGCAATCGCGCTCCACATCGGTCAGCTGCGAGCGGCCGTCCTCGCCCAGCACCGGCACGGTCTCAGTGAAAGAGCCGCTACCGCTAAAACGCCAGGTGTCGGTAATGCGCTCATCGTGCGCCAAGAAATCGACGAACTCGCTAATGCCGCCGTCGTACTGGAAAACTTCCTCGTGGGGCTCCAGCTCGCCGGGGGTGCCGGGCAGGCGGCGCTCATCGCGGATGCAAATACGCAGACCCGGAATAAGGAACGCGGTCTGGCGCGCACGAGCAGCCAAGTCCTCGTAGCTGAACTTGGCGTCGGGGGTGAAAATCTGCGGGTCAGCCCAGTAACGCACACGGGTGCCGGTCACGCCGCGCTTCGCCTTGCCCACAATCTGCAGGGCGTCAGTGCCCTCGGTTGCGGGAGTGAACGGATCATCGGGCTTGGGGGTGCGGCCGGACTCAAAGTGGCCGGGAATGCCGTGGCGGAAGGACATCTGGTAGGTCTTCGAACCGCGATCCACCTGCACATCCAGGCGAGACGACAGCGCGTTCACCACGGAAGCACCCACACCGTGCAGACCACCGGAGGCGTTGTAGGAGCCGCCGCCGAACTTACCGCCGGCGTGCAGCTTAGTGAACACAACCTCCACACCGGACAGACCGGTGCGCGGCTCAATATCGGTCGGGATACCGCGGCCATCATCGCGCACCTCAACCGAACCGTCACGGTACAGAATCACCTGGATAGACTGGCCGAAACCGGCGAGCGCCTCATCCACCGAGTTGTCAATAATCTCCCAGAGGCAGTGCATCAGGCCGCGGGAGTCGGTGGAGCCGATGTACATGCCCGGGCGTTTGCGTACAGCTTCCAGACCTTCCAGCACGGAGAGGTGACGGGCGGTGTAGTTCGAAGACGCCACGGGAATCCTTTCGGCAAGTGATGACTGTGTGCAAGTGATGACTGTGTGTTTAGCGCGGCAAGCTCGCGGAGGGGAGAAAGAAACGCCCCGGCTTGCGCTCATGGTGCTCTAAGTTTCTATTCTATCGTGGCTTGTTGCCCGCTTCTGTCTGTACCGTCATTCGGCTCTGCCGAGAGGATGCAACAGCAGAAAAGCACCGGCTGCCACTCCTCTATGGAGTAGCAGCCGGTGCACGGGTATCTGAATTTTTAGGGTGCGTTTTTGAGGTATCCAGTCTGGGCGCCTCACAGCTGAGGCACTCCCCTAGTGCGCATCACCCGAGGCGCGCGAAGAGCTCTCGTGACGGTTCGTGACCATGATATTGGACTTGAAATAGAACTCTTCGGGGAGCTCATTCGTGACCGGGCCGTGCGGGAATTCGCTGAGCTTCGGCACGAAGTACCAGTCCATCAGCTCGCCGCTACTCTGCTTGAGCACACGGCGTTCCCTCATGGCATGGTGCACCTTGCGGCGCAGGCGGGCGCTATCTTTCAGGGTGCTGGTGAAGACCCACGGGGTCTCGTAGCCCTCGGTAACCATGCCGAAGGTGATGCGCAGGTTGCCGTTCTCGTCGGCGTCCATCGTGAAGTCGCCGTCTGCGATGTCGGTGAAAGCGAGCATCCAACTGTGGCGGCGTTCGTAGCTTTCACGAGTGGTCTGCAGTGCCGCAATGATGCGGTGGTCAACCAGCAGCTCAACCTTACGTTCGGTGATTTCACCCAGACGCGCGTAGGACCCGAAGGCGCGGTTCGCGCCACTGCGGCGAGGCCACTTCGTTACCGCACCGTGCGGCACCTCCCCCGCAAAGGTGAAGGGACCGGTAATGGTGCCGGGCAGGCGCAAACGTTCAAAAGGCGCAGTCGGCAGGAAAGTCGTCAGCAGCTGATCGGAGCTCACCGATTTACCCCAGCGTGCCATCTCAAAGATGGTCGGCTCGGGGCCCACCGGGTAGAGGCGCGGCATCTTGCGACCGAACTCGTCAAAGCCCTCAATAAACTCACCGTTGGAGCTATATCCCGGCATGGTCGCACCCAGCGGGCGAGTCCACGAACCCGAGTACGGCTTGGTCAGGTGCGGGTTCTCGACCGGAAGGATGCTGGTGCGAGCACCCAGGTAGGCGGGCATGCGCGAGAGGTTGCGCCAGGCGAACTTCGCGGCGACCGCCTCACGCCACCACATCGGGCGTTTGCCGGGAGTCTGACCGCCCAGGCAGTGCATCAGGAGCCAGAAACCAGCCCAACCGAGAGTACCGGCAACAATCACCCACAACACCACGCTCAGCACCAGCTGGAGGGTGCCGGTCGCCCACAAGTTCGTGGCAATCACACCCATCAGCGCAGCCCACGCCACCATGACGTACGGGCCAAGAGTAATCATCGGGTCCACCACCTTGACGGCGGCAATCACGCGGCGATTCAGACCGCGCCACACGTAGGAGTAGGACCAGCATCCGGCGGCAAGGGCTAGTGCCATCAGCAGAAGAAGGATGAACATCGGTGCGTTCTCTTTCGCGGCAGGGTTTTCTACCGGGGTCAGTGACAGGTGGCAGTCAACGACGGGCGGGTAAGCGGTAAGTGGCCCGCAGTGAAGTGCTGTTCAACGACAAAACTCGTCTGCCGAAGGTACCTTCAACAGACGAGTCTTTGGTGTCACTAACCCTGAGGTAAAGCTTCTTTACCTATTGTGCCTTTAATTGGCATCTGGGTGGGGGATTTTAGCGGCGGTGTACGAATAAATCGCACGCACCCCTCACCGGGCAGACACCCTGCAGATACCTACAACTCGGTAAAGCGAGCAAGCGACAGCTCCCCAGCAACAGTTTTAGGCAGCCAGCGCCGCAGCAATCTGCGGGATTAGCGCCTCAAAAGCACGCGCGCGGTGGCTAATCGAGTTCTTAATCTCGGCGGGAATCTCCGCGCAGGACTTGCCCGCGTACTGGCCCTCGTACAGGGCGTTCTCGCCGTTGAGCTCCACGGGGCGAAGAATCGGGTCGTAGCCGAAGCCGCCCTCCCCCGCCGGCGCGGTCAGCAGCTCGCCGGGTAGCTCGCCGTACTCAACCGCTTCGAAACCGTCCGGAGATGCCACCGATGCGGCACAGCAGAACTTCGCGCCGCGGTGCTCGGGGGCAATATCGCTCAGCTGAGCCAACAGCAGGTTCAGGTTGGCGGTATCGTCGCCGTGGTGGCCCGCCCAGCGTGCCGAGAAGATGCCGGGAGCACCACCGAGCACATCCACCGACAGACCCGAGTCGTCAGCAATAGCAATCAGGCCGGTTGCCTGAGCAACCGCACGAGCCTTCAGCAGGGAGTTCTCAGCGAAGGTCACGCCGGTCTCGGGAACGTCGGGTGCGTTCACGCTGGCCGCATCCACGACCTGGGTGTCAACGTCCAGGCCGTCAATGTGGCCGCGCAGAATCTCGCGCAGCTCCTTGAGCTTGCCCTTATTGTGGCTTGCCAGAACAATCTTTGCGTCTGCCATAGTTTCTCCTTTGCAGCAGGTGCACACGGCGTGGGGTGGGGCGCCGTGCGGGTTAGTCGTTCTTCAGCGCCTCACGCTGAATCTGAGCCAGCTCAGCGGTGCCCTCCAGCGCCAGGTCGAGCAGGCTGTTGAGCTCGTCGCGGTCGAAGGGTGCACCCTCGGCGGTGCCCTGAACCTCCACGAACTTGCCGCTGCCGGTGACGACCACGTTCATGTCAGTCTCGGCGCGAACGTCCTCGGTGTAGGGCAGGTCAAGCATGGGGGTGCCGTCAATAATGCCCACCGAAATTGCGGACACCGAATCAATCAGCGGGTTCGCCTTAGCGGAGATAATCTTCTGCTCCTTCGCCCAGGTGATAGCGTCAGCCAGCGCCACGTACGCGCCGGTAATCGACGCGGTGCGGGTACCGCCGTCAGCCTGCAGAACGTCGCAGTCGAGCACGATGGTGTTCTCGCCCAGCTCCTCCATGTTGATGACCGCGCGCAGGGAGCGACCAATCAGACGGGAAATCTCGTGGGTGCGGCCACCCACGCGGCCCTTCAGCGACTCGCGAGAAGAACGGGTATTGGTGGCGCGCGGCAGCATCGCGTACTCGGCGGTCACCCAGCCCTTGCCCTCGCCCTTGAGCCAGCGCGGCACACCCTCGGTGAAGGATGCGGTGCACAGCACGCGGGTGTTGCCGAACTCGATGAGGGCGGAACCCTCGGCGTTGCGGGACCAGCCGCGGGTAATGGTGATGGGGCGCAGTTCGTTGAGGGCGCGGCCGTCTTCGCGGGTTACAGTCATGGGTTCTCCTTATGTCTCTCTGCGAGATCTGTGTCTGTCTGTTACGTCTGTGATTGTTAACGCTGGTGGGGCTGAAGGCTATTTGAGCTAGTCCAGCAGGGTCTTGGCCTAGTCCAGCTCCGGTTTAGGGAGCGCAATCGCGGTGTTCAGCGGCGGGTCGAGCACCTCCACCACGTTCAGGGTGGAGGTCACCGGGTGAGCCGGCGTCGGGCGCGGGTAGATGCGGTAGCTTGCCGCCATCTCTGCAACACCCACGGGGCCGGAGAACGCGCTACGCGCCTCGGCGCGGGCAATGTCCGGGTCGTTCCACACGGGCAGATGGGTCAGCAACAGGTTACGCACGCCCGCCTCCTGCGCCGCCTCACCGGCACGCTTACCGGTCAGGTGAATGCCACGCAGGACATCGTCGCGGCCCTCCTGGTAGGCTGCCTCGCAGAGGAACAGGTCGGCACCGCGAGCAGCCTTAATCAGACCCTCGCACAGGTCGGTATCACCCGAGTACGCGAAAATCGTGTGACCCTCGCGGTCGTTGCAAGTAATACGTAGCGCGTACGGGTCCTTCGAGGGGTGCACCACACGGAACGGCTCCACTCGGAACGGGCCAATCTGCACAGGCTCACCCTCGGTCCAGGTGTGGTACTCAAACTCGGTGCTCATACCCGGATCAGGGTCCAGGCCGTGAGTCGCCGAAAGGTACTCGTTAATCGCGGCGGGACCGTACAGCGGAATACGGCCCTTGGGCCAACCGCGCGGATCCCACTTGACCGCCACGTGCAGACCGGACAGGTCGATGCAGTGGTCCGGGTGCAGGTGCGAAATCAGAATCGCGTCGATATCACTCAGATCAATATGGCGCTGGAGCATGCCGAGGGAGCCGTTGCCCATGTCCATAATGATGCGCCAGGTTCGACCCGCGAAGTCCGTGGCGGTGAGCATGTAGCAACTAGCCGGTGAGACGGGGCCCGGGAAGGAGCCCGTGCAGCCGATAACGGTTAGACGCATGAGGGGTCGTCCTTAGTGGTGGTGCCGGAAAATTCAGTGCCTGCGGTGGCATCCGCTGCCTGGTCGGATTCTGCCTCGTCATCACCGAGGTTAATGTTGCGGTGCGCCGCGAGCATTTCGGGGGTGATGGCGGCAAGCGAGCCGGTCGGGTAGCGTTCCGCCACGGAGCTGGTGTGGCGAACGTTGGTGACCTCGGGGCCAAGGAAGCGGCGCGCCAGGTGCGAGAAGGTCTCAGATTCGCCGGTGGCGAGGAATTCGTGGTGCGGGTTTGCCTCGGGGACCGGGCTTTCAATGGCGTGGTTGAGCAGTTCGCGGTACACGTCCTTCGCGGTCTCATCCGCGGAAGAAACCAGGGTGACGTCCTCACCCATAATGTAGGAAATCACGCCGGTCAGCAGCGGGTAGTGGGTACAACCGAGCACGAGGGTGTCCACGCCGGCATCCTTGAGCGGCTGCAGGTACTCGCGGGCGGTCTCCAGCAGTTCGGGGCCGGAGGTAATGCCCTTCTCCACGAACTCCACGAAGCGCGGGCACGCCACCGAGTACACCTCAAGGTTCGGGGTGATCGCGAAAGTGTCCTCGTAGGCGCGGGAGGTGACGGTCGCCTCGGTCGCAATCACGCCGATCTTGCGGTTGCGGGTTGCGGCGAGCGCGCGGCGGGCGGCGGGCTGAATCACCTCGATGACGGGGATGCCGTACTGGCGGGTGTAGCGTTCGCGGGCGTCGCGGAGCACCGCTGCGGAGGCGGTGTTGCAGGCGATGACGAGCATTTTCACACCGGAGTCGACGAGTTCGTCCATGATGCGTAGCGCGTTGGCGCGTACTTCTGCGATCTTGAGGGGGCCGTAGGGGCCGTGGGCGGTGTCGCCGACGTAGATGATGCGTTCGTGAGGCAGCTGGTCCATGATGGCGCGTGCCACGGTGAGTCCGCCGACGCCGGAGTCGAAGACGCCGATGGGTGCCGCGGCGGTGGGGCCTACGGGCGCGGGGCTTCCCCAGGGGGTGCGGGCACGGTAGGGATTTGTTGCGTCGATGCTGTCACTCATGTGTCACCTACACTTCGTTATCGGTCGGGTACCACGTTCTATGCTAACTCGCTAAGGTTACCCTTTTAGTTCGTTCGGCGGTTAGATGAGTCGAGAACCACCATTATGTGGTTGTATATGACGGTAGTTTGAGGGGTAATTCGAAAAATTCGTTCTATTCTTGCTCGTCTGCCCCGCCTGATACCCCGCCAGGTGCTCCGCCGGGCTCTTCGCCTTCTTCATCGTCCAGGCCGTCGAGCATGGCGAGCATGAGCGAGTCCTGAACCCAGGAGACGAAGTTGTACACCACAGCCATGTACTCTTCCTGGGTTTCGATTTCGGAGGGGTCGGTGAACGCCGCAATATCTTCGGCGGTGTCTTCATCCACAATGTAGAGGCGGTCTGCGAGCACCAGTCGAATATCGCCGAGCGCGGCAGCCCAGGCGCGGGCGTGCTCCTCGTTCAGGCGCAGGTCGCTCGACTCAATGTCGAAGGCGAGCATGGCGAGGTTCGCGCGTTTGGTTTCGCGCAGGTCGCGTTCGGTGTAGCGGCGGTACTCGGTGGCGGCCTCGTCGTCGCTGCTTGCGGCGGGCAGCAGGCGCGCCACGGCGCTATCGGCGGGGATGGTGGGGTTTTCAGTGATGCCGACCAGCGCCTCCAGCGGGTCGACGGTGCCGCCGTCGGCAGTGGTATCTGCCGGTCGCAGCAGCGCGCGCACGTCTTCGGCGAGTTCACGGATCAGGTCGCGTTCGGCGGGTTCGAAGGAGGCGGTGTAGCCTCCGGGGGTGCGGCGGAAGGGTCGCGCCATTAGTTTTCTACTTTCTCGAAGGTTGCCAGCAGACCCCAGGCGTGCATTGCCTGGGTGTGTTTTTCGGCGTCTTCGCGTGAGCCGGTGAAGACGATTGCCTTGCCGTTATTGTGCACCTGCAACATGAGCTCCTCGGCGCGGGCGCGGGAGTAGCCGAAGTGACTGCGGAAGACGTAGGACACGTAGGTCATGAGGTTGACGGGGTCGTTCCAGACGATGACTTTCCAGGGGGTGTCTGTGGCGAGGATGTTCTCCAGTGCGGTGTCGAGGTCGGTGTCCTCGAGGGTTCCGGTGGAGAGGGTCACGGCGGTAGTGTTCATTGGTTTCCTTTGCGGCCGGTTCCCTTTGATTATACGGGCGGGTATGTGTTGCGCCTGTGTGACCCCTGTGTTCGTCCTGCGCTACTGCGGTGTTCATCCTGCGTTGCGGCGGTGTTTATCATGCGTTGTTCCCGCACAGAGTGCTGGTAATTTGTCATACTACAACACTTAGAGTCAAGAATACTTTATGTATTGATTGACACGCCGACTTAATAGGAAAAATACCCTAATCCCCCACTACAATAAACACATGGCTACTACCTCCCTTCTCACCGACCACTACGAACTGACCATGCTCCAGGCGGCACTCGCCTCCGGCGCAGCCAACCGTAAGTGCACCTTCGAAGTCTTCACCCGCCGCCTGCCCGCAGGCCGCCGCTACGGCGTCCTCGCAGGCACCGGCCGATTCCTCGAAGGCCTCGCTAACTTCCGATTCAACGACGAAGAACTCTCCTTCCTCTCCTCCCGCAACATCGTCAACAAAGAAACCCTCTCCTACCTCGAATCCTTCACCTTCAGCGGCAACATCCGCGGCTACGCAGAAGGCGAAGCATTCTTCCCCCACTCCCCCGTCATGCAGGTCGAAGGAACCTTCGCCGAGGCATGCGTCCTCGAAACCTACCTGCTGTCCATCCTGAACTTTGACTCCGCCGTGGCGAGCGCCGCCTCCCGCATGAGCGCCGCCGCTGGCAACCGCCCCTGCCTCGAAATGGGTTCGCGCCGCGCCCACGAACGCGCCGCAGTCTCCGCTGCACGCGCCGCCGTGATTGCGGGCTTCGCGGGTACCTCCAACCTGGAGGCTGGTCTGCGCTACGGCCTGCACACCATCGGCACCAGTGCCCACGCCTTCACCCTGCTGCACGACAGCGAGCGTGAAGCCTTCGAGGCTCAGCTGCGTTCCCTCGGCGCCCGCACCACCCTGCTCGTCGACACCTACAACGTGGACGAGGCGGTCCGCCTCGGCGTGGAACTCGCGGGCGAAGAGCTTGGCGGCGTGCGCCTGGACTCCGGCGACCTGGTCGCCACCGCGGCACGTGTGCGTGAACTGCTCGACTCGCTCGGCAACACCCACACCAAGATCACCGTCACCAGCGACCTGGACGAGTACGCCATCGCATCCCTGGCGGCAGCACCCGTGGACTCCTACGGCGTGGGCACCAAGCTTGTCACCGGTTCCGGCGCGCCGACTTCCTCCATGGTGTACAAGGTTGTTGAGCGTGAGAACTCTGCCGGTGAAATGCAGCCGGTCGCTAAGGCGTCTGCTGGCAAGGCGTCCATCGGTGGCGCCAAGCGTGCGGCCCGCCGCCTCAACGGCATGGGCATTGCGACCGCCGAGGTTCTGGGCACCCACGAGGATCCGAACCTGCTCGAAGACACCCGCCCGCTCATGGTGGACTTCGTCCGCAACGGCGAGCTACTCCCCGGCTTCACCGGTGAGGAAGGCGTGCGCCGCGCAACCGCCCGCCACGCAGCATCCCTGGCTGAGCTTCCCGAAGCTGCCCACCGCCTCTCGGAGGGTGAGCCGATCATTCCGACCGAATTCATCTAAACCACCCTTCTGAGATACTGTTTTTCACCTGGCGAATCAGAGTGAAAACTCATTCCTACTTGTAAAGGACAGACATGTCTAAGGCACTGATTATTGTTGACGTGCAGAACGATTTCTGCGCCGGCGGCGCCCTCGCCACCGAGCGCGGTGCGGACGTTGCCGCGCTGATTAGCGAATACGTGGAGAACAACCACCACCGCTACGACGCGATTGTCGCCACCCAGGACTGGCATATCGATCCAGGCTCGCACTTCTCTGACACCCCCGACTACGTTGACTCCTGGCCGGTGCACTGCGTCGCCAAGAGCGAAGGTGCGCAGATTCACGAGAACCTGGACACCGACTACATTGAGGCGTACTTCCGCAAGGGCCGCTTCGAAGCAGCCTACTCGGGTTTTGAGGGTCTTCTCGCCCCTGAGGATGAGGTCGCAACCGGCGAGCACGAGCCTGGTGCGGATGCATCCGAGGACGGCCCGCAGACTCCCCTGTCGGAGTGGCTGGATGAGCGCGGTATCGAGTTCGTCGATGTTGTCGGTATCGCCACCGATTATTGCGTGTCGGCAACCGCTCGCGATGCGGTCGATGCAGGCTACGAGACTCGCGTGCTGCTTGACCTGACCGCGCCCGTGCACGAGGACAAGCTCGACGACGTGGTTGCCGAACTTGAAAATGAGGGCGTTGAGGTGGTTGAGGTTCTCTAACCTCCACCAGCTCTGCCGGTGACTCGCCATCTAGGCGGGCACTGAATACCGGGCACTGAATATACAGAGGCGGGGAGCCTGGGATAGTA
>NZ_CAXOQT010000001.1:0-164731 GCF_964211445.1 Rothia mucilaginosa | reverse complement strand
CGCCTGCGCGGGGAGGGGCTAGGGGCAGAGACAGCCTAGGAACGGGGCGCGAGCGCCTCCAGCACCTGCTGCTGAACTGCCGCCGTATTACTTGCCACCAGGGACACCGGCTGCACGCCGGAGACCGAAACACCCGCGTGCTCGGGCAGATCGCCCTCCAAGGTGGAGGCGACGCCGCCAGCCTCACGGATCAGCGGCAGAAGCGCCGCCACCTCGTAGAACGACAGGGACGGATCAACCACAGTATCCACCGCACCCTCAGCGAGCATACACGCCGCCCAGAACGAACCGTACGCGCGGGAACGACCAACGGACCCCAGAAGCTGTACAAGCTCGCCAGAGCGGTCCACAGCGCCTTCATAGGCAGCTTGCCAGGACGCGAGGTCGGTGTATGCGGCAGATAGCTGATCCAGCTGAGTCAGCGAAGACACCTCAAGACGAGTAGCCTGCGCCAAGGACTTACCCGTGTACGCGCCCGAACCGCGAGCCGCCCACCAACGGCGACCCAGCGCGGGCGCAGACACCACACCCACCACCGGCTCACCCTGATCCAGCAGAGCAATCAGAGTCGCCCACACCGGCACGCCGCGGCGAAAATTATCCAGCTCAGCAATCGGCGCAATCACCCACTGGCGCGACGCCTGACCGTTATAGCCGGCATGCTCACCGGCAATACCGTCACGAGTACGCACACGCGACAGCTGAGCGCGCAGAAGCTCCTCAACCTCCTGAGCCACACCCGAAGCGTAATCGGCAGGCTCCGGCTCCTGTACTTCCGGTTCTGCGGGCTGTTGAGTAGCCTGCTGCCAGGGTGCCAACGGTGCCGCAGCGGGTGCCGCCTCCGCGGGCTCTAGTACCTCGGATGCGGGGGAGAAGACCGGGCGGTCACGAAAACGCATAGCGCTCACACGATCGACGCTATCGGCAAGAATATGCGCAAGACGCAAATCGTCGGTGTACTGCTGGGGACGGCTCATAGTAATGCTCTTCTTCAGTATCGGTGATGTAGTCAGCAAAAATGTGTGTGCGGGAGGGGCAGAGAACCCCGCAGAGAACCCTAGACGAGAGCGCCCAGTTCCTTCTCCGAATCGCCCTCTTCAGGAGTCAGCAACAGCAGCTTACGCAGCGACTCCAGGCGGGCGGGACCGCTCTCACCGGCGTGACCGGCGGCAACGTACGCCTCTATGCCGCACTCGGGAGCCTGCGCCGCGTGAGTACACGCCTTCGGGCAGTCCGCCGCACCGGGCGCCAGATCCACGAACGCCTCCACCACGGTCTCCGGGGGCACATGCGCCAGACCGAACGAACGAATACCCGGGGTATCAATAATCCAGGTGCCCGGCTCCATCGGCTCGCCATTAGCATTCACCGGACGCAATGCCAACGCCGACGAGGAGGTGTGGCGGCCACGGCCCGTCACCGCGTTCACGTGGCCGGTCGCACGCTCGGAGCCGGTCAGCGCGTTCACCAGGGTCGACTTACCCACGCCCGAGTGGCCCAGAAGCACCGACACCTGACCCAGCAGCTCCTGCAGAAGCTCCTGAACAGGCGCAGACTCCAAACCCTTCGCGCCCTCCTGGCTCGGCGCCAAACCATCCGAAGACGAAGACAGCACAATCTTCAAACCGCTTGCCGCATAGTAATCCAGCAGGTTCTGCGGGTACCGCACATCGGTCTTGGTGATGCACAGAATCGGCTCAATACCGGCATCAAACGCCGCCACCACGGCACGGTCAATGAAGCCGGTACGCGGCTCCGGGTTCGCCGCAGCAACCACAATCACCAGCTGCTGAGCGTTCGCCACAACCACGCGCTCCGACGGGTCGGTATCGTCGGCGCTACGGCGCAGAACGGAGGTGCGCTCGCCCAGACGCACAATGCGCGCCAGGGTATCCTTCGCGCCGGAGGTGTCACCCACCAGGTCCACAAAGTCGCCGGTCACAATGGCGGTTCGGCGCAGCTCCTTAGCGCGCGCCGCAATGAGGGTACGCTCATTCTCGGTGCCCTCATCAACGACGACCGACCAGCGGCCGCGGTCCACCGTAATGACCCTGCCACGAATCGCTTCCTTGAAGGTCGGGCGGTCCTTCGTGCGGGGGCGGGAGCCCTTCTTGTTCGGGCGCACGCGCACATCCGACTCATCCCATTCGGAGAAATCGCGCACGTTCATGCGGGAAGAACCCATTTAGAAGACCTCCTGGTCGGCGGTAGCATCAGCGGTGGAGGCGCCGGTCTGCCATTGCGCCAGCATGTCCTCCCACATCGCGGTAAATTCGGGCATGGTCTTCGCGACGGTGGCAACGTTCTGCACCACCAGGTTGCCGCGGCGCAGACCAATAATCGCCGCGAAGGTTGCCATGCGGTGATCGTCGTAGGTGCGCGCCAGAACCTGCTCAGCCTCAGTGTCAGCGGGGATGGGCGCCTCAATCACCAGCGAGTCGGCGGTGTCGTGGGCGGCACCTCCCAGACGGTTAATCTCGGCGGCGAGCGCTGCGAGGCGGTCCGTCTCATGACCGCGCAGATGCGCAATACCGGTCAGCTCAACGCGGCCCTTCACGAAGGCGCAGGCGGCCGCCATGGTCGGCGCCAGCTCGCCACCGGCAGACAGGTCAAAGGAGAAATCACCCTCGGGAAGCTGCGCCGGACCGGTCACGGTCAGACGGCCCTCAGCGTAGCTCACCCGAGCGCCCAGCGCGGGCAGAAGCTCACGCCACATATCGCCTACCTGGGTCGTGCCCGGCGAAGAATCAGCCGCGGGTGCAGGCCAGTGGGGAATAGTCACCGACTCGCCGGTCACCACCGCGGCGGCAAGGAACGGACCGGCGTTCGACAGGTCCGGCTCAATGGTCATCTCAAAGCCGGGGAAGGAACCGGGGTGAACCGTCCAGCGGTACTCGCCGCCCGCTGCTTCGTTGCCTTGGTTCGGGTAGTGTTCCTGCACCCGGATACCCATCTGGCGCAGCGCCTCCACGGTCATCTGAATGTGCGGGATGGACGGCACCGAAGAGCCCTCGTGCACCAGCACCATGCCCTGCGGAAGGCGAGGCGCCATCAGCAGCAGAGCCGAAACGAACTGAGAAGACGTAGAGGCATCAATACGAACCACGGGCGCCTCAGAGGCACCCTCAGCGGAAGCCAGACCGGGGGAACGTAGTACGAAGGGCAGAGCGTTCTCGCCCTGCTCACAATCCACCTGCACGCCCAGCTGACGCAGACCCTCCAGAACCGGGCCCATCGGACGCTGACGGGCGTGCGGGTCACCGTCAAAGGCGAACTCGCCCGGCAGCAGTGCCGCCAGGGCGGGCACAAAACGCATTACGGTACCGGCAAGACCGCACTCAATCGACACAGCACGCGGCTGTGCCTGCGCAAAGTCGAGGGGAATGACCTTCACATCCGGACCGAACGGCGAATCGGTCGGCACCAGCTCTATGCCCGCACCCAGCTGACGCAGCGCCTCAATCATCAGCGCAGAATCGCGCGAATGCAGCGGCGCACGCAAATACGAGGGGGAATCAGCCAGAGCGGCAAGCAGCAGGTAGCGGTTCGTGAGCGACTTAGAACCCGGAATATGCACCAGCGCGTTCTTGCCAGCGGCTTCGCTGGAGGCGGGTGCCAGGGGAGCGGGCCAATCACCGGGGGAAAGCTGCACTGCTGCGTCGCTCATATGTCCTCTTCTGGGTCGAATCACGGGGAGGCGCAGGCTGTGGTGCGCTGCGCCGGTTGACGTCTACCCCTATTCTACCGGTTGAGGGTTTGCGAGCCGCTGAGGGCTCTAGCGGTGAGATAGGCAGCGCACACCAGGTAGCGCGAACCAAAGCAACACGCAGAAAGGCGGCGCACCGTCATTGGTGCACCGCCTTTATGCGTACAGGAGCATTATGAGTTCGCGTTGCTTAGCGATTCGCCTCGGCGCAGAACTTCTGCACATCCTGCAGCAGGCGAGCTTTCAACTGTTCAGGAGCCTGCTGAACGCACGAAGAACGCATCTTCTCACGCACCATCAGCTCAAAATCCTTCACATCCGCGCACTCGGGGCAGGCATTCAGATGCGCCTGAATGGTGCGCAGCTGCTCGGGGCTCAGCTCCTGGTCAAGGAACTCGTAGAGGTGCTTGAGGGTTGCAGAGCAGGGCTGACCGCCGCAATCCTCCAGCGGCTCAGAAGCTGCGGGGGCTTCGGGGGCAGAAGAATTCTTGTCTGTGGTTGACATCGGGGTTCCTTTCACACGGAAGGTATAAAGCGTTAGGGGAGTGTAGCCTCAGGCTCTGGGGCTAACTCACGTGTAGAAGAGCGAAGCTAAGAAGCCGCAGGCGCCTCAGAAGGAGGGCCTGCCGGCGGGGACTTTACGCCCCTGGCTGCCTTAGTGCCCTTGGCCGCCTTTGCCGGCTGCCCCTTAGCGCTCGCCTTCGCGGCCTTCGCCTCAGCCTTCGCTTCTACCTTCGCGATAGTCGAAGGGCGCAGACCGTTCTCACGCGCATAATCGAGCAACTTCTCACGCAGAATACGGCGGCCACGGTGCAGACGAGACATCACCGTGCCCAGCGGAATATCCAGAATCTCCGCAATATCCTTGTACGCGAAACCCTCCACATCGGAGTAGTACACCACCATGCGGAAATCCTCAGACAGCTCATTCAGAGCCTCACGAACCTCCGTGCTCGGCAGGGCGCTCAGCGCCTCCGCCTCGGCAGAACGCAGACCCACCGCATCATGCTCACCCGCCTGAGCCAGCTGCCAATCCTCCACCGTCTCACCCTGAGACTGCTGCGGCTCACGCTGACGTTTACGGTACAGATTGATGTACGTATTCGTCAGGATGCGGTACAGCCACGCCTTCAGGTTCGTACCCTCGGTGAACTGGTGGTACGAGGCGAACGCCTTCATGTAGGTTTCCTGAACCAGGTCTTCAGCATCGGCAGAGTTGCGGCTCATCCGCAGGGCGGCAGCGTAGAGCTGATCCACATACTGCATAGCGTCCGCGGTAAAGCGTTCGCGCAGCTCGCGGGTATCCGCCGCGGTGTTGGTTTCAGCCATGTTCTCTCCTCTACAGGAACGCGCTAGGCGTTCACTGTCATAACGTAGAATTCTTCTCTTTATTCCGCAGGCTGCTCAGCGGACCTGCGGGTAAAGCAAAACCCCGGGTCCGAATAATATCCGAAACGCCGGGGTTTTAAAGTGTATGCAAGATACCTTATGCGTTGGGGCGCTTACCGTGGTTTGCGCCGCCCTTACGACGGTCCTTGCGCTTACGACCGCGCTTGCTCATCAGAGCCTCCTTATAGTGTTCATGGATGCGCGCCCCACCTTCGCGGTGCACGCTCCCTATTACCTGCCCTAGCAGAGGCGGTCACCGAAACCGGTGCTCCACGCTATAAGGGCAACGCCGTCTATTTTTTCATAGAAACGGCATGATTGCATCTTGGAACCGGGATATGAGCGAAAAAACACGAACTTTCTTCGCGTCTTTTCGCTCTTCCGACCAGGTCCGACTAGGGGAACAGGCTCTTAGCCGTGCTCAGGAATGTTCAGCCAGTTGTACCAGCCGCGGTGCAGAACCAGCCACGCCATCAGACCGTAACCGGACTGACCGGGACGACCGTCATTAGCGGCAAGGTCGTTGCGCCACTGCTCGTGGTGCAGCAGCGGGTTGAAGGTGTCCACGTACACGTGGTTACGACGGGTTACCACATCCGCGTACGCTGCCGACAGGTCAGCGATACGGCGGTTACGCTCAGCGTCCAGGGTCGGCGGGGGACCAACGACCAGAACCTTAATATTGTTCTGCGACGCCATGTCCACAATGTTCGCCAGGTTCAAACGCGAACGTGCGCTGGTCAGACCCAAGTCAATGTCAAAGGTCGACGGAGCAATAATGAGGCGGTTATCAGCACCGGGAACGAAGCGGCGGCGCGCCTCCTCGAACCAGCGTGCGTTCAGCTGCTCGCTACCTTCATTGGGTGCGGCAAGGTTATATGCCGCGATGGATGCGGTGGTCTGCGGGGTGCGCGCCATAACACGGCCAAACCAGCCGAGAGTACGGGGATCGCCAACACCGGCGAGCAGGTCATCGCCGACTGCCACAATTCGAATATTGCGTTGCTCCACGGAATTCTTTCTTCTGCAGTATGCGCCCGCCGTGAGAGGCGGCAAGGCACGTGAGTAATAGTCTTTATATCTAGGATAAGCGCTTACCGGCCTCTTTTCGAACTTAATACCCTCTCCGGCAAGCATCCGAGACTAAAAAACCGTCTCCCCACCAGAAACATCTGACGGGGAGACGGTTTTTGAACAGCTAAATCCTTAGCCGGCTAGCCGTAGAAGACCTTAGCCTTCGAAGACCTGGTTGAACAGCGCCTCAGCCTCAGCAGCGTGCAGCTTACCGGTACCAGCAGCCGGGGAAGCAGCAGCAGCACGGGAAGCCAGACGCACACGGCGGTCAAGCAGCGGCAGCAGGTTCACAGCCATGAACGGCCACTGACCCTGGTTAGCAGGCTCGTCCTGAGCCCACACAACGTCGGTAGCGTTCGAGTACAGAGCCAGCTGCTCCTTAATCTCGTGCTCGGGCAGCGGGTACAGCTGCTCCACCGAGACAATAGCGGTCTTGGTGTCGCCGCGGCGCTCGCGCTCCGCCTCCAGATCGTAGTAGAGACGGCCGGACACGAAGACCAGACGCTCAACCTGAGCCGGGTTAATACCCGAACGGTCACCAATCACCGGCTGGAACGAACCCTCGGTGAAGTCCTCGATGGAGGACGCAGCAGCCTTCAGACGCAGCAGCTGCTTGGGGCTGATAACCACCAGCGGCTTGTACGGACGGTGCTGAGCGTGGCGACGCAGCAGGTGGAAGTGCGAAGCCGGAGTCGACGGGCAAGCCACGGTCATGTTGTTCTCAGCGCACAGCTGCAGGTAACGTTCAACACGAGCCGAGGAGTGGTCAGGACCCTGACCCTCGTAGCCGTGAGGAAGCAGCATAACCAGCGAGGAGCGCTGGCCCCACTTCTGCTCGGAGGAAGACACGAACTCGTCAATGATGGTCTGGGCACCGTTCGCGAAGTCACCGAACTGAGCCTCCCACACCACGAGCGAGTCGGGGCGCTCCACCGAGTAGCCGTACTCGAAGCCGAGAACGCCGTACTCAGAGAGGAAGGAGTTGTAGATACGGAACTTACCCTGATCCTCAGAGAGGTGCTCCAGCGGCGACCACTCTTCGTCAGTCAGGTGATCGTGCAGAACAGCGTGACGCTGAACGAAGGTACCGCGCTGAACATCCTGACCGCTCATACGAACGTCGGTGCCCTCCATCAGCAGCGAACCGAAGGCGAGCAGCTCACCCATACCCCAGTTCACATGACCGCTACGGCCCATCTCAACACGCTGATCCATGAGCTTCTTCAGCTTCTTGTGGATGGTGAAGCCCTCAGGAGCCTTACCGAACGCATCAGCAATGTGCTGGAAGGTCTCCAGAGAGATAGCAGTCTTACCACCGTGAACGACCTCGGTGTTCTGCTGAGCAGCCGGCAGTTCCAGACCGGAAACGTGCGGAGCAGTCGGAGCCGGTGCCGAAGACTGAGTCTCGACGAAGATAGCGTCCAGCTTCGAGTGGTAGGAATCCAGAACCTCGTCTGCCTCCTCCTGGGAGACATCGCCACGGCCGACCAGATCCTGTGCGTACAGGGTGCGGGTCGAGGGCAGTGCGTCAATGTCCTGGTACATCTTCGGCTGGGTCATCGACGGATCATCAGCCTCGTTGTGACCGCGGCGGCGGTAGCAAATCAGGTCAATGACCACGTCGCGGCCGAAGCGCTCGCGGTACTCGAATGCCATGCGTGCGGCACGAACCACAGCATCCGGATCATCAGCGTTGACGTGGAAGACCGGAGCCTTAGTCATGCGCGCAATGTCGGTAGCGTGGGTTGCGGTGCGGCCGTCGTTCGGCAGGGTGGTGAAGCCAATCTGGTTGTTCACCACAACGTGCAGGGTACCGCCGGTGGTGTAAGCCTTCAGACCAGCCATCTGCAGGGTCTCCATGACAATGCCCTGGCCAGCGAACGCTGCGTCACCGTGAATCAGGATCGGCAGGACCGGGTGGCCCTCAACGCCCTGCTCGCGGTAGACGTCCTGCTTAGCGCGGACAATACCCTCGAGCACGGTGTTTGCAGCCTCAAGGTGCGAGGGGTTAGCAGCCACGTACACCTGGGTCTGCTTGCCAGAATCGGAGGTGAAGACACCCTCGGTACCGAGGTGGTACTTCACGTCACCGGAGCCACCCTCGTAAGGTGCTGCGGTGCCCGAGAACTCACGGAAAATCTGAGCGTAAGACTTACCCGCGATGTTGGTCAGCACGTTCAGGCGACCGCGGTGTGCCATACCAATGGCAACACCCTTCAGGTCCTTGTTAGCAGCCTTGTCCAGAACAGCGTCCAGCAGCGGAATCAGGGACTCGCCGCCCTCCAGGGAGAAGCGCTTCTGACCCAGGTACTTGGTCTGCAGGAAGTTCTCGAAAGCCTCAGCCTCAACCAGCTTGGAGAGAACACGCAACTGCTCCTCGCGGGTCGGCTTAGCAACGCCGCGCTCCAGGCGCTCCTGGAACCATGCGCGAACTTCGGGGTCCTCAGAGTACATGTACTCAACGGACAGGGAACCGGAGTATGCCTCGTGCAGGCGCTCCAGGATGGTGCGCAGAGTCAGACGCTCAGCGCCGCCGAAGCCACCGGTCGGGTAGACGCGGTCCAGATCCCACAGGGTCAGGCCGTAGTTCTCCAGCTTCAGGTCCGGGTGCGAACGCATCTTGTAGCCAACGGGGTTGGTTGCTGCGGTCAGGTGGCCGTGCACGCGGTACGCGTGAATCAGCTGCTGAATACGTGCAACCTTGGAAATCTCGTGAGCGTCATCGACGTGGTTGTCGCGTGCCCAGCGGACCGGCTCGAAGGGAACCTTCAGGTCGCGGAAGATAGCGTCGTAGAAGTCGTCGCCACCGAGCAGGTAGTGCTCAACCAGCTTCAGGAACTCACCGGAACCTGCACCCTGAATGACGCGGTGGTCGTAGGTGCTGGTCAGGGTGATGATCTTGGACAGGCCCTGCTGGGTGATGAGCTTCTCGGACAGGCCGCGGAACTCAGCCGGGTACTCCAGAGCACCCACACCGATGATGGCTGCCTGGCCCTTAGAAAGGCGGGGCACCGAGTGGACGGTACCGATACCACCGGGGTTGGTCAGCGAAACAGTGGTGCCGCGGAAGTCCTCAATGGTCAGCGCGCCGTTACGGCCACGCTTAACGATGTCGTTGTACGCATCCCAGAACTCACGGAAGCTCAGCTGCTCAGCACCCTTAAGGTTCGGAACGACCAGGTTGCGGGAACCGTCGGGGCGGGGCAGGTCAATAGCCAGACCAAAGTTCACGTGTGCGTTGTGGATTGCAACGGGCTTGCCCTTCTCATCCACACCGTAGGTCACGTTCATCGAGGGCATCGCTGCCACTGCGCGAATCACAGCGTAACCAATGATGTGGGTGAAGGAAACCTTGCCGCCGCGGGTGCTTGCCAGGTACTTGTTGATAGCTGCGCGGTTCTCAATGAGCAGCTTTGCGGGGACCGCACGAACGGTGGTTGCGGTGGGGACAGTCAGCGACTCTTCCATGGTCGTGACGACTGCCTTAGCAGGGCCGCGGAGGGGGACAATCTTGTCTTCAGCAGGTTCCACAGTTTCAGCCTTCTTGGTAGCAGCGGGAGGGGTGGGGTTAGCAGGCGCAGCCGCAGGCTTCGGTGCCGCGGGAGCGGGAGTTGCAGCAGGTGCGGCAGGTGCAGCCGGTGCGGCGGGTGCCGCAGCAGGAGCTGCACTAGCGGTACCGGCGCCTCCCAGCGCCTTGTCGATGGTCTCAAAAATGGGCCACCATGAAGGGTCCACGAGGTTCTTGTCCTTCTGGTAACGCTCGTACTGTTCTTCAACGAACCATTCGTTACCGGCAAATTCCTCAGGCACCAGATGTTCTGGCAGATTTGGCACGTTAAACGCCTCTTCCAATTAGTGTGAATTTATCCGTCGCGTCCGGGACTCTCCCCGGCATAGACGACCCGCGTCTTCGAGGGGCGAATCATCACGCTGAGCATGTGCGCATCGCCTATGGTGGTGGCCGTATGTGCGGGGTGTGCACCGTACAAACCTGCCTAGCGTGCCGTGAACGTCGGAGTTCATCCGCTTGCATGGCGGCACACTCATGCTCCTATGTATAAGTGTAAAGAGAATCACGGTGAACTTTCCAGCTCATCGCGCCATATCCGCAATGCAATTTTTCACTGTACGCGGTTCAAACGGTGTTGAGGGTGCGCGCGGCCCACGCGTGTGCCTGTGAGAGGGCGCCCTAAGACGGGGGATAAGGGCGAAACCTTCGCTAAAATATTGGGTATGGATGACCCTTTGAGTAAGACCCTGAATACTAGTCAACGCAGAATACTGCCCGAATACTCGGCGCTCCGTACCGTCATGTTCCGCGCCGCCGCCCGTGAAAACACCCCGCTTTCGAGTGCCCAGCATCTGGACACCTCCCGCGCGGTAGTGCTTCACCAGAACCAAGGCGCCGCACACCAGTCGATGGAGGCGGTGGCTGAGTGGATCTAATCCTCCTGCTCATCGGCCTACTCCTCATCCTGGGAACGGGATTCTTCGTTGCCGTAGAGTTCTCCCTCGTGGCGCTCGAAACCGCCACCGTACAGCAGGCAAAGGACTCCGGCGATAAAGGTGCCGACGCCGTCCTGCGCTGCCTCAAGACGCTCTCTACTCAGCTCTCCAGCTGCCAGATCGGCATCACCATCACCACGCTGCTGACCGGTTACACCCTCGACGCTGCCATCAAGGCGCTCACCACCGGTGCCATCAGCAGTCTGGGCCTGCCCACCAGTGTGACCGACGTGCTCACCCTGGTGCTCGCGATGCTCATCGCAACCCTGCTCTCCATGGTCGTCGGCGAACTGCTCCCCAAGGGCCTCGCCATTGCCGAACCCTACGACGTGGCACGCCGAGTCGCCCCCGCGCAGCTCGCTTTCACCCGCGTCATGTCCCCGCTCGTGCGCGTCATGAACGGCTCCGCCAACTGGATTCTCGGACGCTTCGGTATGGAAGCCAAAGAAGAACTCTCCGCAGCACGCACCCCCGAGGAGCTCTCCTCCATGGTGCGCCGCTCCGCAGAAGAAGGCACCCTCGACTCCGATGCGGCACGCTTCGTGGACCGCACCCTGCGCTTTTCCGAGCTGACCGCCTCCGAAGTCATGACCCCTCGCGGCCAGGTCGCCATGCTCGAAGACACCGCCCCCGTCACCGAGGTCATCGAACTGGCACGCTCCACCGGCCACTCCCGATTCCCGCTCTACAAGGGCGACCACGACAACATCGTGGGCGTCGTGCACGTGAAGAAGGCCGTCGGCGTGCCCCCGGAAGTTCGAGAAACCCTCGAAGCCGGAGCCCTCGCAGAAGACGTGCTGCAGGTCCCCGAAACCCTGCACCTGGACGCGCTGCTCACCCAGCTGCGCCAGGGTGCCCTGCAGCTCGCCGTGGTCCTCGACGAATACGGCGGAACCGCCGGCATCGCAACCCTCGAAGACCTCGTCGAAGAAATCGTCGGCGAAGTCTCCGACGAACACGACCGCGGTCGCACCGAACGCCCCCTACGCTACGGCAACGGCGACTGGGTGTTCTCCGGCCTGCGCCGCCCCGACGAAATCAACGCCCTCATCCCCGGACTCGAGGTTGAGGAAAGCCCCGAATACGAAACCGTCGGCGGCTTCATGATGGAACGACTCGGCCGCATCCCCGAAGTGGGCGACAGCGTCCCCGTATCCGGCGGTACCCTGCGCGTCGACACCCTCGAAGGCCGCCGCGTAGACCGCATCCGATTCACCCCCGCACCTAGCGCACAGGAACAGACCGAGAAGGGAGGCAACGCATGAACGACTGGGTAGCCATCGCACTGCTCGTCATCCTGCTCGCCGGTAACGCCTTCTTCGTCGCCGGTGAATTCGCCATCATGTCCACCCGACGAGCGCAAATCGACCCGCTCGCCGAAGAAGGCAACAAGCGAGCGCAGACCGTCATCTACGCCCTAGAGAACGTCTCGCTCATGCTCGCCACCTGCCAGCTGGGCATCACCATCTGCTCGCTGCTGATTCTGAACGTCTCAGAGCCGGCGCTGCACCACCTGCTGGAAGTGCCCCTGCACCTGGTTGGCCTGCCTCACGCAATCGTGGACGTCATCGCCTTCGGTGTCACCCTGATTCTGGTCACCTACCTGCACGTGATCTTCGGCGAGATGGTTCCCAAGAACGCCGCCGTGACCCTCGCAGCCCGCGGTGTGGCTCTCTGGATTGTGCCGACCCTGGTGACCTTCTCCAAGATTTTTGCCCCCGTAGTCGCCCTGCTGAACAATCTGTCCAATAAGCTGCTGGCGCTCATGAAGGTCGAAGCGAAGGACGAGGTCGCATCCACCTTCACCCTGGGTGAGTTGCAGACCATCGTGGCAACCTCAACTGCGGAAGGCACCGTGGAAGACGACGCCGGCGTGATTGAAAGCGCCCTCGAGTTCACGGAGAAGGACGTTTCCGAGATCACGGTGCCCGGCGATAAGCTCGTCACCCTGCCCTTCGGCTGTACCCCCGCCGAACTGGAACGTGCCGTGGCACGTAGCGGATACTCCCGCTTCGTCATTACCGACAGCGACGGAACCTACATGGGTTACCTGCACGTAAAGGACGCCCTCGCCATCGCCCCCGAACGGTTCGAGGAGCCCTTCCCCTGGTACAAGCTGCGTTCCCTGGACACGCTCACCCCGACCACCGATATTGACGATGCGCTCGCCTCCATGCAGCGCAGCCGCACCCATATCGCGCAGGTTATGGATGAGCACGGCACCACCCTCGGTGTGGTCTTCCTCGAAGACGTGTTGGAGGAGCTGGTCGGCGAAATCAACGACACCACCCAGGATGCGGTGCGTGAGCGCGTACGTCGCCAGCAGGCGCGTGAAGCCCAGATAATAAGCCCAGTAGCCGCATCGTGAGATACCCCGAATAAAACAGGGAAATCTTGAGGCACACAGCCCGCCCGGTGCCCTCGTCAAGGAGGGCGCGGGGCGGGCTGTTTTACGCCCAAAAACGGTTCAGACGCGCACATGTGGGGCGGCAACAGGCGTCGGTATGAAGTGGTAGCGGGGAAGCGGGACGGGGTTAGCGAAATACCCCTGTTACATAAGCGCCTGAAAAGGGAAATGAGCCCCTCAAGACCACCCAAATGAGACCAATAAAGAGTTGTTTATACGGGTGTGCGCATGATGTAGTTAAGAAACCTACAGACTAGAACGAAACCGAAAGAGAGCCCTCATGTCGCACCCGAAGATCACCCGCAAGCACTTCCTCACCGCAATGGGCTCACTCGCCGCGTCCTCCCTGCTGCTGGCAGGCTGCGCAACCGAGAACAAGACCTCCTCCGGTTCGTCCTCCTCGGCTGGCTCCAACGGCAAGGTGAAGGTTGTCGCCTCCACCGACGTCTACGCAGACATCGCTAAGCAGGTTGGCGGCGACTACGTTGAGGTGACCGCGCTGATTGCCTCCACCAGCACCGACCCCCACTCCTACGAAGCCACCAGCGCCGACCGCCTCAAGGCGAAGGACGCATCCCTGATCGTCATTAACGGTGCAGGCTACGACCTGTTCCTCGAAGACCTCGCGGGCAAGGACAACACCTCCCAGAAGATCGTGAACGCGGTCAAGGTCAGCGGCAAGCTCACCGACGCCGAATACACCCACCTGGTCGAGGACCACCGCGGCGGCGAGCACCACGAAGACGGCGGCGACCACGCCCACGCACACGAGTTCAACGAGCACCTCTGGTACGACTTCGAAACCATGAAGAAGGTCGCCCAGAAGATCGCTGAAGAGCTCGCGGGCCTCGACTCCGCACACGCTGAGGCGTTCCGCACCAACGCATCCACCTTCTCCAAGGAACTGGACGCACTGGACACCACCGCCAAGGCAATCCCCGGCGAGGGCAAGAAGTACCTGTCCACCGAGCCCGTGCCGGACTACCTGATTTCCTCCACCGGCGCAGAGAACGCAACCCCCAGCGAATTCGCTGAGGCGGCAGAAGCCGGCAACGACGTTCCCGCCCTCGTCCTGAAGGAAACCAAGGACATGGTCACCGAGAAGAAGGTCCAGCTGCTCGCCTACAACGAGCAGACCTCCACCTCCCAGACCAACGAGGTGCTGCAGGCAGCTAAGGACGCCTCGGTGAACTACGTATCCTTCACCGAAACCCTGCCGGAAAACACCAACTACCTGGCATGGATGAAGACCAACGTCAGCAACCTCGAAAAGGCGCTCTCCTAAGTGACTGACAACAATAACGGTGCCACCCCCGCGATTTCCATTCGCGGGGGTAGCCTCGCTTTCGGGGCCCGCACCCTCTGGAAAGATCTGACCCTCGACATCGGCGCAGGCGAATACTTTGCCGTGCTCGGACCCAACGGCTCCGGCAAGTCCACCTTCCTCAAAGTGGTTCTCGGCCTGACCGGACTCAACGCCGGCGAAATCTCTGTGCTCGGCAAACCCGCACGCCTGGGCAACGCAGGCGTCGGCTACGTGCCGCAGCAGAAGTCCATCCCCACCTCCACCCCGATGCGCGCCCGCGACCTGGTCGGGCTGGGCGTGGACGGACACCGCTGGGGCATCCGCCTGCACGGCCGCAAATACCGCGCAAAGGTCGACGAACTCCTCGAAGCCGTCGGCGCGACCGAGTACGCGAACGTGCCTGTGGGTCTGCTCTCCGGTGGTGAGCAGCAGCGTCTGCGTATCGCTCAGGCGCTCGCGAACGACCCGAAGATTCTGCTGGCTGACGAGGCGCTACTCTCCCTGGACCTCAACCACCAGTACGCGGTGGCTGAGCTGATTCACCGCTTCAACCGTGAACGCGGTGTGGCGGTGGTGTTCGTGACCCACGAAATCAACCCCATCATCGAGCATGTGGACCGTGTACTCTACCTGGCGAACGGCAGGTTCACGGTCGGCTCGGTGGAGGAGGTCATGACGAGCGAGACCCTCACCTCCCTGTACGGAACCCCGGTGAGCGTGCTCAAATCCAATGGCCGTTACGTGGTGGTGGGCGAGACTCACGCCAGCGACCACTGCCATATTGAGGGCACCGACCAGATTGTTCACGGATCCCACCTGAAGTCTGGCCCGTCCGATACGCAGCGCACCCTACACCTTCCGGGAGGAACCACTCGATGACTCTTCTAGCTTCCCTTCCCGCCCTGGCTCCGGTTGCCGCCGCGCAGAATGATTTGCTCTCCCGCATTTTCGTTTTTGACCGCTACGGCGAGCTGCTGCACATGCTGCAGAACTCCATTTTTGCTGGCGCTGTGCTGGGCCTTATCGGTGGTTTCGTCGGTATTTTCGTGATGATGCGCGACCACGCCTTCGCGGTGCACGGCATCTCTGAAATGTCTTTCGCCGGTGCCGCCCTGGCGCTGCTGCTTGGCTATGACGTGGTGACCGGCTCCATGGTTGGTTCGATTGCCTCGGCGCTGCTGATTGCTTTTCTGGGTTCTAAGGCGAGCAACTCGAACTCGGTGATTGGTGCACTCATGCCGTTCGGCTTGGGTCTGGGTATTCTCTTCCTGTCCCTGTACCAGGGTCGTAGCGCGAATAAGTTCGGTCTGCTGACCGGTCAGATTGTGTCCGTGGATGCCGACCAGCTGCACACCATGATTATGGGTGCGGTGGTTATTATTTCCCTGCTGGTGATGGTGTGGCGCCCGTTGAGCTTCGCCTCTTTGGACCCGGAGGTTGCCCGCGCTAAGGGCGTGCCGATGCGCTTCCTCTCCCTGGTGTTCATGGTGATCCTGGGCATTGCTGTGGCGCTGTCGGTGCAGGTGGTCGGTTCGCTGCTGGTGCTGGCTCTGCTGATTACTCCGGCGGCTGCGGCGATGCAGGTGACTGCTTCTCCGGTACGTACCCTGATCCTGTCGGTGCTGTTTGCGGAGGCGTCCATTGTGGGCGGTATTCTGCTGGCTCTTGCCGGTTCGCTGCCGATTAGCCCCTACGTGACCAGCATTTCCTTCCTGATTTACGTGGTGTGCCGTGTGATTGGTGGCGTGAAGCGCCGCCACAGCGCGTCGGGTCGCCAGCTGACTGAGAAGGCATAAACCGCTTAGGAGGGCTTACAGCCCCTGCTGACGGGTAATCCTTAAAGTAAGAGCCCCACCTCGTTCCCGAGGTGGGGCTCTTTACTGTCGTGCTGTGTTCGCGCTATGGATTATGCACCCGGTGCGCGAGGCGGGCTCAACCTGTTCGGCAATATGTCGCCTTGTCCAGATGCCCTGTGTGTCGTGCTGTGGTGGCGTCAAAGATCTTTGAAGACGCCGCCTTGTTGTCCTCCAGAGAAGGATCCTCTCCGGTGAAGGAAACCCCTCAGTGAGTGAGGGGTATGGGTCGCAGATTGGCCTGCAGCGTTAGCGTGCAGCGCCGCCCTGCGATTCTTCCTCGCGACGTGCCAAAGTGCAGTCCGGGCAGTAACCGGTCACTTCAACCACGTGTTCCAGCTCCGAGAAGCCGTGCTGCTTGCCCATGGCAAGTGCCCAGTCCTCGAGGGCGGGCGCTTCCAGCTCGATGGCGGTGCCGCATCGGCGGCAGAGCAGGTGGTGGTGATGGTCCTTTACCTGGCAGTGGCGGTACAGGGTCTCACCCTCAACGCCCTTGACCGAGTCCAGCTCACCGGCGTTAGCCAGCGACTGCAGCACGCGGTAGGTGGTTGCGAGAGAGACCTGTTCCTTGCGGTTCGCGAGGGTCAGGTGCAGATCCTGTGCTGAGATGAAATCGCCGAGCTCTTCCATGGTCGCCTTGATGATGCGACGCTGGCGGGTATTTCGGGCTTCGGCGGGCTTCGTAATTCTCCGTACGGGAATATGAGTGTCCATTGCTGAACCTTTCGGGGCGGAGGGCCGCCCCATTGTGTGGTCGATCTTGTCTTACGACTTTACACTAGAGGCGTTCAAAAGGTGGTTGATTTGCGGCTTATCTCAAAAATTGAAGCCGCCGCCGGGCGGGTGCTGGGGTTCGCGGTAGACTGAAACTATGAAGATGACGAAGTACACCCACTCATGTATCCGCCTTGAGAATGAGGGGCGCACCCTCGTTCTTGACCCCGGCAATTTTGCCGCTGAAGGCGAGCATGCCACCGCGCTGGAAGGCGCCGATTACCTGTTCGTGACCCACGCGCATCCGGATCATTTTGATGGCCCGTCGGTGCTGCCGCTGATTGCTGAGCGCACCGAGTCGCAGAACCCGCTGAAGATTTGGGCTCCCGAGGCTGTCGCCCAGGTTATCAAGGAGGCTGTGCCCGCCGCCGAGGTTACCGTTGTTTCCTCCGATTCTGAGTTCAGTATCCCCGGTTTTGAGGTGAAGACCTACGGCGGTCAGCATGCTCTGATTCACCCGCTGATTCAGACCATCGCGAACATCGGCTACCTGATTAACGGTGCCGTGTACCACCCCGGTGACTCCCTTGTGGTGCCTCACCGTGTGCGTGCAAATACCGTCCTGGTGCCGATTCACGCGCCCTGGTCGAAGGTTCAGGAAGTCATTGATTTTGTGATTGCAACCGGCGCACAGCGTGTGGTTCCGATTCACAACGGCATGATTAATCAGAACGGTACCGGCATTATTGAGGGCCTGGTGACGAACTTCGGCGCGAAGTACGGCACCGAGCTGAAGCATCTGAACCCCGGCGAGAGCATTGAGGTTGAGGCGTAGAGCCTGAACGTTGAGCTTCAAACGCGCCGATGGCGGCGCATGAAGGAGATTATTGTGAGCACGATTTTTACCAAGATTATTGACGGCGAGATTCCCGGCCGCTTCGTCTGGAAGGATGACCAGTGCGTGGCGTTCCTGGACATCATGCCGCTGTCGGAAGGTCACCTGCTGCTCGTTCCCCGCGCTGAGATTGACCGCTGGCCCGACCTGCCGGCTGAGCTGGCTGCGCACCTGTTCGCTGTGGCGCACAAGATTTCGGGTGCCCTGGATCAGGCGTTCGATAAGGACCGTGTGGCTCTGATGATTGCGGGCTTCGACGTGCCGCACACCCACATCCACCTGTTCCCGGCTGACGGCATGGCTGACTACGATCCCGCTAACGCGAAGAAGGACGCGACCGCCGAAGAGCTGGATGCGGCAGCTGAGAAGGTGCGTGCCGCTCTGCGCGAGCGTGGCCACGGCGAGTTCGTGCCCGAGGCGTAAGCGCCGTTTACAGCGCGTATAAACACGAAGGAGCCGCCCTCTACAGTTCTGTAGAGGGCGGCTCCTTCGTTGCTATATCCCGATGGAGATAAGCTTAGTGCTTCTCAGCCTTGGAGATCTGTTCAGCCAGGTCCTCGGGGGAGAGGTTAGCGGAGGAGAACTCGGGGGTTAGCGGCAGGTGCAGCTGCAGGCCGGTACCGGGGCAAATTTCAACCTTTGCCGAGCGCAGCTTGAAGTCGACCACGTGACCGCCCTGAACGCGCTCATCGTCGATAAAGTGGGCGTGGCAGCCGGGCACCGAGATGCCCTGCTCGTAGATGGGGGTGCGGAAGCCAACGATCGTGCCGGTCACGTTATCGAACTGGACGATGTCCTCGTTCTCGGTGGCCGCGACCATCTTCGGGTAGGGCTTCTCCTGCTTGATGACGGTACGGGTGCGGACCCATTCGAACTCGCCGTAAATCTTGATGGCGTACATGTAGTTCTTGGAGACGGTGAAGTCATCCAGAATCTGGGAAGCAGACTTACGGAGTAGGTTCTGCGGTAGTTCGCGCTTAATCATGGGCACGAAGTTGGTGACCACGGCGTAGGGGGTCTGCTGGCGCAGGTCGGGCAGGGATACGGAGCCGTCGTGACGCACCTGGTAGCAGACGCCGTCGAGGACGACCATTTCGCCGTCGAGGCCGTTGAAGGTACCCACACCGAAGTTGCCGTGGCTCAGGAGCTCACCGATGGTCATCTCGCCATCGTAAATGCCGTCCAGCAGCTGGGACATGAGGCCGGTCTGAAAAACTTCGTTACGGAAAACAGTTTCACCGTTTAGGATGGTCGGCTGATATGCCATGAGATTTCTCCTCGTTACAGTGGATGCGGCGTCAGACGGGTCGGTCGGTCATCGGCGATACTCGCCCCAGCAGATGCTGAAAAGGTGAGGGGCGGTGGGGAGAACACGGCGTTGTGGTGTCGTTTCTCGCGGAATTCGTAGGTGCCGCCGGCCGGGCGCACGCACTTTCATTGTACGCCCGCCTGCGAACATACCTACCGGTCAGTGGGCCAACATCTTATGATGTGACCTCTAGCCCGCTGAAAGCAGGCACCGGCACGAGGGCATAAAAATAGACTGGCGTTCCCTCCGGTTGCACGACAAAAAGGGAGGGAACGCCAGCACCAACAGCTTAGCCCTTAGAGCGGCTCTAAGCGCAACTAAGACGCGCAAGACCCATCGATGCATAAAAATATTGGACACGACCCGTCAGCAAACGCGCTACACCAGGACAACACCCCGCAGAGAGGCTACAGCAGACACAACAACGGCCTATACGCTCCCAAAGGAACGTATAGGCCGTTGCCTGTTCTCCAGAACGCACCCCCTACAAGGGGCACCGTTCAGGAAGAAAGATTAGACGCCGTAGTACAGCTGGTACTCAAGCGGGTGCGGAATCAGCGAGAGCGGCTCCAGCTCATTCTTACGCTTGTAGTCGATCCACGCCTGAATCAGGTCCTCGGTGAAGACGCCGCCCTCGAGCAGGAAGTCGTGGTCAGCCTCCAGAGCAGCCAGAGCCTCCTCCAGGTTAGCCGGAGCCTTCTTGATGTCCTTAGCTTCCTCGGCGGGCAGCTCGTACAGGTCCTTGTCGATCGGTGCCGGCGGTTCAATGCGGTTGCGGATACCGTCCAGGCCAGCCATCAGCTGAGCAGCGAACGCGAAGTAGGGGTTAGCGGAGGGGTCCGGTGCACGGAACTCCAGACGCTTAGCCTTCGGGTTGGTGCCGGTAATCGGAATACGGATACCAGCGGAACGGTTACCCTGCGAGTACACCATGTTGATGGGAGCCTCGTAGCCGGGAACCAGACGCTTGTAAGAGTTCACGGTCGGGTTGGTGAACGCCAGAACAGCGGAGGAGTGCTCAATCAGACCGCCAATGTACCAGCGTGCGGTGTCAGAGAGGTTAGCGTAGCCGCGCTCGTCGTAGAACAGCGGCTCACCGTTCTGCCACAGCGACTGGTGGCAGTGCATGCCGGAACCGTTGTCACCGAACACGGGCTTGGGCATGAAGGTCACGGACTTGCCCCATGCGTCTGCGGTGCCCTTGATGACGTACTTGAACTTCAGCAGGTCGTCAGCAGCCTTGGTGAGGGTGTCGAACTTGTAGTTGATCTCTGCCTGGCCGGCTGCACCCACCTCGTGGTGGCTACGCTCAACCTCGAGGCCAACCTCGTCCATTGCTACGCACATTGCGTCACGCAGGTCAGCCTGCTTGTCGACGGGGGAGACGGGGAAGTAGCCGCCCTTGACGGGGGTCTTGTTACCCAGGTTGCCGCCCTCTTCCTTGCGGCCGGTGTTCCAGGGAGCCTCGTCAGAGTCAATCTTGTAGAAGACCGAGTTCGGCTCGACCTGGTAGCGGACGTCCTCGAAGACGAAGAACTCAGCCTCGGAAGCAAAGAACGCGGTGTCTGCAATGCCGGTGGACTGCAGGTATGCCTCGGCGCGCTCAGCAACGCCGCGGGGGTCACGGTGGTAGGGCTCACCGGTGCGGGGGTTCACGATGGAGCAGATGATGACCAGGGTCTTCTCAATGCGGAAGGGGTCAACGTATGCGGACTGAACGTCGGGAATCAGCTGCATGTCGGACTCTGCGATGCCCTGGAAGCCGCGAATGGAGGAGCCATCAAAAAGCTGGCCGTTGACGAAGAAATCGTCATCAATTGCCTTGGCGGGCAGGTTGAAGTGCTGCTGCACGCCGGGCATATCGGTGAATCGGATATCGACGAAGACTACTTCTTCGTTCTTGATAAAGTCGAGAACTTCCTGGGGGCTGGTAAACATGAGGACTATGCTCCTTGTGCGATTGAGGGCGGGGGAGAGGATACCCCCTCGTCGCGTCAATCTTTGGTTTAGTTATTGGCCGCGGGTAAATCCCTGTGACATATCAAGCATAGTGGTTATTTTTTGCGCGTGCGTGACTATCGTGTTTCGGTAATGTTACAAATCTTGGAAAGGAGTTACATCTATGTTGCTTCACGAAACACAGCGCAGCCGCTAACGCCCCGTATCAAGGGCAGTAGCAGAGCCCGCAGCAACGCCAGTAGCAGTGCAATAATCGGGTGTAACAAAAAAGGCTCCGACCCTTCCCACACGGGAAGAGCCGGAGCCTTCAAAAGCTTATACCAGATGCTCGTTTAGCGGCCGCGCATCGCACGACGATCGGGGCGTGCACGCATCGGGTCAACACCCTTCGGCAGACCGTTCATCGGGTTACGCATAGTGTTCAGGGTGCTCAGACGACCCGAAACAACCTGCATCTCCTGCTGAGTCAGAGCCTTCGGAAGCTTGTTCATGGTCTTCACAACGTCCTTGAGCTCAACCTGACCCTCATCGTGACCGGTCTCAATCACGTGAACCGGAACTCCGGGGGCCACACGAGCCAGGTGCTTCTTCTCAGTGTTCACCAGCGAGTTCACGCGGCTGTGAGGGCCCTCGGTCACCAGCACAATACCGGGACGGCCCAGCGCACGGAACACCAGATCCTGGTTGCGGTTCGCAGCAACGGGCTGCTCCTCAACAATCCAACCGCGGCGCACCGAGTTCATCGCCGCACCACTACGACCGGGCTGGTTCTCAATCTGAGCAAAAGCCGCAGTCTGCGCGCGGCGACCCAGCAGAAGCATCGCCACAATAGCGGCAACGCCCAGACCCAGAATCAGGAAAGTAATCCAGTTATTCAGGGCAATACCGATGAGGAGGAAAACCAAAAGGGTACCCAGAGCCGACAGACTCAGAATCCAACCAATATTCGGGTCGGACTTCTTGGTCATCTGGTAGACCTGCTTCATCTGGGCGAAAGTGCCCGGAGTGCGTTCCTTCTTCTTTTTCTTCTCTTCGCGCTTATCTGCCACGATTCTTCCTCGGCTGGTTCTTCCGCGGCCCCGAGAAGCGCCTCAAACGCTCACGGAACCATAGTGACGTAACGATGCAGTGTATGCCTGCAATTTTTCTAGTTTACCCTACCCACACAAGGGACGGGGCATAAGGGGAGGCTCCCCGAACACCGGACGAAACCGGGTTCGAGGAGCCTCAACGCTCTCAGAAAGATTCTGAAAAGGCTTAGTAGCCTGCAGCCACCAGAGAGGAAGCTTCCTGCAGAGCAGCGCCCTCACCCTCAATGTGAGCCAGGTTCTCGGGGATCGGGTAACCGTTCTTGCGCATTGCACGAGCCCACAGGCGACCTGCACGGTACGAAGAACGAACCATCGGGCCCGCCATAACGCCGGCGAAACCAATCTCCTCAGCCATGTTCGCGAAGTCCACGAACTGCTGCGGCTTCACCCAACGCTCAATGGGGTGGAAGAGCGGGCCGGGGCGCAGGTACTGGGTGAGGGTAATGATGTCACAGCCAGCATCGTG
This sequence comes from Rothia mucilaginosa, assembly GCF_964211445.1. Taxonomy (GTDB): domain Bacteria; phylum Actinomycetota; class Actinomycetes; order Actinomycetales; family Micrococcaceae; genus Rothia; species Rothia mucilaginosa_E. The sequence goes on along the minus strand of NZ_CAXOQT010000001.1, from coordinate 142,056 downwards.
CAGATCGCACAGCGCCTCGTAAATCTCGTCGTCGGTCTCGCCCATACCCAGAATCAGGTTGGACTTGGTGACCATGCCGCCTTCCTTAGCCTGGGTAATAACGTCCAGGGAACGCTCGTAACGGAACGCCGGGCGAATCTGACGGAAGATACGGGGAACGGTCTCCAGGTTGTGCGCGAACACCTCAGGCTTAGCGTCAATGACCTTCTGAACATGCTCGGGAACACCCTTGAAGTCGGGGACGAGCATCTCAACGCCGGTGTTCGGGCACATCTTGTGAATCTGGCGGGTAGTCTCTGCGTACAGCCACGCACCGCCGTCTTCCAGATCGTCACGAGCCACGCCGGTCACGGTTGCGTAACGCAGACCCATGACCTTCACGTTCTTCGCAACCTTGAACGGCTCAGCGTAATCCACAGCAACGGGCTTACCGGTTGCAATATTGCAGAAGTCGCAACGGCGGGTGCACTCGGAACCACCAATCAGGTAGGTTGCCTCACGGTCTTCCCAGCACTCATAAATATTGGGGCAGCCAGCCTCTTCACACACAGTGTGCAGACCCTGACCACGAGCCAGCTCGCGCATCTCGTTGTATTCGGGGCCAACAATAGCCTTGGTCTTAATCCAGTGAGGCTTCTTCTCAATGGGAACCTCAGCGTTGCGGGCCTCCACACGCAGTAGCTTGCGTCCTTCAGGTGCGGTGCTCAAAAGTCTTCTCCTTGGTCTCGGTGTGCCCTCTGTGCAGGTGGGCCACCTTCTATTTTACGCCCGCTCAGGCGTAGGTGAAACTGATTTTCGTATATGACGAACGAACCCGGATGCGCGGTGCGCGGCTCGTTCAGGGTCTAGTTCTGCGCTCTAGCCCTGCGGCTGGTCTTGTGCTTAGTCCTGCGCCGGGACGGGCTCGAAGGACTCCGCCAGTCGGTCCTGGTACTTCAGAAGCTCCGCCTCCAGCGGCTCCAAAATATCGGCGGGGGTCACGGTGCGACCCAGCTGCTCCGAAATGGAGGTGACACCCGCATCGCTAATACCGCAGGGGATGAACTGCGCGAAAGGCGCCAGGTCGTTGCAACAGTTAATCGCGAAGCCGTGCATCGTGGTGTTACGCGAAACGCGCATGCCCAGCGCGGCAATCTTCTTGTCCTGGGTGACACCGTCGCCCAGAATCCACACGCCGCTACGGCCCTCAACGCGCTCACCCTTAATGCCCAGACCAGCCAGGACGTTAATGATGATTTCCTCAACGATGCGCACATACGCCACCACGTCAATGGGCTCGGGTAGGCGCAGAATCGGGTAAGCAGTCAGCTGGCCGGGGCCGTGCCAGGTCAGCTTGCCGCCGCGGTCAATCTTGACGACCGGGGTGGAGTTGTCTGCGGGGTATTCGTGGTCTTCGGTGCGTTTACCCGCGGTAATCACTGCCTCATGCTCAAGCAGAAGAATCGTATTCTGGCGGGTGCGGTTAGCCACCTCATCGTGGATGCGGTACTGCTCGTCCAAGCACTCAACATAGTTCACATAGTTCGGGGCGAAGCCCACGCGTTCAATCGTCACAGACATACTTTCTACCTTAGTACTGCTAGTGGAGGGAAGAAAATTAGGGCGCCCTGAATCACGTGATGAGCGAACATGTAGGAATGTTACGGACGGGTGTGCTGGGTTGACGGGGTGAATATTCCGGGTGTTGATTTTAGGGTTGCGTGGTTTATTTATGCTGTTTTATTGTGTATAAACATATTATTTGATGTTATTTGATAACATGATGGTATGAGAAGCAAAGAAGCACACGTTCTGGAAAGCATCGCCAACCCGGCACTGCTCACCCTGCAGATTGTTGAGTACCGGGGTGGAACCGCCGAGAGCGCACCTGCCGTAACCTCTATGCGCCCCGGACGCTACACCCTGCGCACCATTTCTGCGCCCGAGGGCACCGCTCCCTCCGCACCCACTCTGCGCGCGGCAGCCAACGGGTACGGATTCGAAGAAAGCACGGATGCATCCGCTCACGCCCAGACCCCGCAGGTAGCCGCCGCCCTGCGTAACGCGCCCGGACTCGCCAAGCTACACGCCGTCACCAGCGAGGAGCACGATAGCAAGCTGTGCCTCTGGTACGAGCCTCTCGACGCGGGCACCCTCGACAAGCTCCTACGCGCTCGCACCCTCAACCCTGCCGAACTCATGACCCTGGCACGCACCCTGCATCGGGCGCTCGGCAGCCTCAAAAAGGTAGGGGAGGGGCGCGCCGAGCTGAGCGCCGAATACATTGCGCTGAGCGCCGCCGGAGTACCCAAGCTCCTACTGCCCAATGCCGTCTATTGTGATGCGAGCTCTCTCGACGCTGAACAGCTCACAGCCGCTTATGGCGACTACGCACGTTCCGCAGCCGCCCTGCTCTGGCAAGCCGCCTGCGGGCACACACCGGAACCCTCCGTAGCCCGTGTACCCCTTTCACTACGCATGGGAGCTGCCGGCACCGCCACTGATGGAACACCCAGTAACGAATGGGTTGAACGCCTCGGACGCGCCCTCGAATACCTTCTAGACGCACCCACCCATGAAGTGGCGACCGTCGGACTGAGCTCCGTGGTCGCGCTCGCGGAGGAGGTGCCGCCTCGCCCGCTGAACGTGTACCTGAGCTGCTCGGAACGCGCCCGCGCCCTCATTCCCGCGGCTATAGATCCGGTGCCGGTACAGAAGCCCTCAAAGCTCCAGAAGACGCAACGCTACCTGGCGGAACGTTTGCCACACGTGAAGAAGCCGGCAGCTGCCACAGGCTCTAAACCGTTAGGCTCCGCAGTGAGCTCAGTAAAGAGTCCCGCAAAGAGCGCAGAAGCAACGGGCGCACCCCGCCTCGCTGCGCTACGCGGTGCGCTAAGCCGCCCCTCCGCACGCCTGGGCCTAGCTGCGCTCGCCCTGGGAGCTATCGCCCTGCCGCTCGGGTTCACTGTCTACAGACAGAACGCCCCGGCAACGGCACAGCCCGTATCCGCGCAAGCCGCGAACGCAGAGGGGGAGCAAGCACCCGGCGGCACGGAAGAACAGAATCAGGCTGTGCAGGGTGAACAGATTCTACGCGCCCTCATTGACCAGCGGAACCAAGAACGCCGAGCCCGAGGCGGCGCAGAGCTCACTCTGGACACCACCGAGGAACTCAGCCGCGACGGCGAGAACATTCGCGTCATAGCGGTAGTCTCCGCACCCGGCTACCGCGCCGACAAAACCGAACAGGAAGCCCGCAAACTCAGCGAAGAAAACGGCATCACCCGCCAGAAAGTCATCTTCGACCTGCACCGCGGGGAGAAAGGCTGGGAGATAGCTCGCGCTGAGCCCGTCGCAGCATAACGGCCGTACCCGGTACCCGCCTCACCACCTGAGCATTCGGCAGGCACAACAAAAGCGGCGGCCCCACCCACCGAAGTGGATGGAGCCGCCGCTTTTACGTTCCCCCGAAAAACCGGGGAGCTACGCTCGGTTACCCGTCAGGGTACCGCCACAAGGAAACTTCCTTGAATCTTTGCAGGTCTTAGAGGCCCAGCTCAGACTCGAAGTTTGCCTCCTCCAGGCGGGTCTTGACGGTGCGCAGGAAGCGACCAGCGTCCGCACCGTCGACCACGCGGTGATCGTAGGTGAGGGACAGGTAGCACATGGAGCGGATAGCGATAACGTCGTTACCGTCTGCATCCTGGATAACCATGGGGCGCTTCACGATCGAACCGGTACCGAGGATTGCAACGTTCGGCTGGTTGATGATCGGGGTGTCGAACAGTGCACCGAAGGAACCAATGTTGGTGATGGTGAAGGTCGAACCCGACAGCTCCTCGGGGGAGATGTCGCCGGTACGTGCGCGGCCACCCAGGTCGCCAATAGCCTTTGCCAGGCCAGCAATGCCCAGGTCAGAAGCGTTCTTGATGACGGGAACCAGCAGACCCTTGGGGGTGTCCACAGCAATAGCGATGTTCTCGGAGCCGTGGTAAGTAATCTGCTTGTAGTCCTCGGTCATGGACGCGTTCAGAGCGGGGTGCTGCTGCAGAGCCTCAGCGGTTGCCTGGACGAAGAAGGGCAGGAAGGTCAGCTTTGCGCCCTCGCGAGCAGCGAAGCCGTCCTTAGCCTTTGCACGCAGCTGGACAACGCGGGTCACGTCAACCTCGGTGACCTGGGTCAGCTGGGTGGAGACGTCCAGGGACTCACGCATGCGCTTTGCAATAACCTGGCGGATACGTGCGGTCTTCTCGACGGTGCCACGCTTGGGGGAAACCTCGAAGGTGTGCGGTGCCTTTGCGGAGCCAGCAGCCGGAGCAGCAACTGCAGCGGGTGCAACAGCGGCGGGAGCAGCGGAACCCTTAGCAGCGATAGCAGCCTGAACATCCTGCTTGCGGATGCGGCCACCAACACCGGTGCCCTTAACGGTGGACAGGTCGATACCGTTGTCCTTAGCGAGCTTACGGACCAGCGGGGTCACGTATGCTTCACCCTCAGCAGCTGCCGGAGCGGCAGGTGCAGCGGGAGCTGCGGGTGCAGCCGGAGCAGCAGCGGGTGCTGCGGGAGCGGCAGGAGCCTCAGCAACCGGAGCGGGAGCTGCAGGAGCAGCCGGTGCAGCTGCAGCAGCAGCGTCGCCGATGATAGCCAGAACCTGGCCAACCTCTGCGTCCTCATCCTCGGGGATGCGGATTTCGAGCAGGGTACCTGCTACGGGGGAGGGAACCTCGGTGTCAACCTTGTCGGTGGAAACCTCAACCAGGGGCTCGTCAACCTCAACCTGCTCGCCAACTTCCTTCAGCCAGCGGGTAACGGTGCCCTCGGTCACGGACTCGCCCAGAGCGGGCAGCAGGACCTCGGTGCCGGAAGCGGAGCCAGCCGCGGGAGCAGCCGGAGCAGCGGGTGCTGCGGGAGCCTCAGCAACCGGAGCGGGAGCTGCAGGAGCCTCAGCAGCTGCGGGAGCAGCCGGTGCAGCAGCGCCGGAACCGTCGCCAATGATAGCCAGAGCAGCGCCGACCTCGACGTCCTCGTCCTCGGGGACGAGGATCTGCTCAACAACGCCTGCTACGGGGGAGGGAACCTCGGTGTCAACCTTGTCGGTGGAAACCTCAACCAGGGGTGCGTCAACCTCAATGGTGTCGCCGACCTCAACGAGCCAGCGGGTAACGGTACCCTCGGTCACGGACTCGCCCAGTGCGGGCAGTACTACGGTGTGGGACATAATCTTTCCCGTTCTCCTTGTGAATGCTTGAACTAGAAAAATGTGAGCGGTGACCCGGATGCGCGCCGCATGCATCGAAGCACGTCGACGCGCATCCGGATAGGGGCGTTGTTCAGCGGATACGCCCGGCAACCGCTAACGACCAACGGTCGTCAATACTAAGCTGACGCGCTAACGCCAGTCAGCAAAATTTATGCGCTGTGCAGCGGGGTGCCGTTCAGGACCATTGCAGCCTCACCCAGGGACTCGTTCTGAGTCGGGTGTGCATGGATGAACTTAGCGACGTCCTCGGGGAATGCTTCCCAAGCAACCCACATCTGAGCCTCACCAATCTGCTCACCCATGCGCTTACCAATAGCGTGAACACCAACGATGGGGCCGTCCTTCTGGCGGACAACCTTCACGATACCGGTAGCACCGAGGATAGCGGACTTACCGTTACCAGCCAGGTTGTACTCAGCGGTCTCAACGTTCTCAGCGCCGAACTTCTCCTTAGCCTTGGGCTCGGAGTAACCGACGGAAGCGATCTCCGGGTCACAGAAGGTGACCTTGGGGATGTTGATGTCCTCAACAACGGTGGGGTTCAGGCCAGCGATTTCCTCAGCAACGAAGATACCCTGCTGGTAACCGCGGTGAGCCAGCTGAACGCCGGGGACGATGTCGCCAACAGCGTAGATGTTGCCCACGCCGGTGTGCAGACGCTCGTTAGCCAGGACGAAGCCGCGATCCATGGGGATGCCCTGCTCCTCGTAGCCCATGTTTGCGGTGTTCGGGCCACGACCAACAGCGACCAGAACGATCTCTGCCTCGAAGACCTTGCCGTCAGCCAGGGTGACCTTAGCACCGTTAGCGTCCTGCTCAACCTTCTCGAAGAGGGTGCCGGTGTTGAACTTGATGCCGCGCTTCTTGAACGCACGCTCCAGGACCTTGATGATAGCCGGGTCCTCGTTGGGGACCAGGTTCGGCAGGCCCTCGATGATGGTGACGTCAACGCCCATAGCGTTCCACATGGATGCGAACTCGCAACCAATCACGCCGCCGCCGAGCACGATAGCGCTCTTGGGCAGGTAGTCCATCTCCAGTGCCTCAGTGGAGGTCAGAACGCGACCCTCAATGGGCAGACCGAAGGTCTTGGAGACCGAGCCGGATGCCAGGATGATGTTCTTACCCTTGTACTCCACACCGTTAACGGTGATGGTGTCCTGAGCGGTGAGCTTGCCCTCGCCGGGGATAACCTCAACGCCCTTCATCTTCAGCAGGCCTGCAAGACCCTTGAACTTACCGGAGACGATGCCGTCCTTGTAATCGCGAACCTTGCCCATTTCGATGGACTGCAGCACAGCGTTAACGCCAACCTTGGACGCCTCGCGTGCCTCTTCAGCCAGCTCAGCAGCGTGCAGGTATGCCTTGGTGGGGATGCAGCCGGTGTGCAGGCAGGTGCCGCCGACCTTTTCCTTCTCGATCAGGCCGACGGTGAAGCCTAGCTGGCGTGCGCGAATAGCTGCAGAGTAGCCAGCGGAACCGCCGCCGAGGATGAGGATGTCGAATTCTTGAGCCACGATATTGCTCCCTTGCATAGTTGTGGGGGCTAAAGACCCCTGCAATGAGTTCTTTACCAATTTATTGGTAGGTTTCCCCAGCATGCGCAGGAGGCCCGCGACCCGAAAAATCGCGCGCCCCTCCGCGTACGCAGAAAAACACTTAATACAACAATACCCCCGTTGGCGGTCGTTTAAGTTCACTCAGGGCGGTTTTAGCCGATTAATCCCCCAAACAACCCAAATTTTTCACAACTCAAGAAAAGGTATACGTCATAGAACAGCCCGATGACAGCACCGGCACAGCGGGCTCACAGACCTCGCCAAGAACAGCGTAAAAGGAGGGCTCCCCGGCACAAAACACCGGAAAGCCCTCCTCAAAGAACCTTCTACCACGAGCGGTTATACGCTGCCCGGCAAGGTCACAAACTACTTAGCGTAGGACTGGATGAAGTTCACCAGGGTAGCGGTACCGAAGCCGGTACCCTCCTTCGGGGTGAAGCCGTAGGGAGCCTCCTCGTTGAACGCGGGGCCCGCAATGTCCAGGTGAGCCCAGGGGATGCCCTCGCCCACGAATTCCTTCAGGAACAGGCCAGCAGTCAGCGCGCCACCGTAACGGGAACCAATGTTCTTCAGGTCAGCGACGGGGGACTCCAGGCTCTTACGCAGGTAAGACTCCAGCGGCATCGGCCAGTACGCTTCACCCGCAGCGGCACCGGCAGCAATCACGCGGTCACGGATCTCCTCGTCACCCAGCAGAGCAGCAGTGCGCAGACCCAGAGCCGCCATAGCCGCACCGGTCAGGGTAGCAATATCCAAGATGACGTCCGGGTTCGACTCAGATGCCAGCGCAATACCATCAGCCATGACCAGGCGGCCCTCAGCGTCAGTGTTCAGCACCTCAACGGTACGACCGTCACGCATGGTGATGACATCCTCCGGGCGCAGAGCGTGGCCGCCGGGCATGTTCTCAGCCAGGCACAGGTAACCGGTCACAGCAACCGGAACATCCAGCTCAGCAGAAGCTAGCACCGCGTTCAGAACGGATGCGGCACCCGCCATATCGCACTTCATGGTCATCATCGAAGCGGCAGGCTTCAGCGAGTTACCGCCGGTATCAAAAGTAATGCCCTTACCCACCAGAGCCACGTGAGCCTTCGGGTTCTCCGGAACATACTTCACAACGGCAAGAACCGGCTTGCGGGGCGAACCCTGACCAACACCAGAAATACCGCCGAAGCCCTCCTCAGCCAGACGGTCGTGATGGAATAGCTCAATCTCAACGTTCGAGTAATCCTCAGCAACCTCAGCCACGAACTCAGCGAAAGTCTCCGGGTACAGGTGCGACGGAGGCAGGTTCACCAGACGGCGAGCATCCTTAGCGGTCTCGCCCAGAACCAGGGCGTGAACCAGGGCCTCCTCAGCCTCTTCCTGATCAATCGACGAAACAATCAGAATGGACTCAATCTCTTCCTTGACCGAATCCTGAGTCTTGCCGCGCAGACCCTCCTCAACGAAGTTACCCAGCACGGCGCCGTGAGCAATAGCCTCAATCTCAGCCACCGAAGAAACACCGAAATCGAAAGCAATCTCCTCAGCAGAACCAACCAGCTGACGAGCCGCAGAACCAGCAGCGTAACGCAGAGCATCCAGACGCTCCTGACCCTCAGCAGCATCAGAACCCAGACCCGCCAGGGCAACAATGCCGGTGCCAACATCCTCAAGGCCGGGCAGGCGCAGCAGCTGATCCGGTGCGCCCGAGGCACCCAGCGCCTCCAGCAGCTCGTTAATACCCTCAACAGACTCCTCAGACAGAGAGCTCGGCGCCAGGTAGGCACCGTCATCGCCCTTCAGAACGCCCAGAACCAGAACGTCAGCTTCGAGCGCTTCAAGGTCGGTGCTGTGAATAGACAGAGACAGAGACATCGTTACTCCTTTGCGTATGTCTTCTCGAAATAGTCGGGGCACATCCTCGCGCCCGAAAAACTCAACTGTAGGCCCTCGAAGAGTGAGGATGGATACCGCCGCGCAAAGCCGCGCGGACTACTGCTTCTACTCTACACGGATATATAGGAGGGCGTGAGGTTCAGCTCTCACCCCGAGCCGCTGGCAGAGCAGAAAAATGCGCAAGAAGCCGAGCGGCAGCGTCTTAAGAACGTCAGCAAGACGCTAAACAAGTTCACCTACTGCGAGAAAAGCCCGCACACTGTCGATACTGGGCAACAGTGGCATAAAATGAAAGACTACGGAAGCGTCAGATAACAGAAGACGCCCCTTCGCCCCACCACCTCGGGTACCGGCATGAAACGCTAAGCCCACCCGAACACGGCGCGAACCAGACAGAAGTGAGGAGGCACGATGCTCAACCCCGAAGATCTCTACTTAGCCAACACCAAAATATTGGACGACCCCCGGATGCACGGGCTGACCCTCGTCATTGCCCTCTCCAGCCCGCAGGACGCAGGCTCCACCGCAGGCCAGCTCGGACAGGTGCTACTCAGCGAACTCAAGAACATTGAAATCGTCGAGTTCGACAGCGACCAGCTACACGACTACCGTGCCCGCCGCCCCTTCATCCGCTACGAAAAAGACCACTTCGAAAAGCCGCAATACCCGCAGCTGAAGCTCTACGCCGTAGAAGACAGCCTCAACAAGCCGTTCCTGCTGCTCACCGGTGCCGAACCGGACCTGCAGTGGCAGCGCTTCGAAAAGGCGGTGCTGACCATCGCCCAGCGGGTCAAGCCCTCCCTGGTCGTGCTGGTTTCCGCATTCCCCATGCCGGTGCCGCACACCCGCCCCTTCCCGATTACCGCACATGGCTCCCGCAAGGACCTGATTCGCGGCATCTCCCCGTGGAAGCCCAGCGCCGACGTGCACGCGACCGTCACCAACCTGCTGGAAGTGCTCTTCACCGAAAATGGAATCGACACCGTCGGCTTCGGCGTGAACATTCCCCAGTACATTTCGGAGGCGGACCTGCCGCAGGGCACCCTCACCGCCCTCGAACACGTGGGTATGGCGGCGCACCTCTCGCTACCCACCGAGAATCTGCGCGAAGCCGCACGCCACGTGCACAGCCAGATCAACGATCAGGTCAAGCAGAACCCCGAAATCGGTCGCATGATCACGACCATGGAAGAGAACTACGACGAGAACTTCCGCACCTCCGACATTGCGGTTCCCCTCTCGCGCCGCGACGCGCACAACGTGCCCAGCCGCGACGAGATTGGTGCGCTCTTCGAGCGATTCCTCGATGAACAGTAGGGGGCGCACAGTAAGGGACGCTGCGGGGGAGCGCGAACCTGGCTCGCCGGATACCGCCCGTCAGATGCTGCGTGATGGATATTGCGTGACAGATTATGACGCGGCACCCCGCGCCGCTGTGGACAAACCCCCGCGCACAAACGAACAATACGAATAAATCTGTGGAATCTTCGGACCTATGACCCGAAGTATCCACAGATTTATTTGTTTAACCTCGCGCCCGCCCAAACCGTGCCACCGTGAAGGCATGAACGCAAACAATATCTCCAACGGCAACACCCCCAACGGCAACCACCTCAACAGCGACCACTTCAACAGCGGCAACTACGACACGCCCCCGCCTATCCGCAACGAATACGACGTGCTCAGCAGCGCCCTCCACCAGCACGGCTACTGGCCCGACCACTCACTCATCATCCTCACCGCAACCGAAGACACCCTCGGCCCCAGCCTGCGCGTCAACCTCCCCGACGAACCCTGCACCCTGACCGAACGCGCCGACTTCCTCCACGAAACCTTCGCCAAACTACCCACCTGCCACAACGGCGAATCCCTCACCCGCTTCTACACCGTCATCGTCGACGGCGACAACACCGTACGCCAACGCCAACTCAGCCCCGACACCGCGCAACTCGCCGCCATCGAAGAAATCCAACAGGACGTCGACACCCAAATCAACATCAACACCTGGCTGCACCTGCTCCACGACCCGCGCATCGTCAGCGAACTACGATGCGAAGACATCATCTACGCAGGCGGCGCCAGCATCTGGGCACTCGACCCCGAACAGCAAGCACTCACCCTCCTCGCACCCATCGAAGAAATCCACCACAGCGGCTACTACACCTGGCTTACCCGCCACGGCGACACCATCGCCCCCAACGCCCACCACAACTACGCCCACAGCCCCTGGGACACCGACCCCACCGGCAACCCCGAAACCCGCCACGACTGGGAAAACGCCGTAGAACTCTGGGACCACACCCGCACCAACACCGCACGGCGCGACGACGCCCGCCGCACCAACATCCACACCATCTACCACCAAGCCCAAATCGACCTCTGCTACTGGGACGCCGCCATCAACGCCGCCGCCCACCTGCTCACCACCCACCAGATCGACGACGCTAACGCTGACTCTGATACCCCCACCATCGGTGATGCGCTACGCGACCTCATCCCCGCCGAAGTCGCCGGGCACCTACGCGCCTCCATCGCACCGATGGCGCTCAACCCCATCACCCCCGAAATACTCACCTACCTCGCCGGATACGGGCTCAACCACGCCCAAAAAGCGCTCGCCCACATGCACTACGCCGCCCAACACACCAACTACGCCCTCGGCGGCCCCCGACCCGTCGCCCTCCCAGACATCGACCCGCTCGAACCGCCCCACTACGGCACCCGCATCACCCGAAAAACCTACATGCCCGAAAGCTTCACCCACATGCTCAGCACCGTACCCGGCACCGACCAGGCACATGTGCGCGCCGTGCCCGAAAAATGCGTGCAATGGCAAGACTGGATCCGCCGCACCCACCGCACTATTCAGCAAAACCGCAGCGTCCAACAAAACCGCAGCATCCAACAGGTCAACCTCGACCACTGGGCACTCCAAGAACTCAGCCCCACCGACCTCGCCGTCACCACCGAACTCAACACCATCAACCGCGAGGTACTCCCGCGCCTGCTCAAACAAAGAGACTCCAACGACCATACCGCCGCACGCAAACTCGAAGAGATTAGCCAGCGAATCGACGACGCCTACACCAACAGCGAATACCTCGCCAACCCCAACCACCAAGCCGTCTACACCCGCTACCTCGACGCTCTCAAAGGAGAACTAGACAGCCCCCACTGGGAGCGCCTCAACGGGCTCGAACTACTCACCAGCCTGCTCACACCCCACAGCACCGACGGCGAATACGCAACGCTGCGCAACACCCAAGCCTGGGCCAACTGGTACAAGGGCTACAGCACCTACGCCCGCCTGCTCCGCCAAGAAGCCCACCGCCACACCACCGGAGAAGACCTCAACATCCTCGACGTACATCTCAACGCCGGAGGCCTACCCACCTGGATCAAACACACCATCTGCGGCGAACCCGGCGCAAACCGCCAACCCATCAGCACCCTCAAACCACGAAAGCCCTAAAGCCCGGCACCTAAAACCGGCGCCAAAAGCAACGCATAAAACAGGGGAGGGGCGCACCACCACCCGGCACGCCCCTCCCACACACCTCTACACGCCTCTCACACACAGCCGCACCCACCCAAAACCAAGCCCACAAGCCCCCAAACAGCGCGTCAAGTTGAAAGCAACCAAAAATCTGCAATACTTATATATTGACCCCGTACAGTCAATGCGCTGCAACGCGCCCTCAAACAGCTCAACACAACGAGCAACAGACACTGCACACCGGCCAACGCACGCGGAATAAAACCCGCCCCCACAGCGTTAAACCCGACAAACGCAGCAAACACCCGACCGAGGACGCCAGCACAGACTTGACAGGGTCTTAGGTGTTTTGCAAACAAAACACCCCACCACAAGCCAGAAAGGGTTCTAGTGGCACCTGCAACCAGCAAGAAGACCGCGACCGGCGACGCAACCGAAGAAACCGTCGCAAAAACCACCACCAAGACCACCCGCACCAAGAAGGCAACCACCAAGGCCGCAGCGGCAACCGAAGACACCACTGGCGCAACCGCCGAAACCAGCGCAGAAACCACTGCCGAAACTGAGGCAGACAAGCCCAAGCGCACCCGCAAAACCACCACCACCAAAACCGCAACCAAGCGCAAAACCGGTGGCCGCCGCAAAAAGAGCGACGACGACGAATTCGACCTCGAACTCGACACCGACCTCGAAATCATCGACGGCGAAGACGAAACCGACGAAGAAGACGAAGAAACCGTAGCCAAAAAAGAAGAAAAGAAGGCCGCAGAAGCAGTAGCAGCCAAGGGCTCCGGCTTCGTCCTCACCGCAAACGACGACGACGACGCACCCGCACAGCGCGTCGTCACCCCCGGCGCAACCGCCGACCCCGTCAAGGACTACCTCAAGCAGATCGGTAAGGTCTCCCTGCTCAACGCACAGCAGGAAGTCGACCTCGCCATGCGCATCGAAGCCGGCCTCTACGCCGAACACAAGCTCGCCGAAAACCCCGACATGGACAAAGACCTCAAAAAAGCCTTGCGCTGGGTCGTCCACGACGGCAAGCGAGCCAAGAACCACCTGCTCGAAGCCAACCTGCGACTCGTCGTCTCCCTCGCCAAGCGCTACACCGGCCGCGGCATGCTCTTCCTCGACCTCATCCAGGAAGGCAACCTCGGCCTCATCCGCGCCGTCGAAAAGTTCGACTACTCCAAGGGCTTCAAGTTCTCCACCTACGCAACCTGGTGGATCCGCCAGGCCATCACCCGCGCAATGGCAGACCAGGCCCGCACCATCCGCATCCCCGTGCACATGGTAGAAGTCATCAACAAGCTCGCTCGTGTACAGCGCCAGATGCTCCAGGACCTCGGCCGCGAACCCACCCCCGAAGAACTCGGCAAGGAACTCGACATGACCCCCGAAAAGGTCATCGAAGTCCAGAAGTACGGCCGCGAACCCATCTCCCTGCACACCCCCCTCGGTGAAGACGGCGACTCCGAATTCGGTGACCTCATCGAGGACTCCGAGGCAGTCGTCCCCGCAGACGCAGTGTCCTTCACCCTTCTGCAGGAGCAGCTCCACTCCGTCCTCGACACCCTCTCCGAGCGTGAAGCCGGCGTGGTCGCAATGCGCTTCGGCATGACCGACGGCCAGCCCAAGACCCTCGACGAAATCGGCAAGGTCTACGGCGTGACCCGCGAACGAATCCGCCAGATCGAGTCGAAGACCATGTCTAAGCTCCGTCACCCCTCGCGTTCGCAGGTACTGCGCGACTACCTGGACTAAAAGTTCCTGACTAGCAGTTCTAAGATGCGGGCGGATGCTCGTGCAGCTGTTCTGCTGGCCGGCACGCAGACGATGCTCGCGGGGGAGTGCCCCCTCTGCGGCGCCCAATAAGTAAATGGGCCAGCCGCCTTGAGGATGGGGCCTCCGCCATTACGCATCGCTGCTATGCCGTCTAGGTTCAGTTTCGCTAGTTCTAGCACATACAGAAAAGGCTCTCCGAAATACCGGAGAGCCTTTTCTGCTACTTATATGCGGTTGGAGCGACGGCTTGCGGCACCGTTCCGCATGACAGGCTCGCGGACGATGCTCGCGGGGGAGTGCCCCCTCTTCAGCGCCTGGGGGCGCTTCGAGGACGGAGCCCCCGCTACGCATCGCCGCTGCGCCGGGTACCGCTACAGTCCCAGCTGGCGCAGATAGCGGTCCGCCACCTCCTCCACCTGATTCAAACCGCGTACACGAGCCAGCGCCTGCGACCAAGCATCAGATTCCTGCTCCGCGCCCACCGGGAAGCCAGCCGCCGCCCACAACGCCGCCGCCATCGCACCCACCGAATCCGAATCCGAATCCACCGACACCGCACGGCACAACCCCTCAAACAGGGCAACACGCACCGCCGCATCGTCAGCATCAGCAGGCAGACTCTTCACAGCATCCGCCGCACACCAGACCGCCGTGCCCAGCAGCTCCGGGGCAGTCCACCCCGTACCAAAATGCTCAGCTACCGCCTCCGGAACCGGCACCACGCTCCGCTCCAGCAACTCAACAGCACGACTCAGCGCCGCCGCCGTACGTGAGGCATCACCCGGAATCGAATCATCCGCGCCCACCGTGCCGCACCAGTCAAGCACACGACGCACCGCACCCAACAACGCATCAAAGGAACCGGACGGGGACGCCAACAGGTCGCGGATGAGCAGCGCGTACGCCGCCGCCGAAGCCAACGCCTCCGGATGCCCATGCGTCAACGCCGCCGCACGCACCGCCAACATCACCACCGTACGCTCCTGCGCCACCGGCAACAGCCCCAGAGCCGCCGAACGCACCAGCGCCCCGCTACCCAAAGCATCTGGGTTCACCGACTTCGACACCAGCTGCATCTCACCGGAACCCAACGCCCGCAACGTCGCCGCACCCGGACCACGACGAGCCGTCAACTCAGCCGACCCATCAATCTCACGATCCAACGAAAAAGGTGCAGACTCCGGCAGAACCTCGCCAATACCGCGGAACCACCGCAAATACGCCAACCACAGGCACGCCAACTCATCCGCCGCCGTGCCCTCATTATTCCACTCCAAAGCCTCCGTCAGGCCGTCCAGAGTGAAACACGTCAGCTGCGTATCATCACTGATCAGCAGCTCACCAAACGCCGAATCCCACGGCTTAGGGTCGCACTCTGCAATCTGATCCGCTGACAGTAGCTCAAGGGGATAGCCCAGCGCGTCACCCAGCGCAGACGCGCACAACAGGCCGCGCACCCTGCCCGCAAACTCAGCCGAAACCTCGGGCGCACGCGTGAACTCAACAGAAGAAAAACTCATAGGGCGATTATCCCATGTGGGTGGTAACGATTTAGAAGCTTAGGTATGCGAATAGTGGCTTCGTGCTCACGCTCGCGGGGGAGTGCCCCCTCTTCAGCGCCTGGGGGCGCTTCGAGGACGGAGCCCCCGCTTCGCATGAGCACCTACGCCGCGGTGGGGTGCCTACTCCGGGGATGGGGAGATACCGAGGCTGGAGCCCCCGCTCCGCATGAGCACCTCGCCGCGGAGGGTTCCGCCGTGAATGACGAACTGTGAGGCGCAAAACACGACGCAGTGCCATACTGAAGGCATGAAGATTCTGCACACCTCCGACTGGCACCTCGGCCGCACCTTCCACCGCAGCCCCCTCACCCGCGAACACCAGCAGTTCATCGACGAACTGCTCGACTACGTGCACGCCGAAGGTATCGACACCCTCCTCATCAGCGGCGACGTCTACGACAGTACCATCCCCACCGCCGAAAGCACCACCCTGCTCGACCAGGCGCTCACCCGCCTCATGCGCGCCGGCGTGCAAGTCATCCTCAGCTCCGGCAACCACGACTCCTTCCGCCGCCTCAGCTACGGCGCCGCCTTCTTTGAAGCCTCCGGCGTGCACCTGCGCACCACCATCGAAGACGCCACCCGCCCCGTTGAACTCACCGACGGCACCCAGCGCGTACACGTCTACGCCATCCCCTACCTCGCGCCGCGCCTCCACGCCACCGCCCTCGGTGTAGAACCCACCCACCAGGCAGTGCTCGGCACCGTCACCGACGCCATCCGCGCCGACGCCGCAGAACGTCGCGCCCGCGGCGAAGGCGCCGACCGCATCATCGTCATGAGCCACGCCACCGTCAGCGACACCGCCAGCAGCGCCGACAGCACGCCCCGCAGCGACTCCGAACGCGACATCAGCGTCGGCGGCATCGACTGGGTACCCGCCTCCCTCTTCGACGGGTTCGACTACGTAGCGCTCGGCCACATCCACAAGCGCTACCCCGTCACCCCCACCATCCGCTACAGCGGCTCCCCCCTCGGCTTCTCATTCAGCGAAGAACACAACCGCAACGGTGCCTACCTCATCGAACTCAACCCCGGCGAAGAACCCACCATCAGCGGCCACGAATGGGACACCCGCGTACACATGAAAACCCTGCGCGGCACCATGGACGACCTGCTCAACAACCCCGAAAACAGCCCCTACGAGCAGGGCTACTACTGCCGCATCGAACTCACCGACGAAACCCTACCCGTCGGCGCCGTCGACCGCCTGCGCAGCCGCTACGAAACCATCTCCCACTTCAGCTACCGCAGCACCCAACCCGCCGCCGAAAAACCCGCCGCCGCACCCCTCACCCGCGACGCCAACCCCGTCGACACCTTCGACCAATTCCACCAATACGTACGCAACCGCCCCCTCACCAGCGAAGAACGCGACGTCATCACCACCCTCAACGACCACATCAGCAGCCACAAGGACAACGCATGATCCTGCACAACCTCGAATTCGAAGCCTTCATGGCATACCCCAAGCGCCAAGAAATCAACTTCGACACCCTCAACAACGCCGGCGTATTCCTACTCAACGGCCCCACCGGCGCCGGCAAAACCACGATCCTCGACGCCATCTGCTACGCCCTCTACGGCGAAACCAGCAGCGACCGCGAATCCGCCAAACTGCACTCCACCTACGCGGCACACAGCGGCACCAAACCGCGCGTGCTACTCGACGTCACCCTCCACGGCAAGCGCCTGCGCATCGACCGCACCCCCGCCTACAACAAGCCCATCACCCGCGGCGCCCGCAAAGGCCAGATGCGCGAAGAAAGCGCCAAAGCCACCCTCGCCGAACTCGCACCCGGGGCCGACCCCGCCGATGAAAAGGCATGGACGCCCATCTCCAGCAGTGTCGCCGAAGTCAACCGCACCATCGCTGAACGCACCCACCTGACCAAGGAACAATTCCTCAAGGTCGTGCTGTTGCCGCAGGGTCGGTTCGCGCAATTCCTCAAGTCCAAGCCCAAAGAACGCAAAGAACTGCTCAAAAAGATGTTCCCCGTCGAACACTACGAGCAGCTCTTCGACGCGCTCCTTGAGGAAGCGAAAAAGGCTCAGCAGGAAGTCGCCCAGGACGAAAACACCCAGCGCGGCTACCTTGAACGTGCCCGCGTAGACATGCTCGCGTTGCAGGCGCTTCTGGATGCGGTGGAATCGGGTTCTGAGGATGCTGCAGAGGCAGGGGAAGAGCCGGAAAACCTCACCGCTGAGAGCGTCACCGCCGAAACCCTCGATGCATGGGTCGCCGGCGGGGTAGAACGCGCCCGCGAAACCTCCGCGCGCGAAAAGCAGGAACAGCAGCAGCTCACCGACGAAGCCGACCGGAACACCCGCCTGCTCGCCGAACGCGCCCAGCTGCAGGCCGACTGGCGCGAATACGAGCAGCTCTGCGAGCGCCGCACCCGCCTGACCGAACGCGCCGATGAGCATAAGGCTCAGCGTGAAGAGTTGGCGCAGGCGCGTGCCGCCGCGCCCCTGCACGCACAGTACGCGCAGGTCCAGGCTGAATCCCAGGCGCTTGCCGCCCGGGAACAGGAACATGCGGCGTGTGCTTCCGCGCTGGAGGAGACCGGCCGCGCCCTGCTTGCGGCACTCCGCAACGAGGATATTTCGCCGGAGGTCACCTTCCCCGAAGAGACGACCTTCGCGGTGCTCCCGGGTCTCGAGCCCGCCGAGCAGGAAACCCAGCTGGAGGCGCTCCTCGATACCCTGCGCGCCCTGCAGAAGAAGGACGCGCAGCTCGCCGACGAGGAAGCCGCCGTTGCCGCCCTTCTCAAGCAGGCTCATGCCCTTGAACAGGATAAGGCGCGTGCCGAAAAGACCCTGAGCGACCTCACCGCCACCGCCGAGCAGCTTGCTGAAGAACTCGCCGGCTACAGCACCGCCGACGAGGAACGCACCCTCGCCGCGCACCTGGTCACCGAGGCGCAGCAGAAGCACGACGCCGCCCAGCAGATGCAGCAGAAGCTGGATGCCGCCTCCGCAGCGGTCGCCGCGGCTGAGAAGCAGAGCAAGCGCACCGCCACCGCCGAGCAGAAGGCGCAGGAAAAGTGGCAGGCCTCGGCTCAGCAGGCGCTCGCCGCCACGGAGGAGTTCAAGAACCTGCAGGTGCTGCGCCTCGCCCAGGCGTCCTCGCTGCTCGCGCGTGAGCTCAAGGACGGTGAGCCCTGCGCGGTCTGCGGTTCGGTCGAGCACCCCGCCCCCGCACAGATTGCCGAGGGGGAGCAGCTGGTTGAGCGCGCCGACCTGGACGCCGCCAAGGAGCGTGAAGACAAAGCGCACAAGCAGGCTCGCACCCACGAGCTGGCTAAGGAGAAGGCGACTAAGGCGCACCAGGAAGCCTCCGAGGCGCTTGCCGCCGCCCGCACCCAGTACGAGACTCTGGTGGCTCAGGGCGAGTGCGATGTTGAGCAGACTGCCGCCCAGCTGCAGCAGGCGCAGACCCGCCTCACGCAGGCTCAGTCGCGCGTGACGGCGCGTGACGGCGTGCTGGCGAAGGCTGAGCGGGTGCGGGTTGAGCAGCAGAAGGCACAGGAGGCGCTGCGCACCATCGAGGGTGCGGCGGTTGAGGCGCAGACTCGTCACCGTGATGCTTTGGCGCGTTGTGAGGCTACTGCGGCTGATTTGGCGCCTGCTCGTGCGGCGGTGGGTTTCGCGCAGCGTGTTGAGGCTGTGGAGGGCTACCGTGCGGCGCATCAGCGTCTGGCTCGTGCGGTGTTGCTGTTGGGTCAGGCGCGGGAGCGTCATGCCCAGGCGGCGGCGCAGGCGCAGCGTCTGCTGGGCGAGTCGGCGTTTGAGAGCGCTGAGCTGGTTCATGCGGCGGTGCGCACTCCTGAGCGCATCGACGCCCTGGAGCAAGCTGTTGCCGCGTATGAACTGGAGCACGCCCGCCTTCTTGAGGGTTTTGGTCGTGAGGCGATTGTTGTGGTGGCAGCCCGTGCTGCCGCTGGCGAGCAGGCGCCGGATGATCTGCAGGGCGTGCGTGAGCAGGTTGAGCAGTTGCGTGCGGCGGCGCATCGTTTGACTCTTCGTGAGGGTGAGCGGGAGAGCGTTCTGCGTTCCCTACAGGCGCTGCGCGGCGAGTATGCGGCGTTCCGTGCGAAGACGGCGCAGCGTTATGACCGTGCGCAGATGCTGGCGAACCTGGCGGCGGCTGCTCGCGGTGATACGCTGGGCGGTTATGAGCATCAGGTTGACCTGGTGAGTTACGTGCTGGGTGCCGAGTTTGAGCGGATTCTGCACTCGGCGTCGCTGCACCTGGATCGTATGAGTGAGGGCCGCTACGGCATGGTGTTCAGCGATCATCGTGCGAAGGGTAGCCGTTCCGGTGGCGGCCTGAACCTGGAGATTACCGACACCTGGACGGGTGAGCCGCGTGAGGCGTCGTCGCTGTCCGGTGGTGAGTCGTTCTTGGCGTCGCTGTCGTTGGCGTTGGGCCTGGCTGAGGTTGTGCAGGCGAATAACGGCGGTATCGAGCTGGACACGCTGTTCATTGATGAGGGCTTCGGCACGTTGGACGCCGAAACCCTGGACATGGTGATGGGCACGATCGAATCTCTGCGTGATAGTGGCCGCACTATTGGCCTGATTTCGCATGTGGAGGAGATGAAGAACCGTATTCCGGCGCAGATTGTGGTCGAAAAGGGTCAGAACGGCTCGTCGGTGAGGGTAAACTCCTAGTAGGCATAAATTCGCTTCCGGGCCGCTGTTGTGGCATGTCCGGCGGCTTATTCGTGAAAGAGATGATGACCTCGACACCTCAGGATAGGGACCCGAATTCAACGTATCGTGTGGAACCTTCGGCTGATGCGCGTACTGGCGCATCCGCGCCGGAGGTTCCTCCGCGCACCATGAAGGTGAGTCCCGCCTCCGATGCGCTGAATAAAATGCGTGCTTCGGGCACGGGCATTCCGACGGTTCCGGGCACTTCCCTGACGGATGTGGTGCGCAACAACGATCACGTGTTGAAGGAGCTGCCGCCGCGCCCGATTCCGGCTGCGGATGAGATTAATACGAACGCGTCGGTGCCGGATATTTTGCGTCAGCATTGGGCGTTGTTCCTGCGCAACGGTAAGGAGCAGCGTCGTCACCTGTATGCGGTGCTCCGTGCTGAGGGTTTTGCTCGTAGTGTGTTGACGATTCTGTTCCACATTCCGGCGGCTTCTTCGGCGTTTGCGCTGTATATTCTGTTGGCGAGCCACCTGGGTAGTGTGCATGATGGCGGCTATGCTGTGGCGGCGTTTACCGGTGCGTATTCGGTGCAGATTATGCTCGGCCCGATGCTGGTTCGTGCCCTGGGCTTGAGGTCGCTGCTGGCGATTACGTCGATCCTGAATATTGCCGCGGTGCTGAACATGCTGGTGATTGGTTGGCGTTTGACGGTTGACCCGAATAACGTGAGTACGACCTACCATGCGCTGTCCTGTGTGGCGATGGGTTTCACGACTCCGCCGTGGACCCCGTTTGCGCTTGAGTCGCTGTATCGCCGTAATTATCAGTACAGTGATGTTCGCTTGTCGACGGCGGTTTCGTGGGGTACGACGGCGAATATGTCGATGCACCCGCTGGCTGCTCTGCTGGTGTGGCTGGGCGACGCGTACATCACCCCGAATAATGAGTATGCGGGCTTCTGGATCACAATCATTCTGGATGCGCTGCTGTTTATCGTGGTGTTGGTTGCGCCGAGGGTCCTGCCGGATATTTCTCGTATTCGTATGGCTCCGCCGCAGAATCTGGTGCGTCCGAGCCGTCAGACGGTGGTGCTGATTCTTGGCCTGGTTCTGCTGGGTGCTTGCATGGGTTCGGTTGGTTCTGGTTTGCTGGGCTTCTCGCTGATTCACGGTTCGATGAACCTGTTCATGGCGATGGTTGCGACCGGTACCGGCGCGCTTGTCGTGGTGGCTTTCCCTGTGGTTCTGGGTGGCCGTTCGGTGAACCCGTGGCACGGCTGGCTGGTGAGCGGCGTTCTGCTGATTATGGCGGCGCTGTATTTGCCGGCGAGCGATGATACGTCCACGATTTTCTATGCGTTGGTGCTGTGCGGCGCGGTGCTGGGTGTGGCGTTTGGCGGTCATGAGCTGTGGCTGAACCGTTCTCTGAAGCATATTCCTGATGCGCAGGCGAGCTTCTTTACCCGTTCGATGCTGGGTATTGGTCTTGCGATGGGTAGTATGTGGGGCGGCTATATGGGCGATGCTCCGTATTACCGCAATGCGTTTATGGTGCCGGTGATTATTGCGACGCTGTATTTTGCGTTGGGCCATTTGTACGGCTATTTGTGGCGTTCTGAGCATGAGGAGCAGCTGACTCCTTTGTCTGAGACGGCGCGCAGCTAGTTCGGCGCGCGGCTCGACCGAACGTATCTGAGCTTGAGCGTTGCGAGCGCATACTAAAAGGCGGATGCCCCGCCACCTTCTGTGGGTGGTGGGGCATCCGCCTTTTGTGTACCGTGCTCGGCTTTTTTGTGCCTCAGTGAGGCCACAGGTTTAGTGACCGCGCTTGATCCATGCCGGAAGCTCGGGTGCTTCCAGGCCGATGCCGGTGCTGTCGCCGTGGCCGGTGAGGACCGCGGTGGACTCGGGCAGGGTCAGCAGGCGGGTCGAGATCGACTCGATGATGGTGTCGAAGTCGCTGTAGGAGCGTCCGGTTGCGCCGGGGCCGCCGTTGAAGAGGGTGTCGCCGGAGAAGACGACGCCTTCGCTGTTCTCCCAGCTGAGGGTGGGTGCGTAGAAGCACACGGAGCCGGGGGAATGGCCGGGGGTGGCGAGGACCTTCAGTTCGGTGTCGCCGATGCGCAGTACATCGCCGTCAGCGAGTTCGTGGTCGAAGTCCCAGGAAGGGTACACCATTTCCCAGAGCACACGGTCTGCGGGGTTCAGGTAGACGGGTGCGCCGAAGCGTTCTGCCGCCTCCTTGGCGCTGCGGATGTGGTCGTCGTGGGCGTGGGTCAGCAGAATCTTCTCCACGGTGCGGCCTGCGACGGTGCGGGAGATCTTGTCGACGTCGTGGGCAGGGTCAATGATGATCACGGAGGAGTCATTGCCGATGATCCAGACGTTGTTGTCGACGTCCCAGCAGCCGCCGTCCAGCGAGAAGGTGCCGGAGGTGACGACTCGTTCAATACGTTCGCTCACGCTACGCTCCTAGAGTTCCACGACCGAGCGTAGCACGCGGCCGGTCTTCATGGTTTCGAATGCTTCGTTGACGTCTTCGAGGCGGATGCGCTCGGAGACGAAGCCGTCCAGGTCGAGGCGGCCGAGCAGGTACTGGTCCACGAACTCGGGGAAGTCGCGGGAGGGCAGGGTGTCGCCGTACCATGCGCTCTTGATGGAGCCGCCGCGGCCGAACACCTCGTCCAGCGGGATGTCCCAGGTGGTGCCGGGCGCGGGCACGCCGACGAGGACGACGCGGCCAGCCAGGTCGCGTGCTTCGAATGCCTGCTTGAAGGTGGGGGCGATGCCGACAGCGTCGATGACGAGGTCTGCACCGAAGCCGCCGGTGAGTTCCTTGATGGCTTCGACGGGGTCGACCTTGGAGGAGTTCACGGTGTGGGTTGCGCCGTGCTCGCGTGCGCGTGCCAGCTTCTCTTCGTCGATGTCGACGGCGATGATGGTGGTTGCGCCACCGAGCTGTGCGCCTGCAATTGCTGCGGTTCCGACGCCGCCGCAGCCGATGACTGCGACGGACTCGCCGCGCTTGAGCTCACCGGTGTTCAGAACAGCACCCAGACCTGCGGTAACGCCGCAACCGAGCAGACCGATGGCTGCGTACTGTTCGGGGCTGATGTCAGCGGTGATCTTGGTGCACTGACCGGCTGCGACGAGGGTCTTCTCAGCGAAGGAGCCGATACCCAGTGCGGGGGTGAGTTCGGTGCCGTCCTCGAGGGTCATCTTCTGGGTTGCGTTGTGGGTTGCGAAGCAGTACTGCGGCTGGCCCTTGCGGCATGCGCGGCATTCGCCGCAGACTGCACGCCAGTTGAGGATGACCAGGTCGCCGGGGGCGATGTCGGTGACGTCATCGCCGACAGCCTCGACGATACCTGCGGACTCGTGGCCGAGCAGGTAGGGGAAGTCCTGGCCGACGCCGCCGGTGACGTAGTGGTGGTCGGTCTGGCAGACACCGCAGGTGAGGACCTTGACGAGTGCTTCGCCCTTGCCGGGGTCGGGTACGTTGATGGTGGTGACGGTGACGGGCGCGTCCTGGGCGAGGGCTACGACAGCCTTAACCTTGTGCATGGTGCTCCTTTGCTGAGGCACGGTTGAGGTTCAACCGCAGATAAAGGTTTTTTGATACGTTCCCATTCTAAGAGCTAAGGCATACCTGATGCACCCCGGGGCTGAGCGTGAAGCCCCCAGGTGAATGTGACGTTTTATGACGTTGTCTCTTACTCCTCCCGGAACCCGCGTAGCCTGCGGCTACTTACTCTGCCGCCTCCACCTCTGCTGCAAAGGCGAGCGCACCGCGTCGGAATGCGCCCGAGGTCAGTGCATTCACGTGGTCGCGGCCGGGCAGGGAGATGAAGCGGTTGAGCGGGTTGTTGCCGCGCACCATGTCGTAGAGTTCCGCCCCGTCTGCGGCGATGGTGTCCGCGTCACCGAGCACGACCGCAATGGGTGCGTGCGGATGCGCGCCCGGGTGACCCGCAGGTAGGTTGGGGGATCCGGCACGCAGGGCGGGCACGTCGAAGAACGGGCCGAAGGGAATCCGCACGAACTTCAGCAGTGCGTCGGGCTGAATGGGGGAGTTGTCAATAATCGAGGTGAAGGAGGCAATCGCCTCGTCGGTGGAGTCAACCGCCGGGGTTTCTGCGCTCGCGGAGACGCTGGTTCCCTCGTGCGCTTCGAGCATGGCGCGCAGGGTGATGAGGTGGTCGTGTAGGGGCAGGCCGCCCAGGGTGAGGGATGCGACCGCCTCCGGGTGGGTGAGGGCGAGTTCCCAGCCGACGCGGGCTCCAAAGGAGAAGCCAATAACGTGCGCGCGGGGCTCCAGTTCAACGCCGAGGTCGTTCTCGGTGGCGACGGTGCGCAGCAGCTGGGCAAGCATAGTGGTGAATAGGTGCATGGGGGTCAGTGGCTGGCCCTCCGCATCGACAGGGGGCACCGAATCGAACGGAATCGTGCCGCTACGCACGCCCGTGTTGTTGGGGAGCTTGCAGTCGATGGCGTGCATGGACTCGGGGTCTTTGAGGTATTCGTCTGAGTGGTAGGGCAGGGCAACAATCAGCACGGGGTATCCCGCGCGCAGGTACTGGCGAATC
This sequence comes from Rothia mucilaginosa, assembly GCF_964211445.1. Classification (GTDB taxonomy): domain Bacteria; phylum Actinomycetota; class Actinomycetes; order Actinomycetales; family Micrococcaceae; genus Rothia; species Rothia mucilaginosa_E. The sequence goes on along the minus strand of NZ_CAXOQT010000001.1, from coordinate 117,278 downwards.
CAGCTGGTGCCGCCGTAGAGCTGCTCGCCGCGGGTGGCAAAGCCGTGAATCATGAGCGCGGGGATGCGGCTTTTGAGCTGTTGCGGCTGGTAGAGGGTGTACTCGAGATTGGGCAAGGTAGCGCCGGGCAGGGTAGCACCGGGTACAACAGCATTGGGTACGGCAAAGGGCGCGGGAGAGAAATCTGCACTGGTCATATGTCTATCTTAGTGACCAACGCGGGGTTTCTGTCCTGCGCCCTTTTCTATCTCGCGCCCTTGATGCGTTGAGGCGGTATGCGCTCAGCTGAGCTGCCGCTTAGTTCTTCTGTGCCGCACCGGTTGAGTTATCGGTGCCCAGGTCGAAGAGCGCCTCCTGCTGAGGTTCAGCCTTTGCGCTCGCTTCTGCCTTCGCCGCGGTTGCCTCAGAAGCCTGAGTTTCGGCGGCATCGGCCTTAGCCTGCTTCTGCTGCAGCTGTTCCTTACCGTTTTCGATGCGTTCCTTACCGTCGGCAATGAACGTGCGAATCATGGTGGTGTTGGTGTCCACCGCCTTCTGCACGCGAGCGGCAATGGAGGGGCCCTTCGGCTTGGGGAGCATGCCCTGGCCTGCCGCCTGCTGCTGTAGTTCGCGTCCGGCGGACATGAGGCGTTCGCGCTGTTCTTTCATCGCACGGGATGCTGTGGTGCTGCGCGGCTGAACCTTCAGATATCCGTGGTCGTCTTCGCCGGCGATAATCTGGCGCATGAGTATGATTTCTGCGTCCAGGTGCGCGCCGAAGAGCAGCATATTGTTCATGATCCAGATGAACAGCAGCATCACGATCACACCACCAATCAGGCCGTAGGTGGCGTTGTACTTGCTGAAGTTGTTGGCGTAGAGGGTGAAGCCGAATGCGCCCAGACCCATGCCGAAGAGGGCGAGTGCCGCACCGGGGGAGAGCCTCCACGCCTTGAAGCGGCGTACGTTCGGGGTTGCGGCGTACAGCAGGGTGATGAGGCCGATTGCCATGAGCAGGATCAACACCCAGCGGCCGTTGAGCCAGATGAGCTTGATGAGCTCCATGTCGACGGTTGCGGGCACGTACTGGCCGACCATGTCCAGGACGGTCACGCCGAGCAGCATCATCAGGATCATCAGCACCACCAGGATGATGAGCGCTGCGGTGACGAGCACGTTGATGGGCTTGAGTATCCAGCCGGGGCGGCCTTCACGCACACCGTAGACGCGGTTGAGGGCTCGGCCGAAGGAGCCGGTGTACCCGGAGGCGGACCAGAGGGCACTGAGGATACCGGTTGCCAGCACCAGGCCTGCACCCTGGCCGCTGGTGAGCTGCCTAATCGGGTCTTCCAAGATGCCGTACATCTGGGTAGGCGCGTTGTCCTTGAGGAAGGCGAGGATTGCGTTGGCGCTGTCTTCGCCCTGACCGAAGATACCGAGCAGGGAGACGATCGCCAGTAGCGCCGGGAAGACGGACAGCACGGTGAAGTAGGTGAGTGCCGCCGCCATATCGGTGCCGCCGTTGGCGGTGAACCTGAAGAGGGTTCGGCGCAGAATGTAGAGGATGCTGCCCTTGGGGAAGTCGCGCAGCTTGACGCTGACGTACTTGGGGTCTGCGGGCTTCTGCTTGCGGGAAAAGAGTCCGCGGCGAGCTCCGGCGGATGCCTCGGGTGCCGAGGTCTCCGTGGAAGAGCTGGTGTGTGCAGCCAATAGGGCTCCTTGGGTGAGTGGTGAGGTGTACACAAAGGTTGAGTGATGAGCGGCGCCTCGCGCTGAGAGTGTGCGGGCGCGCAGAAGGGGCGGGAAGAACAACGAGCTGTCCTTCCCGCCCCTGCGGTGACATTATAGGGTTTTCTGACCCTCCCATATTTTTCTGCGAGTGCAGATAGTTGACCTATTGGTCAGCTAGAGAGGGCAACCGCCTCGAAAAGCCTCAAAAAGCCTTGTCAGATACTGCTTTCGGCTAGCTGAAAACTAGTTGTGAATACCCAGAACCTTAGCGGTGTGAGCCATCAGCTCATCAGCCAGGTCGTGGTTATCGTTGAGCTTCACGCCGTAACCGGGGATGAGCTCCTTCAGGCGAGGCTCCCAACCAGCAATCTTGGAGGGGAAGCACTTAGCCAGCAGGTTCAGCATAATCGGAGCCGCAGTAGAAGCACCGGGGGAGGCGCCCAGCAGAGCCGCGATGGAGCCGTCTGCTGCGGAGACAACCTCGGTACCGAACTGCAGAATGCCGCCCTTCTTTGCGTCCTTCTTCATGATCTGGACGCGCTGGCCAGCCTCGATGAGCTCCCACTCGCCGCCCTTAGCCTCGGGGTAGTACTGGTACAGCGACTCGAGGCGTGCGTTCTTGTCCTTGACCAGCTCGGAGAGCAGGTACTTGACCAGGGAGAGGTTGTCGATACCCGCGCGGGTCATCGGGTAGATGTTGTGCGGGCGCAGGGACAGCGGCAGGTCCAGCAGGGAGCCCTGCTTCAGGAAGTTGGTCTTGAAGCCAGCGTAGGGGCCGAACATGAGGGCGCGCTTACCGTTTACATAGCGGGTGTCCAGGTGCGGCACGGACATGGGAGGTGCGCCCACCGAAGCCTGACCATACACCTTAGCGTTGTGCTGGTTTGCGGTTGCCTCGTGGGTGTTGCGCAGGAACAGACCGGAGACGGGGAAGCCGCCGTAGCCCTTGCCCTCTTCAATGCCGGACTTCTGCAGCAGGTGCAGAGCGCCACCACCGGCACCCAGGAAGACGAACTTCGCGTTGATGGTCAGCGGCTCTTCCTTGTTGATGCGGTTGATAGCGTCAACGGTCCAGGAGCCGTTGGACTCGCGGTTCAGGTTGGTGACCTGGTAGCCGTAGCGGACCTCAACACCCTTGGTCTGCAGGTAGTCAATCAGCTGCTGGGTGAGGGCGCCGAAGTCAACGTCGGTACCTTCGGGGGACCAGGTTGCTGCAATCGGGTCGTTACCCTTGCGGCCGTTGACGGTCAGCGGTGCCCACTCGCCAATCTTCTCGCGCTCGGTGGAGAACTCCATGCGCTCGAAGAGCTTCTCCTTGCGGAAGGAATCGTAGCGTGCAGCCAGGTACTTGGAGTGGTCCTCACCGAAGACCAGGGACATGTGGGGGACCGGGTTGATGAAGTCTGCGTTGCCCAGAATCTTCTCTTCAACCAGGGATGCCCAGAACTGGCGGGAAATCTGGAACTGCTCGTTGATGTTCAGCGCCTTAGCAGCCGAGACGGTGCCGTCGGGGCCAGCGGGTGCGTAGTTGAGTTCGCACAGTGCCGAGTGGCCGGTACCTGCGTTGTTCCAGGGGTTGGAGGATTCCTGAGCGGCCTTGTCGAGGCGTTCGAGCAGGACGATGTTCCAGCTCGGTTCGAGTTCCTTGAGGAACACGCCGAGGGTGGCGCTCATGATGCCGCCGCCGACCAGGACGACGTCGGTTCGTTCAGTACGTGCTACCACTGAATTCTCCCTTAGGGGTGCGGGTGCCCGGCCTGGGCACAGTGAATGTGGGGTACATCATCTAGCCTACTCCTTTTAGTGGGGTTGGCATAGTCAGAATCCACAAAACGAGAGAGAGTGTTGCAGTTCATATCAATAAATCTCTTAGAGTCGAAAAGACCCGTAATCGCGTGCATTTGCTACACCCGCCGGCAACAACTCGAAAGCAGCTCCAGAAACACCAACCCACCGGCTGCCCCAACGCCCCAAACACGGCAAAAGGGGCGCACCCCAACCGGGATGCACCCCTTTCCATAAAAGCTAAAAATGCAGGCTACGACTTGCGCAGCTTACCGAACAGCTCAATCGCATTCTGCTCCGTCTGATAGCCCTGAACCTCACGGCTCACCGCCACTTTCGACGTCACATTCAGCAACGGAACCGCCGGCATGAACTGACCCAGCTGAGACACAACCTTCGCGTACAGTTCACGCTGCGAATCCACCGAATCGGCAGAATCCGCGGTGCGAATCGCCTCCAAAATCTCAGTAAAACGAGGCGACGGCGCCACAGCCACAGCAGTAGGCTGCGGCGAAGGAGTCGCCGAAGGGCTCGGCGACGCAGAAGCCGAAGCCTCCTCCTCAGGCGTCAACGGATCCGCCGAATAGCTCGGCTGCGGGCTCGGAGTAGCAGAAATCCGCACATTCGAATCCGAACCACCCGACGAGGGCACATCAGAACTCTTCTTCGTCAAACCCGTCGTCATATCTGCCGGCGCGTTAGCAATCAACGAACGTACCTGATGCTCAGCAATCAGCGGCGCCAACACCGGGCCAAAGAACGCATACGGGTCACGGTACATGCCGTAAAAACCAGCCAGAGTAATACCGCGCTCAGAAGAAACCTCACGGCTCTTCGGCAGATACTCAGCCCACGGTAGAGGCACCGGCTTAATATTCAAACCCACCTCAATCAGCGAAGCCACCATCTCCGAATACACCTTCTGCGGAGTATCCATCCACGGCAGAGACACATCGGCAGGGTAGTAGCACTCAATCACCTGATTGTCGTACCCCGCCGTCGCCAACAGCGAGCGCGCCGTATCCTGATTACGGTCCGTGTAATCCTTCGCGTCATCAGCCTTAATACGGAACGACGGCGAAATCAGCGTCTGCGCATCCGAGGTGCCCTGCGGGTAATACTGACGCAGCGCGCCACGGTCCACAGCATGCGAAATAGCGCGACGCACCGAAATATTCTTCAACACCGGATGCGCCGTATTCAGGCTCAAATACACCAGCGAGAACGGGTCACGGCCCGGCGTCTGATAACCATCACGCGCCAACTGACCCAGATCAGAAGAATTCACCTGATCACACGCATCAATGTGACCCTCCATCAGCGCAAAATAACGCTTATCCGACGACGTGAGGGTCGAAATCTGAATCTCATCCAGCTCAGGCGCCTGACCAGCAAAATGGGTATTCTTCAGCAGACGCACCGTGCCGTCCTTGAAAGAATCCACAAGGAACGCACCCGTACCCACCGGGTTACCCGTCAGCTTCTGATCAGAACCAAACAGCGACGGGTCAATAATGCCGAACGCCTGCTGCGTCAAAATACGCGGGAACGCCAGCGAAGGACGCGACAGCGTCACCACAACAGAGTTATCCTTCGCCACCACCGACGAAACCAACGGCAAGAACGACTGCACCGCAGACGACTGAGCCGCATCCGGCTTCGGCGCATTCTTACCACCCGGTTGAGCCGGTTCAGAAGCTACGGCAGAAGCACTAGCCGAGGCGGTAGCCGACGGGGTAGCGGACGCACTCGCAGAAGCACCCGGAGTAGCAGTACCAGACGGCGACGCCTGAACCGGCGCAGGCTCCACCGCCGAAGGATCAGACGAACCCGGCTTCGGCACACCAAAACCCCACGCAAACAACGGCTGAGCAGGCACCGCCAAAGCAGCAGTACCCTCACCTGTAGCCAACGCCTGCCACCTCTGGAAATTCTGCACCACAGCATCCGCAGACAACGCAACGCCACTACTAAAATGCGCCTCACGCAACACAAACGTATGCGTCAAACGGTCATCAGAAACCGTCCACTCACTACACAAAGAATCCTGAACCTCAGGATCACCCGTGTAATGATTCGCCACCAACAACGTCTGCAAAACCTGCGCCGTCACCTGATACGTACTCGCCACAGGAAACAACGCCGGATCCAAACCCAACGGCGCCGCACCCTGCGCAAAACGAAACACACGACGCGCATCAGCAGAGGATGCGCTCGCACTCGCCGAAGAACCAGCAGAAGACTGACCAGAACACGCAGAAAGCGCCAAACCGGCGCTAAAAAGCGCGCCAAAACGCAAAACGGCGCGTCGACTCAAGCCACTCGAGCCAGCAGTGGCTCGCAGCAGCGCATCAGAATTGCCAACAGCTGACGATGCATGAGGCTGATGCTGCACGGGAGGGTCCTCTCTTCCGTCGCGGATGCTTATCTCTCAGGATAGCGGTTCAACACCCATCCGGGCGAGACATCCCACCCGGGCAAGATACATACAAGAGGACCCGCCGCCACGACAACCGTGACGGCGGGTCCAATGTAAATGTGTGTGTGCGCGAGGGGGGACTTGAACCCCCACGCCGTAAGGCACAGGAACCTAAATCCTGCGTGTCTGCCAATTTCACCACTCGCGCGCAGTGTCACCCCACATCCGAAGATGCATGCGTCTGAGGCAACAAAAAATTAGTGTACACGAGGAATCAGGGTTCGCCAAGCCTTAAAAGAAGCCCCCATAGGGCAAAAAGCCCGCAAACACGCCGAACAGCAACCCCACATAGAGCCACCCGGCAGACCGCAGTCAAGCCCCCAAAAGCACGACCCTACTTCGGGTCAATACCAAGATCACGACGCAACTTAGCCACATGACCCGTCGCACGCACATTGTACTGAGCCACAGAAATAACACCCTGCTCATCAATCACAAACGTCGAACGAATCAGGCCCTCATACACCTTGCCGTAATTCTTCTTCTCACCCCACGCGCCATACGCCTCAGCCACAGCATGATCAGCATCAGACAGTAGCGGGAACGTCAACGACTCCTTCTCCACAAAACGGCCAATAGCCGCCGGCGAATCCGGAGAAACACCCAACACCACGTAACCCAGCGACTTCAACGACGCCAAATTATCGCGGAAATCGCACGCCTCCTTCGTGCAACCCGGAGTCGAAGCCTTCGGGTAGAAATACAAAATCACCTTGCTACCCGCATAATCGCTCAGGCTGTGCTCCTTACCCGACGCGTCAGAAAGGGTAAAAGCAGGCGCCGGAGTACCCGGCTCAAGACGAACACTCATCAATAACTCCTCAAAACAACAACAGAGATCAACAGGGGAGCGGCGGATGCGCCCCACACCGTACCAAGGGCGGATGCGCCCCGTGCAATACACACAGTCTAGTCTCCCACACACCCCACCCAGATAATGTGTCCAGGCTCACGCTATTTCAACTTGCGCACACCACAAAAAACCGCGTATAGTATTTTTCTGTTGCAAGGGAAACCTTGAAAAACAGAATAAGCGCCTCTAGCTCAATTGGCAGAGCAATTGACTCTTAATCAATGGGTTCTGGGTTCGAGTCCCAGGGGGCGCACTTCAAAGAAAATCCCGCTGATTCTTCGGAATCGGCGGGATTTTTGCGTTCCCTCGTGAATACAGTTTTGAGGGCTTGAGGAGTCGGGGCTCGGCTTTGTTTTTGATGGTGCGCGCCGCATGTTTCCTTCGCGCCTACGCAGGGGCACCCGTCACCCGGACGCTCCGCTCTCTCCTCGCTCCGCATCGGAGAGCGTCCGTGTGACACCCTGAGGGCGCTTCCGGAAAACGTAGCTGCACCCCAAGGGTTCCCCTGGCGGGTGCGTGGAGGTTTCGGTGGCCTCCGTAGTGACATCAGGGTGCCCGAAGCGAAGCGAGGGCGGGTGCCCCTGTAGGAACGAGGAGGGTGCCGAACCTCGAGCTGATCCCGCCGTGGGTGGTTTGTGGTTTGGGTGTGCGCCCCGTGCCTAGCGAACTGGGGCGGGGGAGGGCTGTCGCGTTTTAGCGTGTTGCGTGGTGGTTGGTGTTTTGCGTGTGGAGCGAGGGCGTGCACCGCCCCTCAAGCGTCCAGCATAGTCGGGCGTGGGTACGCGAAAGCCCGCCACCGTCACAAGACCGCAGCGGGCATTCACCTCAAAAAGTCACACGGCTACAGGACCGGCCAAATCCGCGTCACAAACTCACGGAAATCCTCAACATCCTTACCCTGCTCCAGCAGACCAGTGCCAAAACGAGTCGCAACCTCAGCATTATCCTCAAACGACAAATAAAACGAGCTGCCATTCACCGACTCAATCGTCACCGCATCATCACCCACACGGTAAGCATGCAGTGCATTCGTATTATCAATCGTCGTAGCCGTACCCGCAGGCGTCAACGCAGGCAAATTCACCGGAGCAATAATCACCTCATCCGGCGCATCCTGATAACCCACAATAAAATGTTCCTGATTCGGGTACTGATGCAACGCCAAATCAGGATTACGGTAAACCGCACGGCCCGTCGCATACACCAAATTGTAGGCACCGTAATTAATAATCTGCTCGTCAAAAACCGGGTGCAGAACCCGAATGAGTTCCTCACCCGTCAAAAACTCGCTACTCTCAACAGAGTTACGGGGGTCAACAACCTCTGCGTACTTACTTGCTTCGGTCAGCTCATCAGCGACCGGGATAATTGGTTCGGTCATAGCTTCAGTCTACCGGGGCAACCAACGAAGGTCACGAGTATTCGCACATATTACGCGCCATGACGCCCAAAAAATGCGAGTTTTTCTCACCTGTTCAAAAGAGCGCCCAAGAGTGCACGCACGCGCACAAGGTGTCCACATCATGAAAGAAAGTATCCGACCTGCGCCTTTATGAACAAAAACAGGTGTGTTGCCCGATAGAGATTTGACTCACCCCCTCTCGGGGCGCACCATAGAAGGGTGAAGACAGCAATGTTCCAGCGAATTCTACGCCTTGTCGACGTCGCCTAGGGCGCGTGGCAGGGTCTATTCACTGCGACTGAGCGCCCCTACCGCTACCACCAACAGCGAGGGGCATTTTTTATAGCTTGGTACCCCCGGGCATAGGATGCGTGAGGATCACACAAACCCCACGCAGAACATTGAGTACAACGAAGAACCATTAAGACACGAGGCATTTCCATGACCATGGGATTTTCCACTTCTGATGACGCGGCAAACGCTCCCGCAGAACGCATGACCGGTTCTCAGGCTATCGTCCGCACCCTCGAAGACCTGGGTGTGACCGACGTATTCGGCCTGCCTGGCGGCGCTATTCTGCCGACCTATGACCCCCTGTACGACTCCAAGAAGGTCCGTCACATCCTGGTCCGCCACGAGCAGGGCGCAGGTCACGCAGCCCAGGGCTACGCAGTGTCCAGCGGTAAGACCGGCGTGTGCATCGCAACCTCCGGCCCCGGCGCAACCAACCTGCTGACCGCAATCGCTGACGCAAACATGGACTCCATCCCCCTGGTCGCAATCACTGGCCAGGTGTCCACCAAGCTGCTCGGCTCCGACGCATTCCAGGAAGCTGACATCGTCGGCATGGCAATGCCCATCTCCAAGCACTCCTTCATGATCACCGACCCGCAGGACATCCCCCGCGCGCTCGCAGCAGCATTCCACATCGCATCCACCGGCCGCCCCGGCCCCGTGCTCGTAGACGTCACCAAGGACGCGCAGGTCGGCATGATGGAATACCGCGGCATCCCCGAAGATCTGGAGCTGCGCGGCTACACCCCCGTCACCCGCGGCCATTCCAAGCAGATTCACGAAGCTGCAAAGTTCATCACCGAGTCCAAGCGCCCCGTCTTCTACGTTGGCGGTGGCCTGGTGCGCTCCGGTGCCTCCGAAGAGTTCCACAAGCTGGCTAAGCTCATCGGCGCACCCGTCGTCACCACCCTGAACGCAATCGGCGCGTTCCCCGACTCCGACCCCCAGAACCTCGGCATGCCCGGCATGCACGGCACCGTCCCCGCCGTCGCCGCAATGCAGAAGTCTGACCTGCTCATCACCCTCGGCGCACGCTTCGACGACCGCGTCACCGGTAAGCTCGACTCCTTCGCACCTGAGGCTAAGGTCATCCACATTGACGTTGACCCGGCAGAAATCTCGAAGATCCGCTTCGCAGACGTGCCGATCGTCGGCGACCTCAAGTACGTGCTGCCCGAGCTGACCGACCTGCTCTCCACCGAGTTCGCACAGCAGCTGCCGAACCTCACCGAATGGTGGAACGAGCTTAACGCAATCCGCAAGGATTACCCGCTCGGCTACGAGAAGCCCACCGACGGCCTCGGTTCCCCCGAGTACGTTCTCGAGCGCATCAGCGCCCTCACCGGCCCCGACGCATACTACGTCACCGGCGTTGGCCAGCACCAGATGTGGGGCGCACACTACATCCAGCAGGAAAGCCCCCGCCACTTCATCAGCTCCGCAGGCCTCGGCACCATGGGCTACGGCGTTCCCGCCGGCATGGGTGCAAAGGTCGCACACCCCGACTCCACCGTGTGGATCATCGACGGTGACGGCTGCTTCCAGATGACCAACCAGGAACTGGTCACCTGCGCACAGAACAACATCCCCGTCAAGGTTGCCATCATCAACAACTCCTCCCTCGGCATGGTGCGCCAGTGGCAGACTCTGTTCTACAACGAGCGCTACTCCAACACCGACCTGAAGGACGGTCACGGCACCGCACGCATCCCCGACTTCGTGAAGCTCGGCGACGCATACGGTTGCGCCACCTTCCGTTGCGAGCGCGACGAAGACGTGGACGCCACCATTAAGGCTGCCCTCGAAATCAACGACCGCCCCGTGGTCATTGACTTCACCGTCAGCCCCCACGCACTGGTCTGGCCCATGGTCCCGGCAGGCGTTTCTAATGACAAGATTTGGATTGCGAAGAACACTTCGCCCGAGTTCGATCGTGAGGGAGAGAACTAATGTCTCAGCACACTCTGTCCGTTCTGGTAGAAGATAAGCCGGGCGTTCTCACCCGAGTTTCCGGTCTGTTCTCCCGCCGCCTGTTCAACATCCTCTCCCTGGCTGTGGGCCCCACCGAAAACCCCGGTGTCTCCCGCATCACCGTCGTGACCGAGGGTGACGCTCACACCATCGAGCAGATTACCAAGCAGCTGAACAAGCTCGTTCACGTGCTGAAGGTCGTCGAGCTTCCCGCCGACTCCTCCACTCAGCGCGGTCACATCCTGATTAAGGTCAAGGCAGACGCAGTAGCACGCCTGCAGATCGTTCAGGCAGCTGACCTGTTCCGTGCATCCGTCATCGACGTTTCCCCCGAATCCGTTGTCATCGAGGCAACCGGCTCCGAGGAAAAGCTCAACGCACTGCTGGATGTTCTGGAGCCTTACGGCGTCCGCGAAATCGTTCGCGCTGGCACCATCGGCCTGGCTCGTGGCCCCCGTGCCATGAGCGAGCGCATCTAACGCAAATACCTAACGCTACATTCCCGTAGCGTCTCTCCCGCCCGCACAAACGAAGCATAAGCATTCGCCGTGCGGGCGGGGGAGCATCAGGTACTCTCTAATTCTTTCTCCACTAGGCGCTTTCTCTACCCAGGCGCCCCAAAGCCAAAGAAATAGATGCAGTACCCCATAAACTCTGCAGGTTACGAAATCTTGAGCCACAATCTGAGAAGTGCTCTCGTAAACCCGCACCCCCATAGCTTTCAAGTAGAATAGTGAATGCTGAGCCCAGCCTGGGCCGCATATCGAACTTACTGAGGAGAAGAAAAATGGCAGCAACCATTTTCTACAACGACGACGCAGACCTCTCGCTGATTCAGGGCCGCACCGTAGCAGTTATCGGCTACGGCTCCCAGGGCCACGCACACGCACTGAACCTGCGTGATTCCGGTGTGAAGGTCATCGTTGGCCTGCCCGAGGGCTCCAAGTCCCGTGCCAAGGCTGAGGCAGAAGGCCTGCGCGTTGCAACCGTCGCAGAAGCAGCAGCAGAAGCTGACGTCATCATGATCCTGACCCCGGACCAGGTCCAGGCAAAGGTCTACGCAGAGAGCATCGAGCCGAACCTCAAGCCCGGCAACGCACTGTTCTTCGCACACGGCTTCAACATCCGCTTCGGTTACATCACCGCACCCGAGGGCGTTGACGTGGCAATGGTTGCTCCCAAGGGCCCCGGCCACACCGTCCGCCGCGAATTCGAAGCAGGCCGTGGCGTTCCCGCCCTGGTTGCAGTCGAGAAGGACGCATCCGGCGAGGCACTCGCACTGGCACTGTCCTACGCAAAGGCACTGGGCGCAACCCGTGCAGGCGTTATCAAGACCACCTTCACCGAAGAGACCGAGTCCGACCTGTTCGGTGAGCAGGCAGTTCTCTGCGGCTCCACCTCCCAGCTCGTCCAGTACGGCTTCGAGGTCCTGACCGAGGCTGGCTACCAGCCCGAGATCGCATACTTCGAGGTTCTGCACGAGATGAAGCTCATCGTCGACCTGATGATCGAGGGCGGCATCGCTAAGCAGCGTTGGTCCATCTCCGACACCGCAGAGTACGGCGACTACGTCTCCGGCCCCCGCGTGATCTCCCCCGAGGTCAAGGAAAACATGAAGGCTGTCCTGGCAGACATCCAGAACGGCAACTTCGCAAAGCGCTTCATGGAAGACCAAGCTGCAGGCGCACCCGAGTTCAAGGCACTGCGCGCAAAGGGCGAGGCACACCCCATCGAGGCAACCGGCCGCAAGCTGCGCGAGCTGTTCTCCTGGAACACCGCTGACGACGACTACACCGAAGGTTCCGTCGCTCGCTAAGCAGTAGCTCAGCAATAGCTTTCTAAAAAATCCGGCGCACCACCCACACCCCGCTACAGGGGAGGGGAGGTGCGCCGGATTTCTGTCTAACGAAAGCCTGCAAAAACCCCAAAACAATGAGTGTGATGCAGTTCATGCCCACTCGAGTTGCGGGCACCCAAAGAATGCCGTATAGTATTTACTTGTTGCGAGGGAAACCCGCAAGAACAAAATAAGCGCCTCTAGCTCAATTGGCAGAGCAATTGACTCTTAATCAATGGGTTCTGGGTTCGAGTCCCAGGGGGCGCACTTCAAAGAAAATCCCGCTGATTCTTCGGAATCGGCGGGATTTTTGCGTTCCCCTTGAAATGCAGTCTTCATGGGTTGAGGAATCGGTGTTCGTCCTCGTTCCTGCAGGGGACCTGTCCTCGCAGAGCTCGGACACCCTGATGTCACTACGGACGACACCGATTCCTCAGATGGTTTCTGCGGGTTCGGCAGGGGCGCGTTATCCCGCCGGTTCGTTGGGGTGCGCGGTGGTTTCGTGTGCGCCCCGTGCCTAGCGAACTGGGGCGGGGGATGGCTGTCGCGTTTTGGTGTGTTGCATGGCGGCTGAGTGTTTTATCGCGTATCAGAGTGTAACCCCAGTGAGAGCCTCGCCTAATACTGCGGTAAACTGAAAGTTATGACTGCAACTCCGTTCTACATCACCACCGCCATCTCCTACCCCAATGGCAACCCGCACATCGGCCACGCCTACGAAACCATCGCCGCCGACGTGCTAGCCCGCTTCAAGCGCCTCGACGGCTTCGACGTGCGCTTCATGACCGGCACCGACGAGCACGGCCAGAAGATGCAGACCACCGCCGAGAAGCTCGGTAAGACCGCTAAGGAACTCGCCGACGAGAACTCCGCACGTTTCAAGGCAATGAACGACGCGCTGAACATCAGCTACGACCGCTTCATCCGCACCACCGACCCCGACCACTACGTCGCATCCCAGGCAATCTGGAAGCGCATGGAAGAAAACGGCGACATCTACCTCGACAAGTACGCCGGCTGGTACTCCGTCCGCGACGAAGCCTACTACGCAGAAGACGAAACCGAAGTCCGCGACGGCCAGCGCTACGCCATCGCCACCGGCACCGAGGTTGAGTGGACCGAAGAAGAATCCTACTTCTTCCGCCTCTCCAAGTACGGTGACAAGCTCCTCGAACTCTACGCCAACGAAGGCTACGTCTACCCCGAATCCCGCCGCAACGAGCTGATTTCCTTCGTCAAGGGCGGCCTCAACGACCTGTCCATCTCCCGCACCACCTTCGACTGGGGCGTGCCCGTACCTGGCAACGACAAGCACGTCATGTACGTGTGGGTGGACGCGCTGACCAACTATCTCACCGGCCTCGGCTACCCCGATACCGACAACGAACTGTTCGTCAAGTACTGGCCCGCCGACCTGCACCTCATTGGCAAGGACATCACCCGATTCCACTCCATCTACTGGCCCGCATTCCTGTGGTCCGCCGGAATCGAACTGCCCAAGCGCGTCTTCGGCCACGGCTTCCTGCTCGTCAACGGCGAAAAGATGTCCAAGTCCGTCGGTAACGTCGTCGACCCCGCAAACCTCGTCGACGCATTCGGCCTCGACGCCGTGCGCTTCTTCCTCATGCGCGAGGTCTCCTTCGGTCAGGACGGCTCCTACTCCGAAGAGTCCATCATCAACCGCATCAACTCCGACCTGGCAAACAACCTCGGCAACCTCGCCCAGCGTTCCCTGTCTATGGTCGCCAAGAACTGCGGCGGCGCCGTCCCCACCCACGGCGAATTCACCGAGGCAGACCGCAAGATTCTCGACGAGGCGGCAGCCCTCTACGAGCCCGTCCGTGCAGACTTCGATGAGCAGGCATTCCACCGTGCACTCGACCGCATCTGGACCGTCCTCGCAGACACCAACGCCTACTTCGCGGAGCAGGAGCCCTGGACCCTGCGCAAGAACGGCGAACTCGACCGCATGAACACCGTGCTGTACGTGACCCTCGAGGTCGTGCGCCAGGTCGCCATTCTGCTGCAGCCCGTCATGCCCGACTCGACCGCCAAGCTGCTGACCCTGCTCGGCGTACCCGAAGGTGACGCACGCCAGTTTGCAGCCCTCGGCACCGCGCTCGTGCCCGGCACCGAACTGCCCGCACCCGCACCGGTGTTCCCCCGCTACGAAGCACCCAAGGCATAACAGTTGCTTCTGACATAGCGCGAGAAAGCCCCCCCCCGGCATCCTAACCCCAGATGGGGGAGGAGCCGGGGGCTTTTCGCATGCACTATATAGAGGTATGGGCGCGGGGTAGATGTACCGGCTGAGTTGCCACTCATACTTAAGGATGATGTCGGCACCCCTCCTAGCCAGCCTTAGACGCATCTCAGCCCGTGGGATTAGCGATAGCCCCTGCATCCGCCGGTAAAGAGCCGGTGAACACCTACCAAAATCAACCTGGAGGATGATAAAAACACCGTAGTCAGCGCCACATCGCGTGAAATAATTGAACTATGACTACGACAACTCATCACGCCCAGGCGGCGCAGCCTGCCGTCTCCGCACGAAACCTTTCCAAAACCTACGGCATCGGTGAAGCCACCGTCCACGCCCTCAACAACGTCTCCGTCGACTTTGAGCAGGGCAAGTTCACCGCGATTATGGGACCCTCCGGCTCGGGTAAGTCCACGCTGATGCAGACCATCGCAACCCTGGACACCCCCGACCCGAACCCCGCCACCTCCATTCGTATTGGCGGTGTGGAGCTCTTCGGCCTGAAGGACAACGCCCTCACCGAATTCCGCCGCGAACACATCGGCTTCATCTTCCAGTCGTTCAACCTGGTGCCCACCCTCACCGCGGGCCAGAATATTGACCTGCCGCTGGGCCTTGCCGGTAAGAAGCCCGACCCGCAGTGGCGCGACTACCTGGTCAAGACCCTCGGCCTGGAAACCCGCCTCGACCACCGCCCCGAACAGCTCTCCGGCGGTCAGCAGCAGCGCGTCGCCATCGTGCGTGCACTGCTCGCACGCCCCGAAGTGGTCTTCGCCGACGAGCCGACCGGTAACCTCGACTCCAATTCCGGTGCCGAGGTGCTGCGCCTGCTGCGTGCCGCCGCAACCGACCACGCACAGACCATCCTCATGGTCACCCACGACGCAAACGCCGCCTCCTATGCGGACCGCGTGGTCTTCATCAAGGACGGCATGGTCGCCGGCGAAATGATCGAACCCACCTACGACGCCGTCCTCGGCGCAATGGCACAGCTGGAAGGTCGATAAGCCGTGGCAACCACACTGAACACGGTGGCGCGCTCCAACCTGCGCGCCTCCAAAGGAAAATACGTCCTCACGGGCATAGGCATCGCGATCTCATCCTTCTTTATCGCAGCCATTATGATGCTCACCAACTCGCTGCAGGCGACCGTCAACTCCTCCGTCGGTGACGTGCTCTCCCGCGCCGAGGCGGTCGTCGCCTCCGCCGCTACAACCTCCGACGGTCAAGACAGCACCTCTATCTACCTGACTCGTGACCAGATTCAGAAGGTAGAGCAGAGTGACCTGCTCTCCGGCTACTGGGTGCAGTACGCCGTCACGGGTGCGATTGGCACCGGCGACCAGAAAACCCGCGTGCAGTACAACCAGCTGCCCGCCGATTCGAGCCTCTTCCCGTACAAGGTGCAGGGTAAAATCCCCAGTAGCGACCACGAAATCATGGTCTCCACCTACTTCGCGAAGAAGCATAACCTCTCGCTGAACGGCAAGGTCACCAGCACCGACGTTGTGGAATCCGTCAGCGCCCCCGGTACCGATAAGACCGCCGAATACACCGTCGTCGGCCTGTTCGACCCCGGCTTTGAAGGCTCTACCACCAATCAGGCTGTCTTCATTGGTGGTACTAGCCTCGGCGAAGCCGCGCTGAAGGCATCCGAGGCAGAAAACAAGAGTTCCGCGGCCGGTTACCGAAGCATGGCTGGCGCGAACCTCATCTACCTCAAGTTCAAGGACGGCGTAACCGACGCCAAGCTCAAGAGCCTGCAGGATTCGCTCAGCAGCGGCGACACCAAGAACGACCCGCGCGTGATGACCGGTCAGAAGTTGCTGGAAGACTACCAGAAGACCATCTCCACGGTCTTCACCTCCATTAGTGTGGTCCTGGGCGCCTTCGCAGCACTGGCTCTGTTGGTCTCCTCGTTCGTCATTTCCAACACCTTCGCGGTGCTGGTCGGCCAGCGCATCCGCGAGCTCGCCCTGCTACGCACCCTCGGTGCCCGTGGCGGCTCTCTCGTACGGATGCTACTCATCGAATCCGTTACCGTTGGCGTGGTGTTCTCCCTCATCGGTGCACTGCTGACCTACCCGGTTGGCGCGCTGGTTGGTGCAAACCTGACCACCATCATGATTTCGTACTCGATTACCCCGATCCTGGTGAGTGTGCTCCTCTGCACCCTCGTGACGGTTCTGGCGTCGCTCTCCCCGGCACGAAGCGCCCTGCGCATCTCGCCCATTAGCGCGATGAGCGAGCACACCAACCTTGAGGTGCGCAAGCCCGGCAAGGTCGGCCCGATCCTGGGTCTGGTCTTCGGCGCCGCAGGTATCGGCCTGGTGATGCTGGCTCAGAACCAGGGTTCCGGTGAGGGTGCCGGCAATAAGGCCATTGCCTTCATGATGGGGGCCGCGCTGCTGCTCGGTATTGCGGTCTTCCTCCTCACCCCGCTGGTACTGCCCCCGCTGGTACGTGCCCTCGGTAAGGTCACCCGCACCCAGACCGGCAAGCTGGCGCTCGCCAACGCACTGCGTTCGCCCAAGCGCACCGTCTCCACCGGTCGTGCCGTGCTGGTGGGTACCCTGGTCGTGTCGACTGTGCTGACCGGTTACTCGGTGCTGAGCGCCTCGCTGACCAAGGCCCTGGATCAGCAGTACCCGATTTCTGCGCAGGCGAAGTACAGCTCGTTTGACCAGTCCGAGGCAGCCTCCACCGTGACCAAGGCGGAGGAAATCGCCTCCAAGGTCAAGGGTAATAAGAACGTTCAAGCATCCGCCGTTGGTTACGCAGCCGGTGTGGTCGACTACACCGTCGAGTACGAGGGACAGACCGCCAACCAGAATTCTGACTTGGTGGCGTTGAGCTCCTCCGATTTGAAGGCAATCCTGCCCGACGAAAACTCGAACCTTGCCGATGACACCGTGCTCGTACCGCAGGGCCTCTGGAAGTCCGCTGGATTGAATGAGTCCAGCCGTCTGAAGGCACACGGTCCGCTCGGCGAAGTGGAACTCAAGCCCATCAAGTCTGCAACCAAGCAGAACCTGCTGATCGTCAACCCTGCCACCGCCGCCAAGCTGCAGGACGCCAAGAACCCGCAGAAGGTTGCCAACCCTGCCGCTGAGGAAGCTCAGAAGCGCCTGGAAGAAGCAATCGCCAGCGGTGACAAGGAAGCTCAGACGAAGGCAGCTCACCTGACCGTCACCAGCCAGGCAACCGGTAACGACACCGTCGTTCTGGTGCGCGCCGCCTCCCCGCTGACCAGTAGCGAGAACGCGGCCCTGCAGGCTGATCTGAACCGAGCCAGCCCGGACAGCTCCTTCACCGGTGGTCTGCAGGAACGTCAGACATACGACCAGCTGCTGACCGTTATGCTGACCTTCACCCTGGTGATGCTCATGCTCGCAGTGGTCATCTCCATCATTGGTGTGGCGAACACGATGACCCTGTCGGTCAATGAGCGCCGCCGCGAGAACGCTATGCTCCGCTCGCTGGGCCTGTCCCGCAAGCAGCTGCGCCGCATGATTTCCATTGAGGCGATTCTGATTACGCTCGCCGCAGTGGTGCTCGGTATGGTTTCTGGTGCGGTGATTGGTAGCCTCTCTGCGCAGATTATTATGTCTTCCATGAGTGCTTCCGCCCCGCTCGTGCTTGACCTGCCGTACGTCTGGTACGTGGTCATCCTCATTGTGGGTGTGCTCGCTGCGATGCTCGCTTCGGCTCTGCCGGCGGCTCGTTCGGCTCGCATGTCCCCGGTTGAGGGTATGCGCGGCTAACCCGCTGTATCTGGCATAGTCACAGTACCCGGCGAACCCGGATACTCGGCGTGAGAAAGCCCCGGAGGGTGCCTCGAGAGGAGGCGCCCGCCGGGGCTTCACTGTGCACAGGGTGGATACGCTCCCTGATTCATAGAGCTAGGTTCTAAGTGGCTGACCTGTCATCTGGCTTTGCGCGTATGATGGGTGTATGAGCACTAGCCACCCCAATCTGCATCGCGGGTACACGCTGCCCCACGAAGCGGAGGTTCTTCAGATCCTCCGTGATGCTGGTGTGCGCCGTGCCCGCCTCTTCGGTAGTGCCGCCCGCGGTGAACTGACCGAAACGAGCGACCTGGATTTTCTGGTGCAGATGCCAGGGGTAGCTCCTTTTGACGAGTTCATGCAGATGGTGGATGCTCAGCACCGCATTGAACAGCTGACCCGCCGTAGCGTTGATATGGTTACCCAGCTACGCCCCATTATCTACGCAGAAGCAGAACCGGACATGGTGGAGCTGCCGCTATAAGAAATTGCCTGAGCTGATGAGCGACTTCGAGCGAATCATCGACCAGATACAAGAAACCACTTAACTAAAGAGCCCCGGAGGGTGCCCCCGATAAGGAGGCGCCCGCCGGGGCTTTACCGTGTCCTCTATTCTGTTGTGCCCTTATATAGGGGGAACAATCGCAGGGGAGAGCTAGTGGGCGATACCCGCCTCATACGCCATAATGACCGCCTGCACACGATCACGCGCACCCAACTTCGCCAACACATGCGACACGTGCGTCTTCACCGTCGCCTCCGACAGCACCAACTCCCGCGTAATCTCCGCATTCGACAAGCCACGCGCAATCAGACCCAGCACCTCAAACTCACGCGGCGACAACTGCTCAATCAACTCACGATGCGGATAATCCTGCACAGGCTCAAGGCTTGCAGGCTCAGCTGGAATAAACGTCGCCTTAGGAAGCTCAGATGCTACAGCCGGGGGAGCAACAGGAGCAGATTCAGGAACAGGCGCGGCAGGAACACCGGGAGTAGCGGCGGGGGAGTCCAGCACCGGAATCATATGCTCCAGCAGGCGGCGAGTAGCCGAGGGCGCAATCACCGCATCGCCGCGATGCACCGTACGAATCGCCTCCAACAGTTGCTCCGGCGGAGTGTCCTTCAACAAGAACCCGCTCGCGCCCGCACGCACCGCCGAATACACGTACTCGTCAATATCGAAGGTCGTGAGCATAATAATGCGCACCCGCTCGGACTCAGTCACCTCACGCTGGCCGTCACGCTCCAGGATGCGGCGCGCCGCCTCCAGTCCGTCGCAGTGCGGCATGCGCACATCCATGAGGATGACCTGCGGCGCCTGCCCCTCAGACACCATGCGGTCAAAAACGTCAATAGCCGCCAGACCGTCGTCAGCCTCCATAACGACCTGCAGGTCCGGCTGGGAGTTGACGAGCATGCTCAAGCCGCCGCGCACTAGGCGCTGGTCGTCAACGAGCATCACGCGGATCGGCTGGGTGGTCTGTGGTGCGGAAGAGTACATAGTTTCAATCCTAAGTCGCAGTGGCAGGGTGGAGGAATAAGGGTATTAGAGGTCGCGGTAGGGTAGCGCCGCCTCAACGAGCCAGCCGCCGTCCGGTTGTGTGCCGTAGGTGAGGGTGCCGTGGTAGAGGGCGATGCGCTCGCTCATGCCGCGCAGACCGTTGCCGCTGCCGGGTACCGGGCGAGCAATGTGCTGAGCTGCGACCGTAGAGACCGGTTCGTTCTCAACCCGCAGTTGCAGGCCCTCATCGCCCCAGTGAATGGTGACGGTGGTTGCCGCGCCGGGGGAGTGCTTGATCGCGTTGGTGAGCGCCTCCTGCACGGTTCGGTACGCCGCAAGTTCGGCGCCCTGCGGCAGGGTGCGTGCCATGGTGCCGGTGATTCCGGTGAAGGTGACGGGCAGCCCGGCGCGGCGGCTCTGCTCCACGAGGGCGGGCACATCGTTGAGGGTGGGCACGGGTGCGTAGGCGGTCGCCTCGTCGGTGCGGAGTAGCCCGAGGAGGGAACGCATCTGCGTGAGTGAGTCGCGTGCCGTGTCTGCGATGAGTTCGAGGGTCTGCTCAGCAATATCCGGCGTGTTCTGCGCCTGTTCAGTCTGCTGCTGAGCCTGACCCGCCTGCTGTGCGCGTGCGGTGCGGGCGCTCGCGGCGGCGTAGCGTGCCCCGTCCGCCTGAGAAATAATGCTGGAGAGCGAGTGCGCCACGATGTCGTGCATTTCGCGGGCGATGCGGGTGCGTTCGTCCTGCGCGGCGAGGCGGCGTTCCTGCTCCTGCTCGTATTCGAGGCGGCGGGCGCGTTCTTTGAACTCTTCGCTGCGTAGTTCGCGCATGCGGCGGGAGTCGCCGAGGAACCAGAAGACGGTAAAGATGGATCCGCAGAGCACGCCGAGCAACAGGGAGATGAAGATGCGGGCGGGCAGGTCGTCCCAGTGGTAGAGGAATGAGAGCGAGGCCTGCACGGTGACGGCGAGTGCGCCGACCCAGCCGAGAATGAGGCCGCGGAAGCGGGCGCGGCGGCGCCAATGCCGACCGATATGGTAGGCGGCGAGGCTGACGGGCGGGTAGCAGGTGATGGCGAGTGAGTCGGGGAAGGGCTCCACGAGGGTGAGGCAGAGCGCCGCGATGACCACGTAGATGCTGCCGTAGGGGAAGCGGTAGCGGAAGTAGAGCGCGGTGGTGCTGCAGAGCGCGGAGACGAGCGGAATCCAGCCGTAGCTGTTGACGAAGGCAACGGAGAGCATGCAGCAGAAGAACTGCATGTGTGCGACGACGAGGACGTTCATCCAGCCGCGTTTGTCTCTGAGGTAGGTTTGTACGCGGCTGGAGGCGGTGATGGCGTCGGCGGGCAGGTCGCTGCTTTCTGAGACGCCGCGGGTATGTGTTACGGCGTAGCCTGATTCGGCTGTCTTAGTGCTGTTCTGTGGGTTCTTCTGGGGTTGGGTGCGCTTGAGGGGCATGCTTCCAGTGTATCGGGGCGTTTGGGAGGGACCGGGAACCCTTTTTCTGCTCTCACATGCAGAAACATTCTGTGGGTTTGCGTGTGTGGTTGTGCGCTTGTGTGCGTGCGACACGCCAAAAACATCTATTTTTGGTGACCTTGATTACTTTTTTGTAGATTATTTATTCAATCACTGCTTGAGGGTTTGGGGTTGTATGGGGTTTCAATTCGGGTTTAAGAGACCTGAAACTCCCTTAAGTAACCTATTTTGGTTGCAAAACCTTCAATCAAAGCGGAGAGTTTAAGGGAAACCCCCTCATCAGGAGTGTTTTGGGAATCATTGCAGGTTGGTTCTTCGATGGGTATAGTTTTGGCTGTACCCGAAATCTGCGCCGATGGTCTAAGACCTCGCAGGGCGAACACCAAGAGCCCTGAAGCGCGACTCCCTATGCAGGGGAGCGGAGTACAGCATTATGTCGTTATCACCAGAGGTTAGGCTCAAGCCGACTCACTCACTCGACTTGTTTCAAGTGATGTTCTCTGCCGCGCACGACGGCGGGTGATAACTTTTATTCCTCAAATGACATCACTCTCGAAGGACATACATGTCTACTAATATTTCTCGCCGCAAGGTTGTCGCTGGCGCAGCATGGGCTGCTCCGGTTGTCGCAGCATCTGCTGCAGTTCCCGCTTTCGCATCTTCCACTGAGTGCGATTACGCATCTGCTCCCAAGTTCAACATCTCCGGTCAGCCCTCCGGCGCTAAGGACACCATCAAGTTCACCGTTCCCGCGAAGGTCGACAAGATTAAGTTCGAGGTCGCTGGTGGTGCAGGTGGCGGCTCCAACCAGGTTCCTGGTGGTTCCGGTGCTCTCGTGACCGGTGTAATCCCCGTCAAGGAAGGCCAGGTCATCGAGCTGGTCGCAGCTGCCGGTGGCGTGGCTTACCTGGAGTCCGTCAGGGGCGTCGACAGCCCCGCACTGTGGCAGACCCGCCCCGCAACCGGTGGTAAGGGTTACGGTAACGGTGGCGACGTCAACGAGCAGCCCGTTCCCGCTGACGTCAAGGCTCAGGTTGACGCTAACTGGCCCAAGCCTTCCGATATGAAGCGCTACCTCTACGGTGGTTCCGGCGGTGGCTCCTCCGCTCTGATCATCAACGGCACCCCGGTTGCTGTCGCAGGTGGCGGTGGCGGTGCGGGTATCCGTACCCAGCCCGGTACCAACAACATGCCCTCGGGTAAGTACTACAACCCCAAGGCAGTCGACGCATCCACCACCCGCCTGAGCGACCCCGACGTTAAGTCCGTTCTGCCCGCTGGTGCAAGCGCATCCGCAGCAGCCGGTGACGACGCTGAGACCTCCATCTCCCACTACACCGTTCTGAAGCCGTTCACCAATGACCGCACTGCTATGAAGGTTGCCGGTGGTAAGGGTGGTAACGGTGGTCAGGGTGGTGCAGGTGGCGAGCAGCCCCTGCTGTACTCCACCCTGGGTAACGTCAATGGTGTCCTGGGCTTCAAGAGCCAGAACAAGCAGGAGCTCTTCAGCTCCGCTACCGCTGGTGACAGGGGTGGCTCCGGCTTCGACGGTAAGGGTGCAGACGGCGTCTTCGCATACTCCTACCAGATCGACAACAACGACATTTCCAAGCTGGAAATCGTTCACGCGACCAACCCTGTTAACCTCAACGATAAGACCAACCTGGACAAGGACTCGACCCTGAAGTCCTTCAACGGTTACCAGACTGTTGTCTCCGCAGGTGGTGGCGCAGGCTACGGTGGCGGTGGCTCGGGTGCTGCTCGCGGCCTCTCCTCCATCATCACCTCCCAGAAGTGGAACGGTAACGAAGAGCCCACTCGTTACCGCCAGAACGTTAGCGCACTGCTGCAGGCAGGCGCAGGTGGTGCAGGTGGCTCCTACGTTGCTCCCGGTGTTGACAACGGTGCTATCGCATCCGCTAACAACGCTGCGAAGGCATCCGGCGTTCGTAACCCCGGTTACGTGAAGGTCACCCTCTGCGAGCGCTCCTAATAGCGTCTAAGTTCTTACCCTGTGAGAACTCGTAGATAAACAATATTCCCCGGCTGAATTATCAGCCGGGGAATATTGTTTTAACCGGTAGGACCCATCTAGCCCACCTCTCCCTAGCCCAGAGTCTGAGAACCCACCCGCACACTCTACCGCCCACCCGCGGCGCGTATTACGGTAGAGGCATGACTGAAGCACGTAGCATCGACCTCGCCGTCATCCCCGGCGACGGCATCGGCCCCGAAATCATTACCGAAGCCCAGCGCATCCTCACCCGCGCCTGCGAGCTCGAAAACATCACCGTAACCCCCACCCACTACAAGCTCGGCGCCGAGCACTGGCTGGAAACCGGTGAAACCCTGCCCGACTCCACCATGGACGCCCTCAAGCAGCACGACGCGATCCTCTTCGGCGCCATCGGTGCAGACCCCCGCAGCGGTCAGATTCCCTCCGGCCTCATCGAACGCGAAATGCTCCTGAAGCTGCGCTTCGCCTTCGACCACTACATCAACCTGCGCCCCTCCCGCCTGTACCCCGGCGCAGTCTCCCCGCTCGCCAACCCCGGCAACATCGACTTCGTCGTCGTACGTGAAGGCACCGAAGGCCCCTACATCGGCAACGGCGGCGTGATTCGCCAGGGCACCCCGCACGAAATCGCCACCGAGGTCTCCCTCAACACCGCGCACGGCGTGGAGCGCCTGGTCCGCTACGCTTTCGAGCTTGCCGCCACCCGCCGCAAGAAGGTCACCCTCGTGCACAAGACCAACGTGCTCACCCACGCTGGCCGCCTCTACAACCGCTACTTCAGCGAAATCGCGAAGGAATTCCCCGAGGTCGAGACCGACTACCTGCACATTGACGCGACCACCATCTTCATGGTCACCGACCCCGCCCGCTTCGACGTAATCGTTACCGACAACCTCTTCGGCGACATCATCACCGACCTCGCAGGTGCAGTGACCGGCGGTATCGGCTACGCGGCAAGCGGCAACATCAACGCTGTTGGCGAGTTCCCCTCCATGTTCGAGCCCGTACACGGCTCCGCACCGGACATCGCCGGCCAGAACAAGGCAAACCCCACCGCCGCAATCCTCGCCGGTGCCATGCTGCTGCGCCACCTCGGCCACGATGCAGCCGCAGCCCGCATTGAGGACGCCGTCGAGGCGGATATGCGCGAAAACGGCGCCATCGTGCGCGGAACCGACCAGGTCGGCGCGGACGTGCTCGCACGCCTGGGTTAATATTCACCAGGCTAAAGCTCGCGCGACTAAGATTCGCGCATGACAGCGTGAGCGCTGAAACGCTAGGGAAGCCCGGAAGGAACACACCTTCCGGGCTTCACCTGTTCACATCCTGAATGAGGGAAAAGGTGCGCATGCGGCAAACTCATCTTTCCGGTACTCTAAACAGGTCAGGCACACCCGCCCGGCACCTCGGCGGTGGACACCCTCCACCACTCACTGCAATGCATCCGACTAGCACAGACCGCTAGATGCACCATCTGCCCCGCACGACAACGCGCCCGGCGGCACACACCGGTTCTACGCCCCGACGCGAGAACCGCGAATCAAAGAACGCCTGCACAAGCAACTAGACAAAGAGGAACGCAGAACGATGGCCATCGAATTCAGCCACGAAGCAAACCAGTCACCCGCCTCCGCCGAACGCCGCGCCGAAATCCTTGCAAACCCCGGCTTCGGTGACTACTTCACCGACCACATGGTCACCATCGACTGGGAAGGCGACTACAAGACCGGTGGCACCTGGTACGACGCACGAGTTCGCCCCTACGGCCCGCTCGTCCTCGACCCCGCAGCATCCGTCTTCCACTACGGCCAGGAAATCTTCGAAGGCATCAAGGGCTACCGTCACGCTGACGGCTCCGTGTGGACCTTCCGCCCCGAAAAGAACGCGGCACGTTTCGCGAACTCCGCACGCCGCCTCTCCCTGCCCGAACTGCCCGAAGAGACCTTCATCGAATCCCTGCGCGAGCTCATCAAGGCAGACGAAGCATGGGTACCCACCGGCGACGGTGAGGCCTTCTACTTCCGCCCCTTCATGATCGCAACCGAGGCGTTCCTGGGTGTTCGCCCCGCACGCCACGTGCAGTACCACGTGATTGGCTCGCCCGCAGGTAACTACTTCGGCACCCCCGAGCCCGTGGACATCTGGCTCTCCACCACCTACGCCCGCGCAGGCGAAGGCGGCACCGGTGCGGCAAAGTGCGGCGGTAACTACGCAGCATCCATGATTGCCCAGACCGAGGGTGAGAAGCACGGTTGCAAGCAGGTTATTTTCAAGGACCCGCACCGCGGCGACGCCATTGAAGAGCTCGGCGGCATGAACGTGTTCTTCATCTTCGGCAAGGAAAACAAGATCGTCACCCCCGAACTGACCGGCACCATCCTGGAAGGCGTGACCCGCTCCTCGCTGATTCAGCTCGCCAAGGACCGCGGCATGACCGTCGAAGAGCGCGCAATCACCCTCAGCGAATGGCGTGAAGGCGTAGCAAACGGCGACATCACCGAAATCTTCGCCTGCGGCACCGCAGCAGTGGTCGCCCCCATCGGCAAGCTCAAGGCAGAAGACTTCGAAATCCCGGCACCCACCGAGCACTTCGGCGAAATCTCCAAGAGCCTGCGCGAAGAGCTCGTCGGCATTCAGCTCGGCACCGTTGAGGACCGCCACGGCTGGATGACCCGCCTCATCTAAAACGTGAATCTAACGTAACCCGCGAAATCCCCGCAGAATGCGCTCCCACCCGGAACGCACACCCGCGGGGATTCGCTGTGCCCGGTAATGCTGTAGGGGAGGGGAGTCGCACCCCCGCCGCCCACACCCTCGAAGGCTGGTACCCTAGAAAGTATGCGTATTGCACGATTTACCGTAAATAATGAGCTCCACTTCGGGCTGGTAGAAGGCGACGCAGGCGAAGAAACCCTGCGCGTACTCGCCGGCGACCCCTTCTACTCGGGCATCGAACCGACCGGCACCACCTACCCCATCGACCAGGTGCGCCTGCTCGCCCCGATTATTCCCCGCTCCAAGGTGATTGGAGCGATCGCAAACTGGGCTGGAACCGAGGCGCCCGCCTCCCCGCAGTTCTTCCTCAAGCCCAACACCACCGTGATTGGCCCCGGCGACCCCGTGACCCTGCCCGAGTACTCCGAAGCCGTCAGCGCAGAAGGTGAACTCGCCGTCATTATCGGTCGTATCGCCAAGTCCGTGCCGCTCGAGCGCGTGCACGAGGTCATCTTCGGCTACACCGTGGCAAACGACCTCACCGCCCGCGACCTGCTCGAAGACCGCCAGTGGACCCGCGCGAAGGGCTTTGACGGCTCCACCCCGCTCGGCCCCTGGATTGAAACCGACCTGGACACCGACTCGCTGAACATCACCACCTGGGTCGACGGCGACGTCGTGCAGGAGGGCAACACCTCCGAGATGCACTACTCCGTGGCCGAACAGGTGGCCGCAGCCTCCGAAATCTTCACCCTGCTGCCCGGCGACGTACTGCTCACCGGCACCCCCGCCGGCATCAGCGTACTGCGCGACGGCAACGAAGTAGAGGTCGAAGTCGAAGGCATCGGCTCCCTTGTCACCCGCGTGCGCGACTAACCGCCCGCGCCCCACAACGTAACGTACATCCTGAAACACACCGTCAAGGAGACATCATGACCGAATACCACGGTCCCGTACTCAACAGCCCCGCAGACACCCGCGTGCGCTTCTGCCCCTCGCCCACCGGCACCCCGCACGTGGGCATGGTCCGCACCGCCCTCTTCAACTGGGCATACGCACGCCACACCGGCGGCAAGCTGATCTTCCGCATCGAAGACACCGACGCGGCACGCGACTCCGAGGAGTCGTTCAACCAGGTGCTCGAATCCCTGCACTGGCTCGGTATCAACTGGGACGAAGGCGTTGGCGTCGGCGGCCCTCACGAGCCCTACCGCCAGTCCGAGCGTAAGACCGCAGGCATCTACAACGAGATTTTCCAGAAGCTCGTTGAGGGCGGCTACGTGTACGAAGACTTCTCCACCCCCGACGAGGTGAAGGAGCGCCGCAAGGCAGCCGGTCAGGACCCGCAGCTCGGCTACGACAACTACGACCGTAACCTGACCGAAGAGCAGAAGGAAGCCTACCGCGCCGAGGGCCGCAAGCCCGTGTGGCGTCTGCGCATGCCCGACGAGGACATCACCTTCAACGACCTGGTCCGTGGTGAAATCACCTTCAAGGCTGGCACCGTGCCCGACTACGTGGTTGTGCGCTCCAACGGCGACCCGCTGTACACCTTCGTGAACCCCGTCGACGACGCACTCATGGGCATCACCCACGTGCTGCGCGGCGAGGACCTGCTCTCCTCCACCCCGCGTCAGATTGCGCTCTACCGCGCACTCATCGACACCGGCGTGACCACCTTCATCCCCGAATTCGGCCACCTGCCCTACGTTATGGGCCAGGGCAACAAGAAGCTCTCCAAGCGCGACCCCGAGTCGAACCTCTTCCTGCTGCGCGACTCCGGCTTCATCAAGGAAGGCCTGCTGAACTACCTGTCCCTGCTGGGCTGGTCCCTCTCCGCAGACCAGGACGTCTTCAGCATCGACGAGCTCGTCGAGCACTTCGACGTACACGACGTTGTCGCCAACCCCGCACGCTTCGACGTAAAGAAGGCAGAGTCCATCAACGGCGACCACATCCGTGCGCTCGACCCCAAGGACTTCCGCGACCGCCTCATCCCGTACCTGCAGGCTGCAGGCGTACTCGGCGAAACCCTCACCGAGCGCGAAGAGCAGATCCTCACCGAAGCTGCACCCCTCGTTCAGGAACGTATGCAGCTGCTCGGCGAAGCACCCGGCCTGCTCGCATTCCTCTTCAAGAGCGACGACGAGATTACCGTGGCTGACGACGCACGCAAGCAACTCAAGGAATCCGCACCGCAGGTTCTTGCCGCCGCTATCGAGGCCCTGGAGCCCCTCGAGGACTTCACCGCAGCCAACATTGAGGCAGCCCTGCGCGCCGCAATCGTCGACGGCCTAGAAATCAAGCCGCGCCTCGCATTCGGCCCCGTGCGCATCGCAGTGTCCGGTGAGCGCATCTCCCCGCCGCTGTTCGAATCCATGGAAATCCTGGGCAAGGACTCCTCCCTCGCACGCCTGCGCAAGCTGGCCGCTGAACTGGGCTAACCATGAGTCGGTCGAATAACCAATCCATCATCGGCAAGGCGCTGCTCAAGGGCACCCTCATGGCGCTCACCAACGCCTGCATTATCTGGCTGATTCTGTACATCGCCAACATGGACAAGTCCGTCTTGATGGTGGTCGCTGTTGTTGTTGCGGCTGCCTTCGGGTATGTGACCGCCTACTTCGAGGCGCGCGCCGCCCTGAACGCTCAAGAAGCTCAGGCACGGCACGCCCGCGGTGGCGACGTCAGCAGCTCCTCTGACGGCGTAGACACTTCAGATTCTTCGGACTCTTCGCGTGAAGAGGACGACGAAGACGACTTCGTGGATCCGGGCCCCGACCCGGACGCGGGCGACTTCGACGCCGGAAGCTCCAGCTCCGATTACAGCAGTTCGGACTACAGCAGCTCCGACTTCAGTGGCGGCGATTCTGGCGGAGGCGACTCCGGCGGTAGCAGCGACTAAGCTCTAGAGAATCCCCTTATCCAACGGGAATCAGACGACTGAAAAGTCTGAAGAAACCCGGCGGATAAGGGGACTTTTCGTTCATTTTAAAATATTTTTTGTGATGGGTATTTCTTGTAAAACTGCTAGTCAGTGTATTTTGTGGCGTTGAATCTGGTTCTATTTGGGGGAGTGTGGCAAGAATTTGGTTTGCACACCCCGGCAAAGCCTCGTATAGTAGTACCTGTTGTTGCGACGAACTGAAAAGTTCAAAGCGAAACATGCGGTTGTAGCTCAGTTGGTAGAGCACCACCTTGCCAAGGTGGATGTCGCGAGTTCAAGTCTCGTCAACCGCTCCACTGAAGCCCCGAGGTTCGCCTCGGGGCTTTTTCGTTGTCTCCAGAAGTTATTACCCTTCGGAGGTGAGGGTGCTGGGTAGGAGTCTTGCGATCTTTTTCCGGAGTGACTGCTTTGGCAAGTTTGCTACTCGGGAGACAGGGCGGGAAGAAAAATCTTCAAAAAATTTAGGGTGCAAAGCGTGCGGGGGGAGCGGCTGAAACTGCTCTCCGGGGCCTCCTGAGACTGCTTTGAGGGGTGAAAATCAGCCCCAAAACCCTCTTTTTAAAGAAATTTAAAAAACTTTTTAACCCCAAAAACCCCGGAATTCCGCGGGAGTAGCGGGCATGAAACCATGAATGTGAGGCGGCTCTCTAGATTTCGGCTTGCATGCCTCCAGAAAGACCCGTATAGTTATTACTCGTTCCGGTGATGAGCCGAAAGGCAAAGAACGGAACGGTAACTCAATAGAGTAATGGGATATGGTGTAATTGGCAACACGAAGGTTTCTGGTTCCTTTGTTCTAGGTTCGAGTCCTGGTATCCCAGCTAACCTCCACATGGAGGTTGCGGCCCCATCGTATAGCGGCCTAGTACTCCGCCCTCTCACGGCGGCAACACCGGTTCAAATCCGGTTGGGGTCACTACTAGGAAAGAAGCTCTCCAGTCGAAAGACTGGGGAGCTTTTTTGTTTATATCTTTATTCGTTAGCTGCCTCTTGCTTTGGGGTGCCGCCGTGAGCCTCTCACGGCCCCGCTCCTGACGTCGCGGCACTCCGGGGCATGATGAAATCCCTCGCGCGCTCGGTATCATGCCCCTCCGTCACCTGTTCGCATCCGGTTGGGGTCACACTAGGAAAAAGCCTGGTTTCTTCGGAAGCCAGGCTTTTTTGTTTATGTCTGCGTCTGTTAGAAAACCTTTTAGATTCTATGGTGCCGCCGCGTACTCCTCGAAAAGCCACAAGTGCTTCGAGAAGCCACCACTTTGGTTGCTTCTCGAAACACAAGTGGCTTCTCGGCGGGAATAAAAATAGGAACAAAAAAAGGGGAGCGCAGAATTTGACCTTCACGCCAAGCCTCGGTATAGTCTTATCCGTAAGCGTGATTGGCGCAGTGGTAGCGCGCTTCGTTCACACCGAAGAGGTCACTGGTTCGAACCCAGTATCACGCACCAAAGAACCCCCGTTTCAAGGAACGGGGGTTTTATTATGCCCACCGGGTCAAACCCACCGGCAACAGTCCACCGCAGCGGACACAACCACCCGAGAATGAGGTACCCCGTGACAACACCCGAACTCGCCGCAGCCACCGACTACGGACGCATGTACTCCCGCAAACGCGGAGGAGAACTCCTCGTCCCCTCCATCACCACCGTCATCGGGCAGCACGCCAGCGACCTCAGCGGCTGGCACGGGTACATGGCAGCCAAAGCCGCCCTCGAAGACCAGCGAGCCTACCGTGCCACCGGATCCCACGGCCTCAAATTCGCCATCATCCGCGACGCAGCCAGCGCCTCCGAACGATACCGCGACGCAGCCGCCGCCCGAGGCGACCGCGTCCACAACTACGCAGAAGCCGTCGCCCTGCGCGCCATGGGCCGCGAACACAACCTCGACGAAAGCCGCGAACAGCTCATCCTCAACGGCGAACAGGCCTACGCCGACCGCTTCGACGAATGGTGGGAAGCATTCAAACCCCGCCCCCTCGCCGCCGAAGTCACCATCTGGAACGACACCGTCGGCTACGCGGGTACGCTCGACCTCGTCGCAGAAATCGCGGGCCGAACCTGCATCATTGACTACAAAACCAAAGGCACCGACAAACGCGGCCGCGTCAAAGCACTCGACGAAAAAGTCGTCATGCAGCTCGTCGCCGGGCTCAAAGCCGAAGAATCCATCGTCGACCCCGACGAAGGCACCTGGGAACCCTGGAAATACGGCGACGCACCCGTCCTCATGGGCGTAGCACTCGGCGAAACACAGGTACTGCCGCAGCAGGCGAACCCCGCCGTGCTCGAACGCAACTGGTACAAGTTCTGCGCGCTGCGCCGCGTCTGGGAATTCGACCGCCAGGTTCAAGAATTTGAAGACCCCGCGCTCATGCCCGTAGTACCGCCGCCGGTGGCATAGACCAGCACCGCCGGAAGCGCAGGCCAGCACCCCCGCCCGCCGACTAGAAGACTGGGCGGCATAGGGGAGTAGCGGGCATAGAGGAGAAGCTGCAAGCCCCTGCGGAGGTGAGCCCAGGGAGGTGAGCCCAGGGAGGTGAGGCTCAGCCCTCACCTCGGCGCCTCGATTCGTTCTAGATTCGCGCTACCGAATCGGCGACAATAGAACAAATAGGCAGAACGGCGCCCGCGCGCCCGCTGTGAAGAGCCCGCCAGCGCTGCTCTGTCACCACAAAGAAATCCGTAAGCACATTCCCGGCACCCCGCCGGCAGAGGAGAACCATGACCATCCTGAGCATCCGCACCGTGGGCGACCCGGTGCTCCGCAGCGTCTGCGACCCCATCACCGTCTTCGACGACGACCTGGCACGACTCATCGACGACATGCTAGAAACCATGTACGACGTGGGCGGTGTAGGCCTCGCGGGCCCGCAGGTTGGCATCTCCAAGCAGATCTTCACCTTCGGCGGCATTGACGACCGCGAAGGCTACATCATCAACCCCGTGCTTGAGGTCGGCGAAGAAGACCAGGAAGGCGGCGAAGGCTGCCTGTCCGTGCCCGGTCAGAAGTCCGCGACCCCGCGCAAGAACTGGGCGCGCGTGACCGGCGTAGACCGCCACGGCGAGCCCCTCGTGCTGGAGGGTGAGGGCCTGTTCGCGCGCATGCTGCAGCACGAAACCGACCACCTGCACGGCAAGCTCTTCATTGACCGCCTCGTGGGCGAAGACCGCCAGCGCGTCATGCGTGCCCTGCGCGCCGCAGACTACAACACTGTTGCCGCGAAGACCGTGACCGAGCGTGCTGCCCGCGTGGGCGGTGCCTTCGGCGGCGGTGGCGCATTCGGTGCCGGTTCTGCTGGTTCTTCCTTCGGTAGCTTCGGAAAGTAGGTCCACATGCTCAACATTATTTACGCAGGCACCCCCGACGTTGCCGTGCCCCCGCTCGACTACCTCGCGAACTCCGATAAGGTGCGCGTGGTCGGCGTACTCACCCGCGAGGACGCCCCCGTGGGCCGCAAGCGCGTGCTCACCCCCTCCCCGGTGGCGCAGCGTGCCGAAGAGCTCGGCCTGCCCATCGTGAAGGCTAACCGCTGGAATGACGAAGCTGCCGCGGCCATCGCCGAACTGAATGCCGATGCGGCCGCCGTGGTCGCCTACGGCGCGCTGCTGCCGCTGCCCGCTCTGGAATCCCTGCGCTACGGCTGGGTCAACCTGCACTTCTCCAAGCTGCCCGCATGGCGCGGCGCCGCCCCCGTGCAGCGCGCCCTCATCGCCGGGGAGCAGGAAATTTTCTCCACCACCTTCCTGCTCGAAGAAGGTCTGGACACCGGCCCCACCTTCGAACAGGAATCCACCCCCGTAGCCGCCGACGACACCGCCGGCAGCGTGCTCATGCGCCTCGCCACCAGCGGTGGCGCGCTGCTTGAACGCACCTTCGAACGCCTCGAAGCCGGTGAGAGTGGCACAGTGCAGGTCGAGGACGAGTCGGTCAGCTACGCCTCCAAGATGAGCATTGCCGACGGCCGCCTTACCTGGACCGAACCCGCCGAGCAGATCCTGGCGCGCTTCCGCGGCGTGACCCCCGAACCCGGCGCATGGTGCGAACTGGGCGAAAACCGCTTCAAGATTGGCGGCCTGGCGGTTGCTGACGAGCGCCTGGTGCAGTCCCTGACCGAGGCGAACGGCGGCCCCCTCGCACCCGGTGCGGTGCGTCTGCACGCGAAGAAGGTACTGGTCGGCACCGGTACCGAACCGCTGATGCTGCTGCAGGTTCAGCCTGCCGGTAAGAAAATGATGGATGCGCCCGCGTGGGCTCGCGGCGCTGGCAAGGACATGGCGGAAGGCCTGGTGGTACTCGCATGAGCAACGAAAAGCGTCCCCACAAGGGAGGACACGGCAAGCCCGGCAACGGCAAGTTCAGTCAGGGCGGCGGCCAGGGTAAGTTCAGCCAGGGCAACGGTCAGGGCGAGGGCGGTGCGAAGCGTAAGCGTCGCCGACGCTCCGGCTCGGGTGCGAGTGAGCAGAACCAGAACCAGCGCACCCAGAATCAGCGCACCCAGAATCAGCGCACCCAGAATCAGCGCACCCAGAATCAGCGCTCGCAGGGCCGCCCGCAGAAGTGGGATGACAACTCCCGCAACGAATCGCGCACCGGCCGCCGCTTTGACGGCCTGACCAGCGTCGAACGCGCCGCACGCCGCGCCAAGACCGAACACGATGACACCAAACGCGGTGGCGGCGGCACCTCCCAGCGCAATAAGAGCGGCCACGAACGCAACCGCCGCTCCATGTCCGCCCGCGAATTCTCCGCGGCGGCACCCTCCGCACGCTCGCGTACCGCAGACACCGCACGCGCAACCGTCTTCGACGTGCTGCGTTCCGTCGCGGAATCCGACGCCTACGCGAACCTCGTGCTGCCCAAGGCGATTCGTAGCCACCGCCTCGACCACCGCGACGCAGGCTTCGCCACCGAGTTGACCTACGGTACGCTACGCCACCAGGGCACCTACGACGCAATCCTCAGCCGCTGCGTAGACCGCCCCATTGAGAAGGTCGGCACCACCACCCTGATCGTGCTACGCATGGGCGTGCACCAGCTGCTGAACATGCGCGTTCCCGCCCACGCGGCGCTGAACCAGAGCGTGTCCCTGGCACGCGAAAAGATTGGTGCGGGCCCGGCGAGCTTCATCAACGCGGTGCTGCGCCGCGTCTCTGAGCGCACCCCCGAAGAGTGGTACGAACTCATCATCAAGGACGCGAAGGACGACACCGAGCGCATGGCGCTGCTCGCCTCACACCCCGGGTGGATTGTGCGTTCCATGCGCCAGGCACTCGTCGCGCACGGTCGCCCCGCCACCGAAATTGAGCAGCTGCTTGAGGCGGACAATCTCGCCCCCGTGGTGAACCTGGTGGCACTGCCCGGCCTGGGCAGCCTCGACGAGGCACGCGAACAGGGAGCAGTCGACGGCGAGCTGGTTGAGGGCTCGGCGCTGTATGCCTCCGGCGACTTGGCGCGCCTCGAATCGGTGCGTGAAGGCACCGTTCGTGCCCAGGATGCCGGCTCCCAGTTGGTAGCACGCGCGCTCGCCGCTGCACCCCTGGACGGCACCGACACCGCCTGGCTCGACCTGTGCGCGGGCCCCGGCGGTAAGGCGGCGCTGCTCGGCGCTATCGGTGTTCAGCGCGGCGCATCCCTGGTCGCCAACGAGGCGGCACCGCACCGCGCGCAGCTCGTGGAATCCTCCATGCGCCCCCTGCCCGAGGACAGCTACACGGTGCTCACCGGTGACGGCCGCCAGATTCGTGAGACTCTGCGCAAGAACGCCTCCGCACTGCCCGGGTCCGTTGAACCCGGTCAGCTTTTCGACCGTGTGATGGTCGATGTGCCCTGCTCCGGCCTGGGTGCTCTGCGCCGCCGCCCCGAGGCGCGTTGGCGCAAGTCCCCGCGCGATATTGCCGAGCTGCTGCCCCTGCAGCGTCAGCTCCTGGACGCAGCCATTGAGGCGACCCGCCCCGGCGGCGTGATTGCCTACGTGACCTGCTCCCCGCACGCGGCAGAAACCCAGAACATTGTTGCCGAGGTGCTCGAAAGCGGCGCGGTCAGCCTGCTCGACTCGGCTGCCGCGCTGCGCGAGGTCGCTCTGCACACCGAAGGCGCGGACGGCAAGCCCGTGAGCGTGCTGGCGGGGGAGAAGGACCCCGGCCACACCCCCGAGATTAAGGTCAAGAAGGGTGCCCCTGCCGTGAAGGCGGCGGAGAACCCGACCACCGCACAGCTGTGGCCGCACGTGCACGGAACCGACGCAATGTTCCTCGCCCTGCTGCGCAAGAACTAACCTCTTATCCACCCGGTGCCCCGCTCAATCGAGCGGGTGCCGGGGGAGTGCAACCTAAGGACAACACACATGGGTATTGCCATTAACCCCTCCATCCTTTCGGCGGATTTCGCGAACCTGCAGCGCGAGCTGGAGCGCATCTCCACCGCAGATGCCGCGCATATTGACGTGATGGACAACCACTTCGTCCCCAACCTCACCTGGGGCCCGCCCGTGGTCAAGCGTTTGCGCGAGGTATCCCCGGTGCCGTTCGACGTGCACCTGATGATTGAGGATGCCGACCGCTGGGCGCCTCAGTATGCCAGCATGGGTTGCGAGTCGGTGACCTTCCACGCGGAGGCGGCTATCGCCCCCATCAAGCTGGCGCGCACCCTGCGCGCTGAGGGTGCGAAGGCGGGTATGGCGCTACGCCCGGCAACCGCCGTCGAACCCTACCTGGACATGCTCAGCGAGCTGGACATGCTACTGATTATGACCGTGGAGCCCGGCTTTGGCGGCCAAGCGTTCCTGGACGTGACCCTGCCGAAGATTGCCCGCGCCGCCAAGGCGATTGAGGGCGCGAACCTGCCGGTGACCGTGCAGGTGGACGGCGGCATCACCGAGGAGACCATCCTGCGTGCCGCGGAGGCGGGCGCAACCTGCTTCGTTGCCGGCAGCTCGGTGTACGGTGTGGACGAGGCGCTCGGCGGTCCGGAGGCGGCAATCGCCTCCCTGCGTGCGGCGGCCGCCTCGGTTCAGCGCGCCGGTTCCGGTTGCGGTTGCGGCCACTAGCGGTGCACGCGGGGAATGATGTACGCCGGTCACGGTGCCCTGCATCTATAACCTCGCACCTATAAAACCTCAACGCCCTGTCGTGGAGTTCGCCCCGTTGCGAACCCCGCGGCGGGGCGCTTGTGCGTGCCCGGGTGTTGTGTGTGCCTGGGCGCGTGCCCGGGCGCATACGTGAAGTCACCGCCGAGAGGGTATGGGGCGGGGGAGAACCACCCCTTTTAAGTGACATAATGTCAGCAAGACTATGACAAAGCGTGAAATATGTTAACCCGCGGAATTCCGCGGTAAAACCGGGCATTGCGACGGTCAGAGAAGCCAAACTGAAACCGCCTTGATGTAACACTCAGATATCTGTAAGGTTAGGTATAGTTTAGTCATTTATAGGGGGAACTATGTCTTTCAACCGATCCGAGCTGACCGACGCCGAGAACCACGGCGCATCGGGCGTTAACCGCCGCGCCTTCTTCGGTCTGGCTCTCGCATCCTCGGCTGCCCTCGCCCTCGCGGCCTGCAGCAGTGAGACCACCACGACCACCACTTCCGGCGGTTCCACCTCGGGTGGCTCCGGTAATGGCGGCACCCGCACCATCAAGGATATTGACGAAGAGAACGTAGAAGTTCCCGCCAACCCGCAGAAGGTTATCGTCCTCTCCGAACCCACCCTCGACGGCCTGCTCGCACTCGGCGTGACCCCCGTCGGTTCCGTCTCCGGCCGCGGCCAGTCCGGCGTACCCAACTACCTTGCTGACCGCGCCAAGGGCGTGCAGATTATCGGCACCGTCGCGCAGGTCAACTACGAGCAGATTGGTAACCTCGAGCCCGACCTGATCCTGGTTGACTCCACCGGCGTGGACAAGCGCTCCGACGCCTACGAAACCCTCAAGAAGATCGCACCCGTGGTCTACTGCGGCTACGCGGGCGGCGACTGGCGCATCAACTTCCGCAACGTCGCCAACGCCATGAACATGGTTGACAAGGGCGAAGAGGTCATCAAGGCATACGAGTCAAGCGCCGCAACCCTGAAGGAGCAGCTGGCACCCAAGTACGGTGACAAGACCTTCTCCATCGTGCGTTGGGCAGGCAACGGCCCCGCCCTGATTCTGAAGGAGCTGCCCGCCGGTCAGGTGCTCACCGACCTGGGCCTCAAGCGTCCCGAGGCGCAGGACCGCAACGGCCAGGGCCACTCCGAGCCTGTCTCCCTGGAGAACCTGGCAACCATCGACGCGGACTACATGTTCCTCGGCACCCTCGGCGGCGCAAGCCAGCAGAACCCGAACGCACAGGGTACCGCGGGTCTGCAGGGCGCCGAAGAGGCACTGAAGAAGGCGAAGGAAACCTCCGGCTTCACCAACCTGAAGGCTGTCAAGGATGACCACGTCATCCTGGTTGAGGGCTCCAAGTGGACCTCCACCGGCGGCCCGCTGCTGCTCAACGGCATTATCGAGGACGTCAAGAAGGCGCTTCCGCTCTAAACGCCCCGCGTGAAGTAAACACCCACCGAGGCTTCCTAACGCCCCTTCCCGCCGCAACCACACGCCGCGGCGGGAAGGGGATGCACGACCCACCACACCATCCTCAAGGACCACAATGACCGAAACCCGACCCGCACGCACCGCAGCCCGCTACGGTGCCGTCGTGGCGCTTGCCGGCGCGCTCATCACCCCCGGAGCGGCACTGACCGGCACCACCATCGCATTCGCGGACACCCCCGCCGCTACCCAGCAGGACGCTAAGGCTGCCGTGACCATCTCCACCGAGAAGTGGCGCGAGGGCAAGCTCGTGCTGCGCGGAACCGGCTTCACCAGCACCGCATCCGGCCGCGGCGCAGTGTTCGCCGTGAAGTTCCTCGACGCCCTGCCGGATGAGGCGCACCAGGCGATTAACCCGCTCACCAAGCAGGGCGGCAACTCGCCTGCGAACTTCATGGCAATCGCCAAGGAGGACGGCACCTTCGAGGTTGAGGTCCCCCTGCCGACCCCCGAAAACACCGGTCTGACCGCTGAACAGCTCAAGAACAAGGGCTGGACCGTGGAAGGCACCAGCCACCGTATTCAGGTGCTTTCCGGCTCCCTGGGCGGTACCGACGCTGACGGCAACACCTACGACCGTCGTGCATCTGTGTCGCAGAATATTACGCTGAGCGACCCGGCTCCGAGCCCGGCACCGACCGCTGAGCCTTCTGCGACTGCTGACCCCAGCGCAACCGCAGAGCCTTCTGCAACCGCTGAGCCTACAGCAGACCCCTCTGCTACCGCTGACCCCAGCGCAACTGCAGAACCCACCCCCGCACCTACCGCAGAGCCGACCCCCGAACCCAGCGCAGACTCGAAAACCTGCGCTCCCGCTGACGGCTCCTTCACCCCGCGTCTGACCATCGAGAACCCGAAGGCTGTTCAGGGTGGCAAGCTGCACCTTACCGGTGATGGCTGGTGCAACCCCGAGGACAAGAAGGCATCCGTCATTGGTCTGAAGATTGACGACGGCAAGGTGTCCCGCAACGACGCCACCGCGGTCCACGACAACCGCACCATCTGGGCTATTGTTACCCCCGATGAGAACGGCCACATTGACGCCTGGATTGACCTGCCCACCCGCGAGAACGCGGCCTTCAAGAACGACGAAGACGCAGCAAAGTACGCCTCCGGTGAGCACACCCTGCGACTGCTGACCGGTAGCCTGCGTGACGGTGACCGCTCCGGAACCTACGGCGGCACCAACAGCCAGGGCGGCGTGAACACCACCTTCACCATCGGCGAGTACGCACCCGGTGATGCACCCGAGCCGATTAGCGCCTCCGAACTGACCGACGGTAACGGCGTGCAGGTGAGCCGCGAGGGCTCCACCGTGACCGTGACCGTGCCGAACGCCGAGCCGGGCACCTGGGTGTACGCTGCGACCTACCTGGGCAACTCCCCGCAGACCCTCTACGGCTCCGGCTGGAAGCGCCTCGACGGTAACCGCAGCTTCAGCTACGAAACCAGCGTGAGCATGCCCGCCGCCACCTACCGCGTGGTCGTTCACAACGGCAACCAGGGTGCGCAGAACGCCGTGCTCGGTTTTGCCGACATGACCGTGGAACGTGCTGTTACCCCTCGTCAGGAAGTTTCCCGCGATGAGCAGGACGCCAACGACCAGCTGGTCGAAGAGCTGAACGAGAACCCCGCAACCAGCACCTCCACCGCGCCGGTTCCCATGCGTAACGCGGGCGGCCGCATCAGCACCCGCGCCACCGACGTGGACG
Source organism: Rothia mucilaginosa (assembly GCF_964211445.1). Lineage (GTDB taxonomy): Bacteria > Actinomycetota > Actinomycetes > Actinomycetales > Micrococcaceae > Rothia > Rothia mucilaginosa_E. The sequence goes on along the minus strand of NZ_CAXOQT010000001.1, from coordinate 77,954 downwards.
CATCCCTCGCCGCGCTCTCGCAGAGCACCGCTCCGGTCGTGAACCGCGTGCAGGCTAAGGCGAAGGTTCAGAGCGCGCAGAAGAACCTGGCAACCAACCTGCAGAAGACCGAGGCTAACGCAAAGAAGGCTGTGAAGGCTGCGGGCGTATCCGGTTCGAAGAACTCGCAGAACACGCAGGGCTCCCAGAACTCCGCTGCGGGCACTAAGGCACAGGGCCCGGTCATTGAGGGTACTGAGCTGACCGGCCTGACCAAGTGGGTGGTCAACAACGCCAACAACCTGCTGCTCTCGGCGGCTGGCCTGGTGGTTTTGGCTGCGGCTCTGATTCTGCGCACCTCCAAGAAGTAAGCTCTCTGACCACACATTCACACCGGCACCGGTTCACGCCCCGCACCCTTGAACAGGGGTGTGGGCCGGATGCCCCACGAACCACTCGGGTCACAACCCGCTGAACAGCACTGACGCGATCCTCGTAGCGTTCAGCTCGACCCCGGTAATTTTTGAAAGGACCACCATGCGTGCACCTTTTTCGGGAGCCCCGAAGGCTTCCCTGACCTCTAAGGCGCTGACCGCCTGCGCCGCCGCAACCCTGGCGCTGGGCTTGGGCGTTGGCACCGCTTCCGCTCTGCCTCCGGGCGGTGCGAAGGCATCTACCCCCGGCACCTCCTCGACTGTCTCTTCTTCGGTGAATGAGCACGGCGTGATTTCCTTTAGCGTGAGCGGTTTCCCCGCGAACACTGTGGTGTCCGTGAAGGTTGACGACGGCGACCTGTGCCCCTCCGATGCGGCTCAGGGCGCTTGCGTGGTGCACACCCAGAAGACCGACAGCAACGGCAACGTCTCCGGTTCTTTCGTTCTGCCGGATGTTGGCGCTGGCACCCACACCCTGCGTTTCCTCGCGACCGGTGAGAAGCGCGATAAGGACGGCAAGTACCTGGGTACCGAGGCGTACACCAACCGTAGCCCCGAGTTCACCGTGGTGGGTGAGGGCGGTTCGGATAACTCCTCCTCGAACTCTTCGGGTTCTTCCTCGAACCGTGGCTCTTCCAGCTCGAAGAGCAACGGCGGTTCCTCGAATGGCGGCTCGAACTCTAACAACTCCGACTCTGCAGACGACGCTCAGGGCTCTAACGACTCCAACGAGTCCTCGTCCAACGGCGGCTCGAACGGCTCCTCCAACGGTTCTGCAGGTGGTGCGGCTGAGGCTGAGACCGTGTACACCGACGCTGATGGCAACACCATCACCAAGGAAGAGTACGATCGCCTGAACTCGGAGGCTGATTCTTCCGGTACTACCTCTGGTTCTTCTAACGCTTCCTCTGCGCCTTCGGCATCTGCCGCTGCGGGCGAGAAGAAGGCGACCGCTTCGGCGAGCGCGTCCTCTTCGGCTGTTGCGCGCGGTACCGCGTCGAACCCGAGCGCTTCGGCTTCGGGCGCGGCTAACACCGCATCCACCGTGCAGACCGTGACTTACGGTGCTGCGTTCCCGTGGGTTGGCGTGGTGGTTCTGGGCGTGAGCGTGGTGGGTGCCGCTGCGCTGCTGCTGGCCCGTAAGCGCTAAGACTTAACGTCGGATGCGGGTGGGGGAGTGACCCGCCCGCTCCGGCGTTTCTCTCGTTATCTACCGGTGTGCCGGGTGCCCCCTCTTTCAGTGGGGTGCCGGGTGCGCCTCCCTGTTTTCTTGTATCGAGCATAAGGAGCATAGTGGCCCGCACGAGCTCATTGTCCCGAGGTGTTCAGCAGGAGAGTACGTCCCGTCAGGGGTCTGTGATTCAGGGGCAGAAGTTGGGTAAGCGCCTGGCTTTTCTGTTCTTGTTTGCGGTGCTTTTGGCGGGTGCTGTGGCTGCTTCTTTGCTGTTCGGATCGAATAATCTTCCGCCGGATGAGGTTCTGGCTGTTTTCAATGGCACTGCTTCTGAGCAGGCGCAGACGATTGTGATGGAGCAGCGTATTCCGCGTACCCTGGTGGGTCTTGCGGCGGGTGCGGCGTTGGCTGTTGCCGGTTCGCTGATGCAGTCGCTGACCCGTAACCCGTTGGCTGAGCCCGGCCTGATGGGTGTGAATGCCGGTGCTGCGGTGGCTGTGATTGCTTCCGTGGTGGTTTTTGGCGTGATGGGTATTTGGCAGTACATGATTGCTGCGACAATTGGTGGCGCGTTGGCTGCGGTGCTGGTGTATACGCTGGGTCGTGGCCGTGACGGCTCGATTGTGAAGCTTGCGCTGGCGGGTGTGGCGATTTCTGCGGCGCTGTCGGCGATTGCGCAGGGCCTGATTTTGGCTGATCAGGATGCGTATAACGAGTTCCGTGTGTGGGTTGCCGGTTCGCTGGAGGGCCGCGGCATGGATATCGCGTCGACGGTGGGCCCGGTGATTGTGCTGGGTGTGCTGGTGGCGTTCTTTGTGGCTCCCGCGATTAATGCTCTGAGCATGGGCGAGGAGGCGGCGACCAGCCTCGGCGTGAGCGTGCGTACGACCCAGAACCTGACTCTTCTTGCGGTGACGGTGCTTGCCGGTGCGGCGACTGCTGCGGTGGGTCCGATTGGTTTTGTGGGTTTGGCGGTGCCTTTTGTGGTGCGTGCTCTGCTCGGTAATGATGTGCGCTGGGTGAATTATGGTTCGGCGCTGTTGGGTCCGGTGTGGCTGCTGTGTGCTGACGTGTTGGCGCGTGTGCTGGTGGCTCCGCAGGAGACTCAGGTGGGTATTGTGGCGACTCTTGCCGGTGCCCCGGTGTTCTTGTTCTTGATGACTCGTCGTAAGGTGGAGGCTCTCTAATGTCGAATTCTTCCGCTGTTTCGACTGCAACCGCCTCCATGAACCGTTCTGCGCGTCGTCGCGGCCGTGATTTGGGTGGCCGCCCGGTGCTGACTGTGCGCGGTCCTGTGAGTGCTCAGGTACCGTGGCGTGTGCTGATTCTGAATGTGGCGTTGGTAGTGCTGATTGCGGCGCTGGCGTTTTGGGGCATGCTGCAGGGTGACTATAAGCTCGCCCCGGAGAAGGTCATTCCGGCGTTGATGGGTGAGGGCAAGCAGATTGCTGTGGCCTTCGCTCAGCAGCGTGCGGCGCGTATTGTGGCGGCGCTTCTGGTGGGCGCGGCGCTTGGTCTGTCGGGTGCGATTTTCCAGGTGATTTCGGGTAATGCCCTGGGTTCGCCGGATATTATCGGCTTCACGAATGGTGCCGCGACCGGTGCGCTTCTGCAGATTATTGTGTTCAATTCGGGCCCCGTTGAGGTTGCTCTGGGTGCCGTTGTTGGTGGCTTGGCGACTTCGGTGCTGGTGTGGTTGTTGACTCGCCGTACGGGTCTGCACGGCTTCCGCCTGGTGCTGGTCGGTATTGGTGTGGGCTCGACCCTGGCGGCGTTCAACGCGCTGCTGGTGGTGCGTGCTTCGCTGACTCAGGCGCAGACCGCCGCATCCTGGTTGGCTGGTTCGCTGAATGACATCACGTGGGAGCGCACCTACGCGTTGCTGGGCCTGCTGCTCGTGGTGACTCCGCTGCTGCTGATGCTGGTCCGCCCGCTGGGCGCGATTCGTTTTGGCGACCAGGTGGCATCCGGTTTGGGCGTGAGCGTGAATGCGTACCGTGTGGCGGCGCTGTTTATTGGTGTGCTTCTGGTGTCGTTGGCGACCGCGACGACCGGCCCGATTGCCTTTGTTGCTCTGGCGGCACCGCACATCGCGAAGACCCTCTCCCGCAGCGGCGGGGTGGGCTTCACCTCCGCGGCACTCATGGGCGCGCTCATGGTGCTCGGCTCTGACCTGATTGGCCGATTCGCTGTTCCCGGACGCATCATTCAGGTGGGTGTGGTGACCGGCGCGATTGGCGGCCTGTACCTGATTTACCTGATTTACCTCGAAAGGAAGAAGAGCTAGTGAACACTAGTGTGACGACCCGCCTTGAAGGCGAGAACATGGTGGTTGCCTACGGTGAGCATACGGTGCTCAACGGGGTAGATTTTCAGGTGCCGGAGGGAGAGCTGACCGTTATCCTGGGCCCGAACGCCTGCGGCAAGTCGACCACCCTGAAGGCTCTTGCCCGTGTGAACCCGCTCAAGGAGGGTGAGGTTCGCCTGGACGGCACCCCGCTGCCGCAGATGAAGTCTCGCGCTATCGCAAAGATTCTGGCGATGCTACCGCAGACCCCGGAGGCGCCCAGCGGCGTGACCGTGGCGGATGTGGTGGCGCGCGGCCGCTACCCGCACCAGTCGCTGCTGCGCTCCTGGTCCGATGAGGACGAGCAAGCTTGCGTGGAGGCGATGCAGGCGGCGAACGTGCTGGAGCTTGCGGAACGCCCCATTGAGGCGCTCTCGGGCGGTCAGCGTCAGCGTGTGTGGATTGCCATGACCCTGGCGCAGCAGACCCCCCTGATTCTGCTGGATGAGCCGACCACCTACCTGGACATCACGCACCAGATTGAGGTGCTGAACCTGACGAAGAAGTTGCACTCCGAAGGCCGAACGGTAGCCGTGGTGTTGCATGACCTGAACCTTGCTTTCAGGTATGCTACTCATGTTGTGTTAATGAAGCAGGGTCGGATTATCGCTCAGGGCGATCCGCGTGCGATAATTACACCGGAACTTATCCAGGAAGTTTTTGACCTGCAATCGGTCATTATTCCTGATCCATGCACTGGTACTCCTCTGGTGATTCCTAAGGAGAACCAAACAATTCATATTGCCGCTGACGCTATTTCGGCGGCCCGCGAAAGCAAATAAGTTTTCGCCCCTAAGCCGCGTGGGAGTTTGCGCCACCTGTCTCAGTACGGGTGGAAAAGCTCGGCATTGCGCCAAGCAGCGAACGTTAGGATCTGAGGGACCCAGGATCCCCTGCGCGTAGGGCGCCTACCCGGTGCTCGCCCGTCTTTGACGCATGAACGGAAACGAGCACTGGGTAGGTTCCATTTTGGGAACCCGCAGATGAGGCACCGAGACTGCCGCATGAGACCTTGAAAGGTGCGACTTGAGAGTTGCAATTTGAGAGGTTTGATGCACGGTCTCGGTGCCTCATCTCATTTAACCGCCCGTTTTTGCCGCGTATTTGTGCAGCCTATTCTTGGCGCCCCAATTTTCGACCCCGTTTTTTTTGGGGGGGGGTGGAGGCGAAAAAATGCCCGCGCTCGCTGTCATCTTGTCATGTTTTGGTTCTTTCGCTTTTCCCTTTGGCTAGAGTTTGGGTAAGGGATACCATAGAGTGAGGTAGTAGAGGCTAACTAACGATAATGCGCCTCCTCACCGTTTCTCACCGATTGAGTGTTTCCACAGACCAAGGAGGAACCGTTGGGCGAGCACGAACCCACCGCGACCGTTCCCGCGCAGAGCATTTGTGTACAGTCTGCTTCTGTGCAGACTGCCCCTGCGCAGCCGCGTACCGTTGCGCCGGCTGTGCGCCCGACCCCTCCTAAGACCCCGCGCCCCGTACCGGCACCGCGCGTGGACAGCCCCCTCATCAGCGCCCTCATTGCCGAGGCGGTCAGCTGCGAAGAGCTGAACGCCCGCATCGTTGAGGTCGTCTCCGAGGGCACCCCCATTATTGAGCCGGTGCACCGCGAAGACGGCAGCATCAGCGAGAACGAGCGCATCGTCACCTTCCTCTACCACAATGAGCAGGCGGAGCAGGTGCTCATGTTCATCAACCGCCTGACCGATGAGAAGAACCTCGACCGTTCCCTCATGACCCGCATCGAGGGCACCGGCTGGTGGCAGCTGAGCATGCAGATGGAAACCACCTGGCGTGCCTCCTACAATTTCCTGCCGGCGCTGCCCGGCGAGCGCCCCGCCTGGCTGGGTGACGACGACCAGGTGCGCCTGCGCGCCGCCCTGGACTCCGGCGAGGGCGACCCGCTGAACCCTGAGACTGTGTGTAACCGTATTGGCCGTTGCATGGGCGTGGTGCAGCTTGAGCACGCGCCGGTGCAGGAGTTCATCCTGACTCAGGAAGAGATTGACGCGCTGCCCGCCCCCGAGTGGATGCAGACCTCTGACGGCCACCAGTACGTACTCGGCCGCGTGGGTGACCCCGCCCCGGATGCGCCGCTGTTCGTGCAGTTCGACGGTGAGATGTGGTTCAGCCAGGGCATGGAACAGACCCTCAACCGCGCCCATGAGGCGGGCCGTATTCCGGCGATGCACGTGTTCTTCCTGCACTCCGGCGGTCGTGAGAACCGCTGGAAGGAACTGAACGGCGACAACCCGATTGCCGACTACCTGGTGGAGATTGCGTTCCCGCACCTGGAGGCGGTGCACGGCATTAAGACCGACCCGCAGAACATTGTGATTAACGGCCAGTCGCTGGGTGGCCTGTCCTCCCTGCTGGCGGTGCTGAGCCGTCCGGAGGCGTTTGGCGGCGCGATTGCGCAGTCTTCGTCGCTGTGGCAGCCGCAGGTGATGGACCGCCTGGACGAGCTGGAGGCGGCGGGCGAGATTGATCGTCTGCGCCACCTGCAGCTTGAGATTGAGGTGGGGGAGCAGGAGTGGATTCTGGTGCCTCCTCACCGCGAGCTGAAGGAGCGCCTGGGGAAGCTGGGCCTGAAGAATGCGCGTTGCACGACCTTCAACGGCGGCCATGATTATGCGTGCTGGCGCGGCGCGATTGTGCCGGCACTGGAGCGCATGATTGCTTCTTGCCGTCAGGAGACTGACGCTGAGCGGGGCTCCGCGGAGGATCAGCGAGATGCCGCCTAAGCTTCTACGGGATGGGTCCCCGCTAGAGCCCGCCCCGCATGGTGGGCGTGCGGGGCTCCCGTTAGGGTAAACACCGCCGCGCCCGTATCCTAGAGAAGTACAGCCTAAGAGAGGTGTAGCACTACCGCGCCGCGAGGGGTACCGAAAGGTACCCGGCGCAGGTTGCGCACCCGCCCTCATTGACGAGATGGCATCACGCTGCGAACACAACGTGAGCGCTATAGAAACCGCAAACGACACAGAAATCGAGAGAAGATGACCGTAGAACGTAGCCCCCTGGCCCCCACGCCGCTCATCCCCGAGTCTTTTGCCGCGAAGTACCGCGAAGCCGGCTACTGGATTGACCAGACTATCCCCGAGTTCCTGCTGGATGCCTGCCGTGCGAAGCCGCACTTCCCGGCGCTGGTGGCGCTTTCGCACGCGCAGCTCGATGAGGACGGCAAGCCCCAGCAGATTCGCCTCTCCTACGGTGAGCTGGAGGCGGCAGGTCGTGCCGCTGCGGCGCGCCTCGTGAAGGCTGGCGTGCAGCCGGGCGACCGCGTGCTGCTGCAGCTGGGTAACACCGCCGAGTACCTGGTGTACCTGCTGGGTATTTTCTGGGCGGCTGCGCTGCCGGTGTTCTGCCTGCCGCAGCACCGCACCACCGAGCTCGTGCACTTTGCGACCCGCACCGATGCGGCGGCGCACGTGTTCTCTTCGCTGACCCCCGGCGCGGATTTCACCGCCCTGCACGAGGACGTTGCCGCCGAGCTGCGCAAGAACTCCCTGGAGCCGCCGGTTGCTATTGACGTTGCGGAGCCGCTGACCCCGCTGACGGAGGAGGAGCTCGCCGAAGAGTTCGTGCCCGGCGTCATCCAGAACACCGAGAAGACCCGCGCGAGCGAGCAGGTGGCGTTCCTGCAGCTTTCCGGCGGTACGACCGGCATTTCGAAGCTGATTCCTCGCACCCACGCCGCCTACCTGTACTCGGTGCGCGGCTCGGTCGATATCTGCAAGCTGAACAACAACACGACCATGCTCGTGGTGCTGCCCGCCGCGCACAACTTCACGATGAGCTCGCCCGGTATTCTGGGCGTTATGTGCGCCTCCGGCAAGCTCGTGTTTGCGGCGGATCCGTCCCCGCAGACCGCGTTCCACCTCATCGAGATGGAGGGTGTGACCACCTCCGCGCTGGTGCCGCCGCTGGCTCAGGCGTGGGTTGCTTCCGCGGAGAAGCGCGGCGTGTCCCTGCCGTCCCTGCAGACCCTGCAGGTGGGCGGTTCGAAGCTCGCTCCGGCGGTTGCAGGCAAGATTGAGTCCGTGCTCGGCTGCACGGTTCAGCAGGTGTTCGGCATGGCTGAGGGCCTGGTGAACTACACCCGTTCCACCGACATGATTGAGCTGCGCCTGCGGACCCAGGGTTACCCGATTAGCCCCGACGACGAAATCCTGATTGTTGATGATCAGGACCAGCCGGTCAAGCGCGGCGAGAGCGGCCACCTGCTCACCCGCGGCCCGTACACGATTCGCGGCTACTACCTGGAGGAAAACGCGAACCGCTACGGCTTCACCGAGGACGGCTTCTACCGCACCGGCGACATCGTGCGCCTGGTGGCAGGTAAGTACCTTGAGGTGACCGGCCGCGCGAAGGACCAGATTAACCGCAACGGCGAGAAGATTGCCGTGGACGAAATCGAAGAGCTGGCGCTGACCCACCCCGACGTTTTTGACGCCGTGGTTCTGGGCATCCCGGATGAGACCGTGGGCGAGCGCGTGGGCCTGGTCATTGTGCCGAAGGAAGGCGCCGACCTGGGCGAAAACCCGCGCCGCACGATGCACGAGTTCTTCACCTCGAAGAAGCTCGCCGACTTCAAGATCCCCGAGCGCGTGCAGGTTCTGCAGGAGCTGCCCACCACGAACGTGGGTAAGATTTCTCGCCGCGAACTGCGCGCCAAGCTTGCCGAAATTTTCGGCTAAACCCTTTGAGCTGACCATTTTCGGCTAAACCTTAAGCCCCCTACCCCTATTGAGGAGAAAAATGTCCGCATTTGAGACTCTGCGCCCCATCATGGAGAAGTACATCGTCGAGCCCGACTCCCTGCAGACCGCTTTTGACGAGCCGACCACCGATCTGTTCTCCCTGGGCATGGACTCGATGGGCTGCTTCGCCCTGCTCGACGACCTTGCCGCTGAGGGCGCCGTGATTGAGTTTACCGAGCTGGTGGAGAACCCGACCGTGGAGTTCATCGCCTCCCGCCTGGGCTAAATACGTGTAGCGCCCCGGAGGCTCGTCACGCCGGTAGGCACTGTAGGGTGCCGCCGGTTCTGCGAGTGTCCGGGGCGTTGAGCATGTACTCCGCCGTGATTGGCATCGCTATCTGGTTCGGCGCTGCTGCCGGATTTAGCGCTTTTGCAGGCGCAACCTCGCGCAAAACTGTATGGACTTGCGCAAACCCACACATTCAACGTTGAGACCCCCTCAGAGAGGCCACCATGGGCGTAGCTGATACTACCGCACCCGCTAGCTCCGAGACTGCTTCCGATACTCGCACCGCCGCGACTCACCCCGCACCGCACAGCGCTGACAGCCCCTGGCTGCCGCTGACCACCAATGCACGCGGCATCTATTTTGCCGCGGCGATTGACCCGTCGAACCCCTGCTACAACACCGCGGAGGTTCTGCAATGCCCCGCGGACACCGACCTCACCATACTGCGTGAGGCGCTGGTGCAGCTCTACCGCGAGAACGAGGGCTTCCGCGTGCGCACCCGCATTGCCGATGGTGCCGCCTCCCAGCAGATTCTGCCGCTTGAGGCGTTCCTTGCGGGTATTGACCTGCTCGTGGATGAAGGGGAACTGGAAGAGGGGGAGCTGAACGGCACCGTCGAGGCGGAGGAGAACGCCTCTGACCTGCCTGACTCTGATTTGCCCGCGCCCGTGCGCGCCTGGGCGCAGCGTCTGCTCGCCCAGCCCCTCGCCACCGATGAGGGCGTGACCGTGCGCAGCGCCGTAGCGCGTTACGGCGGGTTCCTCTGGGTCTACCACTCCTTCTCCCACGTGGTTGCCGACGGGTTCGCCGCGTTCAACGGCCTCTCCCGCGTCGCCGCTATTTACCGCGCCCTGTCCGCCGGTCAGCCGGTTCCGGCAACCCGCCGCATGAGCCTGCAGCAGTTGCTCGATGCTGACGAAGCCGCCTCCGCCGCCCGTGACGAAGACCTCGCATTCTGGGAGGCGAGCGGCGCCCTGGAACAGGAAGACACCTCGCTGGCGGGTCGTACCGCCTCCCCGTCGGCGCAGTCTGTGCGCCTGGCGTTCAGCATTGACGTGCCCACCCAGCAGGCCCTGCTGGATGCGGCAAAGCAGCACGCTGTCTCCTGGCCCGTGCTGGCGACCGCCGCCGTCGGCTCCTACCTGGCGCGTGTGGGCGGCTACCCGCAGGCTTCGTTCGGCGTGCCGCAGATGAACCGCATGTTCGCCCGCACCCTGCCGGAGGCGACCCGCGCCCTGGGTACGGCGAGCGCGCAGACCGGCTGTACCGCGGTGAACGTTCTGCCGGTGCAGGTTGCGGCGACCTGCCCCATCTCGGAGTCCCTGCACTCGGTGAAGGAACAGTACGCCCGCAACGCGGAGCATCCGCTGGCTCGTCAGGAAGACCTCGAACGTACCGCGCGTAACGCCCAGTCCAGGCTGTTTGGTGCGCAGATTAACGTGGTGCCCTTTGACGCGGTGCTACCGCTGGCGGCACCCTCGAAGGACGAGTCCGGAACTGTACAGCCGGTACCGACTGCGCGTATTCACAATATCTCTGCCGGTCCCGTTGCTGACGCGACCTTCACCCTGCGCGGCATGCCCGGCCGCGGCAACAGCATCTCCTGCGAGATTGACATGAACCCGGCGCTCTACACCGCTGAGGAGCTGGAACGTCACGCCGCCCGCCTGCGCGAGTGGCTGCCCGCCTACGCGGCGGAGGCGCAGCGCGAGGGCGCCTCCCTGAACAACCTTGGTTTGGCGACCGAGGCGGAGCTTGCGACCCTGCGCGAGCTGACCGCCCCGGTGCTTACCGAGCACCCGATGGAGTACAAGACCCTGCTGGGTCGCTTCCGTGAGGCGGTGGCGGCGCATCCGCAGGCGCTCGCGGTGCTGGATTCTGCCCCCGCGCCCGGTGAGGTGCTCACCCCCGAGTCGGATCGCGCCTACGTCTTTGACCGCGCCCTCACCTACGCCGAGCTGGATGAGCGCGCCCGTGCGCTTGCCGCGCAGCTGCTGGACTGGGGCGTTCGCCCCGGTGATGCGGTGGGCCTGCGCGTGCACCGCGGCGCCGAGCAGTACGTGGCGCTGTACGCCCTGCTGTACGCGGGTGCCACCTATGTGCCGGTGCTTCCGGATCTGCCCGCCGAGCGTGTGGGCGTGATGATGGAGGACGCCGAATGTTCCCTGCTTCTGCACGGCCCCGGTCTGCACCCGCTGAGTGCGGAGGAGCTGAACCCGCAGGAGCCTGCGCGTCACGCGAACCTGCCCCAGCACACTCTGCCGCTGCTGAGCACTGACGAGCCCACCCGGGCACTCTCCTCTGCACCCGCCGCAGAGGAGCTTCCGGGCACGAAAACCGGCCTGGACGAGGACGCTTACGTGCTCTTCACCTCCGGCTCCACGGGCCGCCCGAAGGGCGTTGCCATTAGCCACCGCGCGATTGATAACCGCCTGCGCTGGCAGCAGCACCAGATTCCGGTGGGGGAGGGCGACCGCGTTCTGCACAAGACCCCCATCTCCTTTGACGTTCACGTGTGGGAGCTGTACTGGCCGCTCGCCGAGGGCGCTGCCGTGGTCATTGCCGCCCCGGAGGGTCACCGCGACCCCGCCTACTTGGCGCGCGTGTTCGCCGAGCAGTCCGTCACGGCGGTTCATTTTGTGCCGACCATGCTGTCGGCGTTGACCTCGTCGCCGGCGGCGCGCCGCATTCTGGCTGATGCCGGATTCGGCCGGGATCGAGACCAGCCCCTGCGCTACGTGGTCTGCTCTGGTGAGGCCCTGCAGAAGGACCAGGTGCAGGCCGCGGGCGAGGTTCTGGGCGTGTACCCGCTGAACCTCTACGGCCCGACCGAGGCGGCGGTGGACGTGACCTTCTGGGAGACTTCCGCCGACCCGCAGCGCGAGAGCGTGCCCATTGGTGAGCCCGTCTGGAACACCGGCACCCTGATTCTTGACCCGACCGGCCACCCCGTGCCGGTGGGCGTGACGGGTGAACTGCACCTGTCGGGTGTGCAGCTGGCGCGCGGCTACAAGAACAACCCGCAGGCAACCGAGGCGGCTTTCGTGGAGCAGGCTCCCGCCGGTGCGCTCGCGTTGCTGAACGGCGAGAGCCAGCGCCTGTACCGTACGGGTGATTTGGCGTGCTGGGAGATTCTTCCCGACGGCCGTGCCGTCATTGGCTACCGTGGTCGCACGGACTATCAGATTAAGGTGCGCGGTCAGCGCCTGGAGCTGGGTGATATTGAGATGGCTCTTGCTGCGGTTGAGGGCGTGACCGCTTCGGTGGCTCTGCTGTACCGCGGTCTGCGTGAGCCTGCCCTGGCGGCGGTGCTGGAGGTGGGCGATGTGCCCGCCGAGCGTGCCGAGCAGCTGGTGGAGGCGGCGCGTGAGCATTGCGCGCAGGTCCTGCCGGACTACATGGTTCCGACCCTGTGGCACACCCTGCCTGCGTTGCCGGTGAGCCCCTCCGGTAAGGCGGATCGCAAGCTGTTGGCGACCCTCGACCTGACCCCGCAGACTTCCGATGCCGAGGGCCCGCACGGTCTGCTGGAGCAACAGCTGTGCTCGATTATTGCGGGCGTGCTGGGGCGTGAGCGTTTCGGCGTGGACGAAGATTTCTTCGCTTCGGGCGGTCATTCGTTGGCGGCTCTTGAGGTGATTGCCGCGGTTGAGGAGCAGCTGGGTTTGAGCGTGAGCATCGGTGCGCTGTTTGCGCATCCGACCGTGCAGGCGTTGGCGGCGTCCATTGCGGGCGAGCGCGGTGAGGGTGCGGAGTTCGCACCGGTGCTGCCGCTGCGTGAGCACGTTGTGGCCCAGGGCGAGCATCCTGCCGCGCATGACGAAGCCCCCGCGCCGCTGTTTATTCTGCCGCCCGCGGGTGGTTTGGGCTGGTGCTATGCGGGGTATCTCTCGCATCTTCCGGCGCAGCAGGGCGTGTACGCTCTGCAAGCTGAGGCGTTCTCTGACCCGCAGGCCGGGTTTGCGTCGACCCTGCAGGAGCTGGCTGAGGGCTATCTGAAGCTGATTGAGAAGACTCTGGCGGATCGTTCGTTGCCGCGTCGTTTTGCGTTGATGGGCTGGTCCGTGGGCGGTACTGCCGCGGTGCAGGTTGCGGCGTTGGCACAGGCCGCGGGCGCGCAGGTTGAGCGCGTCATCCTGCTGGATGCGTATCCTTCGGAGCAGTGGCAGGGTGTGCCTGCGCCGGATGAGCAGGAGAGCTTCCGTGCGCTGTTGCGTATGGGCGGTCTGCCAGAGCCTGCCGCCGACGAGCAGCTTGATTTGCCGGGTACCCTAGAACGTCTGCAGAGGGCAGGTTCGGCGATGGGTTACCTGCCGGAGGAGAAGTTGGGCGTGTGCCTGGGTAGTATGCGTGCTTCGGCGGCACTCATGCGTGGTGCCGAGCAGGCGTTCTTTGATGGGGACGTGTTGCTGGTGGGTGTGCCGCACGAGGATCAGCCGTACCTGGATGCGGCGGGTTGGGCGGCGCATGCGTCGTCGTTCCGTTCGGTGCTGTTGGAGGGTACGCACCCTGATCTGGTGAACCCGGCGCGTCTGGCGGAGGTGACCGGCCACTTCGCAGGCTAAACTCGCCAACGCCCACAAGTAACTGAATTAGCCCGGAGGTAATAGTCGTTACCTCCGGGCTACATCAGTTAAAACATGCAACTCAGGTAAAGCACGAGTTAAAACACGAATGCCCCCGGTTGATGATTTATCAACCGGGGGCATTTATATTCATTGGTTTTTGAGAACCCACTCTTTATACCGAAGATTAACTTCTGATTGCCGCTGTCGCTGTTCTTCTAGTTTTGTTTCGTTATCTCGAATAAGCGGTTTTTGATATGAAGCTACAAGATTGGCAAGACCTTGAGCCATTCCTGTATCTTTACTGCATTGTGCTTCAATGACGCTGAGTCGAATTTCTTCTTCTGATGCCGGGGCATTATTATCACCGCTAGCGCGGGTTGCATTTGATAGTTCTTGTGTTTCCCATTCTTCGTCGCCTTTTCGTGGCGTTAGACCTTTATCCGATAGGCATTTCCACCATGCTTCACGGTATTTTTTCCATTCGGGATGATTCATGGCAGCTGCATAGGATTGGCCGTAGATTCGACGATAGGCTTCTGAGAGGCCACCCTGCTCTTCGATGCTGATGCCCGCAATCTCTTTCATAGTGGCTGAAATTTCAGGCATGCACTGTTCCATAATTTTTGTGTCATAGCCCCCGGATGATGGTGCATTCCCGGATCGCTTGAAGTTTCCATATTTGGCGGAGTATTCGGGGTTCCAGAGACCAAACTCGCGACCGGACGAATTAATTTTAATATCTTCTATATCCGGGATATATATTTCGTAGGATTGGCCGTGTTTTGCGAAACAGCGCTGCCTGAGAATTTCCAAGGCTTGAGTGTAATACAGGGAATTTTCATCGAAAATTTCATTGTATTCTTCGAGTGGAGTAATGATTCGGTTGTTTTTATAGTCTAGAGTTGCTTGGGCTGTTTCATCACGTTCTAGTTGCGGGCCTGTAGAACAGGATGTGCAGGCTAGTGTGAATGCAAACGTTATGGCCATTGCGGGCTGAAAGATTTTCTTGAGGTTCATGATTCTCCCTCCTTAATTGGATAAAGAATATGTGACAGTAAAGAAAGCGGGGCTGTATTTTGCTGATTGTTGCAAAGCATATGACCCGGTGAATATGGGTGTCGAGAGAATCTGGAATCTATGTGAATCCCAGAGCGATAAGCAGAATCTCGGGGGAGTGCCTGCTAGCTTGGGAGTGCACCCATAGCGAAAGGCCAAGACGCTATGGCAGACCACGCACAAGGGTGTTTCTGCAGCGTCGTTACTGCTGGGAGAGTATTCTAGAGCTTCATCATGAACCCCTATGGGTTATGGAGGGCAAATACTCATAGATGAGTGAGTCGTGCCCCCCCCCGTAATGCTGGTAGGGCACCCTAAAATATCCACCAATACTATGGCGAATATCATAGTTGAAGGGTGGTTAAAGCCTACCACCGGCTAGGTGCGCACGGCAACCAAAACTCCGGTCACGTCTGATTTATTACATGAGAAACGCATAGTCAACGACCATATCAACAGGAAGCAGCTCGGGTATCCTGCACCCCTTCACAGTTAAAAACGAATGCCCCCGGTTGATAAATCATCAACCGGGGGCATCGTTTAGCGTCTAACGCAGAACCGAGGTTCTACCGCTAAATGCTTAGTGCTGCTCCAGCTCGGAGTTAGCGTTCACGTTCAGCAGGTCGTACTTAGCGAATGCCTTCGCGGGAACGTCTGCTGCAACCTCGCCGCGCTTTGCCAGCATCTGCAGGGTGCGGACAACAACCGACTCTGCATCGATGTGGAAGAAGCGACGTGCACCCGGGCGGGTGTCTGCGAAGCCGAAGCCGTCAGCACCCAGGGTTGCGAAGTCGTTCGGAACGAACTGGCGGATCTGGTCGGGAACATCCGAAGCGAAGTCGGTGGTCGCGATGATCGGGCCAGCAGCGCCTGCCAGCTTCTGGGTCACGTAAGGAACGCGAGCGGGCTGGTTCGGGTTCAGCAGAGCCTCTTCCTCAGCGGCAATGCCGTCGCGGCGCAGCTCGGTCCACGAGGTGACAGACCAGACGTCTGCGGAGACGCCCCAGTCCTCAGCCAGCAGCTTCTGAGCCTTCTCAGCCCACGGAACAGCAACGCCGGATGCCAGCAGCTGTGCCTTGGGGCCGGAGGTCAGCGGGGAGTCGCTGATCTTGTGGATACCCTTGATGATGCCCTCAACGTCAACGTTTGCCGGTTCAGCAGGCTGGTGAATCGGCTCGTTGTACACGGTCAGGTAGTACATGACGTTGTGGTCTTCGTCCTTGGTGCCGTACATCTGCTCGATACCGCGCTCCACGATGTGAGCAATCTCGTAGCCGTAAGCCGGGTCGTAGATCTTGAAGGCCGGGTTGGTGGAGGCCAGGATCGGGGAGTGGCCGTCGTTGTGCTGCAGACCCTCACCGGACAGGGTGGTACGACCTGCGGTTGCACCGATGACGAAGCCGCGGCACAGCTGGTCGGCAGCAGCCCAGAAGCCGTCGCCGGTGCGCTGGAAGCCGAACATCGAGTAGAAGATGTAAATCGGGATCATCGGCTCGCCATGGGTGTCGTAAGAGGAGCCCAGTGCGATGAACGCAGCGGTTGCGCCTGCCTCGTTAATACCCACGTGAACAATCTGGCCCTCGGGGGACTCGGTGTAGGTCAGCATCAGCTGGTGGTCAACGGGCACGTAGTTCTGGCCGTTGGGGTTGTACAGCTTAGCCGAGGGGAAGAAGGAATCCATACCGAAGGTACGTGCCTCATCGGGGGTGATGGGGGCGATACGGTGACCGAAGCCCTTCACGCGCATGAGGTCCTTCATCAGGCGGACGAACGCCATGGTGGTAGCAGCGGTCTGCTTGCCGGAGCCCTTCTTGGTCTGTGCGTAGACCTTGGACTCGGGCAGGATAATCTCAGGCTGGGTGTTTGCACGGCCGGGGATGTAACCGCCGAGTTCCTTACGGCGTGCCTGCATGTACTGCAGTGCCGGGTGGTTTGCCTCGGGCAGGTAGTACGGCGGGTTGTACAGATCCTTCTCCAGCTCCTCGTCGGAGATGGGGATGTTCAGGTGGTCACGGAAGCCCTTCAGTGCTTCCATGGTGAACTTCTTGATCTGGTGGGTGGAGTTACGTGCCTCGAAGTAGGGGCCGAGCTCCGCACCCTTAATGGACTGTGCCAGGATGACGGTGGGCTTGCCCTTGGTCTCCATAGCTTCCTTGTAGGCTGCGTAGAGCTTCTTGTCGTCGTGGCCACCCAGGCGCAGGTTGAAAATCTGCTCGTCGGTCAGGTCTGCAACCAGTTCCTTGGTCTCGGGGTACTTGCCGAAGAAGTGCTCGCGGATGTAGCCACCGTCTTCGCCACGGAAGGTCTGGTAGTCACCGTCGAGGGTCTCGTTCATCAGCTGGATGAGCTTGCCGCTCTTGTCCTTCTTGAGCAGCTCGTCGTAGTCGGAGCCCCACAGGACCTTGATGACGTGCCAGCCTGCGCCGCGGAAGAATGCCTCGAGCTCCTGAACGATCTTGCCGTTACCACGAACGGGGCCGTCCAGACGCTGCAGGTTGCAGTTGACGACGAAGGTCAGGTTGTCCAGGTGCTCGTTTGCAGCCAGCTGCAGTGCACCACGCGACTCGGGCTCGTCCATCTCGCCGTCGCCCAGGAATGCCCAGACGTGCTGCTCGGAGGTGTCCTTGATCTTGTGGTTGTGCAGGTACTTGTTGAAGGATGCCTGGTGAATTGCGTTCAGGGGGCCCAGACCCATGGACACGGTCGGGAACTGCCAGAACTCGGGCATGCAACGGGGGTGCGGGTACGAAGGAATACCGTTTGCGCCCTTGGTCTTCTCCTGGCGGAAGCCGTCCATCTGCTCTTCGGTCAGGACGCCTTCAACGAATGCGCGGGAGTAGACACCGGGGGAGGAGTGACCCTGGAAGAAGACCTGGTCACCGCCACCGGGGTGGTTGCGGCCGCGGAAGAAGTGGTTCTGGCCCATTTCGTAGAGGTCAGCCACACCTGCGAAGGTGGAGATGTGACCGCCAACGCCGATGCCCTTCTTCTGGGCACGCTGAACCATGATTGCTGCGTTCCAACGAATCCATGCGCGGTACTGGCGCTCGAGTTCCTCATCGCCGGGGTACTCGGGCTGCTGGTCGACGGGGATGGTGTTGATGTAGTCGGTCTTGACCAGAGTCGGGACCTTAACGCCCTTTGCGCCAGCCTCCTTGAGCAGTGCGCGAAGGATGTACTCTGCACGCTCGGTGCCGTGAGTCTTGATAAGGTCCTCGAGGGACTCGGCCCACTCCTGGGTCTCTTCTACGTCGATGTCCTTGAAGCCATCGAGAAGGGTGCTCAGGGAGTGCTCGTTCGGTACGTTAGCCAAACTAATCCAACCTCTCTTCTGTGCGGTTGTGAGATCGCCCGCCGCGCGTTGTTGCGTTGTCGAACAATCTTTGTGTTTAAGCGTTATAGGTCTGTGAGACCCACTTCGCTTCTTATCTCTACTATCTTAGACCTAAAGCTGGGGCTCTTGGTCTCAAATGGGGGTTTTTGTGGTGTGGGTTTCGCATTGTGACTATCTGAGTGGGAAAAATGCGCATCAAAAGTACTAGTTAGGGTCTTTTTGCACCTAAATGGCGCGGAATGGCGGGGTTGGCGAAATGGCGCGGAACAAGGGGGTGTGGCTTGTTTCTGAGGGGGAGGGTAGCTGTGGCTTGGTGTGGCTTGATGTTGGGTGCGGTGGGAAAATGAAAAAAATATTGAGACATAGAACACGTGTCTTGGATTTGCATGTCATACCGAAAGCCCGTATAGTTTCTTCTTGTGTTCGCCACTGGGTCGTCAAACGAAACAGTGAGAACTACGGGTCTTTAGCTCAGCTGGTAGAGCGCCACGTTTACACCGTGGATGTCATCGGTTCGATCCCGGTAGGACCCACCGATTGCCCCGGTACCGCAAGGTACCGGGGTTTTTTGTATCCTCAGCTTGTGTCCTCAGCGCTTTCTCCAAGCACTATATTTCTCCAAGAGTGAGAAGGGCGACTCTTCAGAGCATAAAAGTGCACTCCACCTATATATAGCCTGCCCTCAGCGCGTATCCTTATATACATGACTGAAAACAAGAAGGCACAGATTGGTGTCACCGGCCTTGCTGTCATGGGTGCAAACCTTGCCCGCAACCTGGCACGTAACGGCTACACCGTGGCACTGCACAACCGTTCCGTAGAGAAGACCGACGCACTGCTGGCTGAGCACGGCGCAGACGGCGACTTCATCCGCACCGAGTCCCTGCAGGAACTCGTCGACTCCCTCGAGTCTCCCCGCCGCATCCTGATTATGGTCAAGGCGGGCGCACCCGTCGACGCTGTTATCGAGCAGCTCACCCCCATGCTCGATGAGGGCGACATCATTATCGATGGCGGTAACTCCCACTTCCCCGACACTATCCGCCGCGAGCGCGCACTGGCCGAGAAGGGCCTGCACTTCGTGGGCGTCGGCGTCTCCGGCGGCGAAGAGGGCGCTCTCTGGGGTCCCTCCATGATGCCCGGCGGCTCGGCAGAGTCCTACAAGCACCTCGGCCCCATGCTCGAGAAGATCGCAGCAAAGGCACCCCAGGACGGCGCACCCTGCTGCGCATGGATCTCCACCGACGGCGCGGGCCACTTCGTGAAGATGGTCCACAACGGCATCGAGTACGCCGACATGCAGGTCATCGGCGAGGCTTACGACATTCTCCGCTCCATCGCAGGCATCGAGCCCGCACAGCAGGCAGAGATTTTCAAGGAATGGAACAAGACCGACCTGAGCTCCTACCTGATTGAAATCACCGCTGAGGTGCTCGCACAGGTAGACGCAAAGACCGGCAAGCCCCTGGTTGACGTGATCGTTGACGCAGCGGGTCAGAAGGGTACCGGCCTGTGGACCGCTAAGGCTGGCCTGGACCTCGGTTCCCCCGTCTCCGCTATCGCAGAGTCCGTGTTCGCACGCGCCCTCTCCTCCTCCGAGCGTGAGCAGCGCGAGCAGGCACAGCGTGAACTGCCCGCAGGCCTGATCGCAACCACCGGTATCGGTGCAGGCGACCCCGAGTTCGTTGAGGACGTGCGCCGCGCGCTCTTCGCATCCAAGCTCGTTGCGTACGCACAGGGCATGGACCTACTCACCCGCGCAGGCAAGGAATACGGCTGGGACCTGAAGCTGGACACCATCGCATCGCTGTGGCGTGCAGGCTGCATCATCCGTGCCGAGCTGCTGGGCGACATCATGGCCGCCTACGCTGATGAAGCTCCCGCAAACATGCTACTGGCACCCGCCTTCAAGAACCTCATGGAGGAGCTCGTTCCTTCCTGGCGTCGCGTGGTGGCTAAGGCAACCGCACTGGGTATCCCCGTTCCGGTGTTCGCTTCCGCGCTGTCCTACTACGACGGTCTGCGCCGCGACCGCCTGCCCGCATCCCTGATTCAGGGTCAGCGTGACTTCTTCGGTGCGCACACCTACGGTCGTATTGACGAAGAGGGCGCCTTCCACACCATGTGGAGCGGTGACCGTTCCGAGGTGAACGCAGCGGACATTCACGTTCACTAAGCTCCCGTAGCTGAACACAAAAGCCCGCCCCGGCTGGATGAGAATCCGGTCGGGGCGGGCTTTCGTTATGTCTTGATAGGGCAGTCCCCGAGGTATCTCACGATATATCTCAGGAACGCGGCGGGGGAGAGCGCTTGCAGAGTCTAGCCAGGAAGTTACCCAGGAGCCACCAGGCGCGCCTCTACGGGCTCAAAACGCCAGCAAGCACTAAATCCACATGGCGGGGTCAATGTATTCCACAGCGTCCACCAGCGGCTTCTTCTTCTCCGGGGTACGCGGGCGGTGCTTTGCCGGAATGCCGGTAATAATCGAATCGGCGGGGTGATCGTTGACCACCACGGCGTTCGCGCCAATAGCACTATCGGCGCCAATAACCACCGGACCCAGAACCTTCGCACCGGCACCAATGGTCACGCGGTCACCAATGGTGGGGTGGCGCTTCACCTTCTCCAGGGAGCGACCACCCAGGGTCACGCCGTGGTACAGCATCACGTCGTCGCCAACCTCAGCGGTCTCACCAATCACAATGCCCATGCCGTGATCGATAAAGAAACGGCGGCCAATAGTCGCGCCGGGGTGAATCTCCACGCCGGTCAGAAAACGCGCAAACTGCGAGAGAGTACGAGCCAGAGCCTTCGTCTCATCCTTCTGCCAGAGCTTATGGGTCAGACGGTGAACCCAAATAGCGTGCATACCCGAATAGTTCAGCGCAATCTCGACAGCACCACGCGCAGCAGGGTCGTGCTGGCGGACGTTCTCAATATCTTCACGCAGACGCGCAATAAAACTCATTGGGTTCCCTTTCCCTCATCGGTCGTGCTCTGTATGTGTGCGACCTTTCCAAAGGTACCAACAACGGGGCCCTTTCGGCTATTCCCGCCCCAATCAGCAATATGGTGGACGCACCCGACTGTTTGACTGCTCAGCCGCGGCGAATACACGCGGGTCGGCGCAAAAGAACAGCAGGGGAGCCGCGGGACAGCTCAGCTCCTCGCCGGTCAGCTCGCAGAGTCTCTATTTCGCAGCGGGCATAGAAACGCCCCGCCCACCGTGTATGCAACCGGCAGACGGGGCGTAGCACTATAAACTGATGCCTCCCACTAACACGGGGGCTCAGAAGCTCAATTAGCCGCGGATATCCTCGTACAGAGCGGTGGAGATGTAACGCTCACCGAAGTCGGGAACGATAGCCACGATCAGCTTGTCCTTGTTCTCGGACTTCTTAGCCTCCTCCAGAGCAGCCCAAACAGCCGCACCGGAAGAAATACCGCCCAGAATACCTTCCTGGGTAGCCAGCAGGCGGGAGGTGCGCATAGCGTCCTCAGCGCTGACCGGGGTCACGGAATCGTAGATGCCGCGGTCCAGGGTATCGGGAACGAAGTTAGCGCCCAGGCCCTGAATCTTGTGGGGGCCAACGCGACCCTCAGAGAGCAGCGGGGAGTCCTTCGGCTCAACCGCAACAACCTTAACGTCAGGGTTCTGCTCCTTCAGGTACTTACCGGTACCGGAGATGGTGCCGCCGGTGCCAATACCCGCCACAAAAATGTCGACCTTGCCGTCGGTTGCTTCCCAAATCTCGGGGCCGGTGGTGTTGTAGTGAATAGCGGGGTTTGCCTCGTTGGAGAACTGAGACGCCAGGATAGCGTTCTCGGTGGTAGCAACGATTTCCTTAGCCTTCTCCACAGCGCCGCGCATACCCTCGGTACCGGGGGTCAGCACAATCTGAGCACCGTAAGCGCGCAGCAGCACGCGACGCTCAGCAGACATGGTCTCCGGCATGGTCAGGATGACGCGGTAACCGCGAGCAGCACCCACCATAGCCAGCGCAATACCGGTGTTACCGGAAGTACCCTCAACGATGGTGCCGCCGGGCTTCAGCTCACCCGACTTCTCAGCAGCGTCAATGATGGCGCGGCCGATACGGTCCTTGACCGAACCTGCAGGGTTGTAGAACTCAAGCTTGACCGCGACGTTACCGGGAAGACCCTCGTCCAGTCGGTTCAGCTTAATCAGGGGGGTCTGGCCGGTTGCTTCAACAATGCTGTTGAGAATCTTTGCCATGGGGTGCTCCTTACATGAGCCTGGGGGAGGCCAGCCGCGACGGGGTCTCCGCAATGAATAATCGGTTACGTGGCAACTCTACTACTCGCCGGCGACAGGTTTAAACCTGCGGTCACAGTTCGTAATAATGCCAGAGAAAAACCTCAAGGAACGAGGTTCAAAAAGAGGGTACAGAAAAGCGCCGCACAAACCCTTTCTCGATAAAGGACAATGAATGTGCGGCGCTCTCTAGAAACATTATGTAGCCCAAAAGACAACCTCTATATATAAGAGTAGTGATGAACTCTGTTCACCGCAAGCTGGAGCCACAAATTTTATTGCCATCAATGGAAAAAACAGTGAAAAACCGCATCCTGAGATGGAAAAGACGCAAAAGCGGGGGAGAGAACCAGCCCAGAGGACTAGTTGATGTCCATGTGCAGGTCCCACTTGTTGTTCAAGTAGCGGCCAACAGCCTCACCGAACATCTTCACGTGACGCTTATCAGCCGCCACGGTCTGCTCCTTGCCGTCCTTGAACAGCTTCTCGCCCAGATCCACGTTCAGAGTCACGGTCCAGTTGTACGCACCCTGCGCCAGAACCGGCTGCTTAGTACCGATAGTCAGGGTAGCGGTCGGGTTCACGTACCAGGTCTTCTTTTCTTCAATACCTGCCTTGGTGGAATCCGCGTACTTCTTCATCGCCGCCAGGGTCTCCTGGTCGGTGCTGACCTCGTTCATGTAGTGCATATCGCCGGTACGCAGCAGGTACTCAAACGCCGCACCGAAGTACGCCAGAGCCGCCGCGAAGCCAGCCACCGAATTCTGGTGCATAGCCTCCGGAACAATCGGGGACGGCACGTTCTGCGGCGGGTGCTCAGCATTACCCGGCTGGTACTCGCCGTGCTCCTCCATCTTCTCCAGCTTCGCTACACCGCTGTAATCCTTATTGTCGTTAGGCAGCGGAGAGTTCGTTGCAGTAGGCGAAGCCGATGCAGAAGCGGAAGGGGAAGCAGACGCCGAAGCCGACGGGGACGCAGTAGCGGACTCAGAAGCCGTAGCAGAAGCGCTCTCAGAGCCAGAAGCAGATGCAGACGCCTCAGACGAAGCCTTAGAGCCACAAGCCGCCAGCAAAGCCATAGAGCTGACGCCCAGCACACCCAGCGCCGCGCGGCGGGTCAGGTTCTCGGACATAGTGATACCTTTCAGTCAGTCGGTGATTGCAACCAGTTTAGCCGCAAACCCAACAGGATACAGAGTTGGGCCAAGCGAAGCGTGAGAAGCGCCTCGCACACAAACGCGTTATGACGAACTATGACGCTGCGGAGGTAGCAGACGCCTCAGCAGAAACGGCTGCAGAAGAGGAGGCGGAAGTAGACGGGGAAGCCGAACCGGATGCTGCGCCGGACGCTGCTGCACTCGCGGTAGAAGCGCCTCCCTGAGCGGTGCCTCCTTGAACGGTGGCACCGTATGCCACGCTCAGCTCCCACATCTTCGAATCAGCGTGGTAACGACCGCGGAAATCGCACTCCTGAATCGTCACCTGAGAAGCCGGACCCGCAGCAGTAGCACTCGGGGAAGCAGAAGCAGAGGCGCTCGGGGATGCCGCATCAGACACCAGCGCATCCTCCGACGGCTCAGTAGGCTCCGCAGACGCGGAGGCAGAAGCACTCGCCGAGGCGACCACCGGCTGAATCTTGCCCTCAGCCACCGCCTCCGTACCAAAGTCCAGAGTGTACTGACCCTTAAACAGCAGATTGCCATCGCTCATAATCGACGGCTGAGCGCTCGCCAAAGTATATGAAGCCGACGGGTTCACATACCAGGAACCCTTCTCCACACCCGCCAGAATCGACGCCGACAGAGCATCCACCTCAGAGCGAGTCTTCGAGGACAGCTGAATGCCGGTCGAGAACGCATCCGTGCTACCGGTCTTCACCAGATAATCCATAGCCGCCGCAAAATAAGCAACCGCCTCATGGAAACCCGTCACCGTATTCAACGAGAGCTTATCAGTCACCTTCGGCTTCGGGGCATTACGCGGCGGATGATCCACCGTACCCTGCTCATAATTCAACGCACCATCATAGTGGGTGTACTCCACCAGACCCGAATAGTTCTGACCATCATCGCTGTACCCATTCGGGTTGGCGCTCGACTTCGAACCGCTCAGGCTACCGCCCTGAGAGCCCGACTGCTGGCTAGAGCTACCCGAGCCACACGCACTCAACAGCGCCGCAGAACCCGCAACAGCGGAGGCGCCCACACCCAGGCGCAGCAGGGAGCGGCGAGAGAAAGACCGAGAAAAAGAAGACATAAGAGAAAAACCTTGAATCCAGGAAAGCTCGTTACTACCAGAGTAAAACAAAACATGCCCTAACCCGAGTGCGAGTTAGGGCATGATGCCTCATCCATCTGAGGGCTTAAAGGTTGTCACCATTAGAATTGCCGCCGTTACCGGAGTTACCGTCGTTGCCGCCGCTGGTGTCACCAGAAGCGCCACCATTCTTAGGCTGAGCAGAAGCCTGCACCTCGTACTCATCCTGAATAGTCAGGGTCCAGTCATTATCGTGGCGCACACCGGTAACCACCAGGCCACGCTCCGTGCGGCGCACCTTCTCAGACATCTCCGCAGGAGCACCGTCAATCACCACGGTCGGACCCAAATCAATCACCAGGTCAAAGGTCCACTGCACGCTCTTCTTCACCAGAGCAGGAACAGCAGTAAACGCCGACATTGTCACCTTCGGCGACACATACCAGTCACGCGCCTGCGAGCTCTCATTCGACTCATCCATAAACGACGAGAACGACGCAACGAACTTCTCATCAGCCTTCGACTCACGCAGCGGGCCGGCATCACCGGTCAACACCAGGTAATTAATCGCCGCATACACGAACGCAATCGAATCGTACAGACCCTGCACCGAGTTCTCCGATGCGCTCGCCGGGCGCTTAGGGAACGGCACGTTCTGCGCGGGAGCCGACTCGGTCGCCGGAACGAAAGTACCCTTCTTCTCATAGTTATCGAAGGTGACCTCGCCGCTAAAATCAGTGCGCGAAGAAGCCGACGGGGAAATCTGAGGGGTATCCGCATCAGCGTTCTCGCTGGAGGAAGAACCACCGCCACACGCAACCAGCAGGGCGCTCAAAGACATGCCCGCAACGCCCGCACCCGCGTAACGCAGAGCAGAACGGCGGCTAATGCCGGTAGTGGAACTGGGAAGCCCGGAGGTCATGGGGAAAAGCGCCACGGAATACCTTTCGAGTGAGAATCTCAGGTGAGAGATGAGTGAGAGTGCGCCTCGACGAGCGGATATCACACGCGGACATCCCTCTAGAGACAGTCCTAAGTATAACGCGCCCCCGCCTTCACACCCGTGCGTACCAGTGCTCAAACGAGCGTGATATGCCGCCCATCAGCGAAGTTACTGTAACCAGCGGGAGCATCGCACCGAATGGGGGTAAGCGAAGGAGGAGACGCGTTAATCGTCTATAAGGGGGGGGGCTACTGGGCGCCCTCACCGGGAACACCGGCGGGTGCCTCAGCACCGGGAGCTACGGTCGGCTGAGCCGTCGCAGCTGCAGGCTGAGTTGCCACGGGCTGCACGGGAGCGGTAGCCGCCTGGGTAGCGGCAGGCTGAGGAGCCTGAGCCGCACCGCCCTGACCTGCAGAACCCTGACCGGCACCATTCTGGGCACCACCATTCTGGGAGCCAGTGTACTGACGGGAACCACCCTGGCCGGCACCATTCTGTGCGCCGCCGTTCTGGGCACCACCGTTATTAGCGGTACCCTGCGCGGCACCGTTACCCGAAGTGTTCGCACCCGCGTGAGCGCCGCCATTAGCCGCCACAGTGCTGTCGTCAGTCACCGTCGGAGTGTACGTCGACGAAGGATGCGCACGCGGAGTCTGAGTCGGCTTCGGAGTCAACGCCGGATCATACTGCTGAGGCGCAATCACGACCCAGCGCTTCGCCTCCTCATCGTACTCGGCGTAGAGAGCCTTAATCTCCTGCGCCTCAGTGTCCTCCAGGGGCTTGGTCGTATTGGTTGCCTTCTCAACCTGCAGACCGTGCGCCTGAGTCACGGTGCACGCCCACGAATACTTAGTGCCGCGAGTAGTCGGCTGCTTATCGGTCAGGCGGAAGGTCCACTCACCATCAACCAGCCAGTTCGTGCCGGGCGCATAGAAGGCGCGTAGCTTCTCCAAAGAAGCACGCTGAACAGAATTATCCTGATGAACCACCTGCAGGGCCGGACCAGGATCACCGGTCATGCGGGCGTAGTTCACCGCCGCCGCAAAGTAAGCGAAGGTAGCGCGCAAGCTGCGGGCGTTCTTCTCGTACATGGTCTCATCCTCAACCGGGATGGGCACCGCGCTCGCCTTGGAATCAACGCTTGCCGGGCCAGCAGTGGGCTCAATCGTGTAGACCTGACCGGTTTCCGGGTCGGTGCTGCTCATCGGAGCTGCACCGGTACCGGCAACGTACTTGGTCCACTTCAACTCGCCCGACAGGTTATCGTAGGCACCCGCAATCGAAGCGGAAGCAGTGGGGGAGGCAGTCGCCTCCGCAGTCTTTTTGGAACCGCAAGCGGCAAGCATCGCACCCAGGGCGGCGGTGCCCGTGAGCGCAATAAAGTGGCGGCGGCTGTGAATCATAGTGATCCCCTTGAATGTGCTGTGATGCGGAAGTATCGGTGATTAGGTGAAGAGCACACGCTCCAATCCTCAGCCTAACATCACGACCCCATCGGAGGGCGTGAAACAGTCACCCGCGGGGCGGACAGACACGAATTTAGACGAAAATGGGCGGACCTCATCTAGCCCTAGCCTATAGAGTTCACGCGTGGCACACAAATAAAAGCCCTCATCCGTGCCTCATATCACCCAATATGACGGGATTTTTGAGGCGCGGATGCAAAGAGGTTTTAGGCTGAGCCTCGAATGTAACGAGCTGCCTTAGAAGAGGTGCTCTCATTCGGGGTCGGGTGAGCGCTCGGGGTGTTCGCGGACGGTACAGCGGTAGCCGCCGGGGTGGCGGTAGCGCTCGGGGAAGATTGCGGATCCTCCAGCATCTGCCAGCCGTTTTCGCCAAAGTAGACGTAAGCATCCGCCTTCTGATTACTGCCGTAGATGCCGGTGAGCTGCTCACGCTGGCGGGTCTCATGGTTGAACAGGAACGCGTTCTCGTCCACCTTCAGGGTCGCCTTCCAGCAGTAGACGTCCTGCTCGGTAGCGGGCACCGGCTGCGGGGAGCTCAGATTAATGCACATGGGGTGGTTATTCTTAGAGACCAGCCAGCCGATGTTGTAGCGGTAGATATCGCGGTACATCTGCGCCATCTGACTAAAGTGCTCCTGGCCGGGCAGATTCATGAAGGGGTCGGTGTCACCGGTGAGGAGCATATAGTTCTGCGCCGCACCCCAGTACTGCAGGAATGCGTGCAGGCCCTCAACGGTGCGCTCTTTAGCTTCCGGGGGCATGGTGGGGCGGGGAACATTGACGGCTCGATGGCTCAGGGTGCCGTTCGAGAATATACCTGAGCGCTCAAAGAACTCATCCGGCAGAAGAGCCGGTCCGCGGCCGTCCAGAGCGGACGCGGGCAGGGGCTCAGCGTAGGTGATACTGCGAGTAGTGGTTGCAGATTTAGTCTGGGTGCTCTGAGGCGCAGGTGCAGCCTCAGCATGAGAGGAATCAGAGAGTGGTTGAGGGCGAGAAACTGCGCTGGGGCTGCAGGCGCTTGCGAGTGCACTCAATGCTGCTCCGGAAGAAAGAGCAAGAAGATGGCGACGTGACAGCGAACCGAACATACGCAACCTTTCGCAAGAGTAAAGACGGGCAGGCAGTAACGGGTAACTCGAATGCAGTTGAGCGAGGGCTCTATGAGCGTTCCCGGATGGTGTGGCATACCGCGGTGAGTACGGATGCGATAGAAAGGGCAGGCCAGAAGCCTCCTGAAGGAATCGGTGTGGTTATGACCTGCCTGGTTGTCGTGCTCAATGATTCTAAGCGTACTTTCAGGTTCGAAACGACCATATCTGCGCTTGAGCGTAAAAAGTTATCAAATCTTAATATTTGCCCGTTTTATGCGGGTTATAAAACGTACCAATGTGTTTGGGATAACCGCATTAAAATCTGTTGTTTCCCCTAGAAACTTAGGGATTTTTAGCTTTTTCTTAATCTGAGTAAATCGCAAATTGGAGTTGTTGCACCCTGTGTGTAAATAGTAATTCAACCTCTCCACGTTGTCCGAACACCCATCAAAAATGCCTCTGCGCGCGTACCCAAACTCCCCGCAGTCGCAACGTGCCCACCGCAACGCCCACACATGGCATGAAGCGGGTTCACCCTATGGGACAATAGCGCTGTGACTACCACCGACTATGCGCAGCTCAAAGCAGCGCGCGAACTGCTCACTCGAATCCCCCTCCCACTCGACGTAGAAGCCGGCGAAACCCCCGGCACCCCCTACACCGTCGCCCACGACGGCACCGCAGAGCACGGCACCGCCTCCGCACGCACCCTGCTCGCAGCCATGGCACGCCAACTCGACGACTACATTCTGCCGCGTAGCGCCAGCGTCGATAACCCCCTCACCATCGTGGTCGGCGGCTCCACCGGCGCCGGTAAATCCACCCTCGTCAACACCCTGCTCGGCGAACCGCTCACCCAGTCCGGTGCGATTCGACCCACCACCCGCCACCCCGTACTCCTGCACCGCGCAGAAGACGAGGCGGCGCTGTCACCCGAACGCTTCCTGCCCACCCTGCCGCGCACCCGCACCTCCGGCATGAACGCCGGATCGCAGGCACTGCCGGGCCTCGACCCGAAGATTGCGCGCGCCCTCATTCCTATTACTACCTCGGCGCTGCCGCAGGGCATCGCGCTCATTGACGCGCCCGATATCGACTCCGTCTCCGAGGAAAACCGCACCCTCGCTAAGGAGCTGCTCTCCGCAGCAGACCTGTGGCTCTTTGTCACCACCGCCAACCGCTACGCCGACGCCGTGCCCTGGGAACTGCTCCACGAGGCCGCCGCACGCTCCATCGCAATTGCCGTGGTGCTCAACCGCGTGCCCGAAGACGACGAAGAAGCCATCGAAAACGACCTGCGACGCATGCTCGACGAGGCGGGAATCCACGCCGTACTGATTCACACCGTTACCGAGCAGCCGCGCGACGAAAGCGGCATGCTCGCCCCCGTCAGCCTCGCCCCGCTGACCCTGTGGATCCGCGAACTCGGCGCCGACGCGCCCGCCCGCGCCGCCATCACCCGGCAGACCCTCGCCGGTGCCGTCGAAACCCTCGCCGGTAACCTGCAGGTACTCGCCGCTGAACAGGCACGCCAGCAGGCAGCGCACCAGTCGCTTGCCGCCATCGTAGCCGAAGAATACGAGGACGCGCTGACCACCATCGACGGGGCACTCTCCGACGGCTCCCTGCTTCGCGGCGAAGTGCTCTCGCGCTGGCACGACTTCGTGGGAACCGGCGACTTCTTCCGCTCCCTCGACAGCACCATCGGTCGCCTGCGCGACCGGGTTGGCTCCGCCCTGCGAGGCCAGCCCGCCGCCGCCCAGAAGGTAGAGGACGCCCTCGAAAGCGGCATTCACGCCGTGGTTCTGGATGCCGCCGCCCGCGCCTCCGAAAACACCCGTACCCGCTGGCGTGCCAGCCGCGCCGGACGCTCCCTGCTGGCACGCCTGGATGCGCCGCAGGCTACCTCTGCTGTGCCCGAACAGAACGCAGAAGCTAAGGGTGAAGTGCAGTCCGCCGAGGACATCTTCTCCGCAGCCGTAGCCGAGCAGATTCGCCTCTGGCAGGGCTCCGTGCTCGAAATGATTCGCGAAGAAGGCGCCGATAAGCGCAAGCGTGCCCGCTTCCTCTCCCTGGGCGTGAACGCCGCCGCCGTGATGCTCATGGTCGCCGCGTTCAGCCTCACCGGCGGCATTACCGGTATCGAGGCGGGAATTGCGGGCGGTAGCGGCGTAGTCGGCACCAAGCTGCTCGAGTCCATCTTCGGTGAAGATGCCGTACGCCGCATGGCAACCCGCGCCCGCACCGACCTGCTCGAACGCATGTCCGGGCTGCTCACCGAGCACGCCCAGCCCTTCACCGCCGTGCTCGAAGAAACCGACCCGCAGGCTGACGCCGAAGAGATTCACCGCGCCGCCGAACAGGTGCAGGCAATCGCTGCAGAAATGAGCGCGCAAAGCCACACCGCGGCCCGCGCTAACGGCTCAACTGCCCGCTAAACCACCCCGGACAGGCACCCCGCACCACAGACGAAGAAAAACGCACTATGACTACCCCCGAGAAAAAACTCGAGAACACCAGCGCAGAACGCAACACCGAGCGAGGCGCCGCCCCCGGCGTGGCGACCTCGCCCTTCGCGCGCTCCGTCGCATCCCTGAAGGAAGCCATCAGCTACGGCGAAGGACGAGTCCCTGAAACCGTGTTGCTCGACGCCGCCGAAACCCTCGAACGCCTCAGCCAGCGCCGCGAACTCTCCACCGAGCACACGGTCATCGGCTTCTTCGGTGCGACCGGCAGCGGCAAATCCACCCTCTTCAACGCCATCGCCGGGCAGAACATCGCCCTCTCCGCGCCCACGCGCCCGACCACCTCCACCGTGCAGGCGGCAATCTGGGAGGCAGAAGGCAGCGAAGAACTGCTCGACTGGCTCGGCATCGACAAGCGCGTCTACCCGCAAACTCAGGCGCTCACCGCCGAAGGAAACACAGCCGAGGGTAGCGAGGTTGCCAGGGGAGTAGCGGCACCCAACGCCGTCACCGAACCGGCACCCGGACTCTTCAACCGCATCCGCCGCGCAGTAGGTGGACGCGGCGAAATGCGCACCCGAACCGGCGGACTGATCCTGCTGGACATGCCCGACTTCGACTCGGTCACCACCACCAACCGCGACCTCGCCGCCCGCATGATGCGCTACGTAGACGTGCTCGTCTGGGTTGTCGACCCCCAAAAGTACGCCGACGCCGTCATCCATCGCGACTTTATGGTGCCGCTCGCCGCCTCCGGTGCGCAGGCGCTCTGCGTGCTCAACCAGGCGGACAAACTCGCACCCGCCGAGGTACCCGCTGTGCTCGCCTCCCTCACTCGCCTGCTCCAGGCTGAGGGTACCGAGGCGCACCTGCTCGCCGCACCCATCGCCGTCTCCGCGCGAACCGGCGAAGGCGTGGACGCGCTCCGCGACCTGCTCGCGCAGGTAGCCGCCGCCAAGAGCCTGTCCCTGCAACGAACCGACGCGCAGTTGCACGCCACCGCCTCCCAGCTGCGCACCTACGCCGGGGGAGAGGGCACTGTCCTCGCCGGAGCCTACGCCCTCGAAGCGGAACAAAAGCTCGTGCAGGCATGCTACACCTCCAGCCACGCCGAGCAGGTTCTGCAAGCGGCGACCGCCTCCTACCGCCGCGCGGCGGGACAGCGCACCGGCTGGATCCTCACCCGCTGGATGAGCCGCCTGAAGGCCGACCCCCTGCGCCGCCTGCACCTGGGACAGCAGGACGAAACGAAGAGCACCTCTAAGGCTGAGAAGTCCGCGGGCATGCTCGGCTCCGATAGCGAGAACGCACCCGAGCTGGTGGCATCCTCCCTGCCTCCGCTGAGCGCCGCGCAGAAGGCGGGCATGGCAAACGCCGTGCGCCAGTACAGCAAGCAGATGGCGAACCGCATCGACGAACCGTGGAAGCGCAGCATGAAGGAAGCCGCGCTCTCCCGCGAGGTGGAGCTCCCCGAACTACTCGAACGCGACATGGCGCGCATCGACTACGGTCTGGGCCGCACCCGCGCCCCCTGGGTCGTCTTCAACGCCCTGCAGTGGATTGCGCTCCTCAGCGCCCTGGTGGGTGTCGGCTGGCTGACCCTGATTTCCGGCCTGGCGTACCTGCAGATTCAGCTGCCGCCCGCCCCGACCCCCGAAGGCTCCCCGGTGCCCCTGCCGACCCTGCTTCTGCTGCTGGGTGTACTTCTTGGCATCGCCTCGGCGGGTGTGGGCAGGCTACTCACCGCGATGGGCTCACGCTACTACGCACGCAAACTGCGCGGACGCCTGCAGACCGGCGTGGAGAAGGCAGTGCAGTCCTGCGTGGTCGCACCGGTACAGGTAGAAGCTAAGCGCCTGGCCGCATACCGCAAAGCGCTGGACATCTAGCCGAACCACCCGGCAGCTCTCAAAGAGCGCACAAAAGAATCCCTCCCCACCTCAATCGAGGCGGGGAGGGATTCTTCCGTTAAATCTATACGCTACTGAAGCCTAGTCTTCGTCAGAAGCCTCAGCGCAGGGAGCCTGCTGAGACGCCGCAAGCTCACGCAGACCGTCCGTAATCGCCTGAGCAGCCTTGACGACCAGCTCGGGGTAGTTGCGGTTCGGCTGGCGGGTCATGCGGTCAATCGGGCCCGAAATGGACACGGCCGCAATCACCTTGCCGCCGGGGGCGCGCACCGGAGCAGAGACCGAGGCGGTACCGCGCTCGCGCTCGCCCACGGACTGCGCCCAGCCGATGCGGCGCACAGCCGCGAGCATGGCGGCGCTGAAGTGCGCATCGCGCAGGCCTTCAACAATGCGGTTCTGATCTTCCCAAGCCAGCAGCACCTGAGCGGCGGAGCCAGCCTGCATGGACAGCTGGGTACCGACCGGAATAGATTCGTGCATGCCGGAGGGGCGCGGAGCGGTCGCCGCGCACACGCGCCAGTCGCCCTGGCGGCGGTACAGCTGGGTGGACTCGTCAGCTTCGAGGCTGAGCTTCTGCAGAATCGGGTTGGCCACGGTGATGAGCTCATCAGAAATAGTGGCGGACGCCAGTTCGGTCAGGCGCGGGCCGAGCATGAAGCGTCCCTGCACGTCGCGGGCTACGAGGCGGTGATGTGCCAGTGCCACGGCGAGGCGGTGCGCGGTAGGTCGTGCCAGACCGGTTGCCTTGACGAGGTCGCCCAGGGATACGGGGCCTGCCTCGAGGCAGTCAAGGATGAGGGTTGCCTTGTCGAGCACGCCAACGCCGGAGGAGCCGTGGGAGTGTACCTCTACCATCTGCTCGTCGGCGGCCATGTGTTCGGGCGGCTTGACGGGGTCAACAATCGGTGCGTTGTGTTGTGTGGATGCGTTGGGGTGACGCATTCCGTGTGCGTTAAAACGTGATGCGGAAGGAGTCATTCTTATATTCTATCTCAGAATATGAAAGATACCCCGGACTTCGTGGACTCTTTGGAGTGCAGAGCTGAAGATGGAATCACCCCCTACGGGATAAATTATGAGTTTTTCATAATAAGTGTTTATGTGGGTTTATGGGTGAAAATCTGCGAAAAGCCGTGTAAAAATGCGAGCAATCCCGCAAAATTACCCTGGAGTCATAGAATAAACCCACACAAAAACACTCGCTGGTTCGGGGTGCTTCTAGGCCGTCTCACAGGCTAAGAATCCGCGAAAAAATATGCGACACGCCGCAGGAAAATACCGATTTGAGGGTCCCATCGGGTACATAATCCGCCCCTCAACCCCACAAACTTGCGGCACGCACCACACCGAACGCATCCACCGTAGGAACGCATCAAGCAGGAGAAAGCATGACTAGCGAACAGAACGCAACCACCGCGGGCACCCGTCCGCGCACCCTGGCAGAAAAAGTCTGGGACGCACACGTCGTCGTCCCCGGTGAAAACGGCAAGCCCGACCTGCTCTACATCGACCTGCAGCTACTGCACGAAGTGACCTCCCCCCAGGCATTCGAAGGCCTGCGCATCGAGAACCGACCCCTGCGCCGCCTCGACCTGACCATTGCCACCGAGGATCACAACACCCCCACCGACAACATCTTCGGCACCATCGCCGACCTGACCAGCCGCACCCAGATCGAGACCCTGCGTCGCAACGCCAAGGAATTCGGCGTGCGCATCCACTCCCTCGGCGACGAGGAGCAGGGTATCGTGCACGTGGTTGGCCCGCAGCTCGGTCTGACCATGCCCGGCATGACCATCGTCTGCGGCGACTCCCACACCTCCACCCACGGTGCGTTCGGCGCTCTCGCGTTCGGTATCGGCACCTCCGAGGTGGAGCACGTCATGGCGACCCAGACCCTGCCCCTGGCACGCTTCAAGACCATGGCAATCAACGTTGAGGGCACCCTCAAGCCCGGCGTGACCGCTAAGGACATCATCCTCGCCGTCATTGCGCAGATTGGCACCGGCGGCGGTCAGGGCTACGTGCTCGAATACCGCGGCTCCGCAATCCGCTCCCTCTCCATGGAGGGCCGCATGACCATGTGCAACATGTCCATCGAGGCGGGCGCACGCGCCGGCATGGTCGCCCCCGACGAGACCACCTTCGAGTACATCAAGGGCCGCCAGCACGCACCCAAGGGCGAAGAGTGGGACAAGGCAGTCGAGTACTGGAAGAGCCTGCCCACCGACGAAGGCGCCGTCTTCGACAAGGAAATCTTCATCAACGCTGACGAGCTCGAACCCTTCGTCACTTGGGGCACCAACCCCGGTCAGGGTGTTCCGCTGAGCCACACCGTTCCCTCCCCGGATGACTTCGAGGATGAGAACGACAAGGTCGCAGCAGAACGCGCCCTCGAATACATGGACCTGAAGGCAGGCACCCCCATGAAGGACATCCCCGTGGACGTTGTCTTCCTGGGCTCCTGCACCAACTCCCGCATCGAGGACCTGCGCGCCGCAGCCGACATCGTGCGCGGCCGCACCATCGCCGAGAACGTACGCATGATGGTCGTGCCCGGCTCCCAGAAGGTCCGCGCGCAGGCAGAAGCAGAAGGCCTGGACAAGGTCTTCAAGGACTTCGGTGCCGACTGGCGCTTCGCCGGATGCTCCATGTGCCTGGGCATGAACCCCGACCAGCTGGCACCCGGTGAGCGTTGCGCCTCCACCTCGAACCGTAACTTTGAGGGCCGCCAGGGTAAGGGTGGCCGCACCCACCTGGTCTCCCCGGTGGTTGCTGCCGCAACCGCTGTGCGCGGTACCCTGTCCGCCCCGTCCGACGTCGTGGCCTAGCACGCCGCTATAGCTAAGGAGCCATTATGGAACCCATTATTAAGCACACCGGCATTGGCGTGCCGCTGCGTTCTTCGAATGTTGACACCGACCAGATCATTCCCGCCGTCTACCTCAAGCGAGTGACCAAGACCGGCTTTGATGACGCCCTCTTCGCTAACTGGCGTAAGGATCCCGAGTTCATCCTGAACCAGGAGCCTTACAAGCACGGTAGCGTGCTGGTTGCGGGCCCGGACTTCGGTACCGGTTCTTCCCGTGAGCACGCGGTGTGGGCGCTGCGCGACTACGGTTTCAAGGTCGTTATCTCCGCTCGTTTTGCTGATATTTTCCGCGGCAACTCGGGTAAGCAGGGCCTGGTGACCGCGCAGGTCGCACAGGACGACATTGAGCTGATTTGGAAGGCGCTGGAGCACGAGCCCGGCACCGAAATCACCGTTGACCTGGAGTCCAAGACCGTGACCGTGGGTGCGCTGGTTGTTCCCTTCGAGATTGACGACTACGTGCGCTGGCGCCTCATGGAGGGCCTGGACGACATCGGTCTGACCCTGCAGAACCTCGAAGCTATCGAGGCGTACGAGGCGAAGCGTCCCTCCTGGATGCCCCGTACTCAGGAACTCTAAATAGGGGGAGCTCTAAGCTGAGCGCCCTAAACGCGGAGCTCTAAGGCATAGATAAAGCTCGAAGGCGGTGACTGAATCAGTCGTCTCCTTCGAGCTTTTCTGTGTCCTGAGCTTTTCTATGCTCTCAGGTTTTCCGCTAGAACCTTGGTACACATACAAATGTGCCTCCCCGGAGTATTCTTCCGGGGAGGCACATTTATTGACTATCTAGAGCGCACCCTCGGTAATGGGGGTGTTCAGGGTTGCGTTCTCGGTGCAGCTGTACAGTGCCGCCGAACCGGGGGAACGCACGCCCGCGGTCGGGTTTGCGTTCTGCGCGGTGGTAAGAGCAAAGTCAGAAACCACCTCGTGGTTGATGTAGCTGCCGCCCGCGCCGCCGCCACTGCTCAGGGTGCTGAGCGAGTAGATGTTGCCTTCGTTCTCGAACTGCACCTGGCGGCCGAAAGCGCTGTCGCGGTATGCGCCGATGGTCCAGATGTTCAGGCCTGCGCCGCCGCCGCCGTAGCCGGCGCCTCCACCGGATGCTGCGGAGGTGAGGGAGAGCTTGCCGTGGGTGCGGGAGAGCAGCGCGCCCGAGCCGCCCTTGCCGCGGTAGGAGCCGGTTGCGTCCGCGCCGCCGGTGCCCTTCTCGCCCTGACTCACGGAGTCACCATAGTACATGTAGTAGCGCGGGAAATTGTAGGATTCGAACCAGGGCTCGGACATGGGCATGAGCTTCAGCTCGTCGTTCTCGTCGAGGATGCCGATCAATGCCTCGCCGAGGGTGCCCGCCACGCCGGAGCGGCCGGCGGTACCGCCGGTGACCATGAAGCGCATGTCGAGGGTCTTGTCGTCCTCGTCGAGGGGCTTGAATTCCTGGTAGGGGCTTGCCACAAGCATGCCGCCCTGACCGGGGTTGTCGGTGCCCAGGTCGCCGCCTGCGCTGCCGCCCGCGGTGCTGTTGGCATCGCGGTGTTCCATGGCGATACGCAGTGCCGGGTTCAGCTGATCCTTGGGCTGGGTGTCGAAGATGTGCTGGTGGGTGGTGAGAGTGCCCAGCTGCGCACCGCCGCCGCCAGCGCCTGCAACAGCCACGACGGTGACTGAGCCGTCACGGACGAGCTCAACGGCGGAGGAGCCGCCGCCGGACGCGCCGTACACGTAGCCGCTGTCGGTGCCCACTACCTGCGCGCTGCCGGTTGCATTGCTGGAGCCGGTGGAGTCGCCGCCTGCTGCGTAGCCTTCGCCGCCGAGTGCGGGCTTTGCGCCGGATGCCGAACCGACGCCGCCGTTACCCGCCCAGACGCGCAGGATATCGCCGGACTTGACCGCCAGGACGCCGCTGAGCTGTGCACCGGCACCGCCGCCAGCCAGGGAGGCGTTCGTGACGTCGGTTAGGTAGCGGGGGGTGAAGGAGGTTGCTGCACCGCCGGCACCGCCTACAAGGTCGAAGCGGACTCGTCCAACGCCTTCGGGGACGAGCCATTCGGTGTATGCGCCTGCCTTGTCGTCGTAGCCGGTTGCGGTCGGCTTGAGGGTCAGGGCGGGGGAGCAGGTGGGCTCGCCGCTTGCCGCCCACGCGGGGACGGTTGCGCTGGCGAGGATGACGGGGGCGCTCCATGCCGCGCCCTGTACGAGGTGACGGCGCGAAATGCGTGATGCAGTGTTGTGATGTGTCATTTTTGGGTCCTCCGGTAGTTCGCGGATGCAGCCGCGAAGTAACCTGTGGCTGGTTGCGATGCGCCGTGGTTTTCGGTTGACTTTCGAATATTTACGGTGATGTTGAAGTGAATTTTTGAAGTTGAAGTGAACCAGGAAGCCGAACCGTTTTAGTTGGGCGTCATCGCAAGGTTGTATGCAGTGTTTGCACGCCCGTTCCCTGCCGTGTGGCCCCGTACTGCGAGGAACAACGGCAATGCCGGCGTCGATGCCGCAGTTGAGAGCTGGTTGGCTTCTCCTTGAGAGTGGAGGTGCCGCTCAGCGGGCACGAGTGTGCACGTTATTGTAGGGGTGAGGTTGTTCTCAAGTTCAAATTCGTGCGTCAAAAAGACGAAACTAGCGTCAAATTTCGGTGAAGAACCTAAAAATGTTTGCATTAGTGTGAATGTTTGTGTATCTTTTTGTTTTTTCCGGTTCTGAATCTGGGGGTTCAGACCGGTTTTTCGCATACACATCAGAGCAAAATCCTAGTCGCGAGTTCCAAAGGCTCTTCAGTGTTTGGAGCACCTTTACACAGGGCTTAGAATAATGATGAATATATGCGCCCGTTTCGCCCTGCTACCGGCAGGGGCGCGGCACGACAGAACGCGGCGCATCGGCACACTGATAAAGTAAAGTTCGGCGTACACCAGCCGACTCCACAAAGGATTTTTAATGACTGAGAACATCAGCAAGCTTCGCATTGAAGGTGGCACTCCGCTCGTTGGTGAGGTTCACGTTCGAGGCGCCAAGAACCTGGTGCCCAAGGCTATGGTCGCTGCACTGCACGGTTCGACCCCCTCGACCCTGCGCAACGTTCCCGACCTGAGCGATGTTGAAATCGTTACCACCCTCGTGGAGCTGCACGGCGCGAAGGTCGACTACGACCGTGAAGCCGGTGTTCTCACCCTCAACCCCGCACAGGATGCAACCACCGCTGCAAAGAACGCAGAGGAGATTCAGCTCTTCGGCGGTAACTCTCGTATTCCGATTCTGATGGTGGGCCCGCTGCTGCACACCCTCGGCACCGCACGCATCCCCAACCTGGGTGGCTGCAAGATCGGTGACCGACCCATCGATTACCACATGTCTGCACTGCGCAAGTTCGGCGCTGTCGTTGAGAAGGACGATGAAACCGGCACCACCCTGATTGTCCCCGAAGAGGGTCTGAAGGGTGCAGAGATCGTGCTGAACTACCCCTCCGTGGGTGCGACCGAGCAGGTTCTGCTCACCGGTGTGCGCGCTAAGGGTAAGACCATCCTGCGTAACGCTGCTATTGAGCCCGAAATTATTGACCTGATTGCTGTTCTGCAGAAGATGGGCGCAATCATCTTCATCAATGAGGACCGCACCATCGTCATTGAGGGCGTGGACGAGCTGACCGGCTACGACCACACCTCCCTGCCCGACCGTAACGAGTCGGCTTCTTGGGCTTCTGCAGCTCTGGCTACCGGCGGCGACATTTTCGTGCGCGGCGCAGCTCAGAAGGATATGACCGCGTTCCTGAACCAGTTCCGCAAGATGGGCGGCCTGTACGAGGTGACCGCTGACGGTATTCGCTTCACTCACCCGGCTCAGCGCACCCCCGGTGCGGAGCTGAAGCCCATCGTCTTTGAGACCAACGTGCACCCCGGCTTCATGACCGACTGGCAGCAGCCCCTCGTGGTGGCGCTGACCCAGGCTAAGGGCGCGTCCATCGTGCACGAGACCGTGTACGAGGAGCGTTTCGGCTTCACCAACGCCCTGAAGCAGATGGGCGCGGATATTGTCGTTATGCGTGACTGCGTGGGCGGCGCACCCTGCCGTTTCGAGGGTAAGGGCTACGGCCACTCCGCTATTATTTCTGGCCCCACCCCGCTGACCGGTGCCGACATTGAGGTTCCGGACCTGCGCGGCGGCTTCTCCCACATCATTGCTGCTCTGGCTGCTAAGGGCACCTCTCACGTGAGCGGTGTTGAGCTGATTGCTCGCGGCTACGAGAACTTCGAGGAGAAGCTCAAGGGCCTGGGTGCCAACTTTGAGGTGCTGGCACGCAAGGCCGCCAAGGCTCCGAAGCCCGATGCAGCAATCGTTGTTGTTGAGCCCGAGGAAGTTGAGGTTCAGGGCTAATGAGCGGACAGCAGGGAAAGCAGGCACTGCCGGAGATTGAGCCCACCCCCTACGGTGACGCTCTGTATAAGGTGCTCGGCAACGCTGCGCGTGGACTGTATAAGCTCATGGCGCGCGTTGAGATTACCGGCCGCGAGAACCTGCCCAAGAGCGGCGGGTACATTATCGTGGCTAACCACACCACCGAACTTGACCCGGTGACTGTGGCTTTCCCTGCCTTCGTTGAGGGCGCCCTGCCGCGTTTCTTGGCGAAGGATTCGCTCTTCCGCGCCCCCGTGCTCGGCTACATTATGCGCAAGCTCGCGCATATTCCGGTGGTTCGCGGCTCGGTGGATGCGCGTAAGTCCCTGATTACTGCCCGCAAGATTGTTGAGGCTGGCGGTGCCGTCGTGATTTTCCCGGAGGGCACCACCACCCACGATCCGCAGCTGTGGCCCATGCAGGCGCGTACCGGTGCGGCTCGCCTGGCTCTTGCAACCGGCGCGCCCGTCTTCCCGGTGGCGCACTGGGGTGACGAGCAGATTCTCGGTTACGTGGATGAGCCCGGCGAGGACGGTCGCGTGAAGGAGAAGCGTAAGATTTCGCTGTTCCCGCGCAAGACCGTTCGCGTGAAGGTCGGTAAGGCGCTGGATATTGCCTCCCTCGTTGAGGATTCCAGCCCCGAGGCTAAGCACACCCGCACCGAACTGGGGGTAGTCACCGACGCAATGCTGGACGCTATCACCGCCGAGCTGGAGAAGATTCGCGGCGAGAAGGCTCCGGAGGGTCGTTGGAACCCGCGCACGAAGCGTCGTGAAGCTCCCGGTACCCCCTCGGGGCCGGTCGGTGGCGCGCTCGGCGAACCGGACGAAAAGTAGCATCCCAGCTGGGAAAATCGTAGAGGCCCTGACAGGAGCCGCGGCTATTCGCTGAGGCGCCTGTCAGGGACTCGCACAATAACCTCGCAAGGAAGAGAAGCAGGTGTTTTCGTGACCTTCTTTGGACGCACCCCCGCAGCAAGCCCTGAATTTACCCCTCCGGCAACCGTACAGTCTATCGCGGTGCTCGGCGCCGGTAGCTGGGGCACCGCTTTCGCTAAGATCGCGGCGGACGCTGCCCGTGAGCGCGGCGATGACACTCGCGTGACCCTCATCGGTCGTGATGAGCAGGTGATGGCTGAGTGCGAGCGCACCCGCGAGAACGCCCGCTATTTTCCGGGAATGAAGCTGCCGGATAACATGCACTTCACGGCGGATGCCCCCGCGGCGCTTGCCGGTGCGGATATTGTGGTTCTTGCCCTGCCCGCGCAGGTTCTGCGCTCGCAGTTGCAGAGTTTCGCCCGCTATATTGAGCCGAACGCCATGCTGGTGTCTTTGGCGAAGGGCCTGGAGACCGGTACGGGTCTGCGCATGTCGCAGGTCATTACCGAGGAGCTGGAAGAGGCTATGGCTCTGCGCGGTGCTGATGTGCGCGCGATTGGCCATATTCCGCACCGCGTGTGCGTGCTGTCGGGCCCGAACTTGGCGAAGGAAATCATGGGGGAGGAGCCTACCGCCTCCGTGGTTGCGGCTCGTACTCTGCCGGTGGCTGAGGCTGTGGCTCACGCGATTGCGTGCGGTTACTTCCGCCCGTACACCAACACGGATGTGGTTGGTACCGAAATTGGCGGCCTGGTGAAGAACGTGATTGCGCTCTGCGTAGGTATCTGCGAGGGCCGTAATTACGGCGATAACTCGAAGGCATCCATTATGACGCGCGGCCTGGCGGAGATTACCCGCCTGGCGGTGGCACTGGGCGGCGAGGCTGCGACCATGAGTGGTCTTGCCGGCATGGGCGACTTGATTGCGACCTGTTCTTCGCCGCTGTCTCGTAACCACACGGCGGGTCGTCTGCTGGCTCAGGGCATTACCCCTGACCGCCTGCACGAGCACATGAGCCAGACGGCTGAGTCGATTAAGTCGGCGCCGGTGGTGGCTGAGTTGGCTCGCCGTCACGGTGTGGAGATGCCCATCGTGGAGGCTGTGGTGGCTGTGCTTTCGGGCCGCATCGGCATTGAGGACTTGGCGCCTCGGTTGCTGGGCCGCCGCCTCAAGCACGAGGGCCACTAGGTTTTAAAGCTTTTCTGGTGTGCTGGCACCCCTTGATTCGGGTTGTGTGCCAGGACATACTAGAAGAAGATTGAATGTAAACATCCAAGGACGGATACCGTTGCGGAAACCGGTGCGTGAGAAACACATCAGTGACCGCGACGGTATTCGCGCGTTAGGATTATTGACGCATCGCCGTTCCACCTTCCGGACCTGAGGGTAGGGGAACCTTGACTAGGAGAAATATATGACCGAGAAGAAGACCGTCGCCCTGCTGTGCGGTGGCCGCTCCTCCGAGCACCCGATTTCGCTCATTACCGCTGCCGGCGTTCTGGGCGCT
The DNA here is from genome assembly GCF_964211445.1 of Rothia mucilaginosa. GTDB lineage: Bacteria > Actinomycetota > Actinomycetes > Actinomycetales > Micrococcaceae > Rothia > Rothia mucilaginosa_E. Next base: position 36,017 of record NZ_CAXOQT010000001.1, on the reverse strand, counting down.
ATTGACCGCACCGCCTACGACGTCATCACTATCGGTATTACCCGTGACGGCCGCTGGTACCTGACCGATGAGCAGCAGCTCGCCGAGCTGACCGCTGGCACTCGCGGTACCGCAGAGTTCCCCGCGGGCACCCAGCAGGTGTTCCTGCCCATGGGTGCCGGCGATTCCCGCCTGACCCTGGTGGATGCTGAGGGTAACGTTACCCGCACCGCGCCGGTGGACGTTGTGTTCCCGCTGCTGCACGGCCCCTTCGGTGAGGACGGCACCGTGCAGGGTCTGCTGGAAATGGCTGACCTGCACTACGTGGGTTGCGGCGTGACCGCATCCGCTGTGGGTATGGATAAGCACTTCATGAAGGTTGCTTTCGAGTCCGCTGGCCTGGAGGTTGGCCCCTACGAGGTCGTCACCAACCGCCAGTGGGAGCACGAGGACCGCGAGCAGATTCTGGAGCGCGTGCTGAAGCTGGGCTTCCCCATGTTCGTGAAGCCGACCCGCGCCGGTTCCTCCTTCGGCATTACCAAGGTGGATTCGGTGGAGGAGCTCGTGCCCGCGATTGAGGAGGCGCGCCGCCACGACCCGAAGATCATTATTGAGGCGGGTATTGTGGGCCGCGAAATCGAGTGCGCTGTGCTCGACGGCCACCACGGCGAGATGCCCCGCGCATCCTACCCCGGCGAGATTGAGGTTGTGGATCAGGACCACGGTTTCTACGATTTCGAGGCGAAGTACGTTTCTGAGTCTTCTGCTGTGACCGTGTGCCCGGCGAACCTGCCGCAGGACGTGCAGGACCGCCTGCGTGAGCTGGCTGTGAAGGCATTCCTGGCGCTGGACGGTGAGGGCCTATCCCGTGCAGACTTCTTCTACACCGAGGACGGCCGCCTGGTCATCAACGAGGTGAACACCATGCCCGGCTTCACCCCGATTTCGATGTACAAGACCATGTGGGAGAACACCGGTATTTCCTACACCGACCTGATTAGCGAGCTGCTGACCCTGGCGATGGAACGCCCCCTGGGTCTGCGCTAAGCTCAGTCATTGAATACGTAGTGGTAGGGGAGTGGTAGCCCCTGCCGCGAGGTGCCCCGGCGCGAATTTTTGAGGGATTCGCGCCGGGGCGCTTTTTGCGCAATGAGCAAGTTTATATCTGCATGCGGGGGAGCAATTGGTACGCATTGACCCTCAGATGTATATGAGAATCGCTCGATTTTCACTCATGAGAAAAATCACTTGCATCCACCTTGAGGCTACTTAAATGGTGGAGTGCAAGTTCTAAAGCGGTATTGATAAGGCAAAACGTAATTCTGCTTATAAGTGCATGAAATGATGCTTCTAGGCAATGAAAAGATGCGGTCGATGGTCGTTGCACATCTTGAAGCTCAAAGAATGGTATGAAAGCGCTAAAATGAGTAATGAAGAAAAAGTCGATTCGGTAGAATAGATGAAGGAATATCCAATCTGCCCTAGCGATTGGGTATCTATTCACTCACAACGTATCAGAAAGTCAAGGACAACCTTTGGGAAAACGAAACCGTAAGGTGGTCTCTGCGAGTCTGGCGACAGCACTGGTTGCTTCCGGAACCCCATATGTAGCCTCATTTGCCCAAGATGTGCAGGAGGCGGCTTCTCAGGTTCCTCCCAATCCTGTCGGCACCGCAGGCCAAACCCTGGACCCCACCGCAACCGCGGCATCTTCCTCTCAGACGGCAGTACCCACGCTCGCAACCGTGAGCGCATGGCCCACCGCCCAGGGGGACAATAAGACTGACAATGCGCAGGCCGAGCCCACCGCTCAGCCTAGCGTTTCTTCGAGTGCTCAGCCCACCGCTAGCGCTGAGCCTTCCGTGAGCGCTTCACCTACTCAGGACGTTGCGCCCACCCCGGATGCTACGCCTACCTCAGACGCTACCGCGCAGCCTACTCCGGCACCTACTGCTGAACCTAGCGCTACCGTAAGCCCGACGGCTACCGCTGAGCCGAGCAAGGATGCGACCGCAACTCCGGCACCTACTGCTGAACCTAGCGCTACGCCGACCGTAGCTCCCAGCGCAAGTGCGGAACCGAGTGTTGCTCCTAGCGCAACCCCGACGGTAGAGCCCACTCCTGAGCCGACTAAGGATGTAACCCCCGAGCCGACCCCGGAGCCTACTCAGGATCCGACTCCCGAGCCGACCCCTGAGCCGACCCAGGACCCCACTCCGGAACCGAATCCGGAGCCCACTCCTGAGCCGACCCAGGATCCTACCCCGGAACCCACTCAGGACCCGACTCCCGAGCCGACCCCTGAGCCGACCAAGGACGTAACTCCCGAACCGACCCCGGAGCCTACTCAGGATCCGGTCGTTCCGGCCCCGGTTCAGGATCCCTCCAAGGAAACGACTAAGGAGTCTAAGCAGGAGCCGTCCACCGAGCCGACCAAGGACGCCGTCATCCCCGTGGTTCCGGTAAATCCTGTGGTTCCGTCAGAGGATAACAACGACAGTTCGGGCTCCAAGTCGGTTGCCCCGATTGAGACTGAGCCTGTTGCTCCGATTCCTCCGGCGAACAACCCGGTGACCGTTCCCGGAAACCGTCAGGAAGCCTCGGAAGAAGATGTCATCATCTCCATTGAGCTTCCCCGCCCGAGTGGTTCCTCCAGCTCTTCATCATCGAGCTCTTCGCCGAGCAGCAGCTCCTCGAAGGACAAGACCGACGATGACGACGATGATGATCCGTTGCGTTCCGGCGGCACCACCCTTGGACGAATCGCAGCCAATAACGGCTCGCAGGACTCCATTCCGGGTGCGGCAGACTGGGTCGCTGGATACCTCTCGCGCACTAAGGGCGACGAGGACCATACCACCGGTGTAAGCCCCTCGAGCTCCTCGAGCTCCGCATCGGCTTCGAAGTCGCCCAGCTCCTCCACCTCGGCTAGCGCCAGCCGCTCCGCAAAGAGCGTGGCAAAGGCTGACGGAGCTAACGTCTCCCAGGAGCAGGCCGTGAAGAACGCGGACGCGGACGATTCCGGACTTTCCGGTATTGCACCGCTGATTCTCTTTTCGTTGATTGGTCTGGTGCTGATTGCTCTGGCAATCCGCTACTTCAGCCGCGGAGCCTAGGCAAATATAACGCGTGGAATACGCGATAATAGAGGATGTGAATCCTCAGACTTTTAGCGAAACGCGGGACAACCCCATGCGAGAGACTCCTCTCTCGAAGCTGGGCGAGTCCCGCGTTCTGCGCGCTTTTATGCCGATTATTAACGCCCACAACGAGCAGGTTGCCGCAGTGGCACGCCAGGCGGGGCATATCGAACCCCTCGACGTGGGTCCCGGTGACGACTGTGCCGTCCTCGCCGCGCCCGCGCCCGGTCAGCGTACCGTAGTCACCACCGACACTCTCGTTGAAGACCAGGACTTTATGAACCTCTGGCCCGGCGGTATCGCCCAGGTGACTGAGGGCGGTGAGTTTATTCTGGAACCCGCGCGCAGCAGCGGCTACGATGTGGGGCGCAAAGCCGCGACCCAGAACCTTGCAGACGTTGCCGCCATGGGTGCGAGCCCGGCAAGCCTTTTCATCTCCCTGAGCCTGCCCGGTAGCACCCCTTACGGCTGGATTGACGGCTTCGCCCACGGCATTGTGGACGGAATCAACGCCTGCGGAGCCACCGAATGCGTGATTGGCGGCGGCGATATTGGCGACTCCACCGAAATGTCGGTGACCGTCACCGCCCTCGGCTACACTGATTGCGCCGTGCTGCGCTCCGGTGCGCGCCCCGGCGACACCATCGCCCTGGCTGGTCGTACCGCCTGGTCTGATGCCGGTCTGCGCCTGCTGCTCAACCCGCTCTCTCTACCCGCCACGGCACTGTTGCGTGCCATTGCCGCAGGTCAGGATGTAGAAGTAGCTCTGGATGCGGTGGGTCAGGCGTGGGCTGAGAAGCAGGCTGAAAAGCATACCGAAAAGCAGGGCGAGGGCTCGGCTGCTCTTCCCGAGGGGCTTATCGAGCTCACCCGCTCCCTCAGCCCCGAAGACGCCGCACAGATGCTTGCAGTCTGCGAGCGCGCCGTCGACTCGCAGCACCACCCGGTCAGCCCCATCCCCGCCGGTGAAGTGGCACGCCAGCATCAGGCGAGCTCCATGCTGGACCTCTCCGACGGGCTCGTGAAGGACGCAGGGCGAGTTGCCGCCGCCTCCGGGGTGCAGATGCGCCTCGACCGCGCCGCCGTGGATGCGTTCGCCGAGCCGCTGTTGCCCCTGGCGCGCCTGCTGCTGGTCATTGGTGAGCGCAACGAGGTGGGGGAGAGCCCCGCATCCCTGGCGCGTACCTTCGTGCTGGTTGGCGGAGAGGACCACGGCCTGCTGGCGACTTTCCCCGGTGAGGTGCCCGAAGAATTCGTGCCCCTGGGCGCCTGTGTTGCGGACGCCCCGGAGCGCGGTCTGAGCGCTGAGCTCTACGGTTCCGAGCGTCGCCACGACACGGTGACTGGCGCCGCGGTGGTGATGGACGGTCGTTCCCTGGATGGCATGGGCTGGGAGCACTACGGGGCTTCCGCGTAGAAGCCTGATCGGATGCCGCGGGGTGTTTTAGCCGGCATTTTCAGCTGGCGGGATAGACGACGGGCAATACCGTACATTTAACCGAAATTACCTAGAATAGAAGTACGAAACAGGTTAGATTCAGCCCGTGCTGCGGGCAGTGCAGAGCGCCGAGAACTAGCCGAGAACCACGTGAAACTGAAGCAAGGAGGTAGCGTGAACGCAGAACAGAACCAGCGCACCGAAGAGCACGAGATTTACCGCCGCGCCTGCGTGCGCGCCTACCGCTTCGGCGTAGCGTGGTCCACCGCCGCCCGCACCACCATCGAATGCTACCGCGAGGCGCTCAACGAGCTCAACGGGTTCCCCGTGCCCGATAAGGACACCGGCTCCAATATCGCCCACACCCTGCTGACCCTGACCGAGGAGTTTGAGCGGGGCATGGAGCAGGTTCTGCCCGCTAGCGAAATTTCTGGTGGGGAGGGCGCCTACGCACCCGAGGCGGCGGGCGCCTCCGAAGAGGAAACCCTCGCCCATCTGTGGGTTCAGCTCGGTGATATTTACGAGCACGCGATTATGCGTGCATCCCGCGTGGCGCGCGGCAACTCCGGTACCCTGCTTTGCGCCTGGGCGCTGGAGGCGGTGCGCAGCTACTGGTTCCTGCCCGGCAATCTCTCCCAGGAACTTGGCGAGGCGGCTGCCGAGTTGCCGCTCGTGCGCGCCCTGGAGGCAGACTACGAAGCCGTGATTGCTGGCGGCTCCCTGCCTAAGCATCGCGAAGTGAAGCTGGAGTACGCCCACGCGGAGGCGCGCGCAATGGCGTTCGCGGCTGAGCGTATTCGCGCCAGCGTGGGGGAGCAGATGGTGCCCTCCACAATGCTGTCGGTCATGGTGGAGCTCGCCCGCCTGGACGCACACTATGATTCATCGCAGGACGCAGAAGCTGCTGACGAGACGCTGAAAGAGCGTCGACGTGCGCTGATGCGTGCCGCCCTGGAACGTACCGCGCAGTTCCCGCCCTCACCCGAGCTTGCCGGTTTCGTGGATGCCGGCGCGCTCGGCTTCTACCTTGCCGTGGTGCACTCCAACCCGCGTTGGGAGGGCGCGACCCTGAACGAGGCGCAGGTGGAGTCCATGCTGCGTGCACCCTCTGCAGTAGGTGCGGCGCGGGCGGGGTCTGAACCTGTCGAGCATGTAGAAGGTGAGCACGCAGAAGGTGAGCATGCAGAACAGGCGGGGCAGAGCGGCTGGGAGCTCATGGGTACCCTGACCTGTGAGCCCCTCGCCCTGGCACAATTGCGTCCCGAACTTGAAGCCATGGGTGACAGCCTGCTCATTACACCCCTGGACATGGCGGCTGGGCTTTGGGCACTGCACGTGCACGTGCCCGAGATTGAGCCCGCCCGTGCGCTAATTATGGGTTACGGACAGTGGGCGGATGAGCGTATTTCCTCCCTGGCGGATGGTCACCACGCCGACCATGCGTGTGGTGCGGAGGGTGGCGCATGAGCCCCGCCCGACATTCCGTAAACCCGCAACAGGAAGCCCTGGACCTGGGGCTTCCCGAGCCTGCACCCGCCAAGACTGCCCCGGTCAAAGCTGCGCCCACCAAGACTGCACCGGCAAAGACTAAGCCTGCTAAGGCTGAGGTAGAGCAGTCTGAGGCAGTGCAGGCTGAGGTAGCGCAGCGCGAACCCGTAGCCTCAACGGCTGTCGAGCCTGCCCGTGCTCAGCAGTGGAAAAAAGATGCGCCGCTACTGAGCGATGAGCAGCTCCGCACCACCGCCGAGCTGACCGTGCGCGATCTTGCCGCCTACGCCCGAGGCGAGGTGAGCCGCGCCGAGTTGAGCGAACGCGCTGCACAGCGCGCCAGTGCACCCTACCGTAAGGCGCTCAAGGCCCTCAAGCATTCGCTGGGCCCCGCCGCGCACACCATGACCGACGACGCTCTCTACGAGCTGGTCGATATTGCGTTGGCGGCGCGGCAGGCAACTCAGCCGGATTTAAAACAGCCGGAAGTACATCAGCCGGGGGAACCTGCCCGGAAAGCACCCGCCCGGAAGAAGCCAACTCAGAAGAAAACAGTTCAGAAGGAACCGGCTCAGAAGGAACCTGTTCAGAAGGAACCGAGCCCGCAGGAGAGCGAAACTGCCGCGCGGGCTACTTCGGCGCGCCCGCAAAAGGTAACGAAGGCAAGCGAAAAGGGCGAGCAGAAGCCCGCGCTGAAGAAGAACGCGCCAAAGAAGATCGAGCCCGAGGCAGAAACTGAAAAGTCCGCGACCAAGAAGGCCGTAGCGAAGAAGACCGCTCCCGCAGAGAAAGCGCCTGCCGCTCAACCCGCTACCGCCGAGAAGACTCCGGCAAAGCCGAAAACCACTGCGCAGAAAAACCCAGCACAGAAGAGCCCTGCGAAGAAAGCGTCCGCGAAGAAGACAGCTACTAAGCAAGCTACTACTCAGAAAGCTGCGGCTGAGAAGCCCGCATCAGCCGCCGCGGAGGCTAAGAGCCGTGCCCTGGCGCGCTACGCCTCCGAAGACCGCATCGAAAATGCGCCGCTCAAAAAGTACCTGCCCGCACCCAGCGCCAAGGCAATCGCCACGCACCTGGACCTGCACACCGTCGGGGAGATGCTCGAATACTTCCCGCGCAAATACCTGCCGCGCGGTGAGCTCAGCTCCTTCGCCGAACTCGTTGAGGGCCAGGACGTCACCATCATTGCCCGCGTGGTGCACGTGAGCACCCGCACCATGGCGGCACGCCGCGGCAAAATCACGGAAGTGACCATCACCGACCGGCTCTCCGACGCCACCGGGCAGGACGCACCCGCAGGTTTTGGGGCTGCCGGTTTTGGTGCCACTGGTTTTGGGGCTGACGGTCCTGTATCCGTGGTGCCCGGGCGCGCTAACCGCCCCGGCGCATCCAGCGTATCCGGCGCATCCGGTGCATCCGGTGCATCCGGTGCGCCCGCGCAGAACTGGCAAGCAACCGGGATGCACAACCCGCGCATCAACGCGCTCGCTAACTCCACGCACAACCCTGCCGCCCAGATTCCCAGCGCTCAGATTCCCAGCGCCCAGAACCCGGCACAGGGCGGGGGAGCGCAACCCGCCTCCTACAGCGGCTACGCAGATAGCTACGGGCAGGGTGGCTTCGCACAGGATAGTTTTGCGCAGGGAGGCCTCTTTGGCGTGCCCGCACCCAGCATGACGAATCCCGGTGCGCTCATTGGCTCGCAGATGAAGCTCTCCTTCTTCAACGCCTGGACCGCCGCCCGCGAAATCCGCGAGGGCGAAACCATGATGTTCTCGGGCAGGGTCGGCATCTACCGCGGCGAATACACGCTCACCAACCCGCACTACGCCCTGCTCTCGAAGGACGCCTCCGGCGCGGACGTCACCGACGCCGCCACCGCCCCCGTGCCCGTCTACCGCGCCCCCGTGAAGCTGCCCACCGACCGCATCAGCGGCTACATGGTGCAGCTGCTCGAAAAGGTGCCGCTCAAAGAACTTGAAGACCCGGTACCCTACACGATTCGTCGCGCCCGAAAGGTGCCGTCGCTGGAGTGGACGTACCGCGCCCTGCACACCCCCGACTCGGAGGACACGTGGCGTGCCGCGCAGGCGCAGATGCGTTACCGCGAGGCGTTCGTGCTGCAGAGCGCGCTCGCCCGCCTGCATTCGGTGCGTGCCGCGCACCTGACCCAGCCGCGCCCCGCGGTGGAGGGTGGCCTCGCCGATCAGCTGCTGAAGGTTCTGCCCTACGAGCTGACTGAGGGGCAGCAGAAGGTGGGCGCTGAGATTGCCGCCGACTTGTCGAGTGAATCGCCCATGAACCGCCTACTGCAGGGTGACGTGGGTTCCGGTAAGACCGTGGTGGCTTTGCGCGCCATGCTGCAGGTTGCCGACGCGGGCGGCCAGTCCGCGATGCTCGCCCCGACCGAGGTGCTCGCCGAGCAGCATTTGCGTTCGGTGCTGGACATCCTGGGGGATATGGCGGCACCCGAAGATGCTGACGGTTCTGCTGAGGGAACTCTCGCGGGGAGCGGGGAAGAATCCGGTCGTGTGCGCGTGTGCCTGCTGACCGCCTCCATGGGTACTCGTGCTAAGCGCCAGGTACTGCAGGAGCTTGCCGACGGCACCGCCCAGATCGTGATTGGTACCCACGCCCTGCTCTCCGACGAGGTGAGCTTCCACGACCTGGGCCTGGTCGTCGTGGACGAGCAGCACCGCTTCGGCGTGGAACAGCGCGACGGCCTGCGCGGCACCGACGGCGCCCTGCCGCACCGCCTGGTCATGACCGCAACGCCCATTCCGCGTACCGTCGCCATGACCGTGTTCGGTGACCTGGACGTGTCCGTGCTGGACACCCTGCCCGCCGGTCGACAGAAAATCTCGACCCACGTGGTGCCCCTCGCCGAGAAGCCCGCCTGGGCATCCCGGCTGTGGAGGCGCGCCCGCGAAGAAATCGATGCGGGCCACCAGGTGTATGTTGTCGTACCCAAAATTGGGGAGGACGGCGACGGCATGGAGGAGGGCGCGGCGTTCTTTGGCGCATCCAGCCTGAACGGTGCGGGCAGTACTGCGCAGGGCTATTTCGGTCAGGGCGGTAGCGCCAGCAGCGACGGCAAGGTTCAGCTGACCTCGGTCGCCTCCATGTACTCCTACCTGAGCGCGGAGGATGCCCTCGTCGGCGTGCGTATCGGCACCCTGCACGGCCGCATGGACCCGGCGGAGAAGACCGCCGTCATGACCGCTTTCGAGCGCGGAGAGATTGACCTGCTCATCAGCACCACCGTCATTGAGGTGGGCGTGAACGTCCCGAACGCCACGCTCATGATCATCATGGATGCCGACCGTTTCGGCATCTCGGGCCTGCACCAGCTGCGCGGTCGTGTGGGCCGCGGCGGCTACGCGGGCACCTGCCTGCTCGTCACCCGCCAGGAGGAGGGCGGCGTGTCCCGCGAGCGTCTGGATGCGGTCGCCTCCACCACGGACGGCTTTGAGCTTTCCCGCATCGACCTGGCTCAGCGCCGTGAGGGTGATATTCTGGGTGCTGCACAATCGGGCTCGAAGAGCACCCTGCGGTTCTTGCGGGCGCTCGCCGATGCCGACATTATTGAGCGTGCCCGCGAGGATGCCCGCTCGGTGGTGGAGAAGGACCCGACGCTGGCTAAGCATCCGTCTTTGGCGCGTACGATTGATCGTGCCCTGGACGCTGACCGTGAGGCGTTCCTCGGCAGGGGATAAACGCCCAACGGGGCAGAACGCCCTGCCCGCCCCGCCCACCAATCTGCCTTGCCCACCACTCGCTGAAACCGTGACGTCAACACACCGCACTAGTTAAGAGGAGAGACCTATGAGCCGTATTATTTCCGGTGCCGCCGGAGGCGTTCGCCTTGCCTCGGTTCCGGGGGATAATACTCGCCCCACCACCGACCGGGTGAAGGAATCCCTCTTCTCGAAGCTGGAGAGCTACGACATTATTCGTGGCGCCCGCGTGCTGGACGCCTTTGGCGGCTCGGGCGCGCTGGGCTGCGAGGCGCTCTCGCGCGGTGCCGCCTCCGTGACGCTACTGGACACGTACCCGAAGGCTGTTGCGGTGATTCGCAAGAACGTTGCCGCGGTGGAGAAAGCAATGGGTCGCACCGGCACCGGCTCTGCGGCGCGCGTGCAGCAGTCTCAGGCGCTGACCTACGTGAAGTCCGCCTCCGGTCCGTGGGACCTGGTGTTTGTTGACCCGCCCTACGCCATGCCGAACGAGCAGGTCAGCGAGCTGCTGGAGGCGCTCACCCCCAAGCTCGCCGAGGGTGCCGTGGTCGTGGTGGAGCGTTCTTCGCGCGATGCGGAGCCGGTGTGGGGCGAGGGCCTGTACTGTTTTTCGACCCGTCAGCACGGCGAGACGGTTCTCTACTATGTGGAGCCTGACGAGGTGGAGGAGCAGGCGGGCGACGAGTTCGGCAATGAGTCCGGCGAGGACGCAGAAGAGCTCGCCGCCTGACCTTTCCGCCTCAGCCTGCGCTCGCCCGCATGCCGCTAATCCGCATCCTAAATTCGCCCGCATCTACTCATTCCAACGTCTGATATTTATTCGTGAAGGGACCGTCATGATTGCCCTCTGCCCCGGATCTTTTGACCCCGTGCACCACGGCCACCTGGAAATCATTGCCCGCGCCGCTCAGCTCTTTGACGAGGTGATTGTGGGCGTGGCGCACAATAGCTCCAAGAAATACCGTTTCTCCCTGGAGGAGCGCGTGCAACTGGTGCGTGAGTCTCTGCAGGAGCTCGGCATTGAGGGCGTGAGCGTGGAGCCGATTCCGCCGGGCGTGCTGCTTGCCGAGTACGCGGCGGAGCGTGGCGCGAAGGTGCTGGTGAAGGGTCTGCGTTCGGCGACGGACTACAGTTATGAGGCTCCGATGGCGAGCATGAACCGCCACCTGGCGCAGGTTGAGACGGTGTTCTTGGCGGGTGAGGACCGCTACGGTGCGGTGTCGTCCACGATTATTCGTGAGGTGGCGTCGCTGGGTGGTGACGTGACCCCCTTCGTGCCGGAGTCGGTCGCCCGCGCGCTGAAAAACCCCTAGAAAAGCGCCTAGGAAAACGCCTCATCAACCCAGGCGCACACCACCTTGTGCGCACCCATCCGACACGCCCGACATGCCCACCGGCAGGGCCCCGGCAGAATAACTCGCACCGCCAACCGGGTGCTTAACTATCTCTGCAGTACCCCCGACCGTCCGATTAAAAGCCGCGCGGCGCCTCCTTAAGGGGATATTTAAGAGGTGAGCGCCACTTAAAGAGATTTAAAAGGCGCTTAATCTTGATTAACGGTGCGAATGACCCCTAAAATGGGACTTTGGTTTATACATTTCGTAAGGAGAAACGCCATTTCACGTGCAGACGCATCGCCGCTGGTGGTATCGGTTACTAACCTGATTCACCGCCCCGGCACCATGGAAACTCTCGCTGAGGTCCTGCCCGCACCGGCAGACCTGGGTAACACGCTCATCGGCGTGGAAGAGGGTTCGGATATTGACCTCGATATTCGTATGGAGTCTGTTGTTGATGGTATCCTAGTTACCGGCTCCGTCGTTGTGGATGTACACGGCGAGTGTAGCCTCTGCTTGGATCCGATTGATTACGAGATGTCGGCCAATATTCAAGAGCTTTTCGTCTTTGAGAAGGCCCCGGCTGGCGGCCCCGAAGACGAAGTAGATGAGCAGTACGCCGTTGAGGATGATTCCATCGACCTTGAACCGGCTCTGCGGGACGCAGTAATCCTTCAACTGCCGTTCCAGCCTGTTTGTAGGGACACCTGCCAGGGTCTGTGCGCCGATTGCGGTGCGCGCCTGGAGGATGACCCCGGGCATCATCACGAGGTGTTGGATCCGCGCTGGTCGGCCCTGCAGGGCCTGCTCGGTGCAGATACCGAAAACTAAATTGTTGTTACTAGAGATTGTGAGATAGCTGTGGCTGTTCCCAAGCGCAAGATGTCCCGCGCTAACACCCGCGCACGCCGTTCCCAGTGGAAGGCATCCGTGCCCCAGCTGGTTAAGACCGTTGAAAACGGTCGCGTGACCTACAGCCTGCCCCACCAGGCAAAGGTTGTAACCGACGCTGCAGGCAACGCCCTGTTCCTGGAGTACAAGGGCCGTAAGGTTGCAGACGCCTAAGAAGCGGTGAATCCTTATGACTGAATTTCCTAGTGTTGATACTAGGGAGTTGCGTAAACGTCTCGGAGTCGATATCGACGCCGAGACGTTTTTGCTATCCCTAACCCACCGCTCCTACGCCTTCGAGAATCCCGGAGTGGAGCATAATGAGCGCCTGGAGTTCCTGGGCGATTCGGTGCTTTCCCTGGCGATCGCTGAAGAAGTGTACCGACGCTACCCTGACCTGCCCGAGGGTGAGCTCGTGAAGCTGCACCACGTGGTGGTGTCGACTGTGGCGTTGGCGAAGGTGGCACGCGACCTGGATCTGGGTAGGTACATCCTGCTCGGTAAGGGCGAGATTCACACCGGCGGCGCCGATAAGGACTCGATCCTTGCCGACACCATGGAAGCGATTTTTGGCCTGACCTACCTGGAGTGCGGTCGCGAGGCGGCTCGTGACCTGGTGCTGCGCCTGATTGCGCCGCTGCTCGACGACGAGAAGGTCCTGAACTCTGGACGCGACTGGAAAACCGAGCTGCTGAACCTCGCCACCGCCCGCGGCTGGGGAGACGTGCGCTACGAGGTCACCGGCGAGGGCCCCGACCACGCGCGCGTGTACACTGCGGTCGCTATTGTGGCGAACCAGCAGGCCGGTACCGGTGTGGGTCCGAGCAAGAAGGAGGCGGAGCGCCTTGCCGCTGAGCAGGCGTACCGCATCCTGGTTTAGGCTCAATCAAGCATCCTGCAGGTCTGTTAGCTCTGCGGGCTCTTGATTCTGCAGCCCCGCTGATTGGAGGGAACCATGCCCGAACTGCCCGAGGTGGAAACCGTTCGCGCAGGTCTAGCCGACCATTCGTTGGGTCGGCCCGTGCAGGCGGTGCGCGTGGTCGATGCCCGTTCGCTACGTAGACACCTGCCCGGTCCCGCCCACTTTGAGGCGGCACTCACCGGAAGGGCGCTGCGCGGCGCCTACCGCCGCGGCAAGTATCTGTGGCTGACCCTGAGCGAGGCGGACGGCACGCTTGCCGACGAGGCGCTCGTGGTGCATCTGGGCATGAGCGGTCAGCTGCTCGTCCGCGATGAGCCGGGCAGCGAATCTGGCAATGAATTGGATGGTGACTCGGGTAATGATGCGGAGGCTCGCGCGGCCTTTGACGAACAGCCGCGGCACCTGCGCGTGGCGCTCGAGCTAGGACCGGCGGGAGCTACCCGTGGCGCGGCGAGCACCAGTCGGGAGAGCACCGGGCAGCGGTTGCTCTTCGTGGACCAGCGCATCTTCGGCGGTATGTTCCTCAGCCCGCTGGTACCGGACGTACCCGCGGCGGTTGCAGCGAATAAAGCAGCGCCGGGTGAGATGGCGCCGGGTGAAGTACCGGAGCGTTTTCTAGTGCCGGAGGCGGTCAAACATATTGCCCGCGACCCGCTGGACGAATTCTTCGACCCCGCGGCGGTGCGCCGCAAGTTCCTGCGCACCTCCAGCGGCATTAAGAAGGTGCTGCTGGACCAGTCGGTCATCTCCGGCGTGGGCAATATCTACGCCGACGAGGCGCTGTGGCGTGCGCGGTTGCACTACGCGAAGCCCGCACGCACCCTCAGCGCCGCGCAAACCCGCGAACTGCTGGAGGCGGTCACGCAGGTACTGCGCGAGTCCCTGGCGGCGGGCGGCACAAGCTTCGACGCCCTGTACGTGAACGTGCTGGGGGAGTCTGGCTACTTCGAGCGCTCGCTGAACGCCTACGGCCGTGCCGGGGAGCCCTGCCACCGTTGCGCGGAGGCGGGCCGCACCTCCCTGATCGTGCGCGAGCCGTTCCAGAACCGCTCATCCTACCGTTGCCCGCACTGCCAGCGGGCCCCACGCTCTCGATAGGCACAAACTCACGCTAGTTATGCATATGACGGCGTAGCTACGTTCCTCCCATGGGGGATGTAGCTACGCCGTCATTCGTTTACAGCTGGGTTGAGAAAGGGGCTGGGGGAACCGACCCAAAAAGAAGCGACTTAGCGGCTGTACCTATCCCCGTAGAACAGGCCCAGACGCTCGTAACCCTCCTCAATCGACACGGCGGGCTCCCACTGCAGAAGCTCGCGAGTGCGGCGCTGATCAAACCAGTGCGCGGTCGACAGCTGCTCGGCGAGGAACTCCGTCATCGGCGGCTCATCACCGGCAGTCACGTTCTTCGGCAGACGCTCCCAGACGCGCTCAATGACCTTACCCGCCAGAGCCGCAACCTTCGCCGGAACCGAGAAACGCGGGGCGGGAACGCCCACCGCCTCACAGAAACCACCCAGTAGTTCAGCGATAGTGCGCGGCTGACCGTTCGTCACCACCAGCGCCCGGCCCGCAAAAGCGTCGAGGCGCTGATAGCCGCGCACCACGGCATCCGCGGCGTTATCAATGTAGAGCGTATCAATCAGACCCGTACCACCAGAGAGCAGCGGCAGGCGGCCCGCGGCGGAACGCTCCAGAATGCGCTCGACCAGCTGGGTATCGCCCGGACCCCACATCAGGTGAGGACGCAACGCACCCACGCGCAAAACCCCGCTACCGGGCAGGGCAGTGCCGTTCGCCTCCAGCGCCAAAAGCTCAGCGGCAGCCTTCGAACGCGCATAGTTACCGCGCGCATGCTCCGGGGACGCCACGCCGGCACCATCACCCACAATCGCCGCACCGGCATGAGCCACCGACGGCGAGGAAATGTACAGGAAAGAACCCACCGAATGGTTCAGCGCCGCCTGCAACAGGGTGCGGGTGCCCTTAATATTGATGCGCTCATAATCAGCCCACTCGCCGCTAACCGAAACCTTCGCCGCGGCATGCACCACGCCGTTCACGCCGGTCATCGCCAGATCCACAGCCTGCGCGTTCGTAATATCGCCGCGCACCTGCTCAAAACGGGGGCGAATCGAATCGGGCAGAAGCGCCGCAATACCCGAATCACCACGCTGAAAAACGCGCACATCATAGCCGGCACGCAACAACGCCAGAACGCTCTCACGACCCAGCAGACCGCTCGCACCGGTAAAGAGGATGCGCTCGCCAATACGCGGCGCGAAATCGGGCTCCTCAACCGGGCGCAACGAACGAGGGGCGGGGTCGGTGTAGCGTGCCGCCAGCGGCTGCGCCGGCTTGCGGAACCGCGCCGTCGGGGAGGTCACCGCATGCGAAGTTGACAGGCGGGACGCAGACAAGCGGGGTGCGGACTCGTGGGAAGAGGACTCACGCGAAGAATGAGGGGACATCATACTCCTTAGACTTAGAGATCCGGCAGGCGCTTACGCCCCCGCAAGGACCTTCGACGCCCACTCACCCAGGGCGGGGCGGTCAATCTTCGAATTGTGGCGAATATCGGTCGGATGCTCGTGCACCACCAGCACTGCAGCAAGCTCCACGCCGGTATCTTCGGCGACCTTCTGACGCACCAGCTGGGACAGCTCGAAGGGGGCCACACCCTCCGCAATGGGGAAGCGGCCGGGCACGCGATCGAGCAGGGCACGCTTGAACGCGGATGCGGACTGGCGCGCCTCCAACGCGGCAGTATTTGCGGAAGCCTCAATGACCAGAACCGGAGCGGCGGTTCCGGCGGGGCCCACCGCGACCAGGGCGGCGCGGCGCACCTCCGGCAGGGACTCGGCGGACTGCTCAGCCGCAACCGGGGTCAGCACACCCTGCGAAGTCAGCAGCACGTGCGCGAGGCGGCCCTCAACCCACAGGCGACCCGAAGCGTCCAGGTGCCCGACGTCACCGGTGTGATGCCAACCCGGAGTGCTAATGGACTGCTCCTCAGTCACCCACAGGGTATCGTAGCGGTCCTTCACATGGGGCGCCGACACCAGAATCTCACCGGTCACACCCGGCTCATGGGTCAGCTCATCCGCCACCGAACCGTCCTGCAGTAGCGGCGCAATAGCCACCGCCGCACCGTACACCGCAAAACCAACGCACACGCCGTCACGGGCGAACGGGTCAAGCACCTCACCGGCAGCATTCGGGGTGCCCTCAGCAATCGCCTGGCGAATCATCTCGAAAGACACATCGGTCACCGGCAGACCCTCGGTCATACCGTAGGGGGTGTGCAGGGATGCGTTCGGCACCAGCGCGGAGAGCGCCTCCAGCAGCGGCACGGGAATCGGCGCGCCAGCGCTCAGCACGGTCTGAACCTTAGCCAACGCCGCACGCTGCTCAGCGTTCAGCTCATCGGCGGTCGCCACCACATTCACCAGGGCGGCGGGGGAAGCAAACACGACCGACGCATCAATAGCCGCCGCGGCCGACGCCAAAGCAGACGCCGTCAGAGTCTTCGGGCGGGTCACATCCATGGTCGGGGTCACGCTGGTAGCACCCAGCGCCGGGCCCAACAGCGCAAACGGCGCGAAGCCAGCCACCAGGCCGCTACCGGGCGCAAAACCGTACGTATTCGCAATAGCGTCGCGCATACCCGCCAGCTGACGCTGCGTGTACACCACACCCTTAGCCGGGCCGGTCGAACCGGAGGTGTACAGCACCGCCGCATCAGCATCCGGCACGGGGGAGGGGAACTCCACCACGGTCGGGGTGGGCACCGGCGCGCCCGGAGTACCGTCAGCGGCGGGCGCGGTAAACACCGAACCGGCAACGCCTAACAGCTTCTCCTGCACCGAACCCAGCGGCTCCACAGAAATACGCACACCCGGCCACAGCAGGGTACGGGCGGCACTGAGCGCGGCGGGAATACCCACCAGGAAGCTCGGGTTAGCGCCCTTCAATGCGCGAGTCAGACCCGGAATACCCAGACCGGTATCAGCCACCACAATGACAGCGCCCAGCTTCATGCAGGCGTAAATCAGGGTGGTCAGGCGGGCACCCGGAGGCACCATCAGGTTCACGCGGTCGCCCGGACGCACACCCAGGGCGTGTAGGCGGGTCGCGGCGGCGTTGACCTGCTGGTTCAGCTCAGCCCAGGTCAGGGTCACGGACACGGAGGTGCCGTCACCCTTGGGGTCCATGTCCACCACGGCGGTGGAGGCGTCATTGGCGCGTTCGGTGAGGGCTGCGAGCATGGGGCGGAACGCCGCGGGAACAGCGCCCTCAGCGGTAGCGCCCTCGCCGGCAGTAAGACCGTGGCGGCGCGCGCGGGCGGCACGATGCTCCGCCTCCGCATTACGCGCCGGAACCAGCATGCCGTCCTCCAGCGTGCCGAAAGTCTGCGCAAGCCACGAAATCATGGGGGAGGCAATATCGTAATCCTCAATGACCAGGTGCGAGGCCTTCTCGTAGCGGTGCACCTTCGCCTGCGGCATGCGCTCCATCAGGTCGAACAGGTAGCGGCGCTGGAACACCGGGTCCTTCGTACCCCACTGGAAGAAGGCGGGCACGTCCAGGCCACGGATCTGCTCGGCAATACGCTGCATCGGCGTATAAGAAGGAATATCGGTGCCGGTCGGAATATCGCCCACAAAATTACGCACACCCTCACGCCACGCTGAATGAGCGTACGGCGCACGGTAGGTGCGGTAAATCGCCTCGTTCAGAGGGCTCGGGTACAGGCGCTTGGGCTGCTGACCCACCGGCTGCGGCAGGGCACCATCAAGCGCCCCGGCACCGGCAGAACCCGGTGCGGGCAGGCGGCCTTCATTCTGAGCCAGACCCAGGGTCACATCAATAAACGCGGTCGAATCGTGAGTACCCCATTCGTGCACACCCAACGCCAGGCGCAGGGCGGCAGGGATATTCTCAATGCCGTCATGGTAGACCGCGGTGTTCGTCAGCATCACGCCCGAAAGAATCTCACGATGCTCCAGCGCCCAACCAAAGGACACCAGCCCACCCCAGTCATGGGCGAGGGTCACGAGCGGCTTATCGGTCTCATCCAGACCGAGCGCCTTCGTGAAGTCCCCCAGGTCAGCGATACGGTCGGTCAGGGTGCGGCGCTCACCCTCCAAATCCAGGTGGGTGCGCTCCGAATAACCCATATCAATCTGATCAACCGCAACCACACGCCATGGGGCGCGCTCATTCACGCCCGCATCCAGCACGGTACGCCACAGGTACGACCAGGTCGGGTTACCGTGCACGCACAGGATCGTGCCAATCGGTTCCAAACCCTGCTCGACCAGCACCGGAAGGTTATCCAGGTAGTGCCAGCGGCGCGCGCCAGCCTGCTGCGCCCGCTGCTCAATGGGGGCGGAGGTGGGCACCTCCAGAAGGTGGGAGTAGCGCGGGTTCACGCCCGCCCATTCCTCCGGGTTATACGGGGGCTGAGCCTTAGGGAAGTTCAAATGGCGCATGCTGGGAATCCTTCCGGATCGAATCGGTGAATGTCTACCGCAAAAGCTAACGGGTTACCGGCTAAAGGTTGCTGGATACCGGGTTACCACTGAATCTCAAGCAGGGCAGTGTTCAGGCCGGAACCCACACCCATGCACAGAATACGGTCGCCCTCCGTGTAGGTCGGCGCGCACTCGGCGAGAGTCATCGGCAGAGCCGCCGCAGCCACATTGCCCCACTTCGGGAAAGTCAGGGGGATACGCTCACGCTCAATACCGACCGCCTCAATAATGGCGTTCGTGTGGGCGTTAGAAATCTGATGGGTCACGTAGGAGGTCATGTCGTTCCACTCCCAACCGTCCTGATGCGCCTGCTCCCACGCCTGCGCCACCAGCTCCAGACCGTGCTTGAGCAGGCCCTCGGCGTCAGTGTTCATACCCTGATCCGCCTCGCCACCGATGCACAGATTACGGTGCTCAGTGCCCGCGCGGGACACCGAACCGATAATGCGGTGACCCTCCGGGTGACGGTCAGCGCGACCAATCACAGCCGCCGCCGCACCCGAACCGAGGGTCAGGGTCGCGAACTGAGCCAGCACATCCTCGCGGGTCGAATCGGGGTTGTTCAGGATGCGCACCGCGGTACGGTGCCACGGGGAGGGGTCCTCGCCAGCCACAATCAGGGCGTAGTCGATAGCGCCCGCATCAATCATGGTGGAGGCGACAGTCATCGCGTTCACAAAGCCCAGGCAGGCGTTCGTAATATCGAAGTTCAGGGCGTGACGCGGCAACTCCAAGCGGTCGTGCACACCCACCGAAACGGCGGGCTCAAAGTTATCGCGAGTCACCGAAGCGTTAATCAGCAAGCCAATCTGGGAGCGGTCAATACCCGCCTGCTCGATAGCCTTCTCGGCTGCGGCAACAACGCCGTCCTCGAAGGTCTGGTCCTCAGCCCAGCCGCGGCGAGTGCTAATACCGGCTAGACGCTCCAGCAGGCCCTTCGGCATACGCAGACGCTTATAGGTTTGGGCCAGCTGCTCATCGAAGTAGTCGCTCGTGACGACCTCCGGAGGCAGCTCATGGGTAATAGACAGCAGAGCTGCATTAGCGTGGCGAATGTCAGAGTTCGTGCCGACCTTATCGGCGGATGAATTCATCAATGGTGTGGCCCTTGAAAATAGAAGTCAGTGGGATACATAGAAAAACGCGGGGATGCGAACAGTGGCCCCGCAGAATTCGTGATGCTCATTCCAATCTACCGCACCGACCGGGCGAACCCGTATCCGTAGACCCAATATGAACGCGCCCGTTCACCCCGCGCGTAAGATGATGCACAATGAGGAACTTTGAACCCCTTTCACCCCGTGCACGTTCACGCCGCCCGCCCGCCGCACCGCGTACACTAGAGGGATGCCGCCACGCACCACAGAACGTGCCCGGCAAACACCAGTTCTTCTGCAGAAAGGCCCCTTGTGCACCTGATGTCGCTGACCCTGCGCGGGTTCAAGTCTTTCGCCTCCGCAACCACTTTTGAGTTCACCCCCGGCATTAACGCGGTGGTCGGCCCGAACGGCTCCGGCAAGTCCAACGTGCTGGATGCGCTCGCCTGGGTTATGGGTGAGCAGGGCGCTAAGAGCCTGCGCGGCGGCAGCATGAAGGACGTTATCTTCGCGGGCTCCGGCGAGGCTGGTTCGGGCGACGGCGCCCAGCGGGCACCCCTGGGCCGCGCCAAAGTCACCCTGACTTTCGATAATTCTGATGGCACCCTCAGCATTCCCACTGATCGGGTGCAGATTTCGCGCACCATGTTCCGCTCCGGCGGCAGCGAGTACGAGATTAACGGTTCCCCGGCGCGCCTTGCCGATATTCAGGACCTGCTCTCGGAGGCGGGTCTGGGTCAGCAGATGCACGTGCTCGTCGGCCAGGGTCAGCTGGATGCGGTCCTGCACGCCACCGCGCAGCAGCGCCGCGACATGATTGAGCAGGCGGCGGGCGTGGTCAAGTACCGCCGCCGCCAGGAGAAGACCAGCCGCAAGCTGGAATCTGTGGCATCGAACGTTACCCGCCTGAGCGACCTGGTTGCCGAGCTGGATTCGCAGCTGCAGCCGCTGAGCGAGCAGGCAGAATCCGCCGCGACCGCGCGCCAGCTGCAGGCGCGCATCCGTCAGCTGGAGGCGGTACTTCTGGCCCGTCAGCTGGGTGTTCTGCAGGCGGAGCAGGCGCAGGCGCTCGCCTCCGAAGCGGAGGGTACCCGCCGCGCCGAAACCCTGAAAGAACAGCTGGAGGCGGCGCGTACCGCATCCGCGAAGCATCAGCAGGAGCAGAACCGCCTGAACGCGGAGGTCACCGCCTGCCAGAAGGCCGTATCGACCCTGCGCGAGTCCGCCGCGCGCGTGCGCACCGTGCAGTCCATCGCCGCCGAG
Organism: Rothia mucilaginosa; assembly: GCF_964211445.1. Taxonomy (GTDB): domain Bacteria; phylum Actinomycetota; class Actinomycetes; order Actinomycetales; family Micrococcaceae; genus Rothia; species Rothia mucilaginosa_E. The sequence goes on along the minus strand of NZ_CAXOQT010000001.1, from coordinate 15,188 downwards.
CGCGTGCGCACCTACCGCGTGGAGCTGACCGAGGCGACCGCCGCCGCCCGCGCCGGATACGAACGCGCCCTGGAACTGCTGGAGGAACGCCGCGAAGAGGCAGCGCGCGCGGTGGAAAACTACGCCAGCTTTGAGGAACGCTACGATGCGGCGCTAAAGAACGTTGAGAAGGCGGCGTCCGAGGTGGCGCAGACTGAGCGCGCCTCGGGTGAGGCGGCGCAGTCTCGTGCCCGAGCGCAGGCCCAGCTGGATGCCGCCCGCGCCGCTGCGGTGGAGGCGACCCGCGCCTACGCGGCGGCGGCTGAGCGTGCCGCAACCCTGCGTGAGGCGCTGGGCCAGAGCCTGGGAGAGGCGCCCGCCGAGCCCGGCACTGAATCTGCGGAGGCGGTTTTCGACCCCGAGACCGGTGAGCTCATGGAGGCTCCTGCCGAAGCTGAGAGCACGAGCCTGCTGCGCGTGCTGGATGCCGTGCAGATTGACCCCGAGTATGCCCGCGCGGCGTCTGCGGCGCTGACCTCGCTGGCGACCGCGGCGTTGAGCGTGCCGGTTGAGGGTGTCGAGGTATCGCAGCTGCGCGGTGATAAGGGTGATGAAAGCCGCGAATCTGCCGCGAAGGAACTTTCAACAGAACTGCCCGAATCCTGCACCACCGAGCTGCGTGAGCTGGGTATCCGCCCCGCAACCGAGATGATAGAGCCGCTCAGCGAGGATGCCGCCGCGCTCGCCGGTATCGACGAGCACGCCCTGGCGCGCGTCACTGCGGCGCTGAGCGAGCGCCTGGCGGGCGTGCTGTTCGCGCCGGATGCCGCATCCGCAGAGCACGCCCTGCACCTGCTCGCAGAGAATACCCGCGCAGGTCAGTGCACTATCTGGCGTATTTTTGACCCCGCGGGCACCGAGCACACCCGCTACAGCCTGCTCTACCCGGCTGAGGGCGCCAGCCCCCTGGAACTTGCCGCCGCATACCGCGCCGCCTCCCAGGTCGTGACCCGCACCCGCGCCGAACTGGATGAAGCCGAACAGGCCGTTCAGCAGGCTCAGACCGCGGCAGAATCGGCGGTCGAAGCAGAACGCGAGGCAGCGAAGGCGGCGGGCGTGGCGAGCGCCGAGCATGCCCGCGCCCGCGCCCAGGCGGAGTCCCTGGAAGCCTCCGCGCAGAACATTCAGAATGAGCGCGCCCGACTGAACGAGCGCCTCACCGCCGCGGAGGAATCCGTAGCCGAAGCGCGCACCGCCTACGAGTCGGCGCGTACCCGCGAGGATTCCTACCTGGCGGGCACGGGGGAGCAGGCGCCCGCGGCAAAGATTGAGCGCCGCGCCCAGCGTCTGGGCGAGGTGCTTGCCGAGCAGGTGGGCAATCGTGAGCAGCAGCTGCACGAGCTGAGCGGCGCCCTGAAGAACGCCCAGGATGGCCTGACCGGCACGAATGATGAGGTGCAGGATTTGCTGGCGGCGCACGCAGCGGCGCTGACCCTGCTGGCGCGCACTCAGACGGAGGCGGCGCGCGTGCAGGAGCGTGTGCAGGCGCTGGCTGAGCGTGCCCGCCTGGTGACCGGTTTGACCCTGGAGCAGCTGGAGGAGGAGTACTTCGAGCAACTGCCGGTTGACTTGCCCGCAGATGAGGCTTCCGAAAATGCTGCCTCCGAAAACAACGCCCCCGAAAATACTGCTACCGAAACGGCATCCGAGACTACCGAAGCCCCCACCGAGAGCGTCCGCGCTCGCCTCAAGGCCACCCGCGCCGAACTGGAGGCGCTGGGCGCCATTAACCCGCTGGCGCTGGAGGAGTACGAGGCGCTGTCCGAACGCCACGCCTACCTGAATCAGCAGATTGAGGATTTGAAGGCGACCCGCCGCGACCTGAACACGGTCATGGACGAGGTCAGCAGCCACATTGCGGAGGTGTTCACCGCCGCGATGGAGGACATTAACACCCACTACCGCCGCATCTTTGCGACCCTGTTCCCGGGAGGCGAGGGCCACCTGGAGCTGGACGACCCCTCCGATCCACTGAATTCGGGTGCGGAGATTCACGCACGCCCGGCGGGTAAGAAGGTTAAGCGCCTGTCGCTGCTGTCTGGCGGTGAGCGTTCGCTTGCTTCGCTGGCGCTGTTGATTGCGATTTATATGTCTCGCCCGTCGCCGTTCTACGCCCTCGATGAGGTTGAGGCTGCGCTGGATGACCGCAACCTCTCGCGCCTGTTGCAGGTGATTGGTGAGCTGGGGGAGCGTTCGCAGCTGATTGTGGTGACGCATCAGAAGCGCACGATGCAGATTGCGGAGACCCTGTACGGGGTGTCGATGCGCGGTGGCGTGTCGACGGTGCTTTCTCAGCAGATGGAGGAGCTGCGTGAGCTGCTGTAGTCCGCCGCGTGCCCACCCCGGCGAACGTCACATGTCCTAGGGGTGGTCATGTGCACTCCGGGGTACAGGTCATCGCCTGCGCCCGGGTACTATAGGGGGATATGTGCGAACACCGCCCACCTATTTGCGGTTGGCGTGGTGTTTCGCTGTGATCAGGCCTGATGCCCCGCCCTACCCGCGGCGCGCGTCCGGCGGCAACCATCCAGGGAAGGAATAGTGATGAGCGAGAACCTGGCAGAAGCTTTCCTCAACGGTGAGTCGTTGAAGAATGCCCCCGGCCCCTATTTTGGTGAGTACGGCGGGCGGTGGATGCCCGAGTCGCTGATTGCCGCCATGGATGAGCTGGAGGCGACCTTCAACGAGGCGAAGAACGACCCCGAGTTCATTGCCGAGTTCCAGCGTCTGTCTGCTGAGTATTCGAACCGTCCGTCGCTGCTGACTGAGGTTCCGAAGTTCTCTGAGCACGCTGGTGCGCGTGTGTTCCTCAAGCGTGAGGACCTGAATCACACGGGTAGCCACAAGATTAATAACGTGCTGGGTCAGGCTCTGCTGGCTAAGCGCATGGGTAAGACCCGTCTGATTGCTGAGACCGGCGCCGGCCAGCACGGTGTTGCGACTGCGACCGCTGCAGCCCTGTTCGGCATGGAGTGCGTGGTCTACATGGGTGAGGAAGACACCGAGCGTCAGTCGCTGAACGTGGCTCGTATGCAGCTGCTGGGCGCGAAGGTGATTGCGGTTCAGAACGGTTCCCGCACCCTGAAGGACGCCATTAACGAGGCGCTGCGCGACTGGGTTGCGAACGTTGAGAGCACCCACTACCTGCTGGGTACCGCGGCGGGTGCGCACCCGTTCCCGGCGATGGTGCGTTTCTTCCACGACGCTATCGGTGCGGAGGCGCGCGAACAGATTCTGGCTGAGACTGGCCGCCTGCCCGATGGTATTGCTGCCTGCGTGGGTGGCGGTTCGAATGCGATTGGTCTGTTCCACGCGTTCTTGGATGATTCTTCGGTTGAGATTTACGGTTTTGAGGCTGGCGGCGACGGCGTGGATACCGGCCGTCACGCGGCAACCATTACCCTGGGCCGCCCGGGCATGCTGCACGGCGCAATGACCTACCTGATGCAGGATGAGGACGGCCAGACCATTGAGTCCCACTCGATTTCGGCTGGTCTGGATTACCCCGGCGTGGGTCCGGAGCACTCCTATCTGTCCGATATTGGTCGCGTGACCTACGAGCCGGTGACCGATACCGAGGCGATGGATGCGCTGAGCCTGCTCTGCCGCACCGAGGGTATTATCCCGGCGATTGAGTCCTCGCATGCTCTGGCGGGCGCGTTGCGCGTGTGCCAGCGTTGGGCAGCTGAGGATCCGGAGGCGGCACGCGAGAAGACCATGATTGTGTGCCTGTCGGGTCGTGGCGATAAGGACATGGAGACCGCGCTGAAGTGGTTCGGCCTGGGTAAGGCGATTCCGTCTTCGACCCTGATGACCGGTAATAAGGAAGCTGCCGCATCCGCTGCTGCAGAGAACGCACAGGCTGAAAGTGAGGCTAAGTAATGAGCTACCAGGACGCTATTTCTCAGGCGGCGCCGTTTGAGGTGCTGGATGGCACTTTCCCGGCTGCTAACCCCGATTCGCCCCTGGCGGCTCGTCTGGCTGAGTGCGAGAAGCAGGGCCGTGCGGCGCTGATTGGCTACCTGCCGGTGGGCTTCCCGACCCTGGATGAGTCGATTGATGCGGCGATTGCTCTGGGCAATAACGGCGCGGACATTATCGAGCTGGGTGTGCCCTATTCTGATCCGGTCATGGATGGCCCGGTGATTCAGAAGGCGACCGGCGTGGCGCTGGAGAACGGTTTCAAGCTGTCTCTGCTGTTCGAGGCGGTCCGCCGCATCACCGAGGCTACCGACGCGGTGGTCGTCGTGATGACCTACTGGAACCCGGTGCTGGCGTACGGCGTGAAGAACTTTGCGCGTGACCTGGCGGCTGCCGGTGGCGCGGGCATGATTACCCCGGACCTGGTGCCCGACGAGGCATCGGCATGGTTTGAGGCGTCGAACGAGTACGGTCTGGATCGTATTTTCCTTGCCGCGCTGTCTTCGTCGCCGGAGCGCCTGGCGACCATCGCGAAGGCGTCGAGCGGCTTCGTGTACGCCGTGTCGGTTATGGGCGTGACCGGTGCCCGCACCTCCGTGTCGGAGGCGGCTCGCACCCTGGTTGCGGACATTAAGGCTGCCGGTGCGCCTCGTGCGTGCGTGGGTCTGGGCGTTTCGACTCGTGCCCACGTTGAGGAGATCGGCGAGTATGCTGACGGCGTGATTGTCGGTACCGCGCTGGTGAAGGCTTTGGCTTCTGGCGGTGTTGAGGCGGTGGCTAAGCTGACCCGTGAGCTGGCGGGGCGTGAAGGCTAATGTCTGATGTGCTGTCGCTGGCGAGCGTGCCGGTAGCTAACGTGCTGGCTTCGATTCCCTCGCCGAGCGTTTCGTACCTGCAGTTGGGCCCGTTCCGTGTGCATTTCTATGCCCTGTGTATTCTTGCGGGTATGGCGGTGTGCTTGTGGCTGGGTTCTCGCCGTTGGAAGGCGGCGGGTGGTACCCCTGAGCGCGTTTTTGACGTGGCGATGTGGGCTATTCCGGCGGGCATTATTGGTGCCCGCGCCTACCATGTGCTGATTACTGACCCGGGTAGCTATTTCGGTCCGAATGTTGCTGATCCGTGGGCTTTCCTGAAGATTTGGGAGGGCGGCATTGGCATCATGGGTGCCGTGTCGGTTGGCGCGTTGGGCGCCTGGTATGGTTGCCGCCGTTACGGCATGAATTTCGCGGCGTTCGCGGATGCGGTAGCCCCCGGTATTCTGCTGGCTCAGGCGTTTGGCCGCTGGGGTAACTGGTTCAACCAGGAGCTGTTCGGCAAGCCGACGACTCTGCCGTGGGGCCTGGAGATTAGCACCTCGAGCGGTAATTTCCCCTCGCAGTATCCGGCGGGCACGCTGTTCCATCCGACGTTCTTGTACGAGTCGCTGTGGAACCTGCTGGGTGTGGCGTTGCTGCTGTGGCTGGGCCGTAAGGGCGTGCTGAAGCTGGGTCAGACCCTGTGGCTGTATGTGTTCTACTACGGTGTGGGTCGCCTCTTCATTGAGATGTTCTTGCGTATTGATACCTCGGAGATGCTCTGGGGCGTTCGTATTCACGTGTGGACTGCTCTGCTGCTGGTTCTGCTGGGTGCTGTTGGTTTTGTGGTGGCTGGCCGTCGTGCTGCGGCGAAGGCTACTGCGGGTATTGAGCCTGCACCTGCAGAGTTCGCTCCGAAGCCTGCCGCAGATGAGTCTGCAGAGGACGCTGAGGAGAAAGCAACTGAGAAGGCATCCAAGAAGGCAGAGTCTGCCGAGGATTCTGACACTTCTGACTCTTCTGAGTCTTCGACGAAGGGCTCCTAGCTCCATCTAAATTTCATAGAAAAACCGCCGGATGGGAGCGCCCCGTCCGGCGGTTTTTTGTGCCCGCTTTTTGCGCTCGCTGTCTGCTTCTTGCCGGTGGATGTTCTCATGGTGGCGTGTGCCGTGTACGGATTTGGGTCGCTGAGAAGGCATAATAGAGATACTGCGTGTGGCGGGTGCCCACTCTGGAGTATGAGGCTCTGCGGAGTGTGAGGCTCTTCGAGCGATGGCGCCTGCCGCGTCTGCGTTTAGAAACACCCACTCAACTACAGGATTTTTATCGTGAGCTCTTCTTCTGGCGATTCTTCGCGCCCCATTTCTTCTTCTAGCCCGGGTCTGTCCCGTCCTGGCCTATCGCGTCGCCGTCTGGTGGCTGGTGCGGCGTGGGCTGCCCCGGTTGTGGTGGCTTCTTCGGTGATTCCTGCGTATGCGGCGTCTGACGAAGAAGGTGAGTGCACCGGCCCCTTTGAGGATTCGACGACGATTACTGCCGGTGACGGTGTGAAGAAGGTTGCCGTGTTGACGGTTCCTGCGGGTGCTAAGCGTATGCGTTTTGTGGCTGTGGGCGGCGCTGGCGGCACGAACTACACTGTGGCTGATGCCGGTTCCGGCGCTATGGTTGAGGGATCTATGGCTGTGCGTGGCGGCCAGACTATTACTTTGACTGCCGGTTCGGGCGGTATCGGTAATGGTGAGCTGAAGCCTGCTGAGGGTGGCGACGGCTACGGTGTGGGTGGCTCGTCGAAGGCTTCTTCGCCGGTTCCCGCGAACGTGGTTTCTGCGATTAATAACCTGACCCGCATTTCTGGTGGTGTGACCGGTCGCGGCGGTATGAGCGCTGTGCTGTATTCGGCGTCCGGCGGTGGCTCGTCCGCTATTGAGGTGGACGGCGTGCCGATGATTGTTGCCGGTGGTGGCGGCGGTGCCGGTGTGCTGGCGTCGTATGCGACGGTTCTGCCGAACCCCGCGAATGCGGGTGCTGTGCGCCCGACCGCGCACTATTCGCTGGATAGCTCCGGCGGCGAGCACCAGTTCAGCACCGGTGGCGGTGCTGGTTCGGGTGACGGCGACGGTTCGCCCGGTTTTGTTGGTTTCACCTCGTATGAGGAGCAGTCTGAGCCGATTCTGACGGTGAACCCGGGTTCGGGTGCTGCCGGTGGTGTGGGCGGTGCTGGCGGCGAGAAGCTGAACCCGCCGACTGTTGATGGTTCGGTGATTGGTTTTTCGAGCACCTCCACCCAGAAGCTGGTGAGCACTGCGACTGCCGGTGCGGCGGGTGCGAGCGGTTTCCGTGCGAAGGGCGCCGACGGTGTGGCGAGCTATTCGTACCAGTGGGATCAGACTCCGGAGGGTACCGATAACCGCCCGTCGAACGCTGGTGAGCTGTTTAACGGCTACCAGTCGGTGGTTTCTGGAGGCGGTGGCGCCGGTTATGGCGGCGGCGGCTCGGGTGCTGCGTTGAGCGTTTCGGCTCGTGTGGTGTCGCAGAAGTGGAATAATGATGCGGCTCGTGCCCGCTATGCGGTGGGTTCGGTGCAGTTGGCTGGCGGTGGCGCTGGCGGCGGTACGTTCATGGATACTACGGTGCGTGTGACGGATCTGGGCTGGGCATTGAACGCTCCGAATGGTCCGGGTGAGCGCGGCGCCGGCTATATTGAGGTTGCTTTCTGCTTCTAGGCTATTTCTGGCCTGCCGGTGGAATTTGCCGTGAATTGTATAGGTGCAGATTGAACCCTTTCTTTAGGGTGGTATGCGCCTCAAACTTAATATTTAAATTTTTTCTGAATGCCTCCCAGACCGCTGGTTTGGGAGGCATTCTCATCTTCTGTGTTGCTTCGTCATAGCGTCATATCAACCTTTGGCGGTTTAGCGCATTGGTCGGAATAGACCTTATCGAAAGCTCATCCTCGCTCGCGTGCTGACCCCTAAGTAACCCCTCTGTCATATTCGGGGATAGTCCTTTAGATTGGCGGCTCATCATTTTACGGTGGAAATGTAAAGAATACGCGCGCCCACCCCGCTAGGTTGCAAAGCGCAAATTGCAGATTGCGGCTTGAGCGCGGCAACCAATGACTAAGGAGTTTTAGGTCATGTGCAAGGAAACCATGAAGGCTGTTGTTGTTCCTGAGAAGGTTGACGGTTCGGTTGTTGTCCGTGAGGTTCCCGTTCCGGAGGTCGGTCACGGTCAGGCGCTCGTGAAGATTGAGTACTCGGGTGTGTGCCACACTGACCTGCACGTGGCGTCCGGTGATTTCGGTGAGGTTCCGGGTCGTATTCTGGGCCACGAGGGTATCGGTCGCGTCGTCAAGGTTGGCGAGGGTGTTGAGTCGCTGAAGGAAGGCGACCGCGTGTCGGTGGCTTGGTTCTTCGAGGGTTGCGGTCACTGTGAGTACTGCACCTCGGGTCGTGAGACCCTGTGCCGTTCGGTGAAGAACGCGGGCTACTCGGTTGACGGCGGTATGAGTGAGTACACCCTGGTGACCGCTGACTACGCTGTGAAGGTTCCGGAGGGTCTGGACCCGGCACAGGCTAGCTCCATTACCTGCGCTGGTGTGACCACCTACAAGGCAATCAAGGAGTCGCTGGTTCGCCCGGGTCAGTGGCTGGTTGCTTACGGTGCTGGCGGTCTGGGTAACCTTGCCGTTCAGTACGCTAAGAAGGTTTTCGGTGCCAAGGTTATCGCCGTTGACATCAACGACGACAAGCTGGCTCTGGCTCGTGAGACTGGCGCTGACCACGTCATCAACGGCCGTGAGGTTGAGGACGTTCCGGCTCGTATTCGCGAGCTGACCGGCGGCGGCGCTCACGCTGCCGTGGTGACCGCGGTGTCGAAGGTTGCGTTCAACCAGGCTGTTGAGTCGGTTCGCGCTGGTGGTTCCGTGGTGGCTGTTGGTCTGCCCTCGGAGATGATGGAGCTGTCCATTGTGAAGATTATTCTGGACGGCATCCGCGTGGTGGGCTCCCTGGTGGGTACCCGTCAGGATCTGGCGGAGGCGTTCCAGTTCGGTGCTGACGGCATCGTGGTTCCGGTGGTTCAGCTGCGTGAGGTTGACGAGGCACCGGCTGTCTTCGAGGAAATGGCGGCGGGTAAGATTACCGGCCGTATGGTTCTGGACTTCGCTAGCCTCTAAGCTGGCGGATGGTTCGAGGCGCCCGGCGGGGCTTCAAGGTCTCACTCGGCTGAGGTCCTGCCGGTAGTTTCGATGGTTATAGCGCCTAAGGCGCATCCCGTGTGGCGGGGGAGTAGGGGTACTCTTTCTGCTGTGCATACGACGCGGGGTGCGCCTTAGTGTTTTTAATGCGGTGTTGTAGAGTAGCCGAGTTTTTGAGAGCCGTTATCGTCAGCGCCCTGAAACCTCTGTGAGTGCAATGCACCTAAACGTAATATACGCGGGAATTTATTTTGAAATATTCGGTGGATTATCTCAAAAACTACAATAAACTAATTCAATAATGCACTATATTTGACATCTATATATCTCAAAATGCATTTTTTTGACAAAAACATTCAACCACTGATTGAATTGTAATATTTCCGGAAAAGATGAGTTTCGCGGCCTCCTGCACCTACCCTAGATGTAACGGGATATGACGTGTGAAGGTTTCGGCCCTCCTAGATATCGATTCCTTCTTACGGAACGCCATACCCGGGTGAATTTCAGCATCTTCGTACCGTGCCGTTATTCACCGTTGAGTCCTTACTTCCGGTCAGGTGCCCCTCTAGACACCTTCGGGGTGAGGTCTCACCAACGATTAGTGTGGGCCCCACGGACATAGTCAATGGGGATTATGTCCGCCACGCTAATCCGGGGCTTTTAGGACATTGCATGACTTCGTGGCGACTCTTACCGCCACGGCTAAATTTTACCTGCCGGCACGGGTAATATAGCCGGGTTCTCTACTCACTCGGTAACCCACCCGCTGCAGGGCGCATCTTGATTTTTGTGTTGTTCAGAAGATGCGTGCTGTAGCAAAAGAACGAGGGGCACCTCTGCCAGGTGCCCCTCGTTTTTATATGCGCGTTTTATGGTTGAGCAGTTGCCGCGCTATTAGTAGATGTCACGCTCTTTAGTAGATTCCACGCTGTGCGGTCCAGCGGATCGTGCCGCGCTCAAAGTCCATGTAGTACACGCCGTTCACGTAGGACTCGTCGCCGCGTGCCGCACCGTAGCGGGCGGTGTTCTGCGCCCAGTGCTTGAAGATTGAGCCGTTACCGTTGGTCTCGTACGCACCGTACGCATCCGACCAGAGCAGTACCTTGCCGGAGGCAAACTGAACCTGAGCACCCGTGGAGGTTGCGGTCTCGTCGGTCACCGGTGCACCCCAGGTGCCGCGGTGTTGCAGGAAGCGGTGGTAGAACGCGCCGCCGGTGTGCAGGCGGTGTGTGCCGGTCTGTGCGGACCACACGTAGGTGGTGCTGCCGGTGAATTCCTGCTTGATGATGCCGTTGCCCAGGTTCTGCTCGTCAGTGGTGGGTACACCCTTCATGCCAGCTGCGCGCCAGGTCGCGTAGATTGCGCCGTGCTCGTTGATGATGTGCGTTCCGTACGCGTTGGACCAGTAGGCGCCCTCACCGTTGGCGAAGGAGACCGCGATGGTGTCGGAGCGGGTTTCCTCGTTGGTGGTCAGGCCGCGGAATCGCGCAATATCAGAGCGGAACTTCTGATCCAGGCCGCCGTTGGTGACCAGCCAGTGCGAGCCGTGGGAGTTCGTCCAGTAGATGGTCTTACCGTTGGTGAACTTCTGCGCGTACACGCCGTTGCCGAGGGTGTACTCGGTGCCGATCGGGTCGCCGTAGAAGGAGCGGTTCTTATTCCAGAAGTTACCGATACCGGTACGAATATCAATGGAACCGGTCGCGGTGGTCACCACGTTAGAATCCTGAGCGGCACGGTCTTCTACCGCACGATCTTCCACAGCGCGATCCTGGCCGTTAGCCCAGTTGCGGTGCACCGCCTTCGGGTTCTTTGCCAGAACCTGCAGGTCGTTCACGGTGCCGGGGAAGAAGTTCGAGTCACCCACGAACGGGCCCGAGTCGGTGAACTGCCAAATGTCGTAGCCGCTCCAACCCGCCGGAATCGGACCGACCACGGTGGAGTAGCTCGCCAGGTGCAGCGGCAGGGTGCCGAACTGCTGCGAACCCACGCACTGCGACCACCAGGAGGTCGCGGTGTACACCATCGGGTCGCGGCCGGTCAGCGAACGGTAGGTATCCACAAAGTCGCGGGTCCAAGCGGTCAGCTGCGCGGGGGACATGTTGAAGCAGGTGTTGCCGTACTTGGGGTAGGGGTTGAACTCAATGTCCAGCAGACCCGGCAGGGTCTGGCCGTCAGCAGTCCACGCGCCACCATTCTGCACGAAGTAGCGTGCCTGATCGGCACCGGAAGAAGTGGCGGGGTTTGCGAAGTGGTAGGCGCCGCGCACCATGCCGACCTGCGCCGAACCGTTGTACTGCTGGGCGAAGTAGGGGTTGGTGTAGTAGGTTCCCTCGGTTGCCTTCACGTAGGCGAAGCGGGAACCTGCGGCGTAGGCGCTCGCCCAGTCCACGTTCTGCTGGTGCGAGGAGACGTCCATACCGAGAGTTCCGCCGGAGGGGGTCCAGAAGGAACGGCCCTGCGCCAGTGCTTGACCGGGTGCCAGCGCCTGAGTAGCCGCCACCCCCTGCGCGGAGCCCTGGGTTGCAGAGATGCCACTCAGGGTAGCGGTCGAGGCGGGGGAGGTTGCGCCGGTGCGTGCGTTCGCGGTGCCCAGGCGTTCACGCTCACCCGCGCCCATGGCGGGGTTGGAGCGTTCGACCAGGGACGCATCCGGGGCGGGGGCGTAGGTGAGCTCCTCGTAGGATGCTTTGGCATTGACTTCTGCCGATGCGCTCGCGCTGGGGGCGGCGAAGGCTACGGGAACGGAGGTGAGAGAGGCGGCGACGAGGGAGAGTGCACCTGCGGACGCCATGATGGAGCGGGCTGCCGCAGAGCGCGCGGCAGTCTGGAATTTCTTCATAGATTTTGCCTGTGTCTGAGAGGTGGATGTGTCGATGTAACCCTGTGTGGGGGCGCCTGGCATGTGTGTGCATGCCGAGGCGTTGAGTGATTTGTGTGTCGGTTGCCGGGTATGTCAATCGGCTGACACAGCTAACAGCGTACGGTACCTGCACCGCTGTGCGCAATGATTTGGGGGCCATTCTGGCGGCGTGATTTTCGCGGGGGTGCACAGTAATTTGCGGTCTTGGGGGAGTCTGATTTGTTTTGCGGCTTGTCAGTGTATTTATGGGCGCAAATTTTTTGAGAAATTTATTGGGTGGACGACACGCCGGGGCATTGCGAATTTCACTCTGTGGACTGCTGTGTCGGGGGTGCTCTCTGGGCGTAGCTAAAGAGCCCCGAGCGTAAGGCTCTAGGTATGAGGTTCTGGGCATAAGGAAAGGGGTGGGCCGCACACACAAAGACCCACCCCTCATGTTCCGGATACTGTAATTTGGCGCGGCCTCGCACCGGTACCCGGAGTTTCATGGTCGATGCAGGAGAGATGAAGAGTCATCGACCACGTATATGGTGCCTGTCGGCACGTTTTTCTCGACTCTTCCCGCCCGCTCTTTCAGGTTCTGATGTCCGGCTGAAAGAGACGGGTGGGAAGAGGCGAAAGTTTATGTTTCCCGAAGGATTTAGAGGAACTTGGCGATGTCCTCGACCAGCGGCTTGAGAGTCTCGCGATCGATGTACTCAGCCTTGCCGGTCTTGTAGCATTCGAGCATCTGCTTGATGCCCTCGTTGGGGTTCGGGTTCGCCATGAGCCATGCGCGGACCGGGCCCTTCAGGGCGGTCTTATGAGCCAGCGAGATCTTGTCGAAGTCGATGCCGCCACGCAGGTGGTAGATGGGGCGACCTTCGGTCAGTTCGGGGGTGTAGCTCTTGGCGACGGCCTTGTCGAGCAGCTTCTTGGAGTACTCACCGGTGAAGGAGACGGTGAAGAACGCGGTGCGGTTCTTCTTGGGCGCAATGACCGGCAGAATCTTCTTGCGAAGTGCCGGTGCGCCGTTGAGGAATCCACCGTAGTCGCTGCCGGCGATCACGAAGGCATCGAATGCCTCTGCCTGCTCGGGGGTGACCTTGGAGGCGGGGACAGTCTCAACTTCGGGAGCCTGCGGGAGTGCACGCAGATCTTCTGCCAGCCAGGTGGCGTACTGTTCGGTGTAGCCGTAGGTGGAGCCGAAGATAATCAGCACGCGAGTAGTCATCTGTGAACCTTCCAGATATATTTCGCATTTCAAATACTAATTATGGGTTCCAATATAGGCTAGGCGCGCGAAAATGTGAAATCGCCTAGCTCTTGGAGCCCTATCTATCTTCTCATAGCCCACTCTGAGTGTCTCTATGTTTTTGAAATACGATCGAAGGTTCTCGAGTGTGACTAAATATTGCGCAGTGCCCATTTTCTATAGGTAAAAAGCACCCTAATTTACTTTCCGGGCGAGGCGGGAGTGGAGGGGGTGGAAACTGACTTCTCGTGGTGTGCTCGACGGGGGAGAGGTGATGTTCAAAATGCGACGTGAAACACAATTTCTTCGATGGAAAGAGTTGGGAGAAACATACCCAAGAGGGCGTAAAACCCCTATAATTGAGAAAGAGTCCCACGCATCCGGCATGTGGTTACCTGTTAGAACGCGTGGGAATAATTGGGAATTTGACGTTAGTCTTCCCCGGAAAATCAGTGTGAACCCTCATGGGTCACACAAAACAACACACAAAGGTTAGGTACATGAGGCGCGCAAAAATCGTTGCAACCATCGGTCCGGCAATCGAGTCCCCCGAGAAGATCTCCGAGGCAATCAAGGCTGGCCTGAACGTCGCCCGTCTGAACATGAGCCACGGTGACCACGCCGAGCACCAGGCACGCTACGACACCATCCGTGAACAGTCTGCAAAGCTTGGTAAGGACGTTGCAATCCTCGCCGACCTGCAGGGCCCCAAGATTCGCCTCGAGCGTTTCGCAAACGGCAAGGAATACCTTGAGCCCGGCGCAGACTTCACCATCACCTCCGAAGACGTTGAAGGTACCGCAGAAATCTGTGGCACCACCTACAAGGGCCTGCCCGGCGACGTAAAGCTCGGCGACAAGCTCCTGCTCGACGACGGTAAGATCCGCCTCGAAGCTATTGAGGTAACTCCCACCCGCGTTCGCACCCGCGTGGTCGTCGGTGGCCCCATCTCCAACAACAAGGGCATTAACCTGCCCGGCGCAGCAGTCTCCCTGCCCGCGCTGACCGAGAAGGATGCGAACGACCTGCGCTTCGCGCTGAAGATGGGTGCAGACATCATTGCACTCTCCTTCGTCCGTACCGGTGCAGACGTTGACCCCGTCCACAAGATCATGGAAGAAGAGGGTATCCGCGTACCCGTCATCGCCAAGATCGAGAAGCCCCAGGCAGTTGAGAACCTGCAGGACATCATCGACAAGTTCGACGGCATCATGGTCGCTCGTGGTGACCTCGGCGTTGAGCTGCCCTTCTCCGAGGTTCCCCTCGTCCAGAAGAAGGCAATCGACATGGCACGCCGCTGGGCAAAGCCCGTCATCGTGGCAACCCAGGTGCTCGAGTCCATGACCGACAACCCCGTCCCCACCCGTGCAGAGGTTTCTGACTGCGCTAACGCAATCCTCGACGGCGCAGACGCAGTGATGCTCTCCGGCGAGACCTCGGTCGGTAAGTACCCGATTCTGACCCTGCAGGCTATGGCTGCAATCGTCAAGGACACCGAAAAGGGCGGCCTGTACCGCGTGCCCGAGCTGGACCGCAAGCCCCGCACCCGCGGTGGCGCAATCACCCGCGCGGCAGTGAACATTGCCGACCAGCTGGACGCAAAGCTCATCGTAACCTTCACCCAGTCCGGTGACTCCGCACGTCGTCTGGCACGTCTGCGCCCCGAGACCCCGATCGTTGCGTTCACCACCAGCTCGAAGGTTCGCTCCTTCCTGTCCATGCTGTGGGGCGTTGACGCTGAGCAGGTTGAGATGATCACCGATCAGGAAGGTCTGTTCCACTTCGTGGACGAGTACCTGCTGAAGAACGGTCTGGCAGAAGCCGGCGACCTGGTCGTCGTTGCTGCCGGCGCTCCCGCAGGTCGCGCAGGTACCACCAACATGGTTCAGGTACACCGCGTCCATGGTGCTGAGGGCGAGCGCGAGACTCTGCGTCCTTACGAGGAGAACGAAGTCAAGCGCTAAGCCGCTCACCATTCTTTCCGATGCGTAGCTGAGGGTAATCCTCAGCCTGTGCGCTCGGTGTATAGAGACCGCCGCCCGGTCGTGAATTTTCACGGTCGGGCGGTGGTTTCTTGTGTCTGAGGGGGGATCGCTTCCGGACGGTTGCGCGAGGGAGTTGCGCGGGGAGCGGGCA